>JBQTHR010000001.1:0-119867 GCA_052389675.1 Actinomycetota bacterium
AGCGTCTCCACGAACGTAAGCAGCATCTGACGCAACAAATCCGCGTCAGCTTGCTCCAGCTGCTTGCGCAGCCAGCCCGAAACCTCCATCGTTGTCATGACCACCGTTGGCTCCTCTTTCTTCTTAAAGGGATTTGGAGGATGTCACGGTGGTCCTTCATTTCAGGGGATCTGGCTGATCAAGCCTTCCGTCGTACACCACTTCTGTGGACACTACTCGACTGGCTCCGCACCCGAGTACTTTTCCCTGAATCCAGCAAGCCAGGGTCACCGGAGGAGGAGTAGCAGGGTCGCCATTAGGGTCGCCGTGGCGGAATCCATAGAATCTTGTCTGACCTGACTTCTCTATACACAGATGATCCCTACTGGATTTGGTCCGTATTTGGTCCGTCACTCACCAAGAAACAACGGAAAACAACGACAAATGACGCCATGAATGGGGCGACTCTAGGCACATTTCCGGCCGTGCCTAGCCACGCCTAGCTGCCTATACGCTTTCACACGGCAGAGGCCACTGGTTCGATCCCAGTCGTGCCCACCCAGCTGGTCATGCACGGCCCTCTCAGGGCCGCAATACCAGCCGGGCAACGTCGGCCTCGAGTCAGCCGGCCGGCCCGGTGTGCCGGGTCGACCCCCCATCGGGGTTGCTGAAGATGCTGGTACCCAAGGTCCACTGAGGCGCCTGCCCGCTCGCCAGCCATTGGTCGGCGGTCTCAGCCAAGCACTCCCGGTGCCCCCAGCGTCGCTGCACCCGGCCTGAAGTGGTGGAGAGCACAAACCCTTCGCCTTCCCCCGGATGCCTGCTGCATAATCGCATCCTCCGGCGTTAGCCCGCACCTGCTCCAGGATCGCCCTGGCCCTAGCGGTGTCGCCCGCAGAGGCGGCCTCGACAATCTCCGCCTCCCGCCCCTGGATCCGGGCCTCCCTCCAGTCCCGGGAGTCCACGTGAAGCGCCTCCTCTTGCCGGGCGGGTGCAGCCGGGCCGGGAACATCAATCGAGAACACTTGGGGCCCGGTAGCGGGGAGCCCAGCCGAGCGTTGCTTGGCCCGCCGGGCGCGCTCGGCCGGCCGGAGTTCCGAACTGCCTTTCTTGCGCCCCTGCTTTGCCATAGTCTCACCCTATTGAAGCTGGCGGCGCCAGCTTGAGGACGAAAGAATAACGCTCAGAGTGGACAAGGTTTCACTCAGGGCTTTAATCGGGCCCTCTTTCAGACTAGAATGAGCGAACGAACGGGGGAATTTTGAAAGGAGCGGGGATAAGATGAAACGATACTTCGGGGCTTTGGTGCTGGCGCTGGCGGTTACGGCCATAACGGTGCCCACCATCGCCACCGCGGCAGTTAAGACTCACACCTTCGGCGACAACGGCACCAGGTTCGACTCCGGCCGGTTTGCCCAGGTAACCGTTCAGGCGGCGTGTGACGCCGGCGACATCCTCTTGCTCGAAGTCACGCTGACCCAGGCCGATGCTTTTGCCCGGACCACCGGATCGCTGCTGTGCACCGGCAATACCGAGAGCCTGCCTGCCACAATGCGGAGCGGCGGCGGCCTGTTCGACGCCGGTGCCGCAACCGTGTGCGGAATAGCCGCCACCGTAAACCTGGTGGGCGTCAAGGACACCAAGCAGACCTGCGAGAGCGTCACCCTCGCCTAGCAGTTTCTGAGCTTGAGAGCAAAGGCTCGCCAGCATCGATAGTTGACAAGAGGCGCCGGAAACCCCGGTGCCTCTTGTCTTTTCACCGCCCTTCGAACCGGCGAACCAATCTTGATCGGCCGGCGTATATTGGAGATCATGGCGCTAAGGCTGCCCCGCCCAAACGTGAAGTGGCTACCATCGCCCGGCACCCCGGTCAGGGCACTTTTTGCCACTACTGCGCTGGCACTCGCGTCAGCCTGCTCCCCGCCGTCTGCGCTGCCTGCGGACAACGTCTTGGAATTCGCCGCTCCCCGGCTGGGCGGCGGCCAGGTTGTGGGCAGTGAACTGGCAGGGAAGGACGTGGCGATGTTCTTCTGGGCCCCCTGGTGAGGCCCTTGCCGGGCCGATGCGCCCATGGTCGCGCAGTTTGCGCGGGAGTTCGAAGGACAGATCCAGTTCGTGACCTCCCCGGGTCAGGACTCGGCGGGGGCAATGGAGCAGGCAGTTGAGGACTTCGGCTGGCCGTCGACGATGATCCACGCGGTCGACGAATCTGGGGTGCTCTGGCGGCACTTCGGTGTAACTTTCCGGGGCGCTTGGGTATTCATCGGCTCCGATGGGACGGTGGTAGCTCAAAGCCCCTCGCACCTGCCCGAGGCGCAGGTGCGGAGCAACCTGGAGAAGCTCGTCGCCTCATGAGCCCCTGATTTGATCACCTCAAGGGCAAATAACATTCGGGCGGCGCGATCATAGTAGTCAAAATTCCAAGGAGGTCCAATTGGCTGAGTACAAGTGCCAGGACTGCAACATCACGATCCACGGCAACCAAGACGAGCCGGAGTTCTGCCCGATGTGCGACAAGGAGATGAAGGGGTTGTTCCGCAAGAAAAACTGCTCCCTGAACCCCGCTGAGCAACTGGGCGGCGTAAAAAACTAGTAGATCCACGCATTAGTAACACCGCCTGCCACCCGGGACTGATCGACGCCACGCGCGCCGGAGAGGCCAGCGCAAAGCTCGACTTGCTCGTTCCGCAACTGGAGGAAGTGGTCGCCGAGGGCCACAAGGCAATTGTCTTCTCCCAGTTTCACCAAGTGATCACCGCCGACAACAGCTTGATCCGCAAGATCAGCCGGCAGGACCTGGAATTGCTTCTTTCCTGAATCCATTGTCTGGTCCGCCGATTCCGCTCTGTCCTGTTTAAGGCATGCGATTTTGTCGTAACCGGTCGGTACGATCGAACACATGTTCGCTAGCATAAAGAAGGCCTTGGAGCTTTTGGAGTTCGCCGTGGGCCAGTTGGACCCTGGACGGCTGGGCCGTGACGCTTCGGTTCAAATGTTCGAGTGCTTCGCCAAAATTGAGCGCCTCGGGGCGGCCGGCAAGGCGATGTGCGGCCTGCGGGTGGCCGAGTCTAACGCCTGGTTCGATACCGGAGAGCGCTCCCCTGCCCACTGGATGGCCTCGGTAGCCGGAACGAGCATCGGGCGGGCAGTAGCGGTGCTCAACACCGCCGCCGCTGTGACACGCCTGCCCGCCACCCAGGAGGCGTTCCGCCAGGGAAAGTTGTCGGAACGCCAGGTCGAAGAGATTGCGGCTGCTTCGTTGCTCGATCAGGAGGCCGAATCGGAGTTGTTGGAGTTGGCTAAACAGCAGAACCTGGACAGCCTACGCCGCCGGTGTGAGCGGGTACGTGCCGCCGCACGCTCGGAGCCTGAGCGACACGAGTACCTTTACCGCCGTCGCCAGCTAAGACAATGGATCGACTTAGAAGGAGCCTTTCGACTCGAGGGTCGATTCACTCCGGAATCTGGAGCGGTGATTTGGGCTGCCCTGACTCCGTTCAAGCAGAAAGCTGCAACGAGGAATAAGTACAGCAAGGACAAGGAGTCGGAGGCGGCCTACGCAGCCGATGCTCTGCTGGCCATGGCGAAAAGTTCCTGTGCCAATAGCAACAATGACAGTACCCTGAGCTGCGGACCACAGGCCGTGGTGCACGTACGGGTCGACTACGAGGCGCTGAAGCGGGGCAGGGTTATGCCCGGCGAAATTTGCGAGGTCCCCGGAGTGGGATCTATACCCGTAGCCGCAGCCGAGGCCTTCGCCGCCGACGCCTTCCTGAAGGCCGTAGTAACTGAGGGCCAGGACGTCCGATCAATCGCCCACCTGGGAAGAACGATTCCGGAGCGGCTTAGGACCGCGGTGATGGCCCGGGGCCCGGAATGCGTGGTTCCCGGCTGCTGCCAGACACAGGACCTAGAGTTGGATCATATTCAACCGGTTGTCCGCCGTGGCCCCACGTCGCTCAACAATCTCGCCCGCCTTTGCCGCTGGCACCACTACTTGAAGACCTACCACCGTTACGTCCTTGGTCGAGTAAACGGAAGGTGGGTGTGGTACGAACCGGGTGGGCCCCCTCCGAAAGAAGACGGCCAGCAGCCGGAACTGGTCACAGCTGCAACCGCTGGGCCGCAGGACGCGACGGCTGACACCTGAGCGCGGACCTCATGGTGCTTACCGGCGACACCGCCCGGTGATGGGTCTGCAACCGGAGGTCCTGCGGGGCTGGCCCCCTGACCGGGGCTGGCTGTAAACCCGACCCTGCCGGGAAACCGAGGGCTAGCTCTAGCCAGCCAGTAATGTGGTGCGGTGAAGGAACTGGCCGAAAAGGCACAAAGTTGCGGGATCGCGCTCGGCTATCATGATGTAGGCGGCACCTACCGGCACTCCCCCGCCGCAACTATCCGGCAACTCATCGAGGTCTTGGAGCGCCAAGATGCCCTTGAGCGGACTCCGCTAACCCTGCGACCCGGCGAAGAGCTTCCTTTCCAAGGCGGGATTATCCACCTGGAGACCGGCGAGACCGTGGATGCAAACACCCACCTACCTGGGAATTTCCCGATCGGCTACCACTCACTGCTCGCCGGCGGGCAGCGTGTTCCCCGCCGGCTGGTGGTGAGCCCCGGCTCCTGCCATCTGCCCGCCGGCTTGCGCACCTGGGGTTGGGCAGCGCAACTCTACTCGGTACGCTCCGAAGCCAGTTGGGGCGTGGGGGATCTAAACGATTTGTGCGACCTGGGCGCGTGGTCCTCGGAGAAGGGGGCCGGAATGATCCTGATCAACCCTCTCGGAGCGCCGACACCCGGCCGGCCCGTGCCGGCGAGCCCCTACTCCCCGAGCAGCCGGTGCTTTCGCAATCCGATCTACCTGGGAATCGACCATTTAGCAGCCGCAGACCCGCTTCTAGCAGACCTTGCCGTTCAGGGTCGATCCCTCAACCATCTCGAGCTTATCGATCGGGATCTGGTGGCGGGCGTCAAGAGCCAGGCCCTGGAACATCTCTATGGAGCCTTCGCCAATGATTACCGCTTCGACGAATATTGCCGGCGTCAGGGCACCGCCTTGGACGATTTCGCAACCTTCTGCGCTTTGTCCGAAGAACGGCTCGGCCGATGGACCGGCTGGCCGGAGGCGATCCAGCGGCCGGACGCCTGGGGAATAACCAGCTTCAAGCAATCCCGCGCCCCCCGGATCCGCTATCACAAGTGGGTGCAGTGGCTGATCGAACAACAGTTGGCCGTGGCGGGCGCTAACATCGGGCTGATCCAGGACCTACCGGTCGGAGTCGACCCTGCCGGCGCCGACACCTGGATGTTCCCCGGCGCATTCGCCCGTGGTTTTACGGTCGGCGCACCGCCCGACGCATTCAACCCCAACGGCCAGAACTGGGGTATTGCACCGCTCCACCCCGGATCCTTGGCCGGCAGCGGCCTGGATTGCCTGGTCAGGATGCTGAACAGCGGCTTCGCCCATTCGGCGGCTCTGCGCATCGACCATGTCATGGGCTTTTCCCGCTTGTTCTGGATCCCCGAAGGCGGCGAGCCGGCCGACGGCGCCTACGTTCGGTACCCGTTTCAGCTGTTGCTGGACGTTTTGGCAATCGAAAGTGTGCGAGCCGGATCGTTCGTCATCGGGGAGGACCTGGGAACGGTAGAGCCGGAAGTACGCGCAGAATTGGCCCGGCGATCGGTACTTTCCTGCCGGATCCTGCTGTTCGAGCCCGAAATTGCACAAATTCCGGAGCTGGCCATGGCCGCCGTAACTACTCACGATCTTCCTACCGTCGCCGGCTTGTGGTCAGGGTCCGACCTAAATGCGCAACGACGGTTGGGCATGAACCCCTCCGAACCGGAGACGCTCGGGATAACAGAAGCGCTGCGGTCAGCGGCCGGCATAAGCGGGGATGCACCGGTGGGCACCGTCGCCCAATCGGCCCACCTTGCTCTCGCCCGATCCAGGGCGGCGGTGGTGCTCGCTACCCTGGAGGACGCCATCGGAGTGGAGAAAAGACCGAATATGCCGGGGACGGTGGACGAGTGGCCCAACTGGCGGCAGCCGCTACCGGTGAAGCTCGAAGATCTTGAGAAGAACCGCGCCGTGTTGGACCTGGCAAGGGCGATGAGCGAACTGCGACCCTCGAATCCGAGCCTCGAGCAGGCGCCGCCCGGCAACGGTTAGTCAGATCCCTAATGGCACCTTGCCCGGCGAGAACCTGCGGGTACCGGGCGCCAGTCGGACGCCGGCAAGCGACGGCTCATGGGCCCGCATGTAGTCCAACTCCTTGTTGATGTCCCCTACTCCGTTGGTTACCCCACCCGGAATCCCCACCTGTAAGGTGCTGAGAACGCCCAGCGCCTTGCCCGAGGCGTCCAGGAAGGCGCTGCCCGAATCGCCCGGGATTCCCGGCGTCAGGGTTGTCACCACGTGACTCCAGCCTCCGCCGGTGTCGCCATTGCTCGTGCCCTTCTTGGGGCTCAATTGCGACAAGCCAAAGCGCAGTGAGGAGTTCCCGTAGCTGTAAACCGTCTGGCCGGAGACCGTGCCGGCGGTATTTATTCCGGCAGGACCTCCCCAATGGGGGACCGTGGGATTGACCTTGCCGGCATCGGCCGGATCCAGCCGCAAGAGGGCGAAGTCATTGAATGCACAGGCGTTGGGATCAGATTCTTTGTTCAGTTGCATCGTGGCCCATGAGTTGTAGACCATCGTTGCCGGCTTCGAAGCTCCGGCTACCCTCACCGGGGTACCCGGCGGGAGGGTTCCGCTGGTACACCCATCGGTATCGGTAGCAGAGCCGGTACCGGAGCAATGAGCAGCTTGGCCAATATAGACACTACCGCCATTGAAGAATACGAAGTTGGCGGTGCACTGTCCGCCGCCCGTGAAAGTCTGTACCCCGGGATGGATCGTAGCCAAAGCCTCTGAGGCCCAAGAAGGTGCGGCGGCTGCCGGCGGGACGATCGAGCCAGCGCACAAAGCCACCAGAACCACCATGCTTCGGGCGCGCCGACTCAGAACCTTAATCAATCCAGACATACCCTCAACGCTCCATTCGTTGCCGGGCCCCCACGAAAACCGCCTCGACAATTCTACTGCTGCTTCCCACTTATGCCCACGGGCACTGCTAACCTCCGGCGAGCAGAATCAAACAGTGAGCGGGTAGACTCAGTCCCCTCTTGCGCTTTAGCTGGGTCCCCGGTCGGCCGGTATTGAGGAGTTCCCGCCATTCTTGGAACTCCAGCTCGGGCAACACGAAAAAGACCGACTGAGTTCCGGCGTTGAGCAGCAGCAGCACCGACTCACCCGGGATCGGCCGACCAGCGCTATCCATCTGGTCGCTAGCCGAACCTGGGATCATCATCCCCAGCACCCGATTTTCGTGGTCGTTCCAGTCCTGGGGGGCCATCTCGGCACCGTCGGAACGCAGCCAGACCACCCTGCCTGCGGGGTCGTCCTGACTGAAGAACCGGCGACGGCGCAAAACTGGATTCCGCTGGAAAATCGCCACCGCCTGTTCGGTGAACTCCAACAGTTCCCGATCCTGATCTCCCAGATCCCAGTTCACCCAGTTGATCTCGTTGTCTTGGCAGTAAGAGTTGTTGTTGCCTGCCTGGGTTCGGCCCATCTCGTCCCCGCCGAGCATCATTCGCACACCTTGAGAGAAGAGCAACGTCGCGAGCATGTTCCGCTTGATCCGCTGCCTGATCTGCTGAATCCGCAGACTCCGGCTCGGCCCCTCCTCTCCCCAGTTAAAGCTGAAATTCTCGTCCGTGCCATCCCGGTTGTCCTCACCGTTGGCGAGGTTGTGCTTGTTCGAATAGCTGACCAAGTCGTGGAGGGTGAAGCCGTCATGGCAGGTGATGTGGTTCACGCTGGCGTAAGTTCCACGCCCCCCGTGCTCGAACAGATCGGACGAGCCGCACAGGCGTGAAGCCAACTCCGGCACCTGCCCCGGGTCCCCTCGCCAAAATCGGCGCACGCAGTTGCGATACCGGTCGTTCCACTCCGCCCACTGGACCGGGTAGTTCCCCACTTGATAGCCGCCGAACCCCAAATCCCACGGCTCGGCGATCAGCTTGCAACGGGACAAAACCGGGTCCTGCAGCAACACCTTGAAAAGCGGGGACGTGCGGCTGAACATGTACTGCTCCCACCGCTGCCTGCTGAGCACTGGAGCGAGGTCGAAGCGGAAACCGTCGACGCGCATCTCGGTAGCCCAATAGCGCAGGCTATCGATGACCAGCTGGAGTACGCGGGGATGCTCGACGCTCACGCTGTTGCCGGTCCCGGTGAAATCTAAATAGTGCCTCGAGTCGCCCGGCCGCAGGTGGTAATAGGTAGCGTTGTCAACACCTCTGAAACACAAGGTCGGGCCCAGCTGGTTGCCCTCGCCGGTGTGGTTGTAGACCACGTCCAGAATTACCTCGATGCCAGCGCTGTGCATCGCCTTAACCATGGTCTTGAATTCGTACACCTGCCGGCCCAGCCCACTGGTGGCGTACTTGACCTCTGGGGCGAAAAAGGCGACTGAACTGTACCCCCAATAGTTGGACAATCCCTTTACCACCAGGTGGTGCTCGTCGATGAACTGGTGGACGGGGAGTAGCTCGATTGCGGTGACGCCCAATCGTTTGAGGTGGGCGATCACCGGCTCCTGCGCCAGCCCCAGATAGGTCCCACGGATCGATTCGGGAACCAGGGGATTGCGCATGGTCATGCCCTTGACGTGGCATTCGTAGATCAGCGTCTGCGTCCATGGCGTGTTAGGGCGGCGATCGTCGCCCCAAGTGAAGCTGGTATCTACAACTACTGACTTGGGGGCGTTGGGGGCGCTGTTGCGGGGATCGAGCATCCGGGTGCCCCGGTCGCCGATGCGGTGGTAACCGAACAACTCGTCTCCCCATCGAGGCTGGGAGGCGATGGCCAGCGCATAGGGGTCGATAAGCAGCTTCGCCGGATTGAAGCGGTGTCCCTGGTTGAGATCGTAAGGACCATAAACACGGTAGCCGTAAAGCTGGCCGGGCCGAACGTCGGCCAGATAGACATGCCAGACCCTATCGGTTCGTTCCTCGAGGAACATCCGGAACGACTCCTCGGCGTCATGCGCGGCGTTGAACAGGCAAAGTTCGACTTCGGTAGCGTTCTCCGAAAAGAGTGCGAAATTGACTCCCTCGCCGTCCCAGGTGGCCCCAAGCGGGTACGGAGTGCCCGGCCTTATCCGCACTTAGAGCAGGTGCGGCACCGGCGCAGGCGCTTAACCACCCGATTGGTGCTTGAGGAAGAGGCACCCAAGGGGAGGCAGGGTCAGGTTGACCGACCACGGCCGGCCGTGCGACGGCACATCCTCCGCCATAACCCGTCCCAGGTTTCCTACACCGCTGCCCTCGTACACAGTGGCATCACTGTTGGCGATCTCCAACCATTCACCCGGATGCGGGACGCCGATCCGGTAGCTGGTCCGGGGCGCCGGTGTGAAGTTCAAGGCGACGACGATCTTGCCTGATGTGCCCTTCCCGCTGCGGGCAAAGCTGATCACGCTCGACTCCTTGTCGTCCGCAGCCAGCCAATCGAAACCTTCCGGGTCGCAATCCAGCTCATGCAAAGCGGGCTCCTGGGAATAGATCCGGTTCAAGTCGGCCACCCAGCGGCGCACTCCGCAGTGTACGGGGTACTGGAGCAGGTGCCAGTCCAGGCTACCGTCGTGGTTCCATTCGGAAGTCTGGCCGAACTCGTTGCCCATAAACAGCAGCTTCTTGCCCGGCTGCCCGAACATGTAGCCCAGCAGTAGGCGAAGGTTGGCGAAACGCTGCCACTCGTCGCCGGGCATCCGCCCGATGAGCGATCCCTTTCCGTGCACCACCTCATCGTGAGAAAGCGGGAGAACAAAATTTTCATTGAACGCATAAAGCATTCGAAAGGTCAGTTCGTTGTGATGATACTTACGATGAGCGGGATCCAACTTGACGTAGGCGAGCGTGTCATGCATCCAGCCCAAATCCCACTTGAATCCGAAGCCCAGTCCGCCCGCGTCGGTCGGTCGGGAAGCCATAGGCCAGTCGGTCGACTCCTCAGCCATCGTCTGAACGTCTGGGTAGAAACGGTAGACGTCCTCGTTCAGACGGCGCAAGAAACTGCTGGACTCCAGGTTCTCCCTGCCGCCGTGACGGTTGGGAATCCATTCGCCCGGCTTGCGGGAATAGTCGAGGTAGAGCATCGAGGCCACGCCGTCCACCCGCAGCGCGTCTGCGTGAAAGCTGGTTAACCAATGAATTGCGCTGGAAAGTAGGAAGCTGCGCACCTCGCTGCGGCCAAAGTTGAAGATGAAGCTCGTCCAATCCGGATGGAACCCCTGGCGGGGATCGGCATGCTCGTAAAGATGGGTTCCGTCGAAATAGCCGAGGCCATGCTCATCAGTGGGAAAGTGTGAGGGAACCCAGTCCAGGACCACGCCGATGCCTGCTTGGTGGAGCCTGTCGATCAAGTACATGAAGTCCTGCGGGGTACCGTATCGGCTGGTCGGGGCGAAGTAGCCGGTTACCTGGTAGCCCCAACTGGCCAGCAGCGGATGCTCCATTACGGGCATGAACTCGACGTGCGTGAATCCCAGTTCTATAGCGTAATCGACCAGCTTGGGGGCAAGTTCCCGGCAGGTCAAAAAGCGGTTGGCTTCCTCCGGGATCCGCATCCACGAACCCAGGTGCAACTCATAGATTGAAATCGGCGAGGCCAGCGAGTTACGCTCCCCACGCCGGTCCATCCACTCCCGGTCACCCCACTCATACTCCAGGTCCCAGACAATTGAGGCAGTGGCGGGAGCGACCTCGCAGTGGATGGCATAAGGATCGGACTTGTCGACGGCATAGGCGTCCTTGTCCGACTCAATGTGGAATTTATACCGGGAACCTTTGGGCACTCCGACACAAAACCCTTCCCAGATTCCCGAGCGGCCGCGCAAACTGAGCGGGTCGGCGTCGGCAGTCCAGTCGTTAAAGTCGCCGATGACCGAGACGAACCGGGCGTTGGGGGCCCAAACCGAGAAGTGGGTGCCCGAGGGCGTTGGGTGAGCACCCAGCTTGGCCGCCAAAGCGGAGTGCGTACCTTCGTTGAACAGATGAAGGTCGTCCTCAGAAATTAGCGACCCGCCCGGCGAGGGCGGCGGGATTAAACGCATTGCCTGACCTTACCCAGAATTCCGGCGCTGGGACAATTCAGGACTTGGGCCGGGTACGCCTCCTGGGCGGCGCGTCCGGACCATCATCCTTGCGGGTGCGGGGCCTTGCCGTACGCCTGCTCGGCGTCGCTGATGCGGCAGCCTCGGCGCCTGTTCCGCTGCCGGTCGAGCTCCTGGGTTGGCCAGGCGACTCCGGACGGGTTGCGCCAATGGGCGGCCGCCGCCTGGGAGGACTGACTTCGGGCAGTTCCGGGCGAGCGTAGCCGCCCCCCTGCTGGGTCGCCCGGGCGATACGAGGCAGGTCCTCGATCCGAATCCACTGGCCCCCTTCGACTTGCTCTTCCGGTTCAACCAGCCCACCCCGGCGACGAAGGGGCGCTACCGAAGCCGGTCGAAGGGAATCGGAGGGGGACGCCCCTTGAGAGGCGTGGGCAGGTACGGCGGCGCCGGACTGGGGGCCGGATCTTCGGGCGGTCGGGGTTGTTCCCGGCTGCCGGACTGCCGGAGCGGTGCCGGGCTGCCGGATAGTGCCGGACTGGGATCTGGGCTGCGCGGGGGTTCCGGACCCCCGGGCGGATGTGCCAGAGCGCTGGCGCCTGGCCACCGGTGCAGGAGCTTGTTCTGACACCGAGTCCTGGGGGGAATGAATGGAACCTGGGGCGTCGCTGAGCGCCGCAGCCAGGCGGGAACGAAAGTCGTCACTGCTGGCTCTGGTCGGGCGGGGGGCTGGCCGGTAACCCACTGAAGGAGCAGCAAACTCATCTTCAGGGGCAGATTCCACCCAGTTAAGCGTTCGCTCCAAGATGTCGTCGCCTTCGATACCGGGGCCAAAGTCGTCCTGGGGCAGCGACCCGGCCGGCAAAGCGGAATCCTGCTGATCGAACAGCTTGATCGGCGACCGGGTGCGGCGGAACCGCTCCAGCCCGCCGTCGGCCTCCCACTGGAGTTCTCCCAGACTCTTAATACTCGGATCTCGCCGAACGACCGGCGCGCCTATTGCGTCCGACGCTTCGAGCTCCTTCAGCGCCTTTTTAGCCCGAGCCGACTGCGCTTGCCTTTTTCGCTCGGCGAAGGTTGAGCGGAGCAAGGCGAAACCCGCTAAGGCACTGAGCGCGATTGAACCGTAGAGTAGGGGATCGTTTCCCTGCACCCACCCGTAGGCCAGCGCGGCGAAAGCAAGAACGACCAGAATGATCGAAGCCTTAAACATCGCGGCCCTCCCGGTTCAGCGGAATCCGCCCAGTGTAATCGACCTGCGGGCTCGGCCGGAGCGGTTAGTCCTCTCCCCAAAACAGCTCCCGAATGGACCGATTCTCGGGCGCCGCCGCCTTCTTCGCCTGCTTGCTGGCGGCAGCAGGACCGGAGTCCGCCGGTTCCGGGGCAGGTTCGGGTGCCGCTGCCGGATCAACCCGTGACTGCGGCTCGCTGCCCGGGGATTCGGCTGCTGGCGAGGACCATGCGGCCGGCTCCGGTGCCGGGCGTGGCGCAGGCGCAGGCGTCTTAGTCCAACTACGCTCCCGGTAAGCTGGCGAAGGCGTCTGGGAACCGGCAGAAACCGCCGGCCGGCTCTCCAGCAATTCCAGTTGCGACTTCACGAACGACGAAAGGCGCGACCGAAAATCGCGCTCGAACACTTTGAGTCCTTCAATTCGCTCCTTGAGTTCGGACTCTTCCTGTGCCGCGGCCGCCAGTGTCTCGCTAGCCCGGTGCTGAGCGTCCTGTATGGTGGTCGAGCTGATCGTTTCCGCCTGTTCCTCAATACGACGCGCTCGAGCCTCGGACTCTTCAACCATTGCTTGCGCCCGAGCTTTGGCACTTTGCACCGCCTTGTCGGCGGTCTCCTGGGCGGTTATTAGCATCCGCTTGAGCATGTCCTCTGACTCTGCGCTCGCCTGCGACGAAAATGCTGGCGACGGGGCCGGACTGCTGGCTTGGACCGTGATCGGCGCGGGGATCATCGCCGGGATGGGGCGGCCCTCGATCTGAGCTTGCACCTGTTCAACTTGCTTACGCAGGCTTTGGTTCTCGCGGTAGATCTGATCGTAGGCCTCTGCAACCTGGTCGATAAAAAGATCCACTTCCTCGTGGCTGTAACCGCGGAAGGCGTCGTGAAACTGTTTCTCCTGGATCTCGCGCGGAGTTATAGCCATAGCACCACCCTCCTTTACCGCCGCCTCAAGAGCCACGGATGATCGTCCTCAAGACGCTGATGATTATGAAGAGCACAAAAAACGAGAGGTCCAGCGGGAATCCCATAGGCTGCGGGATCACCCGGCGCAAGAATTGCAACGGCGGTTCGGTGAGGCCGTAGACGAGGTCTACCACCGGCGCCAAGAAGGAGGGCGGACTCCACCCCGGCTTAAACAAAGGGATGAAGGAGAGCACCACCCGAGCAATCATGATCATCGAGTAGATATTCAGGGTGTTTAGAAGGATGGTCCTTACCAATATCGTCTTCCTTGGCTAGATTTGGCGATCAGAACTCATTAAAAAGTCCCCGCTTGAGGCGCTGCCGGTCCTCAGCCGACACCTCGACGTTGGCCGGAGTGATCAGATACATCCGGGGCGCCAAACGCTGGACCTCCCCACCCAATCCGTAGGCCAGACCCGACGCGAAAGCGGTCAGTCGCTTGAAAGTATCGTCCTCTATTCCCTGCAAATTCATGATTACCGGCACGGACGACTTCAGCTTGTCACCAATCTCCTGTGCATCGTCGTAGGAGTGGGGCGCAACGATGTGTACCTGCCCGAGCGGCTGCGGGGTGGCCACAGGGCGCACGCTCGACAGCTCCTCTCGGCTGATCTTGCGAATGGTGGATGGGGGGCGCTGAGGCGCCTCTTCGACGAGGTCAAGCTGCTGCCCATCTGCCTCGTCCTCCTCCACCAGTCCGAGGTAGAGCAAGGTCTTCTTCCAGACTCCAGTGGAGCTCACCTCTTTTGAGTTCCCTCCTCTTCGATGCCGGGGCTAACTCCCAGCTGGAGCCGTTTCCCGAAAATAGCCTCCCCCACGCGCACCAGAGTCGACCCTTCTTCTACAGCTATTCGGTAATCTTGGCTCATCCCCATCGAAAGGTGGTGGATCCTGCCGGAGGAATATCGCTTCGAGAGCTGATCTCTCAGCTCGGCGAGCCGCCGGAACGCCGGCCGGGCTCCCTCGGGATCCTCCAGCCGGGGGGCCATGGTCATCAGTCCTACCAGTTCCAGGTTGGGCATATCCAACACGTCGTCCACTATGCCGGGAACCTCCCGCGGCGCTAAACCGGCCTTGTTGGGTTCTTCAGTCACGTTCACCTCCAACAGGATCCGCAACGGCATGGCCGCCCGGCTACTGAGCTCAGCGGCCATGGAACGGCTGTCTACCGAGTGGATCACCGGGGCCAGGCGCGCCAGTTTCGCCAGCTTGTTGCGCTGGAGGCGGCCGATGAAGTGCCAAGCGGCCCCCGCCCCCCGCAGATAAGCGTGCTTGGCGAGCAACTCCTGTACGCGGTTCTCCCCGAAATCGCGCTGACCAGCAGCATAGGCCTGCCTGATCGACTCGATGGGGAAACCCTTGGAAACGGCAACCAGGGTTACTGCCAACGGATCCCTGTCCGCACGGAGGGCGGCTTGCTCGATCTCCAACCGGACCGCGCGCAGCCGGCTCTCGACTGAGGTAAGCGGAGCGTCGGTCATTGCTGCCACGCCACCACCGCCTGACGGCCGGTGATCCCGTCCCGCCGATAGGAAAAGAGCCGGTCATCGCACCAAGTACAGGGCGATTCGTCGTCGTCCACCTCGGCGCCGGCCCGGCGCAGGACCCAGCGAGCCGCCCCCGGTAGATTGAAGTATCGGCTGCCGCCCCGCTTCGTCCAGTACTCAGTGGGCATCTCCGGATAGGAGTTACGGAAAGCGTCGATGACGTCCGCACCCACCTCGAAGTGACATGGCCCGATGGCCGGACCGATCCAAGCTCTGGGGAACTCGCCCAAAGCATCGATTGCCGCCTCCACCACGCCGGAGCACAGCCCGCGCCAGCCAGCGTGGACCACCGCACGCCGGGTCGGCCCCACCAAGGCGATCGGCAAGCAGTCGGCAACCATCACAGCGACCGGGCGTGCCGCAAGGTCGACAACAACAGCATCAGCTCTCGCCCGTGCGCCGGTGGAGCAAAAGTATTCCGCCCGGGCCGCAACCACGTCATCGCAGGAACCGGCCAGATCGGAGACCGCAACCACGGTACAGCCGTGAACCTGATCCGGCACAGCCCAATCCGGGCGTATCCCCAGCAGATCGGACAATTTTTCCCGGTTGGCGCGAACGCACTCCGGATCATCCCCGGTGTGCGTCGCCAGGTTCAGCTCTGCATATCGACCGCAACTGAATCCGCCCAGTCGAAGGGTGAAGACCACCCCCCTCTCTCCCGGCGGCTTCAGTAAATGCAGGCCTGCTCGTTCTAGTGACTCAAGCAGAACGGCTCCTATCCGTCTTGTTTGATTTACTCATCGTTTCCGCAAGAAGCTTGGGATGTCCAGATCGTCGTCGTCGTCGTCGGCTTCTGCGTCGAACACGTGGGTGACCGCCGGATCCCGGGAGTAGCTCTGTTCACGAGCGTAAGCCGGCTCCCGGGGGTAGCTCGGCTCCCGCTCTCGAGAAGGCTGAACGTAATTTTCCCTGCTGTCGTACGGGTCATCCCTTGCGCCGTAGAGATCGTCGTCAAATACCGGATCCCTGCGCCGGGACACCTGGGCGTCCAGGTCGCCAATCACCGGTTCCCGGTCCAACTCGTACTCGACATCGAGATCGTCTTCCGCGGCATAGCTGGCTGCGGCACCAGTGCGCACGGGGACCGGACCCACTGACGGAAGGCGTCCGCCTCCCCTGTAACTGGAGCTCGGAACCCGTCCCGACCCGGAAGACGAACGGCCGGTACTCGGCAGCTCTGAACGTTCGAAGCCAGAGGCGATGACTGTCAGCCTCAGCTCGTCGCCCAGTTGATCATCGATGACCGCACCAAAAATGATGTTGGCGTCCGGATGCGCCGACTTGGCGATTATGTTGGCAGCTTGGTTCACCTCAAACAGTCCCAGATCGCTTCCGCCGGAGATGCTGATGAGCACCCCCCGAGCACCGTCGATAGAGGCCTCCAGCAGAGGCGAGGAAACGGCATTCTGTGCTGCGAGCACTGCCCTGTCCTCGCCGCGGGCGTTACCGATACCCATTAGCGATGAGCCGGCGTTCAGCATGATCGCCTTCACATCGGCAAAGTCCAGGTTGATGAGGCCGGGAGTGGTGATCAGGTTCGTGATTCCCTGGACACCCTGGAGCAGCACCTCATCGGCCATGCGGAAGGCTTCCAGGACCGAGGTAGTTTCATCGCACACCTGAAGAAGCCGGTCGTTCGGGATGGTTATCAGGCTGTCCAGGCGGTCCTTCAGCTTCATGATCCCCTGTTCAGCATTGACGCTGCGCCGCCGCCCCTCGAAAGCGAACGGCCTGGTCACGACGCCAATGGTGAGTGCGCCCAGGCTCTTGGCGATCTCTGCAACCACCGGAGCCCCTCCGGTTCCGGTGCCCCCGCCCTTGCCGGCGGTTACGAACACCATGTCGGCTCCACGCAGCACTTCTTCGATTTCATCACGATGTGCCTCTGCCGCCTGCCGGCCGAGTTCGGGGTCGGCACCGGCCCCAAGACCCCGGGTAAGATCACGACCGATATCGAGCTTCACATCAGCATCGGACATCAGCAGCGCCTGGGCGTCAGTGTTCACCGCGATGAACTCGACGCCCTTGAGGCCGGCGTCGATCATCCGGTTTACCGCATTGACGCCACCGCCCCCGATACCGACCACTTTGATGACTGCCAGGTAATTCTGCGGGCCTGCTGCCACTGTTCACCTCCGGGTGAGGGGGAAAATATTACTCTCGACCAAAGGTTGATGGAGAGAACACCTAAACTAAAACCTCAACTACAGTCGTGAATATAGTCGCGCCTGCGTATGTGGTCAACTTTATAGAGGTAAGTACAGCATTGTAATTCGCCTTCAGGCTCGTCTCACTCCCCGCCCAAACGCACCCGCACCCACTCGGCGGCCGCATCGCTCAACTTCACACGATCAGGCTCGGAGGCATGGACCAACAATCCCTGCTTCTTACCCAGGCTAATCGGAACGCCCGGATTGGAATGGCTGTACTTGATGGTCTTGAACGCAGCGGCGAGGTCCCTTCGACGAAACCCTCCGGTCAAGCCTGCCGACTTTTCGAGAAAGTACCCGGCAACCAAGGCGTGCTCGAGACCTCCGCTTGGGCCCACGAGACGAATCAGTTCGCCAAGAGATTCAGCTTCCGCCCGAGGGGGGGGCGTTGCTGCGTCGGAAATGGGTTCTTCGTCATCTACCAAGGCCAGTAACTCAGCGAACTTGGCATCCACGTAGTTTGGATCGGGCCCCTGAACCTCAACCTCGTAATGCCCGGAGCGGATCCGTAAACGATAACTGCCCGGTTGATTGACCTCGTCCAAGACTTTCCTTTAATTCCGTCAACTACGCTGGTTACAAACTATAACGCTATGAGCTTAAGCCGTTACAACTTAGTTACCAATCTTAACGGTAGGACGGAGAGGAACTCGGACATCGATCGCGACCTGGCCTCGCTGGTGCTTGGACTCTTCCAGTAGCGCCTCCAAAACAAAGTTCTTGTCCTCCAGGTTCTCAGCCGTACCGTAGGAAATCATGGGCCCACCCAGAAGTCTCAGGGTGATCTGGTCCATCGTTGGAACCTGGACGGAGCCAATCTTGACCCGCAGGCTTCTTGGCAGTCCGTTAATAATCGTGTCCGCCTGGAGGTACTCGGGAGTGGAAACCTTATATCCGGGCTGGAGTCCGGGCAGGGGAAGATCGAACAGCTCAATTAGCCCGGCTTCGCGCCCCGGAGCCAGGACGATGCCGGCCTTGTCCACCATGAAGGGACCCGATTGCGTCCATACAACAAGGTTCGGAGCCCTTTCGCTGACTGACAGATGCAGTGTGGAGGGAAGGATACGCTGCGCCTCAACCTGGTCTAGCCAGGGGATCCTCTCCAACCGGCGTTCCACTTCCTCCGTCGAGATCTTTAACAGCTTGGCTCGAACCTCAACCCCCGACGCCCGAATCAGCTCACGATCGGAAACTCGTGTTCCAGAATTGCCTCGTACCTCAAAAACTCGAACCTCCAGCGCTTCGGACTCAAGGATTCTCGTGGCCCCCTGATACACCAGAGCTCCCAACGCCATCACCACTATCAGCGTGATTGGTTTCAGCTCGCCACCTCTGGAGCCACCGTTGCCAGGCCGGCTGTTATATCGAACTTGCCGACCAACTTGACCTCAGGCAGTAACGTCACGCCGAACATCCTGAACACTGTCGACTGAACCAGTGCCATCAAGTTGTAGAGATCCTGGGCTGTAGCTCCGGGATGGGCCAAGAAGAAATTGCCATGTTTTGTGGAAACTTCTGCCTGACCCGCGCGCGCGCCCTTCAACCCCGCTTCTTCTATCAGCCTGCCCGCCGTTTCGCCGGGCGGATTCTTAAACATTGAACCCGCATTTGGAGCTTCGGATGGTTGGGTGTTGGAACGGTGCTTGCGGTAACGCTTCATCCGGCCCTCAATGACTTCTGGATCAGCCTGTTCCAGAGTAAAGGTTGCGGAGCAGACAACCCCCCCGGCGGGCAACTCTGTCCGCCGGTATCTCATTGCCAGATCAGTTGCCGCCACCTCGTCGGTTCGTCCTTCGGGCAGCCGGCAGATCCGCACCGAAACAAGCACGTCTGACACGCTCGATCCGTGTGCTCCAGCATTCATAGCGACTCCCCCTCCCACCGTCGCAGGAATCGCCACCGCAAACTCCATCCCGGCGAGGTATCGTTTCGCAGCGAAGTTAGCAACTTGGGGCAAAGAAGCAGAACCTCCGGCCACAACCGTTTCCGGCGGCTCCCCGCTGCGAATCCAATCGAAGCCCTGCGCCATCCGAATCACAATTCCGGGGTAACCCGAATCAGCGACCAGGATGTTGCTTCCTCGACCGATAACCAGAATGGGGACCTCGAACCGTGCCGCGGTCAATCCGGTGGTTTCGAGATCCTGCTCGGACGCCGCCTCAACCAGTATCGCCGCGGGGCCGCCGACCCGCAGAGAGGTCAACGGTCCAAGTAGCCGGTCAAAGAACACCCGGCCACCTAACTCGCCACCGAACTTACGGGAGAGCAAAGCTGACGCCCGATCAACTCCCTCCGACCTGAGTGAATCCACGAATTCCTATCGTTTCGGCAGGCTGCCCGCAAGCCGGTCGGGCAGGGTGGTTATGTCTCCGGCTCCCAGAGTCAGGACCAGGTCGCCCGGCAATATCTTCTCGCGAACAAAGGCAGCAGCCTCGTTCAACCGGGGCAGGTAGGCCACCTGGCGCCCGGGAGCATGGTCGCAGACGGACTCGACAATCAGCTTACCGGTCACTCCGGGAACCGGATCCTCCCGGGCCCCATAGACATCAGTGACGACTACCAAGTCGGCTGCGGCAAGCGCCGCACCGAACTCATTCCAGAGGTCAGCGGTTCTACTGTAAAGGTGAGGTTGAAACACTGCGACAATCCTGCTCCACGGCCCGCAACGTGCGGCGGCAAGTGTCGCCTCTATCTCAGCCGGGTGATGGGCATAATCATCCACGATGTCGGCACCATGGAACCTACCGCGGAACTCGAACCTTCGACTTACTCCTCGAAAATCGCCTAAACCTTCGATCACGGATTCAAGGGGAACCCCGACCTGCAAGCATGCAGCAGCAGCCCCTAATGCGTTCAGAGCGTTGTGCCTTCCGGCGACTGCCAGGGTAACTCGACCACATGGAACACCGCCGGACTTCATGCGGAAGGTAGAACCGCTTGCCGAACAAACCAGCTCGTCTCCGCCGATCCGGGCCTGCGGATGAAACCCGTAGCTGGTCGGCTCAAGTTCTTCCGACAACTCAACGGCCACCGGATCGTCGGCGCACACGATCAACTTCTCCGAAGCCCGCTCCATGAACGTCCGGAAGGCCGCCTTCAGCGAGTCCCAGTCTCCGAAATGGTCGAGGTGGTCGCGGTCCACGTTGGTTACCAGCGCGACCGCCGGCTCCAGGTGGAGGAAGGATCCGTACGCTTCATCGGCCTCCACCACCGCCACTTCCCCGGATCCGAGAAAGCCGCCCGGCGAGCCGTCCGATAGATTGGCACCGAGAGCGTAGGTAGGATCAAGGCTGGCACCTCTGACGATTGAGGCGATCATGCTTGAGGTTGTCGTCTTGCCGTGAGTGCCACTCACCGCCACCGTGCGGAATCCACGAAGTATCCTGCCGAGCGCCTCACCCCGCCACACCACCGGGATGCCGAGCAGTGCCGCACGCTCAATCTCAGGATTCGTTGGAGGGACGGCCGCGGAAACGATGACTGCGTCGGCGCCGTCTACTCGCTCCCCCCAATGCCCTACGTGCGCTTCGATACCCAGGGAGCGAAGGAGTTCCAGTGCCGCCGATTCTCGGGCATCCGACCCGGTTACCCGCATTCCCGCTCCGGCCAGGAGGTGGGCGATCGCGCTCATTCCGGCCCCGCCCATCCCCACCATATGAACCGAGCGCCAGCCTGGATCCACCTTAAGGTTCAACTTAAAACTCCCAGCACCAAATCGGCAAGACGTTGGGCAGCGTCGGGGCGTGCGAGCCGGCGAATTTGCTGGGACATCCTCTCTAAATGCCCGCCGGCAACAAGACGAGTTTCCACCACGCGAACCACCTGCGCCGGGCTCAACTCACGGTCGAGGATCAACTCTGCTCCGCCAGCCTCAACTACAGCTTCAGCGTTGCGAC
Source organism: Actinomycetota bacterium (assembly GCA_052389675.1). Classification (GTDB taxonomy): domain Bacteria; phylum Actinomycetota; class CADDZG01; order JAHWKV01; family JAHWKV01; genus JBBDRH01. The sequence continues at coordinate 20,992 of JBQTHR010000001.1, forward strand.
GTTGATCACCGTCCAATGAGATGGGCAAAGGGACGAAGATAGCCGGCATACCGACCATAGCCAGCTCGGCGATCGTGGATGCTCCCGAACGGCAAAGGGCAAGATCGCCACAGCTGTAGGCGAGGTCCATCCGGTCCGTGTAGCCGACCACCCGATAGGTAATCGAATCGTCGTTACGGTGAAGGTCCTTGATCTGCTTCGACGTCTCCTGCGCCTCAGCGCTTCCGGTCAGATGAAGTATTTGGATCTTGGCGCCTCGGAGCTGGTCGTATGCACCGACCAACGCACGGTTGATGCTCTGCGCCCCTTGACTGCCACCGAAAGCCAGGAGCGTCGGGAGGGTCGGGTCCAGCCCGAACTCGGCAGCCGCGTTGTCCCGAAGCGCCGCCCGGTCCAAACCGATCAACTCGGACCTCACCGGATTCCCGACCAGCACCGCCTGCCCCCCCAGTAGCGCTTCGCTGCCGGGGAAGCTGACGCCAACCCTGTCGGCGAAGCGGCGGGCGACCCGGTTCGCCAGCCCGGGAACGCTATTTTGCTCGTGAATGACGAGCGGCAGACGGCACAACTGAGCCGCTGCAGCCGCCGGCAGGCTGGCGTAGCCCCCGGTGCCAACCACGACCGAAGGTGAGAAGCAACGCAGGATCCGGATACAGCGCGCGGTCGCCAGCACCAGCTTGGACACCGCACGAAGGTTCCGGACGTTAAGCCTGCCCGGCCCCCTACCCTCAACATCGAGCGATCGGAACTCGTAGCCGAGTTTCGCAACGATCCGGCCCTCCGGCCCGCGGACACTTCCGATGAACAAGATCTCGTTGCCCGCTTCACGCAACACCGCAGCCACCGCCAGGCCGGGCGAAAGGTGCCCGGTGGTTCCCCCTCCAGCTATAACCATCCTCACGCCAAGACCCCCGGACGATCGACACCTAAACTCTATCCAACGGGCGAGCCACGGACCCTCTTTCTTTGCACGGGCGAACTCTAAATCTGAGTCCGAATATTGCGACCAAACTGTCTACTGCAACGTTAGATCTTGCCCCGCTTGGCGATTGACAAAAGGACACCTACAGACGCCATCGTTAACACAAGTGACGAGCTACCGAACGAGATCAACGGCAAGGGCACTCCAGTGATAGGCAGCAAACCCGAAACTGCCCCCATATTGATCAGCGCCTGGATTCCCAGCCATCCGGTAATCCCACCGGCCACCAACAATCCGAAACGGTCGGGAGCGTTGCGAGCAATGCGCACTCCCAGGTAAGCGAGGAAGACGAAGAGCAGCAAGACCATCAGCGTGCCGGCGAAGCCCAGTTCTTCCCCGATGATGGCAAAGATGAAATCGGTGTGTGCGTTGGGAATATAGGACCATTTCTGCCTGCTCGCTCCGAGTCCTAACCCGAACAGTCCGCCGCTTCCGATCGCGATCTGCCCCTGGATGATGTGCCATCCATCACCCAGCGGGTCCTTCCAGGGATCCAGGAAGGAGAAAACCCGGTCCCGCCGGTAGGAATGGGTAAACGCCAGCGTCACCGCCAAGCTCAGCCCAGCCCCGGCCAGCCCGGCCACATGCTGGGCCCGGGCGCCCGACAAGAAAAGCACGACCATTACCGTCCCGCCCAGGATCACTGCAGTACCCAGGTCGGGCTGCAGCAGCACCAGCGCCAGTACCAAGCCGGTAGCGGGCAGTAGCGGCTTGGCCAACTCAGGAAGATCCCGGATCTTGATTCCCTTGGATTCCAGGATGAACGCAGCAAAAACAACCAGAGCGAGCTTCGCGATCTCCGATGGCTGTACGCTCACGGGGCCGAACATCAGCCACCGGCTGGATCCGCCCCGAGCCTCGCCGACCCCCGGGATCAACACTGCCACCATCATCACGATGCATAGAGCGAGGAACGGCCGGGCCGCATCGCGCAGCCATCGGTAATCGGTCCGGGCCATAAGCGCCATCAACGCCAAGCCGACCGCCACCCCGAACGACTGCCGGAAGAAATAAGAATAGGCGGACCCGGTCTGCCGGTAAGCTTCAACAGACGATGCTGATAGGATCATCAGCAGGCCGATCGTCACCATCGCGAGCGTAGTGAGCAGCAGCGGAAAGTGGGGCTTTCGCAGGAGCCGGCCAAGCCGCCTTTGGGCAGTACCCGCTAGAGCCTGAGTAGTCATCGCAACATTGTCGACGCTCCGTTCCCGGCGAACGCGGATATCCGCCGGATCAGCCCGCTCCGCCGACCTTCAAGAAGTCGGCGTAGAAAAGCCCCAGGCCGAATGCCACCGCCAGGGCGGCGAGTACCCAGAACCGGACGATCACCGTGAACTCGGGCCAGCCAAGCAGCTCGAAATGATGGTGGATCGGCGCCATAAGGAAGATGCGCCGCTTGAACAAGCGGAACGACAGAACCTGGAGCACAACCGAGGAAACCTCCACCACGTACAGTCCGCCCAGCACGATGAGCAGCAGTTGCGTGTTGGTCAGGATGGCCAGCGCCGCCATCGCTCCTCCTAAGGCCAGCGACCCGGTGTCGCCCATGAAGATCTTGGCCGGGGCGGCGTTCCACCATAAGAATCCCGCGGTGGCACCCAGCATGCTGGCCGCTACCAGCGCCAGATCCCCCGAGGCTTCCGCTTCGTAGCAGCCGACGCCGGCACCGGGGGCCGCAAGGTCGCACCGGTGCCGCACCTGCCAAAACGCAATGATCACGTAGGCCCCCATCACCATGGCGCCCGAACCACAGGCCAGGCCGTCCAAACCATCGGCCAGATTGGTGCCGTTGGACGCCGCAGAAATTATCACGAAGATCCACAGAGCGAAGAACACCCCCAGCCCAACGCCCAGCGGCCTGACGAAGGAGATTTCCTCAACAGCCTGGGTGGTGGGAATCGCCAGCACGAATCCGACAGCGATCAAAGCCTGACCCAGGAACTTCGCCAGCTTGTTCAGCCCCAGCGAGCGCCGCCGAGAGACCTTCAGGTAGTCGTCGACGAAGCCAAGCACGGCCATGGCAACGATCGTCGAAATAGCCAGGAGACCACTGGTAGAAAACCTGGAAATATCGGATTCTCTCAGGTGTGCCACGAGGTAGCCGGTCACCGCGCCGAGGACGATCACCACGCCACCCATCGTCGGCGTGCCCTTCTTTACGAAATGCGCCTGCGGGCCGTCTTCGCGCACGAACTGCCCGATACTGCGGCTGCGAAGCATCCTGATCATGACAGGGGTGCCGACCAGAACCAGCAGAAAGGACACCGCCGCGGCGATCAAGACGTTGATCATCTGCCGGCCAACCTCTCACGAACCCGTTCGGCAACTGCCTCCAGCCGGGCGACCCGCGAGCCCTTGACCAGCAGCACGTCCCCATCCGCCAATTCACCAACCTCATCGACGGCCTCCCCCGGCATTGCCACCTCACGAACATCCTCCAGACCAGCCTCCCGGGCTCCCTGGGCGATTCCGCCGGCCCGGGAGCCGACGACCACCACCCTCTGGCAGGTTGACGCCGCCAGAGCGCCCACCCGGCGATGTTCCTGCTCCTCCAGATCGCCCAACTCGGCCATGTATCCGAGCACGGCGATCAGTCCTCCACGACCCTTCGCCATGCCGGCGCAGGTCATCAATGCGGACGCCATCGAGGTGGGGTTGGCGTTGTAGGCGTCGTTGACCACCACCACTCCCGCCACTTCATCGGTCTGCATCCGCCAGGCCGACAGCGTTGCATCGTCCAAACCGGCCCGGCATTGTTCCAGAGTGAGCCCGAGCGCCAGCCCGGCGGCTGCGGCAGCCAGCGCATTGTGCACCTGATGGCGCCCGCTGATCCGCATGCTCACCCAACGGGCCTCGGCCCCCCGCACCATCCGGAAGCTCGGCCGGCCCATCCGGTCCATGCTCAAGTGCTCCGCACGCAGCCAGGCCTCGGAATCGATTCCGTAGCTGAGCACATCTCCGTGAGGGGGGCGCATAGCCGATACCACCGGATCGTCGGCGTTCAGTACCGCGGCTCCCCCTTCGGGCAGCGAGAGCACCAATTCCGCCTTTGTTGCGGCGATGGCCTCACGGGATCCGAACAGCTCGTAGTGCGTCACGCCCACATTCGTCACCACCCCGACCTGCGGACGGGCCAGATCGCACAGTTTGCGAATCTGCCCGGGCCCCCGGGCGCCCATCTCGCAAACAACCAACTCGGTCTCCGGCCGGATGCGCAGCAGGGTCAGGGGGAGTCCCAACTCGTTGTTAAACGATCCCTCCGAGGCGACCACCTCCCTCTCGCTCCCGGCAATCGCCGCGAGCAGGTCCTTCACCGAGGTCTTCCCTGTGGACCCGGTGATCCCCACCACCATCGGATTGAGCGTGTCCCGCAACCAGCCGGCCAGCGCGGTCATCGCCCGGATGGCGTCGTCAACCAGAATCACCCGTTCCGCACCCGGCCCTTCGATCGGCCGGGTGACAACCGCCGCCGGCGCCCCCCTGCGCAGCGCCACGGCGACGAAATCGTGGCCGTCTCGAAACTCTCCCCCTAGTGCAAAGAACAGCTCCCCCGGGTCGAGCGAGCGGGTGTCTATGGATCCGCCCCGAACGGGCGCCCGGCCATCCGGCCCGGAGAAACTGCCCCCCATAATCCGGGCAGCTTCGGTGACAGTAAGGCTCACGCCATCTCCCGCAGGATACCTGCCACCACCTGCCGGTCGTCGAACGGCGTCACCACGCCGTCTGCCTCTTGGCCGGTCTCGTGCCCTTTGCCGGCGATGATCACAATGTCGTTAGGCTCGGCCTCGTAGAGAGCTTCGCGAATCGCCCGTGCCCGGTCGGCCACCACCCGGTACCCTCCCTGCATGCCGGACACGATCTCGGCGATGATCCGCTCGGGGTCCTCGGTGCGTGGGTTGTCCGACGTGACGATCGCCAGGTCGCAGTAGCGCTCGGCTGCCCGGCCCATCAGCGGGCGCTTGGCTCGATCGCGGTCCCCGCCACAACCAAAGACCGCGATCAGCCGCCGCTCGGCCATCCCCCGGGCAGCGCCCAAGACATTTTGCAAGCCATCGGGCGTGTGGGCATAGTCGACGAAAACGTGGAAACGCTGCCCTTCCTCAACCGGTTCGAGGCGGCCCGGTACGTGGCTCAAGCTCTCAATCCCTGCGGCAGCTACCTCTGGATCGATTCCCAGTTCCACGGCCGCGCCGAAAGCGGCCAGAGCGTTCGCAGCGTTGAACCGACCCCCCAGACAAACTCTTAACTTCTGGTTGAACCCCAAACCAGCAACTACTAAGCGTGAACCTTTCAATCCGGTTGTCAGTTCTCGCACCGATAGATCCGCACCGGCTTCTAAACTGTAGGTCACCACCCGTCCCTCCAGTTCGCTGGATAGCCGCCTTCCATACTCATCGTCGACGTTTATCACTGCGCAGGGGGACGATGCCCCGAAAAGACGCTTCTTGGACTGGTAGTAATTCTCCATGGTCCCGTGATGATCCAGGTGGTCGTGCGTGAGGTTGGTGAACACCGCAACATCGAACTCCACCCCGGCCACCCGGCCTCCGTCGATGCCTATAGACGTAACCTCAACGGCGCAGCGGGCCACACCCTCGTCCACCATCTCAGCCATCAATCGCTGCAAGTCGATCGACTCGGGAGTGGTCCGGGAGCTAGGCACCTTCCGGTGACCCACCCGAGCCTCTACCGTCCCCACCAGCCCGGAGGCTCCACCGGCAACTCTAAAGATCGAGTCGAGCATGAATGTTACTGTGGTCTTTCCGTTGGTCCCGGTGACGCCAGCCACTTGAATAACTCGACTGGGATGGTCGAAGAACGGGGCGGCCAACTCATTCATCGCTTGCCGAGAGTCCGGCACAACCAGTTGCGGGACCGGCAAACTTAGCGGATGTTCAGTAATCAATGCAACCGCCCCAGATTCGACGGCTGAAGAAGCAAAAGTGTGGCCGTCGGTCCGGGACCCCCTAAGGCAGAAGAACAGCGTCTCTGGCAGCACCTGTCCGGAGCTATAAGCCAGATCGGAAATTTCGATTCCCGCCTCCGCCTCCTCGACCGGCACGCCGAGCATCGCCCCCACGGTCGATAGATTCATCTTGTGCAGCATGGCACGCTCGGGGACCCGGAAGAGGACCTCACCGGACCTCAGGGGGACGAAGCGGCGGTTCCCGGCGAAGCTGAAGCAACCCCGTTCAGGTTGGGAGTCGCTCCGGCCCGCCGGAGTGAGAACTGCATCACCTCTTTGAAGGTCACCGCCGCCGTCGATCCGGCCAGAAACGGCGTGGGGTCATCCAGGATCACTGCTACCACCAGTTTCGGATCGTCGGCTGGGGCGTATCCCATAAACGAGGCCACATACCCCGAATACCCCGCCGAGCCGTCCTTGGGCTTCTGAGCCGTTCCGGTTTTACCGGCCACCCGGTAGCCGGATATCGCGGCGGTCTTTCCCGTCCCCCGGTCTCCTTCGGTCACTCCGATCAAGATCTCGTTCAGCGTCTCAGCAGTACTGCGCTGGATCACCCGGCGTGGAGCCTCGAGTGGAATAGGATGAAGCTTTCCGCTCGAATCGACTGTAGCCTTGACCAACCTCGGCTTAGCCTCCATCCCGCCATTGGCGACGGCGGCATATGCCTTGGCCATCTGCAGCGGAGTGACCGCCACCCCCTGGCCGATCGAGATCGTCCCCAGAGAGGTCGCCCACCAGTTCTCAGGCTTGGACAGCATGCCCGAGGACTCCCCGGGAAAGTTAAGCCCGGACTTTTGCCCGTAGCCGAATCGGGTCAGGTAATCGTGCAAAGATGCCTTGCCCAGTCGCTCCGCCACCTTGATAGTGCCGACGTTCGATGAGGTCTGAATTACTTCGGCGAAGCTAAGGGTCTGCACCGGGTGCTGGTGGGAATCCTTGAACGTCTTGGCCCCGATCTTAAGGGTGTCGGCCACCCTCATCGGTTCGCCGGGGCTCGTGACTCCGGTCTCCAGCGCCGCCGCAGCGGTGACCAGCTTGCTCACCGAACCGGGCTCGTAGATGTCGGTCACCGCCCGATTCTTCCGGAACTCGGCGTCCGCCGGAGTCAGCCGGTTAGCATCGAAAGTGGGTGCGTTGGCCATCGCCAGGATGTCTCCGGTACGGGGGTCCATCACAATCACCGAGCCGCCCTTGGCGTGCCAGTTTTGCAAAGCTCGCTGCAGCGCCGCCTCCGCCTCATGTTGGATCTGCCGGTCGATAGTAAGTAGCAGGTCACGACCCTTAACCGGCTCATCCAAGCGTGACTCACCCGAGGCGATCGGCCTGCCCAGGGGGTCCCGTTCCATCACCCGCTGCCCCGGCTTGCCCTGCAGGACGTCGTCGTAGCGCTGCTCCAGCCCGCCCAACCCGGTGTGCTCGTCGCCAACGTAGCCTACAACCTGGCTGGCCAGAGATCCCGAAGGGTAGAACCGCTTGGCCTCCGACATCAGGCTGATTCCTTCGATATCGAGCGCCTCCACCTGCTCTGCCAGCACCGGGTCGATCCACCGGGCAAGGAAAGTGAATCCGGTGTCCTTGCTCAGCTTGCTTTCCAGCTCAGCTGGGTCCAGGTTGAGAACGGGGGCCAGCGCGGCCGCTGCGCCGCGAGGGTCGGCGACAATGCGCGGGCTGGCGAACACCGACTTCATCGCCAGAGAAATGGCAAGTTCGGTCCCGTCCGCCGCCAGGATGGAGCCTCGCTCCGCCGGAAGGGCGATCGTGCGTAACCGCTGCTCGGCGGCCAAGGAGCTCAGATGATTGGCGTCGAGCACCTGGAGATAGAACAGGCGCCCGGCCACCACCCCCGACCCGGCAAAAATCGCCCCAAAAAGGCAGAGAAGACGAAGTGAGGACCGCAGACGTTTGTGCATCGCAAACTATGGGAGGGCAGCGGATAGCTCGAAGCCATCGGCCGCTCCCGGGGTCGGCCGACGGCGATCAACTTCGGACGCCGGGCCGGGCGGGCCCTGCAGGTATTCCTCGCGCTCGGGCGGCACCATTCCCAGATCTACCGCCATCCGGGCAATCCGCTCGGGCGACTCGGCCCGGGCAACGTCAAAACGCAGCCGGCGCTGCAGATCCTGCTCCTGTGCCACTTCCTTTTGCACCTTGTTGAACTCAATCGAACTTTGCGCTAGGGCAATGTTGATCATCACCAGCCCGAAAACCACCGCCGAGAGCAAAGCAAGGCAAACCAGGAGCAGCACCGAGCTCGCCCGGCGTCCGCCCGGCTCCGGGCGAGAGGGCTCTTGGGAACGCTCGCCCGGGCCGACCAGGCGCAACGCAGCGGCACCCGCCTCCTGACCTGTTCCGGGCTTTGCGCCGGCAACACCGGGTCCGGCCATCAGGCGGCCTCCGCCAAGCGCTCGGCCACCCGCAGGCGGGCACTGTCCGAACGCGGATTGGCAGCACGCTCCAGCTCACCCGGCCGAACCGGCTTGCGAGTGAGGATCCGAAGTTCAGGGGTCCGCCCGCACACGCAGATCGGCACCTCCCGGGGGCAGACGCAACCTTGCGCCAGACTGCGGAAGGACTCCTTCACGATACGATCCTCCAGCGAGTGGTAGCTGATCACCGCTATGCGGCCCCCGGTGCGTAGCAGGCCTGCGGTCGAGGCGAGCGCTTGGTCCAACGCCTCCAGCTCGCGGTTGGTCTCGATGCGCAGCGCCTGGAACGTCCGCCGGGCGGGATGGGGACCGGTGCGGCGAGTAGCCGCCGGGATTGCCGTCTTGACCACCTCTGCCAGGTCGCCGCCATCGCTGAACGGGCGACGAGCCCGCCGGGAAACTATCGCTCGAGCAATGCGCCGGGCGAAACGTTCCTCTCCGAAGCGAAAGAGGATATCGATGAGCTGCTTTTCCGAATAATTATTCACAATGTCCGACGCTGGTTGATGTTCGCTACGATCCATGCGCATGTCCAAAGCAAAGCCTGAGCGATAGCCGAAGCCTCTATCGGCCCGGTCCAGCTGCACGGAGCTAACCCCCAGGTCGTAAAGAATCGCCGCCACCTGCTCATGTCCCAACCTTCTCACCACCTCAGCTATGCCGGAAAAGTTCGAGTGAACCAGCAACACTCGGTTGCCAAAGCGCGCCAGCCGTTCGCCGGCAGCGGCCAGTGCCTCCCGGTCTCGGTCGATCCCCACCACCGACAGCTCCGGCCACTGTTCCAGGAAGACTGCGCTATGGCCTCCACCGCCCACGGTGCAGTCAACCAATGGTCCCCCTTCAACCAGCGCCGGGCCCAGCAGATCCCGGACTTCCTCGGCCATAACCGGCACATGAGAGTAGGTCACCGCCTCGGCCGGGGAGCCAATCCAATAACGATCCGTCTACCTCGCCACCTGGATCAGAACCAGAGCAAGTCCGAGATAGCCGGTGAGGGTAAGCGAGGCGATTATGAGCAGGAGGAAGGTCTCGGTGGTCTCCCTGGCCAGACTCCGCCCTTGAACGTCTTGCATTGTCAGCTCCTTCGTATCAGTCCAGTTGCTCTGCCAGCTCTTCGTAGCTCGGGATCCCCTCCTGGTACCGGGTCCACATCTCCCGGTCCCAGATCTCGGCCCTCTCGGAGACGCCGATCACGACAATCTCTTTCTCCAGTCCGGCGTACAGGCGCAGCGTTGCCGGGATGGACATCCGCCCCGACCGGTCGACCGCCTCTTCGGAAGCTGAGGAGAAAAAGCGCCGGTTGTGATCCCGGTTCACCTTGCGGTTCGTGGACAACTGTTCAAGCTGACCTCTTCTCGTCTCGAAACGCTCCAGAGTCATCACGTAGAGGCACTGCTCGTGTCCCTTGGTAACCACCACCTGACCGACCAGTTCATCTCGCCACCGGGCCGGGACGAACATCCGGCCCTTTTCGTCGAGGGTATGCATGAACTCCCCCATCAACACCGGCCGCGCCACCTTTCCCGATTTCCGCTGGCTAACAGGTGGCCGGATCGCTCTGAGCGCCTCGCTCCACTTTGCGCCACTTTACGCCACCGAATTCGGGCGAGTCAACGTTTGTCGCAGTCCGAGCGAGTAATTACATCGATGTAATTCCCATGGTTGAATTTAAATACATCTACCATTCAGGGGTGGATTTGGTCACCTGGGTAGCGGGGGATCCGGGGCGCCAGCCTGACGTTAAGGATCAAAAGGAAATCAAGAAGCGGCGTACTGAGCGTCCTCGTCGTGTTCTGGCGTGCCCATCCGCCTGAGATAGGGCTCCCAGGAGGGATAGGTCCTTCCGACCGCCGCCATCAGGAACAAGCTGTCCTTAGGAATGTGAGGGGGCCGGCGCAAGACCATGCCGGTCTCCGTCAGCAACCGGTTCTCCTTTTTAGAGTTGCACGGGCGGCAGGAGGCCACCACGTTGTCCCAGGTATGGGTGCCTCCCCGCGAGCGGGGCCGGATGTGGTCGACATTTTCCGCAGCCGATCCGCAGTACTGGCACTCGTACTGGTCCCTGACGAAAACGGCCCGCCGGCTGAGCGCCGCACGGGCCCGGTATGGAACCTTTACGAAGTATTGCAGCCTCACCACCGAAGGGATCGGCATACTCATGCGCTCCGAGTGGAACGCACCCTGTTCAGCGACCTCTTCCACCACCGCCTTCGACTTCAGCACCAGCACTATCGCCCGGCGCACCGAGACGACGCACAGGGGCTGGTACGAGGCGTTGAGGACCAGCGCTCGGCTCAGGACTGTCACCCTTTCAACAGCAGCGTTCGGCGTTCCCGAACCGGTGCCTGCCGCAACCCTTGGGAACGCCGGCTCATCGTTGTGCTGAAAGTATAAGTCGCGGCACAGACGTAGCGGGGTACCCGCCCCGCCGATACGAACCCGGGGCCGCCGGAAGATCAGCGGCTGGCTCGCTTGCCTTCCTGAACCAGGGCATCCTCGGCTTGCTTCAGGGTTTCGACGAACTCCTCCCGGTCCCGCAGAAACTCCGCCACCCCCTGGTCAAGGTTGCGAGTGATTTGGTCTATGGCGACGAAAAAAGCCATCTGCCCCTGGCGCAGGGCATCCAGGATCTCGCCATCGTCCTTGGCTACACGAAAGATCGACTGCCCGTCCGTAATCAGCTTGACCTCGGATAGATGTTCATCGAGCCCAGCCTTCTTACGAAGGTACTCGTAGGCCCGGCGAACCCGCTGGAGCGACATGCCTCCATCGAGCAAAGACTTCACCACCTTGAGCGCGACAAGATCCCGGAAGGAGTAAAGCCGCCGCACCCCCGGCCGCCCGCCGGTCGATTGGACGCTCGGCCGGACGAGCCCGATCTGGTCCCAGTACCTCAGTTGATGGCTTGTACACCCCGTAAAGCGGCATGACTGAAGAACACTGAACCCCTCCAATGGTGGCCCCTTCCGAAAATAGAAATGCTCAAGCTCGTTGAAAGTTGAAAAGTGTCAGGTGAAGCGACGGTCCTCATTTTCTACATCGCCCTCCCAACCCATTTCAAGACGGGGAAGGGCAGTTTCTTCGCGATAGCCCAAATACTTTCCCGCTCTACACCACCGGAGTCACAAGTCTTAACCAGAGGTTGAAGTTTAATTATTTGTAGTGGGGAAGCTTCGTTCCTTCTGTTAGGAACCGTCCCGGTTGCCCATGTCCCGCATCTTGGTGCGAATCCTGGACAGCAGATCGGCCAAGGGAGCCTGCTCGCGCAGCGCACGCAGCTGCTCCGAACCGATCTTTCTGAGGTTGTCGTAGGTGTAGGTTGCTGCTGCTAGCATCAGCAAGAAGGCGGCGACGCCAATCGGCAGCGCCGGCCGGAAGAAGAAAACTACCAGCACGCCCAGCCCGGCTACGAAAGCCGCAATGCCCCGGCGTACATTGCGCAGCAGATGGACTTGGAGCGTGGTAGAGGAAACTCCTCGGACAAAATCGGGGTCCTGCTCGTAGAGTTGGTCCTCGATCTGCTGAAGTATCTGCTGCTCTCTGTCTGAAAGTGGCATAGTAGAGATTCCTTCTCGGGTCGGCTCCGACCCACATGCCGGCGAACGTTCCCCAATTATAAGCTCAAGGTGCCTCCAGCAGAGCCCCGAAACCTATTGCATCGTCACCGAATCGGCGCCTGACCGAGTCGAGCGCCGCGTCGGCGGCCCCCCATTCCGCCTGACCCGAGAAGCTCAGTTGCTGGCTGGCCGGCCACTGCGCCAGGTTCGACACCGATATCCCCAGCAGCCTTACCCTGCCGCCCGAAGGAGTTCGGTCGGCCATGAACGCATCCAGCAGTTCACATGCCACCCCGTATATTCCTGTCGCCCCGTCAATCTCGAAGCCCAGCGAGCGGCTCCGGTGGAAAGTCTGGAAATCCGGGAGCCTGATCTTGACGCTGACTGTTTGTCCGCTTATTCCCTGCGCCCGGAGCCGGGAGGCCACCCGGTCCGCCAGGCGAAGAAGCGCTCCGCACATCCGGCTCCGCTCGTCCAGGTCCGACTCGTAGGTCTGTTCGGCCCCCACCGAACGGACTGCGGTGTTGGGAGTGACTGCACGATCATCCCGCCCAGCGGCAAGCCGGCCGAGCCGGGCCCCCATCGCACCCAACACCCTGTCGAGCACGGCCGGAGGTACTGCGGCTACGTCGCCCATCGTCTTCAAGCCCAGCCGGAGCAGGACCGCCTCGGTGTGATCGCCCACTCCCCACAGGTGGCCTACCGGGAGAGGGTGCAAAAACTCCGCCACCGAGGTTGCGTCGATCACCAAAATCCCGTCCGGCTTCGCCAGCTTCGACGCCAGCTTGGCCAGGAACTTATTTGGCGCAACCCCGATCGAAACGACCAGCCCGGTGCAACGCAGGACCCGGTCCTTCAACGCCTCGGCTGCGGCGGCCGGAGTGGACCAGAAGCGGCGGGCAGGGAGCAGGTCGATGAATGCTTCGTCAAGCGAGAGCGGCTCCACAGCGACGCTCACAGAGTCGAAAGCTTCCCTTACTTCCTGCGACTTGGCTATGTAGGAGGGGAAGTCCGGCTGGACGAAGCTCGCTGCCGGACACAGGCGGCGAGCCCGGGACATAGGCATGGCTGACCGGACACCAAACCGGCGAGCTTCGTAAGAGGCTGACGTGACGACTCCCCTCCCCCCAAGGCCACCCACAATGACCGGCTTGCCCTGCAACCGGGGGTCTGTCAAGGCTTCGACCGACGCATAAAATGCATCGAGGTCGGCATGCAGAATTGGGCTCGACCAAGCCCCCTCGGTCCGGCGTTCAAGCTCCGGGATCATCGCCTCAACCCTGCCTGCTGTTCGAACTGGCGTTCGATTACGGTGGGTCGAGACTAGCCACTCCGAGCAACCCGCGTCAAGTACTTGCCGTCACTGGGAGACCGCGATGGTCCACTTGCCCTTCGTGACGACATCCACAAGGTAGATGCCCTCGCTCAGGGCGACCTCTTTGTCTCCCCGGAACTGCCCGATCTCGTTCGCCAGATTGGTGATGAGCGTGCCGTCCGAGCGGACCAGCGTGGGAGCAAACAGGCCGGTTCCGTCGTGGGTCAGGCGGAAGGTAGCGTCCCCCTCTTTGAGCGCAAAGTACTTGGTGGCAGTCTGCCCCTCTCCACTCAAGCTCTGCGGGACGGGCTCGGCAGCCGAGGGAACCGACTGGTCGATCTGAGCCGTCCACTCGCCGTCTGCTTCGATCTCAAGGGTGTACTCGCCGATGGCCAGACCCAGCGCCTTAGACCCGGCGAACTGGCCAACTGCGTTGATCAGCAATTGCTGGTCCTGGCCTTGGCCCAACTGGACGATGAAGTTCCGCTGGCCCCGATGCGTTAGCTTAACAATCGTCAGGCCTCCGCCGGCCCGAAAGGACTGGGACATCTTGCCCTTGCCGGAAAAGCTCCGGCTGTCCACCTGCTGCAGGCCTTCTCCGATCTTGACGTCCTGCCCGGTCTCCGGACCGGCAACATCGGCGGCGGTGACATTGGGGTCGCTTAAGTCCACCGGGCCGATGCTGGACTTGGTTAGTACCACGGTGAAAACAATGATTCCCGCGAGCAGCAGGACACCGCCGCCGATCAAGACCCACTTGAACTGGCTCAAAAAAGAGTTCATACCCTCGGTTCTCCTTAACGGCTTTGCAACACCCGCACCTCGGCGGATACCAAGTCCACGGTCTTTGTGGGTGGTCCTACCTGCCGCCGGGGAGCAATTCCTTGATGCAGCCCTCGGTGCACTAAAAGAAGCCGAGTGCCGAGCGAGCCAACTCGCTCATCTTGTCTGGACCCCAGGCAGGATGCAGAGTCATTTCGGAACTGACGCTGGTTATCCCCTCGACACTTGCGGCGGCTTGCCGGATATCGCTTTCGATCTGGGCGCTTGCCGGGCAGCCGGCTGAGGTGAGCGTGAAAAGGATCTGGGCTTCGCCGTCTTCGGTGACTGCCACGTCGTAAACCAATCCGAGATCAACGATGTTGATACCTATCTCAGGGTCGGTGACAACCTTGAGCGCTTCGGTGATCTCGTCAGGAGTGGGCATCGGACAATTCTATTCCACCTCCGGGGGAAGAGTCAGCCGGACGCCACCCGCTCCAACTCAGCCCTCAGACGCCGGGCGACTCCCGCCGGATCATGGGACTCGGTGATCGCCCGGACCACGCAGATCCGCCGAGCCCCGGCATCCAGCACCTGGAGCAAGTTGTCCAAACTGATGCCGCCGATAGCGAACACCGGCCTGTCGGAGGCCATTCCGGAAACCGGCACCATCGAAGCCGCGCCGGTCGAAACCTGGCCGGTCGAAGCCTGGCCGGTCGAAGCCTGGCCGGTCGAAGCCTGGCCGGTCGAAGCCTGGCCGGTCGAAGCCTGGCCGGTCGAAGCCTGGCCGGTCGAAGCCTGGCCGGTCGAAACCGGCGCGGTCGAAGCCTGGCCGGTCGAAACCAGCCCGGTCGAAACCAGCCCGGTCGAAGCCTGGCCGGTCGAAACCAGCCCCATCGAAGCCTGGCCAGAGTCCCGGGCGAAAGCGTACCGAACCAATTCAAGTCCGGCCGCCGGCCGGCCGGGTTTGGTGGGGGTCTCGAACACAGGGCCGATAGCACAGTAGCCGGCCGGGCCTCCAATCGACGCGTCCAGTTGAGCGGGCGTGTGATTCGATGTCCCAACGAACATTCCCGCAGGCAGCTGGGATAGTGCCGCGTCCACCGGCAGGTCGTCCTGGCCCAGATGAACGCCGTCGGCGCCGGCAGCTACTGCGATGTCCACCCGGTCATTCACCACGAACAGTGCTCCGGCCTGGGCGGTGCGGCGGCGCACAATTTCACAGAAGTGCATCAGCGGTCCGGCCGCCATATCCTTATCCCGCAACTGAACCAGGTCTACCCCGGCGTCCAGCACGGCCGGGAGAAACTCATCGAGGTCCCCCGCCCCGGGCCGGGCAGGGGTTACCAGGTAGAGCAACCCGGAGTTAAGGCGCTGCAATGCATCCACATTCGGATCCTTCGCGCTTCGGATATCCTCTGCGCACCGACTCTACAGCCCGTTCGGGCGGGTTCCTCCCGGACGCGAGCTCACTTATAAGGGAGGTGATTCGGTGTTCGAGAACAGGCAGGTCGTAGTACTCGGCGAGCGCGACGGTATTTCCGGCGGCGCCATCGTCACGTGCGTTGAGGCTACAAACTTCGGGAAGGTCGCATTTGCTGCGACCGAGTGCTTCGTCTGAACGGCCTCCGGGGCCATGGACCTGAATCATCAGGAGGTGATCCTCAAACTGTCGGAGCAGCACGGGACCGAGAACATGCTGGTAATTCTCGGCTCACCGGATGCCCAGAGCGCGCAGATCTCCGCCGAGACAGTAGTTTCGGGTGATCCAACCTATGCAGGGGTCCTGGCCGAGGTCCAGTTGGGCCTCGACGTATATCACGTACTCGAAGAAGAGATCGCCGGCTTGATTCCCGAGCAAATCTGGGAAGAGCAGATCGGCTTGATGGCCGACGTCTTGGATCGGGAGGGCATCACCGAGCTGATGCGCTCGATCCGCAGCCAAAAACATTGAGCCAAGCCCTCAGGGATGGGTGCCCGGAACTTCCGGGCACCCTCCGCCTCGCGTCCCCGGCGTGACGAGCGGAAATGCTGCCGCGGGACCGGTCGATCTCTTGACAGGCTGCCACTTTCGGTGAATGCTTAGCACTCAAAGTAGCAAAAGGTCTTACGGATAACCTCCGGATTAACTGGATTCGCTGTAGTACTTCCTTTAGCATGGATCGTCGATCACCTTTTGTTTCTCGCAAGAGCTTCAAAAAAGAGCTACTCACAAAGAGGAGACGAACTTTGATGTCGAGCAAACCCGGAGGAAGCCGGACTCTGCGGCTGTGTGCGCTGGTGGCGCTGTCAGTGCTGGGACTCACGCTTGCTCTTCCCGCCCAGGCGCAGGTCGCCTTCGCAAATGCCGAATTCTCCGGTTACGCCAGCGGCACCTACGTCCATGCCGACGCTCTTACGCTCGGCACACCGGTGGTAAATCTTGATCTGGCAGTTTCCGGGGCTGCAACCAACTCCAAAGGCCTGAACACGCAAATCACCTCAGGCTTGGATCAGGTCGTGGCACCCGCCTCCCCTGGCAAGAAGAGCTACGGCCGGGGCAGCGGCTTGGACTTGGCCGCCCTCAGTTCCCAGTTGATCAACCAGCGGGCCGAAGCGGCCGCACCCCCCTCCACTGAACTCCTCTCCAGGCCGCTCGTCGGCCCGCTTGACATTCCGGGCATCCTCAACGTCACCGCCCTGGAGGGCCAGGCGCAGGCCCGGTACGACGACAACACCTGCATCCTCGGCCAGGACCTCAGCTTCGGCTTGGGCCGGGCGGCCAATGCCCGGGTTCTCGGCGGCGTTCTGCCCAGCTTGAGCGGACTCCTAGGAACCAAGCCCAGCAACGTGCCAGATGGCGGAGCTGTCCGGACCGCCTCCCGTACCCGCTTGGTGCCCCAGACCGGCCGGGATGGTGCCCAGATCGGCCCGAACCTCGGCTTGCTGGCGGAGACCCGGCAGACCCTCGCCCCGGTGGTCTTGTTCCAGGGCATCCCGGGGGCTGAATTGACCATCGAACTGCTCGGCGAATGGGTACTGAGGGCGGTTGCCACCGGCGTGCCGGGTGGGGCCTACGTGCAGTACCAGCCGGCCACTGCCGGCGCTACCCCGGTACTTAAGATCAGCAACACCTTGCCGGTGGTTGGCGAAGTGGTCGACAGTGTTCTGGTCACCCTGAACCAACTTCTCGGCCAGACCCCGTTGCCTGGCCTGCTCAACGGTGACGTGCTGGGTCTGGGCTTGGTCGATCTGGCGCTGAACCCGGCGCCCACGGTCACCGAGGCGGCCGACGGCACCAGCGCCAGAGCAGTTGTCGACGTCGTGCGGGTACGGTTGCTCCCCGGTGCCACCGGCATCCTCGGCCAGCTCACCAACTCGTTGATCCCCAACCTCGAGCTCGCCGATGTTCGCATCGGTCACATGGAGGTGGAGGCCAAGGCGCCGGCCGGTGGAATCGTGTGCCCAGGGCTCACGGTCAAGAAGTCGGTCGACAAGGAAAACGTCAACGCTGGCGAGTCGTTCAACTACAACGTACGGGTAACCAACCCTTACGACTGCGAGTTGACCGCCAACCGGCTGGGCGACAAGATCACCGTGGAGCGGGGCATGGCCTTCAAAATCGGCACCGCGAACCCGGCGGCCAACACCGTCAACGCGGATTCGCTGGTATTCAACGACATCGGCGCCATCGCACCCCGGGCATCCAGGGATGTGAACATACCGGTGAGTGTCGATAGCAACTCGGCTGGCGGCACCTTCACCAACCTGGCAACCGCGATCTCCAACTGCTCGCTCGATAGCGCACAAGGCAACAAGATCAACGTCGAACTGCAGGGCCAAGATGAGATCAAGCTGCCAAAGGTGGCGGCGGCCCAGAAGCCGGTTCTGCCCATCACCGGCGGAAACGCCGCCTTCCAGGTGGGCATGGCGGCACTGCTGGCAGCCCTCTCGGCAGGTTCGGTCTTGGGGTACCGCAGGCTACGAACCAATCCGAGGACAGGCGCTTAGCAACCCTTGATGGCAGGTGGCCGGACGTATGGGCCACCTGCCGTTAAACTTTCTACCTCAGGATTCAAGGCTTTCGGTTGGCTTTCCGGCTGGCAGGATGCCTTGCTGACCGCTCAGGAGTATTACCGGGATGATCACTCCTAAAGGCCGTCGGGCGGCGGCTGTATCGATGGCTGTGCTGGCGGCTCTCACCGCCCTCGGATCGATTGGGTTCTTCGCCTACCCGTTCTACACCGACTTCCACGCCGCGCGTCAACAAGGCGAGTTGCGCAAGACCTTCGCCAGCGAAAGCCTCAGGCTGGCCTACCAGACCGGCCAGGTCCAAGACGCCTCCCCGCTGACCCGGATCATCATCCCGGCAATTGGGACCGACACCATCGTGGTAGAGGGTACCTCGACCAAGGCCCTCAACACCGGCGCCGGCCACTACCCCACCAGCCCGCTCCCCGGCGAGCCGGGCAACGTCGCCATCGCCGGGCACCGCACCACCTACGGCAAGCCGTTCGCCCGGCAGGACGAGCTCAAGCCGGGCGACAAGATCTACCTGGAAACTCCCTTCGCCAAACACACCTACGAAGTGGTCCCGCCGTTCGACGGCCACGCCAATCCCTGGGTGGTACCGGCCGACGACTGGAGTGTCGCCGGAGTCACCCCCGGCTCGATGCTCACGCTAACCACCTGCCATCCGAGAGGGTCGGATACCCAGCGGCTGGTCGCCCGGGCGCAACTTCTCAGCTCGGAGCCCCTAGTATGAGGCGGCTGATCGCCCTGCCGGCGCTTGTTTTTCTGTTCCTTCTGACGGCAGTGCCTGCGGCTCACGCCGCCGAAGGTGTCCGCTTCACCTCCCCGCCCACCCCACTCAAGGGGCAGGCGGTGACCGGTACCGCCACTATCGAAGCAGTCGCCGAAGCGCCCAGTCTGCTCGGTCTGCTCGGCCCGACGATCAAGACCATCACCGTGACCATCGCCCCCCGCTTCGAAGGGGGCCCGAAAGCCGTGGCCGCCACCCAGGAGGGCAGCACCTTCAAGATGGCCTGGAACACCGGCAAGGATGCTCCGTTCAACGGCGGCTACGACATCGAAGCCGTGGCCACTTTGAGCAACCAGCAGACTAGGTCGGCCAGGGTGGAAAACGTGCTGGTGAACAACCCGCCGTCAACCCCGGCAGCCCCTGGCGTCGGGATCGAAAACGGTGTGGTGGCGATCCGCTGGAGCGCCAATCCAGAGCCGGACATCACAAGCTACAAGCTGTCTCGCGCAGTGGACGACGGAAGTTTCACCGCCGTGGCCAGTATCGAGGCCGGCAAGGCGCTCGGCTTCACCGATTCCGAGGCTCCGGTGGGCACTTCGGTCAAGTACCGGCTGGTCGCGCTCCGGCGCAGCCCGGTGTCGGATGCCGGCCTGAGTTCCGAACCCTCGGTCTCCGCCAGCATCGCGGTGCCGGTGCCGCAGCCGCAGCCGGTGGCCACCGATGCCGCCGGCAATCCCCTACCCGCCTCCGCCGAAGTCATCGACCCAGCGCTGGCCCCCGGAACCCAGCCGCTCCCGCCAGCACCGGCCGCGTCAACCGCACCGCCGGTCAGTGCCGATCCTTTCCCGGTGCGCAAAGGCGCTCCCCCGCCGGTATTCAAGGCTCGGCCGAGCGAGATCGCCTTTGCCGAAGCGCTGCCTTTCGGAGAGGCTCCCCCGCCCAGGCAGTTCGAAGACCCGGTAGGTGGCGAGGCACTGGCCGCCCCGTCAAGCTTTACCGATGCAATCGCTGCCACCAACCCGGTCAAGTTCCTGATCATCGGAACCATTCTCTTGTTGGTGTCGTTCTTGTTCGCCCGGACCGCCCGCAGGATCTTCAAATCGAACCCTGTGGACGACGATTTCCTTACCGGTGCCGACTTTTCCAGCCTGGGTGAGATCCAACTGCCGGCCGCCGAGGTGGCCTACCCGGCTTTTCGCGCCTTTCGCAACTGAAAAGCGCCCGCCCAGCACAGCCCGCCAGGGCTGCTGTCGAACGAAGAAGCGCCTAAGCACCGCCTTTTCCGGAGGGATCCGGGGGAATCTGGGGAATGGATAAAGCACCTGCGACGTTAGACTGAGCAAATGAGCACCGTTGCAGTTGCGTTGTCCATAAAGCCCGATTCGGGCGTAAAAGACACCTTAGGACGGCCGATACGCGACCTGCGTATTTCGGTGGCGGACCGGTGCAACTTCCGGTGCATCTATTGCATGCCCAAGGAGATCTTCGGCAGCGACTACCAGTTCCTCGACCGCAAGGAATTGCTAACTTTCGAGGAGATTGAACGGCTGGCCCGAGTCTTCGTAGGCCACGGCGTAAGGAAGATCCGCCTGACCGGTGGGGAGCCGCTGGTTCGGCGCAATCTGGAACTTTTGATCGAAACTCTGGCGGCGATTCCTCAGCTGGATCTCACGCTTACAACCAACGGCTCTCTGCTCGCCCGCAAGGCGCAGGCGCTAAAAGATGCCGGCCTCACCAGGGTGACCGTAAGCCTGGATTCATTGGACAACGACGTTTTCAAGGCGATGAACGACGTGGGCTTCCCGGTGGAGAAAGTCTTGCACGGCATCCAGACCGCGGCTGCGGTGGGCCTGGGCCCGATTAAAGTCAACATGGTGGTCAAACGCGGAGTCAACGAGCAAAGCATCCTTCCGATGGCCCGCTACTTCCGGGAAGCTGGCCACATACTGCGCTTCATCGAGTACATGGATGTGGGGGCCAGCAATGGCTGGCGGTTGGACGATGTGGTGCCTGCCCGGGAAATCGTCGAGCGGATTGGTGCCGAGCTTGCGCTGGAACAGCTTCCGCCCAATTACCCGGGCGAGGTTGCCAACCGCTGGCGCTATGCCGATGGCAGCGGCGAGATCGGCGTCATCGCCTCGGTCACCCAGCCGTTCTGCGGAGGGTGCACCCGGGCCCGGATCTCGGCCGAAGGCAAGTTCTACACCTGCCTGTTTGCGGTCAAGGGGCAGGATCTGCGAGAGTTGCTGCGCGCCGGCGCCTCCGACCAGGAATTGTCCGATGCAGTTGAGCAGACCTGGCGCAACCGGCGGGACCGCTACTCGGAGATCCGCTCATCGGCCACTGAGGGCTTGCCGAAAGTGGAGATGTCCTACATCGGGGGCTAAAGCTTAGGGTCCGAGCCGCAATTAGGTGCGCGACCGAGAGCGTCCTTCACGCAGTTGAACGGAGCCTTTCTACATTTTGTCTTGTCCGGGCCGGTTCGAGGAGGGCGCTCGAATCGCCCAGATAATCGCCTCTCGGGCCCGTAACACATGGACCGCACTAGAATGCGGCAAGCAGGCAACTCCGGGGGCACTATCGAACAAGCTTACGTCGCCAACAGCCTCACCGAAGCGCATCTAATCAAAGGCTTCCTTGAAGCTGAGGGCATCGTTTGCGAGGTGCGGGGCGAACATCTCATGGCCGCCTATGGCGAGATCCCCATGACTTTTGACACACTTCCCTCGCTCTGGGTGGCATCCGAGGACCGCCTGAGGGCCCGCCAGCGCATAGAACAAGCGCTGCACGGTTTTGCCGCCGGCCCTGAGTGGGTGTGCGCGGGCTGCGGAGAGGCGCTCGACGCCCGGTTCGTAGAGTGCTGGCAGTGCGGGTCGACCAGAAGCGCAACTTGATGGTTCCGCTTCGCAAGAAGCCCCCCGCCGGAAGGGATGCCGGCGAGGGGCTTCTTGTGGTCAAGCTGCCGGGTCGATCACACCCGGTTGTACCCGAGGACGCCCTTACGGAAGGGCGAGGTTGAGACCGTATCGGTCCGGCCCGCACTGATGCGTCGCTCCGCCAGCCCGATGAGGGCGACCCAAAATACCGTGACCGCCAGTACTTCGGTGTAGGCCACAATCGACGGCCATAGCGGACCTGCGTGCGCCTCTCGCAGCAGCACCTTGGTGACCACATCGAAGGTCTGCGTCCGTACCGGCAGCGCCGCCACCTCGGAGGCGCCGATCTCCGGATCTGCAGGCAGGTAGATTGGGGCGGACATGACCTCGTTACCCCGCTGCAGACCTACCTGGCTCTTCCACTTGCCGACAATTGGGATCAGCTCCGCCGACTCGTAGACGCCGGGCGACTTTTCAATCAGTGCGGAGGAGACCGTGCCACCGCCCTGGTTCGAGCCGATGCCGAACAGGGTGGCGTTGCGGGCTGCGTCCGGCGGATCGAGCGTAACGGTTGCCCTGGCGACATCACCGTTGCCGACCTTCTCAAGCGCAACGGTGGCGGTCACGTCGCCATTGGCCTGACGGGGAAGCGGGAAAGCCAGCGCCGCCACTATCACCACCGCCGCTCCCGCCAGCCAGGAGGTGCCCACAGTGGAGCGCTCTTTGTCCTCGGAGAACGGCCGAGCCAGACGGGCCCCCACCAGCGCAGCCGCCATGGCAGCCGGCAGTCCCAGGGCAAACGCCTTCGGGAGCAGTGCGGGACTAAGCGGATACCAGTTGGAAAGAGGCATCCAAAACAGCTCGGCCGCCAGGCCCACGGTACCGATTGCCGCCCCGGAGGCCAGTGCAAAGCGGACCCGGTTCTGCGTCCCCACTATCCGGGCCACAGCCTCCACGGCCAGCGCCGGAACGATGTAGGTCGGGAAGTGGGCGAAGCTGTGGTTGAGCGCCACGGTCACCAGCAGGTAGAGAAACCCTCGCACGCCGATGTAGAAGAGCACGGTCTTAAATGCACCGCCCCGACCCATGGACAAGCGGGCCCAGGTAAGGGCAACGCCAGCGGCAATCATGACCAGCACGGGGTAGTAGACCATCTGGAACTGCGGCACCCGGAAGTCGAACTCGCCTTGAAAGATGGTCAATCCGGTCAGGCAGGCACCGGCAGCCATTATTTGGATAAACCGTCCCACCGCGGTTGGCTTGGATTCGCGCATTCCCTCGGCGACCATAAGCCAGATCGGGATGGTGGCCAGGCCGCCGCCCGCAAGCAGTTGCAGGTGGGTGGGGCTCCAAAGCGTCACGTCCAGGCCGTAGGCCCGGTGCCACAGCTCATCGAACGGGAAGGAGGCAATGCCGCCGAGGCCCATGGCAAACAGGGCCATTGCCGACCACGGGATGGTGATCTTCTTATACTTCAGACCGACTTTGGCGCCGTCCAACGTGGCAAACGTCGTAGCGATTGCGCCAGCAAACATCAAGCCGCCCAGACCCAAAACGATCATCATGTGCGACGGGTTAAGCAGAAGCTTGTCGCGCCCAAGGTCAATGTGCCAGGCGACGTCCCAGTACAGGCCTATAGCGGCGACCAGCAGAACCAGCAGGCCGGTCAGCACTCCGGCCATCGACCAGCCGGGCAGACCGGTGGCTCGACGAAGACTGTCGGAGATACGGCCGAAAAAGTGTGGAATCAGGTCCTTCTTCTCAGTCCGGCCGAAGGCAGTGAGGATGTAGACAACCGCCAGGTAGAACAGGAACGGACCGACGACGTAGAACCAATCTTCCCAGGGGTTTTCCTTAACTGCTACGGTCCCCAGGGCCATGACCCTCGACAATCCCATCTGGAGCCTCCTCATCTAATGCGATTCCCATTACGCATTAACACTGGGGAATGATACATTGTTTGATGTCACGGTGCAATTGAACTCCCGAGCTTGGTCGGGCAGCCGGAAAGGAGGGCCAGTCAGTCTTTTGCGACTGGTCCGCAGTCCGCCCGAACCGGCAGGCTCCGATGCTGTCGAATGGTCCGGGAGGGGAATAACGGGGAGGGTATCCTAGATGCTGATGAACGCCCGCAAGATGACCATCGACGAACTGGCTCGCCAAGGGGGAACCACCACCCGAAACGTCCGCGCCTACCAAACCCGGGGGGTGCTCGACCCTCCCCAGATCGTCGGCCGGATCGGCTACTACAACGAAGATCACCTCACCCGCCTGCACCTGATCTCCCGATTGCAGCAGCGCGGGTTCGGACTGCAAGCTATCAACGACCTGCTCAATGCCTGGGACGAAGGTGCCAACCTGAGCGATGTCCTGGGCTTCAGCGATGCGCTACTGGCCCCGTGGACCGACGAAGTCTCCGAGCCGATCACCCGGCAGCAGGTGGCAGAGGCCTTCCCGGAAGTGGTGAGCAATCCGGACCTGCTCAAGCAGGCGATAGAGCTTGACCTGCTGACCGAGGATGGCGACGGATTCCGCCTATCCAGCCCCCGGCTGTGGAAGGTGGGCGTCGAACTTGTGTCGGTGGGGGTCCCGCTGGCGGTAGTGCTGGGTCAGGCGGCACTGCTGAAGTCGGACACCGAGGACATGGCCTGGCGCATGGTTGCCATGTTCGGTGCCTATATTTGGGAGCCGTTCGTCAAAGGCGCCACTCCGCATCGCACTCTCACCGACGTCACGGAGATCCTGCAGCAAACCCGGCCGCTGGCTTCAGAAGCCGTTGCGGTGTTCCTAGCCCGGGCAATGCAAAAAGCCACCGAGGCAATGGCCAACTTCGAAGACCCCTCGATGTTCCCCGAGGCTTGAGCGAGCTACCGGAATTCAGCTACCACGAGGCCACCAAACACACCCCGGCCTCGGTCCGCAGCGCCCAAGCCCCTCTGGACTGGAACAACCGGCCCAACCCGTTCAAGAGCTATGTCGAGCTTGTACCCGTTTCTCTACCCGCCCCCGCTGCCGACACCGGATACCCTGCGCTAACCGCCATAGCCGGGATCCTGGCCGAGCCCCGGCTGGCGACCCCCGGCGCCGCCGGGCCGCAGGCTCTTGGTCCCACGGGGCCGCAGATGGGCGGGCCGCAGATGGGCGGGCCGCTGGACGCCGCCGAGGTTGCCCGGTTATTGACGCTCGGCGCCGGGGTCAGGCGGGTCCTGGTCCGGCCGCCGCTCGATCCGGTCTTCTTCCGGACTTACGCGTGCGCCGGCGCGCTCTATCCGGTCGAGATTTACCTGGCCTGCGCCGGAATCAACGGCCTGGAAGCCGGGCTTTACCACTTCAGCCCGGGGGAGGAGGCGCTTCGCTGCCTGCGCTCCGGCGATCCCCGGCCGTTTCTCACCCGGGCGGCGGGTAACAGCGAAGCAGTGGCCGCGGCGCCGGTCTCAATAGTGCTATCCGGGATTCCCTGGCGCACCTGCTGGAAGTATCGAGAGCGGGGCTATCGCCATCTTTGGTGGGACTCCGGGATGATCCTGGCCAACCTGCTTGCCCTTAGTGCCGCCTCCGGGCAACCGTGCAACGTCGTGCTCGGGTTCGACGACGCCGAACTGAACCAGTTGCTCGGACTGGACGGACAAACGGAGTTGGCGCTCGGGATCGTCCCGATCGGGTCTCCGGCCGGTCCCCCAGCGCAGCCCGCTGCCGAAGCGGCCGCGGCTATTCAACATCCGACCCTACAGCTCTCAAGGCACGAGCGGCGCTACGAACTGATCGCTTTAGCGCACCGGCAAACCGCCCTGGCAAGCCCGGAAGCGGCAGCCTTGTGGTCCGAACCAGCGGCAACTCCCCTGCCCGGCGACCTCTCCCAACTGTGCCCGGCCGGGATCGAACCTACCATCCGCCGGCGCGGCTCCAAACGGTTGTTCCGGCGAGAACCGGTCCCTCTTACCGACCTTGCCGGCCTCCTTGACCACGCCGTACATTGGCCCGCCGGAGACTGGGGGGCCCCGCTCACCCGCGTCGCCTTGCTCGCCCATGACGTAGACGGGCTGGTTTCAGGTGCCTACCGGTACGGCGGCACCGGTCACCTTAAGCCGTTGCAGGCAGGCGACTTCCGGGAAACCGGGACCTTTCTCTGCCTGGAACAGGCTCTTGGAGGGCAAGGAGCGGCAACGCTGTTCCTGCTGGCCGACCTGGACCGTGCTTACCGTAGGCTCGGTCCCCGAGGCTACCGGGCGGCGCAACTGGAAGCAGGTCTGCTCGCCGGGCGGATATACCTGGGGGCGTACGCCTGTGGATTCGGGGCTACCGGCCTTACCTTCTACGATGACGAAGTGAGATCGTTCTTCGCCACCGGCGAAGAACCGATGCTCGCAGTAGCTTTGGGTCGTTAATGCCAGGGAAAATCGGCCCGTAAAAATCATCAAGACCTCACCCCTGGGAGCGGCGAAAGCGTCGAACCCGAACGCATGCCGAACCCCACCGTGCCGATAGCCGCATAGATCAGGCCGAGCACGGTGGCGCTGCGCCGTACCCTCGAACGCCCGTAGAAAGTCTTCGTAGCGGTCCTGCCCCGCCGCGTCCGGTCCGCCGGGTCCAGCAACGTGCGCCCGCGCCCGGCCGGTGATGGGTTCCCCGGTAGCGAGTTCACGGACGTATCATAGGAGCGACAGTTTCCCGACTTTGCACAGTATTCCGGACAATTACCAAGGAGGCAGATTGGACGTCACGAAGATGATGGAGCGCATGGACCAACTGCTCCAAAAGCATGCACCGCAGGAGTTGGAGCGTCCGGGCAACATCATGACCGCGGCGATCATCGCAGCCGAGGACGCCGTCAAAGAAGGTCATGTCAGCGGTGCGCTGTGGGACGAAAGCGGCTCACAGATGCTTGCCGCCCATTACGCCTACTTCCGGGGCATACCGATCGGCACGTTCACAGCACCGTTCATAGGCATGCGCTTTCGTGAAATCCAGCGGGAGAACGGCGAGAACCCGCTTGCTCCCCCCTGCCAGCTCTAGCGGTCAGTCTCCGGTAGCGGTGGGGGCAGCATCAACAAGCTGAGGCCCAACCCGATCAGGCTGGTCCACACCACCACGCCGCTCCAAAACTCGATCTCCCACCCTATCCCCTGCGTGACGGCGACCACCGCCACGTAGCTGAGCCAGAGCAGGGGCGGGGCCAATCCGGCGAAAATCCGGTGATTGGCTGTACCAGCATTGGGCCGCAGGTAGCGGATCAGCAGATCGGCCGATAAGCCGCCGATTACCGCAACCGGTACGAATAGCAGGCCGGTGAACCCGGAGACCCCCTGGATGAGCGCGGCCACCACCACGAAGATCGCAGTTGCGCTGAACATGGGGGTGTGCCAGCGGCGCAGAGCAAGAAGTACCGGGGCGTACAGGATGACCGTGGTCACCAAGAAGCCAGCAATCGCTCCTCGCAGGCTTAGAAAGCGGACGTACTCAAAGCCCTCCCCGGTGTACGACTGGTTCAAGGAACGGACGTCGTTCGCCCCCATGTCACTGTTCAGGAAGGGCGACAGGTATAAGAACATGAACGCCGTGAGCCCTGCGGTGAGCGCGAGCGAAAGGGTAACCGGCAAGAAGCTGGCTGCCGAGCGAGCCGCCTGGTGCCCCGGGGAACTCCAGGCCGCCCGGAACGGACTTGTCACCACCAGGATCACTCCGGCAAACAACAAGACATGGGTGGGACTCATCAATGCGTCGATCTGGGTCTCCACACCGAAGATCACGTGCCAGATCATGTCGCCCATACCTCCGGCAGCGAACAGCCCCAGCCCCACCAGCCCCAGGCCGTACCCCCGGGGAACCGCCTGGGAAAATGAGAGTCCGGGGACCATCCGGCGTTTGGTGCGCCACAGGACCCACAGCGCGGTGGCACCGAAACCCGAGTAAAAAACCGCATGCCAGGGAGTGAAGAAGGTTTCCAGGCCGGGGAGATTGGTATGCGCCCAGCCGTCCAACGCCAAGCCACCCATAAGCCACAGCCCCAACAGCATGGTGACCAGATCCTCGCCCCAGCTCATCGCTTGGCGGGCCGGGCCGCTTATGCTCTGTGGCTCCGACTGATCTACCGCGGTGGTTGCCATAACGCCTCCTCAGAGCTGGTTGGCACCGCCGGTAATTATACCGGCGCTCTGGGTCAGTAACTCCTGCGCCTTCTTGCGGGTGGCGACGCTATCCGAGCCGAGCATCCCTCCGATCTCGGCCACTCGCTCCGCCCCGGTCACCTCTACCGCACGAGTGGTGGTACGCCCCCCTTCAACCAGCTTGCGCACCGCAAAGTGCCGGTCCCCACAACTGGCGATCTGGGGCAGGTGGGTCACCGCCAGCACCTGGTGGTGCCGGCCCAAGTCCCACAGCCTGCGCCCCACCGCCTCTCCTACCTTGCCGCCGATACCCGCGTCTATTTCGTCGAACACCAGGATGGGAAGCGGGTCTGCCTTCGCCAGCGCTCCTTTGATGGCCAGCATGAGCCGGGAAGTCTCCCCGCCCGAGGCGGTGGAAGCCAGCGGCTTGAGCGGCTCGCCCAGGTTGGGGGCGATCAGAAACTCCACCCGGTCCACGCCGGTAACGTCGAACCTCAGCCGCTCCGGCGGCCCCTCCCCGGTTGCTAGCGTCTGGCCCGATTGAACAACACCGTCGAACGCGCTCAGTCCATGGGCAGCGAGGGGCAGCCCGGCTTGGTGCGCCGTCTGTTCGATCACAACCGCCAGGCGGGCCCCCGCCATCCCCAGGCCCTCCAGCTGTTCCTCCACGGCCGTGGTGAGAGTTCCCGCTCCCCGAGCCCGCTCGTTCGAAAGTTCCGCCGCCAGCCCGGCCGCCTGGGCTTCAAGCTCTGGGAGTTGTCCCAGCAAGTCCTGTTGCGTCCGGGCCCCGGTACCCGCCTGATGCAACTCCTCCGCCGCCCGCCGGCCGAAGGCCAGCACCTCATCGATGTCAGAACCGTACTTGCGCTTCAAACCGCCGAGCAGATCCAGACGTGCCTGGATCTGCTCAAGCCTGCGGTCGTCGGCGTGAAGCCCGTCGGCAAACAGGCTCAGCTCACGCACCAGCTCTTGCAACTCGACCATTGCCGACTCGGCGATCAACCGTTGGGGCTCGAGCGCTGGCTGGAACTTCTCCAGTGCCGCCAGCGACCTGACCGCCATTCCGATCATCTCAATGGCTCCCGGGTGGGCCGGGTGGTCTTGCTCCAAAGCACCTACCGCTTCCCGTGCCAGGCCACACGCCTTCTCAGCGTTGAGCAGCAGCGTCCGCTCGGCAGACAACGCCTCGTCCTCCCCCGGCTCCAGCGCCGCTGCGGCGATCTCCGCGGACTGAAAGGTGAGCAAATCCAAGCGCGCTTGGAGTTCGCTTTGCTCCCGACCGATCCGTGCGAGCCGCTCACGCACCGCAGTCAGTTCCCGCACCACCTCGGCCAGCCGGCCCCGTAAACCGGTCAATCCCGCATAGCGATCCAAAAGCTCCAAATGCTCGCCGGGGCGCAGCAAAGACAAATGCTCACTCTGCCCGTGTATGTCGACGATCAGCGCCCCCACCTCAGCGAACCTGCGCTGAGGAACCGCCCGCCCGTTAACCCGGCACACGTTGCGCCCCCCGGCACTCACCTCCCGGGAAAGGATCAGGCCTTCCTCGTGCACGTCGTGGTCCAATAGCGCCCCTACCCGCGCCGCCGCCTCATCGGCCAGCTCGAAGATCCCCTCAATGTAGGCCCGCTCCTCCCCCGCCCGCACCATCCCGGCGTCCGCCCGATCCCCCAGCAGCAGCCCCAGCGCTCCCAGGATGATCGACTTGCCCGCCCCGGTCTGTCCGGTCATCACGTTGAATCCGGCACCCAGCGTCAGGCGCAGTTGATCAATAACCGCATAGTTGGCGATGTTTAGTTCTACCAGCACCTACCCCTCCTCAACCACTTTAAGGGACAGCAGACATGCTAGCTGCTACCTATGACAGAGCTTGTGCTAGGTTGGATTCGATCCCCCCGTGAGCCGAGTTGCGGCCCACCTTTCGGACAAGGAGTTTTGATGGACCACCATGTAAGTGGATGGCAAGCCCGTCACATGAGGCGCCCAGGCCAGCCGGCCATCCTGAGCGTGACCGGACAGTGCCAGCTCCCGGCGATCTACCGGGCCGTCCTCAAGGTCAGCGAAGATCAGGGCGAGGATCCTTCCAAGCTGATCCTGGAGCTGATGATTCACGTCCCTTCCGGAAAGCCGCCCACGCTGCAGGAGAACAAGGCAACCCTCAACATCGAGCTCAAGCTGCCGTTGGAGCAGGAGTACCAGTCGGCGGTCATCATCGATATCTACGCCGACGAGGAATCCTCCGAGCCCACGGTGTGGGAGATCCCGATCAAGGTCATCGACTGGGGCACCGTTTCCGGACCGGGAGAATCAAAGCGTTGGAAGGGCGAGGCTCTTAGCCACCGGCAGAACTAATAGTCCCGTCTCGGAAATCAGGGAGTCAGGAATAACTCCGCCAGGATTCCGTTGATTTTAAGCCAAACGGACAGGAGATTCGATGCCCCAGTTTCGCTGCGTCGATGTAGGTGCCAACTGTAAAGGCCACTTTGTGGCCGCCAACAACGAGGACCTCATCCGCCAGGTCTCCGACCACCTGCAAAAGGTGCACAAAGTGACCCTGCCGAGCCAGACGCTGCTCAACTACATTTCCAAGCAGGTTAAGCAGGACGCGTCACAGGTTTGATTTCTGTCGGGCCCGGCAAGTTCAAGTTGGTACGCCCCGGTAAGGGCCTCATACACCAATGGTGTATCGTAGGACAATGCGCCGGTTCCAAATGCTTCTGGATGAACAGCTAGACGCCGCCTTGGAGGCCCGAGCGCTGCGTGAGGGCGTCTCGAAAGCTGAACTGCTGCGGGAGTACGCCCGGGAACGTCTCCTGGCACGGCCTCTGACCGCAGACGATCCACTGTGGTCACTGAGCGGCCGGGAAACAGGTCCGGACAACACCGGCGATCTTCCAGGTCCGGTCTCTGAGCATAGTGATGAGGTCCTGTACGGCGCGTGATCTTCGTGGATACGTCGTTTTGGTACGCGCTGCAGGTCGCAGGCGACGCCAACTCGCAGGTCGCCTCGCAGTTGCTTTCCCGCCACGCCTCGCAGCGACCGCTGGTAACTTCTGACCGAGTGTGCGAGGAAACCTGGACGCTGCTGCAGCGCCGTCGGGGCCACCGTGCTGCGGTTGCGTTCGCCGACGCGCTCCGTTCCCCCCAGACCCGGGTAAGCACCCGACGAATCGATGGAGTGATGGCCGACGAGGCTTGGGTTTGGCTGCGTCGCCGGGACGACCGCGAGTTCTCCTTCGTAGACGCCAGCAGCTTCGCTCTGATGCGTGGGCTCGGGATGACCGATGTTCTCGCATTCGACGGCGATTTCACCGCTGCGGGTTTCGTTGAGCTTCGTCCGTAAGTTAAGAGCCAAAGATTCTTCCTACTCTTGCACGCCCACCGGTGCCGCTACCGGAATTCGAAGTCCTTCAGCCCGGGCCGGGGGAACCAGACCCGGCTTCGGCGGTAGCGCCCCGACCGGATCTGGCACCTAACTAGGCTACGCCGGCAATCCCGGGCCACTAGCCCGGACGAGCTATTCTCCTGCGTAGGTTCCGAACGACCAAAGGTTGCCCTCCGGATCGGTTGCGGTGAAACCACGGGAACCGTACTCCTCGTCTCGCAAAGGCCGGGAGATGACCGCCCCGGCGGATACGGCCCGGTCGTGGAGGGCGTCGGGCTCGCCGGTTTGAATGTAGATCGAGGCCATCCCGGCCGGTCGGCCGGTGAACGGCGGCTCCCCGCCCGTAACCGAACCAAGCATCACCCCGCCCCCACCCGGCCAGCGCAGCTCGCCGTGAGTGAGAACATCGGGATCGTCTTCGGCGTAAAAGGCCGCCGCCTGCTCGAAGCCGAAGGCCTGCGTGAGGAATTGGATACCTGCGCGGCCATCCTTGAATATCAGCACCGGCCAGATGTTCGTATTGCCCATTACACCACTCCTTTCGTCGAAGTCTCTATAGTTTCCGGGCTAGGGTGCCTGGGGGTCTTGGACAAATGGGAGCTCCTCCGCTATCCATACCGCCGGCGAGCATCCGGCGAAGTCGTTGAAGTCCCGGGTCAGATGCGATTGGTCGTAGTAACCGCACATCGCAGCGACGTCCGCCAGAGCGGGCCGGTTCCGTCCGTTCAGCACCCGGCGGACCCGTTCGAACCGCAGCACCCGCGCTGCTACCTTGGGGCTCAGGCCCACCTCTTCGCGAAACCGCTCGGAGAGATGGCGGCGGCTCCAACCAACCTGTTCGGCAATCTTGGCAACCGGGAGCGTCCCGTGAGTGCGCAGCATCGATCGCCAAGCGAAAGTGACCTCGTACGGCGGCTCGCCCCGATCCTTCAGCGCCCGCACGAACACCTCGTCCATGATCCGGCCCCGTTCCTCCCAATCGCTTGCCGATGCCAGCCGCTCCGGTAGGGAGATGGCGCTGCGACCCAGGATCTCGTGCGGCTCGACCACCGCCGATGTTAGCGGGCCGGCCGGAAGGCCGAACAGCCGGCGTGCCCCCAGGGGCGATATCTCCGCCACCAAGCCAACCTGGTTGCCGTCGTGCGGTAGGGACACTGCTCCGGGATGCATCCCGCTCAGTACCCCGGCGAACGGTCCGTTGGACCCGGGCATACCCAGTACCTGAATCGGCTCGCCCAAGCTGATGATGAAAGTGAGGTGGCGGGAGGGCACGCCACGATGGACGCCAGCCGGGAAACCTTCCAACCGGTAGCCGATGTACCGGTCGATATAGCGCCTCAGCGGGGCCGCCGGCAGTAGAGCGATTCCCTCGGAGATCGGGGCCGTGATTGGGGTCAAAACCCGGCCGCCACCCGGCCCCCGGCCCCCGTTCGGCCCCGGCATCAGCCCCGGTTGCGCCACCGCTCGGCCAGGGTTAGCACCGGCTCCACCAGGAGTTGTGCCATGGTCAGCTGGCCCAGGGGTTCCTCGAAGAATTTTTCCTCGGTCTCGGTCACCGCTGCCACCAGCGCCTCGAAGCGGGCCGGGCGGTAGCCGAGCAGCACTTCGCGAGCGGTCTGGGCGGGCAGGAAATCCCGGAACGCCACATGCAGCAGCGTGAGGCCTTGGGCAATGTCACCCTTGCGTTCCGGGATGAGGATCACCGGCCGCCCGTCGCTACGCCCTATTGTGACCTCCACCTCCGCCTTCTCAAGCGCCGCCCGCTTGGTGCCCCGAAGGCGTGGGTCCAGGTCGGTTCGGGATAGCAGGTCCTTGGCTATACCCCCCCGGTCAATCACGTGGATGGTTGCCCCAGACGAACGCACATCCCCAGCCACGACGTAGCGGGTGAAACCGGTCACCTCGGCCACCGCCGGGTCCAAAGCAGCCAGGCTGCGCAGCGCCCGGTAGCCCAGCTGTTCAATGCGCGGGCCCACCGCCATGACCTCCTTGACCAAAGGCACGGCGAACAGCGCCTCCGAGCGGGAAATGCCGACGGTGACCGTCTTCGCCTGGTGCTTGACCGCGTCCACCGAACGGGTCAAGTCGTCGATGGCACTGGTCAGCGTGGCCACCAGATCATCAAGAAACGCCTTCGGGCCGGCACCGGCACCGTGCTCCAGTTCGTATGCCTCAAACGGCAATTCGCCCGTTGCGCAGCGCAACAGCAGGGCGAGGCGCATGGCCGGGCCGAGGTTCATGACTCCATCGCACCCGCCGTGGGTGGCGCAGTCAAGGAACTGCCGGCTCGCCGGCTCAATCAGCGGGCCCAAATGCCCAAGGATCGCCCCGGCGCTCAGACCCTCTCCGGCCAACTCTTGAATAGCCGCCCGGATCAGGCGTAGCGGGCGAGCCTGCTCGTCGATGGCCAGCGCAGCCTCGTATCCAAACAGGTGGCCAGCCATGGCCGACAGCACGAACGCCAACCGGGGATGGGCGTAAGGAACCGGGATGACGTCGCCGTCGAACTCGGCGGTTCCCTGCGTGGCAATAACTACCGGAGCAGCCTTGTGCGCCCGGTAGATCGCAATTTCCTTCCGTACATCCTCAGCGTTCGAACCGCTCAAGCCAGCCGCGCACACCAAGATGAGTGGCTCGGCGGACAGGTCGATGTGCTTTTTGTCCTCGGTGGAGTCGCAAGCGACCGATTTGTAGCACAACTCCGAGAGTTTGATCCGTACCTCAGCCGCCGCCACCCGGTTCGGCCCGCTGCCCACTACCGCCCAGTGACGCCGGCGGGCGGCATACCGGCGGGTGATCGCCCCGATAGCCTCCCGCTGGCCAAGCACCTGCTCCATCGCCTCCGGCAACTCCTGAAGCGCTTCCAGCAGCTCGGACGAGCGGTGCTGATCAGCGCACCCCGCCCCCTCCGCCAGGGCGAGGCTGAGCAGGAAGCCGGCGGCCACCTGGGCGTAGAACGCCTTGGTGGAAGCGACGCTCATCTCCAGGTCCCGCCCGTCCGAGGTGTAGACCACCCCATGCGCCTTGTCCCCCAGATCGGTATTGCGCCGGTTGATGATGCCCACTACCAACGCCCCGCGGGATGCAGCCATGTCCACGGTGCGGTTGGTGTCAGTGGTGGTGCCCGACTGGCTGATCGCCACAATCAGGGTGTCAGACATGTCGTCTTGCAAAGAAAATCCGGAGAGCTCAGCTGCCGGCATCGCGGACACCGCCACTCCCAGGGGCGCCAGCGCGTCTTCGATGGCCGCCGCCACAGCCTGGCCGGCCACCGCCGCAGTGCCCTGACCAATCACCGCCACCTTTTTGATCGACCCGACAAAAAGGCGCTTGAGCAGCTCCTCCGGCAGGGCGGTATCGTCCAGGGCAACCTGCAGACGGCCGCCTTCGTTGACGATCCGGCCCCGCAAGGTCTTACGAAAAGATGCCGGCGCCTCCGTGATCTCCTTGAGCAAGAAATGCGGGAAACCTCGCCGGTCGATGTCCCGGGTGGTGATCTCCGGCTGCCGCAACTCAGCCTGCGTCACCTCCAGTGGGCGGCCCTGATAGCTGCGCCGGTCAATTCCCTCAAGCGTGCCGGCCTGGTCCCCGTCCAGCAGCACCAGGCAGCCCGACGATCCGTCGCCGTCCAGGCGCAGGAACTCTTGCGCCTCCTCGATCACGCCGTAAGGCTCGCTGGCTACGATGTAGCAGTCCTGCGCCAGACCCACGTAAAGCCCTTGGCCGCTGCCCCGGACCGCCATCGCCAACACGTTGGGTTGGGAGGCAGCATTAGCGACGATAGCCATCGACCCGTCCATCTGCGCCACCGCGCCGGCGAACGCATCGGGTAGCTCCTCGCCCTCCGCCATGCGCCGGGAGATGAGCACCGGGATCAGCTTGGCGTCAGTGGTTATCGAATCACAGATCTGCAGATGGTGGGCAGCAACCAGCGCCGGATGATTGTCGATGTCGCCGTTGAGCACCGCCACCAGGTGGCTGGTTGAGTCCCCCACAGGCTCCTCCGAGGCGTCCAAAGGGTGGGCGTTGGGCTCGGAGATCGTCCCGACGCTTGCCCACCGGGTGTGCCCGACAACGCTCACCCGGGCCCCCTCGGAAGCGATCGCCTCGTGGAGCAAAGCGTCGTGGGTGATGAGCCGGCGAAGCGCGGCGACGTTGTCTCCCAACTCCCCTATCTCCGCCGCCGCCTTGTAGACGAAGCCCAGGTTCCCAGAATCCACCCGTACCGCGCCGGCGGCGAAGGTCGGGTCGCTCCGCCGGATGATCTCGGCGTTCACCCGAGCCGACTCAATGTCCAAACTGTGGTTCCAAACCAGCACGTGCAGACCGGCCGAGTCCCGCCCCCGAACCTCCAACCGGTCTATTGCGCCCAAAGCGCTACGGATCGACGCCCACGCTTCGATCTGGGCTGGGCCGGCCCCCGCTCCCGCCAGCTTTCCAACCTGCCAAGCGGTGGCCAGCCGGTCAGAGCGCACCGCCCACACCCGGTCCCGAGCTGAGATCAACGCCGCGCTGAGTTCCTCCATGACCGAGGCGAGCGGCGCATCGAGCGACGCGTTCAGGCCATCGTCTATCTCTTGGAGCTGCTGTTCGATCCGATGCGCGACCTCCTCCAGCGCCGGCCCTAGCCGGGTGTCGGCCAGCAGGGCGATGATGCCGGGGGTGCCCCGCAGGGCCCCGTCCACCTCAGCCAGCAGCGCTTCCGCACCGCCCAACGATGCTGTCAAACCGAGCGACTCATCTTCCAAGCAGGCGAGCGCAGCCTGCATCCGCTCCATCACAATCAGCGAGCTGGGAGGGTTACTGGAATTGGGCCGGCGGACTACGGCGACGATTCCACACATATCTTCAAGCTCCGTCGGTTTGCGGGTTTCACGAGCCGCAGGCGGTCTGGAACGGCTCGGGGCCGGATGAACGGATGATTGTTTGCGACAATTCTAGCCCGACGACCGGCGCCTATGACCCCGGGCTTAGGGAAAGCTGCGCTTAAGCTGGTACCCAACATCGTTCACCGGGCCGGAGTTCAGCTGGTGCCGCGGGCTAATCGTCCTCGTCTTCGTCGCCTTCGTCGCCTTCGTCGCCATCAGCGCCGTCGCGCTCCGACTCCCCCTTGCCTCCGGCCGCTCCGGGGGCCGAGGCGGTGCTCGCTCCGTCCGTGCTCTTGCCGTCCTCACCCGGACCGTCGGCCTCGCCGTCTTCGCCAGAAAGGCTCTGTTGCTCCTGGTCGTCCAAGGTTTGCGGTACGACGTTGCCGCCGGTGGCCACCGACTGGCCGGAATTGCCCTTCCCCTGGGGAGGCAGGTTGCTTAGCGAGCTTTGGCTGACCGACCCGGCGGGCGGGCCCACCTGACCGATCATCGATCCGGTGTTCGATGTCCCGGCCACGCCGTTGTGGCCGAACACCGAGTTCAGGTCGGTGGAGATGTCCGGCACGATGTCGGGCACCAGTTCGTCCGGCACGTCGATACCTACAGAGTCCAGCCGCTGGATCGAGTTGGCTTCCTTGTGTCCGGCGGGCGGGCCCGAGCCCGAGTTTCCGGTGAAGACCTGGGACAGCGCAACTGCGCAAAGCAACGTGGCAGCGACGATCACCAGGCTCGCCTTCCGGGATAACCTCAGCAATCTCACCGGCACCCACCTTCCAGGTTGAGAAAAGATTCATAGGATTCTCCCCCGGCCGAGCCGCCGGACGCAAGCGGGCGGCCGGGAGCTTGAAGCGGACGCAAGATCAGGTGGTGCTCAGTAGGGCGTCAAGGTTGCCCGCCGGACTGGTGCCCGCGGCGGTCAGAGTCAAGATCTCCACGCCGGTGTCGGTGACGATGACAGTGTGCTCGAACTGAGCGCTGGGCAGACCGTCTAGAGCGGACACGGTCCAGCCGTCGTCCCAGATCCGGGCCGAGGGCGAGCCGGTGGTGAGCATCGGCTCGATAGTGAAGGTCATTCCCGGTTCCATCAGCGTACGGTCTCGCTCAACAGCCACGTGATTGATGTGGGGAGCGGCGTGGAACACCTCACCAATCCCGTGGCCTCCGTACTCGGTGACCACTCCCAGGCCGTGCTCGTGCGCCATCGGCTCGATGGCTGCGCCGATCATCCACAAAGGCCTGCCCGGCGCCACCGCCGCCACACCGGCCAGCATCGCCCGCCGGGTGATCTCGACCAGAGACTGGGCCGCCGGGCTCACCTTGCCCACGGGAAACGTGGCTGAGGTATCGCCGTGCATCCCCCGGATGTAAGCGGTTATGTCGACGTTGACGATATCGCCTTCCCGAAGCGGCCGGTCGTCCGGGATCCCGTGGCAGATCACCTCGTTAACCGAGGTGCAAACCGACTTGGGAAAACTCTTGTAACCCAGCGTGCTCGGATAGGCGCCCCGGGAAAGGTAAGCCTGGTGGGCGACGGCATCGAGGTGTTCGGTGGTAATCCCCGGAGCGACAGCCCTTCCGACCTCCTCCAGCACCTCGGCAGCCACCCGGGCAGCAACGCGCATGCGTTCCAGTGCCGGGCCGGTGAGAATCTGGTAGCTGGGCGAAACCGAAGGCCGCTCTCCTACAACGTAGCCGGGGCGGATGATCTGCGCCGGCACATCGCGCATGGGAGTTACCCTTCCCGGTTCCAGCGCCGGGCGGCGCAAGCTGCGCTGGTCACCATGGCAACGCTTGAACTTGCGCGCTGAGCCGCACCAGCAGAGCGAACTGCCCCGTATCTGCCTCATCTGCCGGCTCCGGATCCCGCCGGTCCGGTACCCCGTATCTGCCTCACCTGCCGGCTCCGGATCCCGGGGGCCGGGAACCATTAACCTGCTTGGTCCAGCAGCCGCTGTGGTAGTGACGCCGGGCCTCCGGCCTTCCGCTCGGCACCGCTACCATATGGTGCGTCCCCGGCTCAACCCAGCCGCCGCAATACGGGCACTTGTACCGCTTGGCCTTGTTAACAACGCTGCGCACCTCGAAACCCTCCAGCCGGGAACCTGGCGAGCCGAGGATTCGCTCTTGTATTCCATCGAGAAACCCACACTCCTCCTCCCCCGGCGCCGGGACGGGCTCTCTGCGGTTGCGCCTTGGCATTGACCAGACCTCTTCCTGTCGGCTAACCATTCTGGTCCGGGGATGGCGCTCCCGGATCCCCCCGCAAGGGCTGCGCCTTTGGCACCCAACGGTCCAGCGCAGCCCTCGGCGAGCTGCCCAAACATGCTATTCGCCCTTTCTCATCCGGGCGAACTCCGCGACCGCGTCCAGCCACTGGATCATGCTCCCACAAGCCGGGCAGGCGGAGGCATCCGACTCCACATCGATGAACGCCACCTGCCGGGGCGCCAGCTCCCTCCTTAACTGCTCCACCAGCAGTTCCGGGCTGGCGGGAGCCTCGCCATCGAGCAAACCCTGTTCCTGCATCCAGCCGGCCAGCCCGGTGACCTCGTCTTCGGAGACGTCGCCGATAATCGCTTCGATGAGGTGGATCGGGATCCAAAACTGGACCTCCTGCCCGCACTTGTGGCGGATTCCGAGCATCATCGCCTGATCTGAATAGGACACGGTCGTTATCAATTGTCCCCTATAGCCGGAAGTTCGTAAGGACCGGCTGGCCATAGACTGGGGCGAGGCCGACCGAAGGAGAGACAATGGTTTCAGTCAACTCGACGATGCTCCCATTGGGCAGCGAACTACCGGCATTCAAGCTTGCCGACCCGTCCGGGCGGGTGGTGGGCAGCGAGGACCTGGCCGGCGCCCCCGCCACGCTCGTCATGTTCATCTGCAACCACTGCCCTTACGTCAAGCACATCCGGGAGCAACTCGCCGTAGTTGCCAACGACCTGCAGGAACGGGGCGTGGCGGTGGTGGCAATCAACAGCAACGACTACGAGAACTACCCCGACGATGCACCCGAGCTAATGGCCAAAGAGTCGCAAGAGTTCGGCTACCGCTTTCCATACCTGGTTGACGACAGCCAGGAAGTGGCCCGCAGCTTTCGCGCCGCGTGCACCCCGGACTTCTTCCTGTTTGACGCTGAGCGCAAGCTGGCCTACCGAGGCCAGTTCGACAGCGCCCGCCCCAAAAACGACCTGCCAGTGACCGGACAGGACCTGTGGGCGGCCGCCCAGGCGGTTCTCAGCGGTATGCCGGTAGCCGGGCCACAGCGCCCGAGCATCGGCTGCAACATCAAGTGGAAGGCAGGCAACGCTCCCGACTACTTCGAGTAGCGGGGATTCCTCCACGATGCGCCCGGGTGGCCTCCACGCCGTTGACTGTACCGCTGCACTTTCTATTTCGGAAACTACTTGACAAATCCTCCAAAGCGCTTTAGTTTCTTAATTGGAAAATTAATTCCACAAGGAAAGGTCAGGGTCCCAGATGCAAGCCAATGAGAACGCAGCCAAAGCCATGCTCGACGACGCCTACCAGGTCGGCCGTGCGGTCAGCCGGAGGGCTCCAAAAGATTTCGTGCCGCTTTACTTCTGGGGAGCGTTCCTTGTTCTTCTCGTCCCCGGTTTTGATTATTTCAGCACCACGGAGTGGGGCTGGACGGTCATAGCCGTCGCAGCCGCAGGGACCACCTTTACCGCTTACTACTACGCCAGCCGCAGCCGGCAGGTGCGGACGGTGGAGCGGGTGGGACCTTGGACCTGGATCGCTCTCAACGCATGGGTGAGCCTGGTGGGCTTGGGGAGCCTGGCCTTGGGTGTCCGGTTCCAGTTCACTTACACGCTCGGTGGCTTGCTTAGCGGGGTTCCCTATCTGTTGTTGGCCGAGAGGCTGAGAAATCAGGTATGAGCCACCCCCGCACCAAGCTCGACGGGATTATCCATAACCCGACCCGGCTCTCTCTTCTGGCAGCTTTGGCCAAGGCCGATTCATTGGAGTTCAAGTTCCTAAGAGACACCCTGGACGTCAGCGACTCGGTTCTTTCTCGCCAGATCGCCTCTTTAGAGGAGGCGGGCTACGTAAAGGTGAAGAAGGGCTACGCCGGCAAGCGTCCCAGAACGTGGCTGTCCCTCACCCAGCCGGGCAGCAAGGCCTTCGAGGAGCACGTTCAGGTCCTGATGGAGATCGTCGGCTGACTCGGAGGATCTGACGCCCTCCCCGGATCGGTAAGCTGCTACCACCCTTTCCGGCGGTGGATCCACTCCAAAGTTCGTAGCCCGTTCTGGGTGGCCCGCGGAATCGATGAGGACTCGGCAGTCCGCCCCTCGAAACAGATTTGCACCGGTTGCGGTGTCCCTCATGCGTTGGCTACGGGCGTGCCTCCCCGCAGCGGGCAGTGCTCCCGCCGGGCAGATGGCCCGAGCCGTGCCATCAGGTGCGGATCGGCTGAGCGGACCCGACCGACGACAGGAACGGCAGCAACGCATCTTGAACCGCCCCAGGATCGTCAACGAACGGCCAGTGGCCGCTGCGCTCGAGCAGCACCACTTGGGCATCCGGGAAAGTCTGAGCCTGACCCATGGCCTGTTCCACCGGCAGGTACGGGTCCCGGGCGCCCCAAATCACCAGCGCCGGGCGTGGAGTCTGCTTCAAGACCGCGCTGAGCAGGCTCATCGGAGCCTCCAGTTCCCGGCTGGCCCGGTAGAGCTTCAGCACCGCCCGCTTGGTGCCGGCGTCGTAGTCGTTGTACATACGGTTCACGAAGGCCTTGGGAAGGCCGCCCTTGTTGCCGTGGCGCAGCAGGAGCTTGAACGCCGGGCGGGTGGCGGAGGCGTTAAACAACTCGCCAAGCACCGGGGTCTGCCAGATCTTAGCCAGGTAGTGCCAGGAATAGCCAAGCAGTACGCCGGTGTTCATCAGCACGACGCTGGCGTAGTGCTCGGGGTGGGCGGCGGCCCAGGTGAGGCCCCACGGCCCGCCGAAGTCATGCAGAACCAGATGTACCCGGCGGATCCCGGCCGAATCGATCAGTTTGGCCAGGTGGGCAGCGTAGCCTTCGACCGTGTAGTCGAAATCCTCCGGCTTGCCCGCTCTGCCGAAACCGGGCATGTCGAAGGCGATCGCCCTGTTTAACTTGCCCGCTTTTCCGATCAGATCGGCGAAGTCTTGCGAGGAGCCGGGGTTACCGTGCACGAACACCACCGCCTCCCGGGAGTCGGGGGGCCCGGCCTCAAGGTAGGGGGACCTGATGCCCGCCACTTCCAATGAACCCGCGCGCACACCGGGCGGCTCCGGGCTGGTTGCTGCCCGGGCGATCGCCTGGTTGCTGCGCCGCTGCTCGGCCGGAGTACGGGAGCGCAGGTTAACCAGCATCGCCCGGCCGACGGTAACCGGCGAGACCAGCTTGCTCACCGGGATGGTCCGGGCGCCAAACTCATGGATCGTGCGGGCGGTCCTCTCGTCGTGGACCGCCGCTGAAAACAGGATCTTCTCAGCCGGGTTGTAGCGCCGGTTACGGCTGTAATCGCTGGTCATGAGGTAATGGGCCAGCAACTTCTTGCGGGTGGTTCGCCGGTAGGCCGTGACCGCCTGGTCGGTCTGGTGAGGGCTGTCCAGAACACCGGCGGTCTGCTCCACCAGCCACTCCCCGGTCTGGAAGGCCCAGCCGCAGCCCACTCCCCACAGCGGGTCCCCGGCCACCAGCGCGTCGCCTGCGAAGGCCAGCCCCGGAGGCGGGCGGCGCCGCCAGCCGTTGGGCAGGTCGACTGCTCCGATCACCTTCGAAACCTGGCGGGCCCCCGACAGATCCAGCGCGTCGGGCAGGCGTTCGAACACCCGGTGCAGGTTGCTCGCCATGTCCTTGCGAAACCACTCCAGCTTGTCCTTTCGCCCGAACATGAACGCCAGAACGGTCAGGCCGTCCTCCATGGGAAAGGCGTAGGCCACCTCAGGGTTGAGGAACCACATCCGCGCCCGGGCGCCGGCAACCTCAATCCCCTCGAAGTAGGCGAAGTAGCCGGAGCGCCGGTTGGGAATCGACCGGGCTCCCACTCCAGCCAACTCGGCAACCCTGGAGTGGCGGCCGTCAGCACCCACCACCAGCCGGGCCCGGACCACCAAGGGATTGCCCTCCCGGTCTCTCACCTCAACTCCGGCAACCCTGCCTTGCTCCCGGACCAAGGACACCGCGCTCCGGCCGGGCATGAATTCAACTCCCGGGGTCGACGCGGCAGCGGTGCGCAGGATCGGGTCAAGCTTTTGCCGGCACACGCTGTAGCCGTAGGGGGCGGCGGCTCCGTCGGGGTGGTCAATCCAACCCCAGCAGTTCCATATCGACACCGAGTTTCGCAGACCTCCCGCCCGTTCAATCTGTTCGGCGATCCCCAGCCGCTGGATGGTAGGCGTGGCACTCGGCTGGATGAAATGGGTGCACAGTGTTTTGTAGGCCTCGGGGTTGTCCCGGGACTCGATCAGGGCTACCGATCGGCCCTGCCGGGCATAGAGCATCGCAGCGGTGCACCCGGCGATGCTGCCTCCCACCACTGCAACGTCGTAGCTGCTCGGCCGATCCATCCGCATTCCCCTTTCGTCTCGTGCCTGGAACCGCCGGCACAGTTCATAGAAACAGGCCCCACCTCATTCAGGGTGGAACGAACAGCCCGGCGAACCGGAGCGCCAGCCACGGCTTACGGCCCCAGGCAACTAGCTTGAACCGGGCGATCTGGGGCCACTGGCTCTTCAAGCGGAAACCCACCTGCATGAAGGCGACCGGGTCGGCGGATAGGTAGCAGTCGACACGACCCGGCCGGGAATCGTGAACGGTGGCTGCCCCACCGGCCACGACGACCCAAAACGGCAAGCCTCCCCGCGGCTTCACCTGGTAGGTGGCAGTGAGGTTTCCTGCCGCCCTGGGGTCCACCACAAGAGGCAGGGAGTGTTTGATGAACGGGATAGCCATGCACGCCACCCGGCGCTCGACCACCAGAGGCGTTCGCAGGGCAGCCGCCAGCTGGAACCCATGCATCATCAAGTGGGTTACCTGGTAGGCGTACAGCGCATCCAAATCCATCCGGCCCATTGGGGTCTGGAGCAAGCTGGAAGAGGGTAGGGCGGCCGCC
Source organism: Actinomycetota bacterium (assembly GCA_052389675.1). Taxonomy (GTDB): domain Bacteria; phylum Actinomycetota; class CADDZG01; order JAHWKV01; family JAHWKV01; genus JBBDRH01. The sequence continues at coordinate 64,086 of JBQTHR010000001.1, forward strand.
CGGAGCAAGAATTCCTGGGTGCTGTTCACCATGCGCTCCGCCAGCACCGAGCCACGCCGCTCCTTCTCCGACATCAGATGGCTACGGTTGGCGTGGGCCAGGCTGGCCATGGTGCCGTCGCCGTGAGTAATTTGCTCACCGGCGACAACCCGGGCGAAAAACTCCTGAGCGAAGGCAAGATGGGCGGCGGCATCCCCAACCGACCATTGCATCTTGGGAATGGCAATCGAGGTGTCCGGCAGATCCGTGATCAGGCTGGCAATCCGGCCGGCCAGCGTTGCTATCGCCTCCGAGACCTGGCCTCGGTCGGCCGCGCCTTGGGTGATCATCGGACGCCCGCGCAGCGCTCAGGGAACATAGAAGTAATCCATGAACCGGTACGCCAGATCCGGGTCGGCGCCGGAGATCGTCGCCCGTCCCAAGTTAACCACTTCCCGGACGGACAGCAACTTTATAAAGATCAAGAAAAAGTGCAAAGCGTCGAGCTCTATCACACAGTCTGCCGGCTGGCTGGGCACGGGATCGACGCTCGTTCCCCCGTCCTTAAAGCTGAGCGCGAAGTCGAAGGCGTCCGCAATCTGGAACTGCACGCACTCATTCTTCCCGGCAAAAGCTGCACTCTGCACCAGCGGACCCCGGAATGCATAGCAGAAAAACGGCCAGGCCTGCGCCAGATACTCCGGCCGGAACAAAAAGTCCCGGCTGAGCGCTGCGGTCACCGCGCAGCCGTGCATCAGATTGTGTGCCAGGAAGTAAGCAGATAACGTCCCTAGGGGAAGTTCACCTACCGGACTGTAGCAAATCTGGTCCGGCGGCCGGACGGCCACCTCCTTGAGGAAGTTGCGGGTACCTTCGCGCAGATGGCCGGCGAGCTTTGCGCCGTTGCGTTCGCTGAAGGACATCAGCCCAACCTCGTTGGCTTCGGCCAGACTCTGCGGGGTGCCGTCGCCGTGCGGGTAGACCAGCCCCCGGGCGAACAGCGAGAACCCGATGGCTGCGTACGCCAAATGCGCCCCGGTTTCGCCGACGGTCCACTCCGAGCGCGGGATAGGAAGCGAGGTGTCGGCGAGTTGCTCGATCATCCCGGACAACTGCTCAACAACGTCGAGCGAACTCTGAGCGATAAGGGCGACTTCACCGCCACCGGCCAGCGCGGCTGGAAGGGTCTGCCGGTTGGTTGCCAGCTCCATCACAATCTCCTTTGCAGATCGGTTCCGGACGATGCGGACATGAGATTCTCCGGCGGTTCGGGCAGCCGGAAGTAGAGCGCCTTGAACGCCTCGGCGTATGGGTAGGTAACCTTGCCCAAGGCGGCGGACATGGTGGCCAATGCCTTCACGGCCTCCTCGCTCACCCCCCAACCCTGCCGCTGCGACACATGCGCGTCCAGGGCGGCCACCTTGACCTGAAAAAAATCCTCGATGTCGAGGAACAGATCCGAGTTGGGCGACGCGGTGAGCAGGCAGGCCTTGAGGGTGTGGGGCTCGAACCCCTGGTCGTAAAGCGCCGATCGGTAGAGCGGGATGGTTGAGATCCCGGGGTTAATTGCTGCCAGGATGGCTTCGCCCAGCCGGCGGTGATCAGGGTGGTTCACGTACCACTGGCCCACGTAGTACAGCGAGGGATCGGGTCCGATGACTGCGTCGGGCTTGAACTGGCGGATCTGGCGGATGATGTCGATTCGCAAGGCGTGCGAATCCTGCAGGAAGCCGTCCTCGTGGCCCAGGAAGACCACGTCCGAGACTCCCATGATCACCGCGGCGTTGCGCTGCTCCTGCTGCCTGGTTGCTATGAGTTGCTCGCGGTCCACCGCTGGGTCGTTGGAACCGCACGCGCCGTTGGTGGCCACACACAGGATCACCTCCACCCCCTGGGCGGCGAGCATGGCCACCGTCGCGCCGCACATGATCTCGGTGTCATCGGGGTGGGGCGAAAAGCACAGCACTTTGTCAACCTCCACCTCGCCCAGCTTTGCGCTCAAGCCGACCTCCCGAGGATGCTCCCATGTTCCGGTACCTCTACACTCTACGGTGCAGATGTTGCAGTTTTATAGTCGGACAACGGCCCCGGACATGGCTGCAACTTCGGCGCATCTGGGTAGTGTGCAGCCCTGACGGGCTGGCCGGCCACCCGTTGCGCCGGAGCAAGCTTGAACTACTGGCTGGAGGAGCTTTCCGTGGACTTCGAAGTACTGATCTTCGGCCGGTTCTGCGTCCGGCTACGGGGGGTCGAGGTGCCCGCATCGGAGTTCAGTGGGCGTCTGGTCCAGCGGCTGGTGCGCGTGCTGGCCACCCGGCGAGGGCAAAGGGTCGAGCGCCGGACCCTGGCCGAGGCCCTGTGGCCTGAGCGCCCGCCGGCGGATCCCGAACGAAACTTAAACGTCATGGTTGCCCGGGCCCGCCGGGCACTCGGCGAGCCCTCGGCCATCCGTACCGTGCAGGGGGGATACTGCTTCGACCCGGAGGGGAAGTGGTCGGTGGACGGGGAGGAGTTCGCCAATCTTGTCGCCTCCGCCCGAGCCAAAGCTTGCTCAGGGCAGCCCCGGGCAGCCCTTGAAAGAACCGAGCGGGCGCTCGAGTTATGGCAAGGCGATCCCCTACCGGAAGACGCTGGCGAGCCTTGGGCGGACGACTACCGGGACCTGCTGTACCGGTTGTATCTGGAGGCGCTCGAGACTGGAGCGCAAGCGGCGCTGCGTTCCGGAGAACCGGCGATAGCGGTAAATATGGCCGACCGGGCGGCCGCTCTGCAACCTTTACGAGAATCGGCGAACCTGATCCTGGCTCGTGCTTTGCACGAAGCTGGCGACACCGCCCGGGCTCTTGCGACCATTGCTGATCTCAAGCATCGCCTTGCCGAGTTGCTGGGGCTCGATCCGAGCCCAGAGGTGGGGCGAACCGAGCGGGCGATCCTCACCGGAGCCACCGCGCCGGCGCAATGGGTGGGGAGCGGCGGTGCTGGCAAGCTGCCGTTCGTCGGGCGGGACATCGAGCTGAACAGAGTAGCCGGCTGGCTTGAGCAGCCCGCAGCCGTAGTCCTGGTCGCCGGGTGTGCGGGCATGGGCAAGTCCCGGCTATTGGACGAGTTACGTCGCTGCTGCCCGGCCGACCCGATCACCGCAGCCGCCTTCTCAGCGGAGCGGGATGAACCTTGGGCGCTGGCCCGGGCCCTGGTGCGCGATCTGCTGTCCAAACGGCCCGAGGCAGCCAAGCTCCTTACCTCCCGGGCCGCCGCGGCGCTGGCATCCGTTGTGCCGGAGATCGAACCCCCGGCCGGGACCGACGCCGCGGCGGACCCACAAACCCGGCGGGCCCTGGCGTTCGAAGGTGCACTCGGGCTGTTTGCAGGGGCGGCGGCAAGCGGTGTGACGGTGATCGTCGACGACCTCCAATGGTCCGATCCCACCAGCGTCACTTTGTTGGGCAAGTTGATCGATCGAGTGGCTGGGCTGCGGTTGGTACTTGCCTGCCGGACGGAGGATATGGAACCGGGGTCACCGGCCGCCCGCCTGGCCAGCACCGCGGGAATCCACCCGATAATCCTTCACCCGCTCGGACCGGAAGCAATCGGGCAACTGATCGACGGACAAGCTCTGATCGACATCGTGGTACAGCGTTGCGACCGTTCTCCGCTGGCGGTTGCGGAGCTTATGCGCAGCTTGGCCGCCGCAGGTGCGATTGTGCATGCTCCGGACGGACGACGGGTCATCGGGGCGCCGGGCAGCGCCGAAATAGCCGGACGGTACGCCGAGCAGGGCCGCATCCGCGCCCTTCTCGCTCGTCTGAACGCCCTGCCGGATACCCAGCGGCTGGTCGTGGAAGCCGTGGCGTTGCTCGGCCGTCCGGCACCGGCCCGGCTTCTGGCAAGCGCCCTTTCGGTCGGCCAGCCAGCAGTCCTGGTAGCCCTTGAAGGACTGGCTAGAACCGGGTTGGTCCAGCTGGTCGACGCTGGTTGGGACATCGGACACGACCTCATCTGCGATGCGCTTACCGGGCCCGAAGACCTGCAGGCCAGCCCCGGCGGAGAACCTCGGAGTGAACAGGGGGCAGACCGGCATAGTAGCCTCGGCGAAGGCCGCAAAGATCAGGCCTCAACATGGGAGCACAAGGCCCGGCTGCACCTGCTGCTCGCCGGTGCGCTTGCCCTGGAAGGTGCCGATGCCGGCGAACAAGCCGTTCACCTGGCCGCCGGCGGGGACAGCATCGCCGCCTCGGCGGCCTACCTCGAGGCGGGCCGGTTCAGCCTGGACAACTTTGCTACTCAGGAGGCACAACGGTTCGCCAATGCGGGACTGGCGCTGCGCCCCCGGCTTGCGCTGCGGGCCGACCTGCTGGAAGTGCGGGCGGAGGCCTTGGTCCGGCACGGCATGCTGAGCGAGGCCCGCCGGGACCTGCAGGCGGCAATACCGGCCCGGCGCACCGGCCCCGAGCGCTCGCTAATCTTATCCAAGCTGGCAATCCTTATATCGGGCTCCCAGGACTATTTCCAGGCCAGTGAGTTGGCCGCTCTAGCGCTTACCGAGGCGGGAGCCGACCCCGCTGCCCGGGCCAGGGCCCTGGCCGCCGGAGCGATGATCCAGGGAAACTTGAGCCACCTTGAGAGCGCAGCCCGGATGGGCCGGGAGGCCTTGGAACTGTACCGCAGCCTGGAAGACGCCCACGGAGTTGCCGACATCCTGGAACTGCAAGCACTTCACACCTTCACCTCCGGTCACCTGGACCGTGCGGCGCAAGAGCTAGGCTGGGTCGCTTCCTTGTTCGAGAACTCGGGCAAGCTGCTGCGGATCGGCCAGCCTCGGAGCCTGCGCTGCATCACCTTATGCATGCAGAATCGCCCTGACCAGGCCCTTGCTGAGATGAACGACGTACTCCAACTGGAGATAAATTTGGGCCACGCCGAGGGAATAGCGCTGGCCCATGCCGGGCGGTCGGCCGCCCTGATCGGACTGCGCCGGGTGGGGGAGGCGAATCTGGCGGCCACGCTGGCGCTCGACGCCTCCCGCGCCCTTCACCACAAGGAACTGACAGCTTTGGCTCTTTTCGTCAGAGGGCTCGCCCTAACGATGTCGGGCGACCTGGCCGGAGGAGAGGAGTCCTTGCAGGAGTGTATCGAGGAGTCAGCCGGACTGCCGATGTACCTGTCGATGGCCGCCGCCCGGCTGTCGACCCTGAAGATAGTGCTGGGAAAGCCGGAAGAGGCCCGGCGTTGCTTGGCCGAGGCACTGGCTTGGGCCAATCCGTTCTCAATGTACGAAGCGCGCTTAGCGCAGGCCGAGCTAGCAGCTGCCCTCGGCGACCACGAAGCTCCCGCGCTGGCGGCGCACGCTCTGGAGGTCGCTCAAGAGCACGGGCATCATTTGAGCATCCCCCGGCTGAGCGAACTGGCAGGAATGACCGGCAAAACCACCTAACCTAACGCACACAGTAATAGGTACCAAGTCATTGCGGGAGACAGGGGCGGCTGGTCGTTCCTGGCCTTATTTCCGAACGGTGCACCAACTCTCAAGCAGAGCAACATGCTCAACCTGCTGCAGCCGGGCGTAAAGGCGAGCGCAAAAGGTGCACTGCTTTAGATGTCGACGATGGCTTGGCGAAAGTGGTTGGTTGTCCATAAGCCGGCTGATGGAGCACTGGGCAGTCGGTCCTGATTCTCCCGATTCTGCAGCACCTAGGCTCGATTGCCCTCTAGCCAAAGCGGTCCTTACCGCTTGGATTAACTCGTTTCCATAAGTCCTGCGGGCCGCCGACCCGCCTGGCTCTCCCGCGTTCCCGGATCCTCCCTCAGAACTACCGAATACCGATTCCACGAAAAAATCGCCCCCTCGCACTTGTTCACCGCCCGCTCGTCATCCGCCCTTACCTCGAACCGGTCCAAGGAGTAAGCCCACAGCTTGGCGAGGAACGCCTCGCACACCAGCGTCGCGCCGGGAGGAGGGGACATTCCCCCGGGTAGCACAAATAATCCGCTCACGGGTGAGAAGCCGTAAAAGGCTCCCTCTCCGGTCCGGCACAGCGGGACAAGTCCCAATGGATGAACGGTGCCGATTGCACCGTCGAGCAGGAATACAACCCCCTTCTCAGCGAGTTGGCGGGCAATGAACTCTTTGGACCGAGAAAGCCTGCTGGCCACGGTGCCCGTCGTGGATATGGCCATTAGTTCGCAGATCTGCTTCTCCTTGTAGCCCTGAGACTTGAGGAATAGGACCCGGGCGAAGTCGGGCTTGCTGCGGCGCAATTCCTCGAACGCCTCGAACACGAAGCTGAGCGAGCCCAACTCGGGCTCCGGCGGTGCAGAGACATCCCGTAAGCCCGCGAAACCTCGGGCATCTTGCGCTGAGCTTTCCCTGCCGAGCGTACGCAGCAGATCCATGGTCTCGTTGCGAACGATCGCCCCCAGCCAGGTGCCGTAACAGCCCTTGGTGGCGTCGTATCCCGCGCGATACCGCCATGCCTTGGCCCAAGCCTGAGTAGCCGCGTCCTCTGCAACGCCGTGGACGCGGGCGCCGGCCGCCCTTGCCCATTCCACCGAGATGCGCCACAGTCGCCGGAACAACTCGTCGAAGGCGTCCTGCTGAACTGACTTCGACCGGGCGGAGCAGGCCGCACCACCCAGCGACTCGTTGGACCAAGACCCCAGCCTGCCGCTGCGATAGGAGCACAACCCGAAGCCGGGCGAGTCCACCGGACGTTTCGCCTCTATCGGCTCCATCGGCAATTAGGGACCTCCTGTTCGCGTAATTAACTCTGTTACCTGCCGAAGTCCGAAATTCCTTCCCGGCCAATTCCGGAAGGCAACGCTGGCTTCGCGGCGTAGAAGCACGAAAGGCACCCACAAAACGCACCGAGGAGTTGGGATTTGGTTAAGAGCAAGCCGATGGGAACCGGTCGCACCGTCTCCCGCTCTCCAACCCATCAAGTGGGCATAGTGGGCTTGGGGGCTATCGGGGCCTCCATCGGATTGTCGCTGCGCTCGGCCGGCATCTTCGCTATCGGCTTCGACCGTTCCCTCACCCACCTGCGCCGTGCTCTGGACATGGGTGCTATCAGCCGGGCGGTAACCGGTCCGGACGAACTCACCGAATGCCGCGAGGTGTTCGTAGCGGTCCCTCCCGCCGCAGTTGTGACGGTCGTGCGCAACGTCTTGGCCTTGACCGATGCCACCGTCCTGGACGTAGCGTCGGTCAAGGCGGACATCGTCCGGGCAATCTTGAGTCCTCGATTCGTCCCCTCGCATCCCCTGAGAGGTACTCATCTAAGCGGCCCGGACGCGGCCCGGGGAGACCTTTTCGCCGGAGCGTTGTGGGTGACCTGCCCGGTTTCCACCACCGATCCGGCCGCTCTTGAAGACGCAGAACACCTCATCAGGCTCACCGGCGCCGACCCGCTGCGCATGACCGCTGCAGAGCACGACTCCTACCTCGCCACCACCAGCCATCTGCCCCATGTGGCGGCGAGCGGACTGGTTAATGTCCTGGGCAGCCGGGACCCCGCCGCCCGCCGCTTGGTGGCCGGGGGATTTCTGGACACCACCAGGATCGCCCGGGCCAACCCGGAGCTGTGGGCTGAGATCACATGGCACAACCGGACCGAGGTGTCCGGAACGATCAGCGAGCTGATCAAGCAACTCAGTTCGGTTAAGGAGGCGCTGGACGAGGGAAACCGCTCTGAGGTGCTTGCGTACTTTACCGATGCCAGCCAGCTGATGGAATGGGCCATGCCGACCAATCCCCCGGACAGGGCGCCGGGATCGACGATCAAACCGGCGCTTCGTACCCGAACCGCTGCCGCTTATCGACACCGCCATCAGGTGGTAACCGAACTGGGAGGTGCTCATTGATCCAAACCGAATCGATTGCCCGAGTTGTCGCTCTGCCCATCGATTTGGCCACGGCCACGGTGAGGACGCTGTCCGCCGTGGGAATAAGCGCGGCCTTCGGGGTATCCGGGGGCGGCATCGGCCGGATCTGGCAGGCCCTGCTGGACTCGCCGGACATCGAGACCCTGCACTTTCGCCATGAAGCCGGTGCAACTTTCGCCGCTGTGGAGGCATCTTTGCTTGCTCACCAGCCTCTTGCAGTTTTTTGTACCACTGGACCGGGAATAACCAACACGCTCACCGGACTGGCGGCCGCCCGATCGGAGGGGGCCAAATTGGTACTGCTCTCCGCACGCACTTCGGGGGCCCAACGGGGCCGGGGCGCGGTGCAGGAGACGCCGATGCCTTCTGCGGACTTCTTCTCCCCCGGCTGGCTGTTCGACGAGGTCTTCATGATCGAATCCCCCGCCGAACTGCCCGCGTTGCACAGGCGCCTGCGCAACGGATTTCAACGGACCGGGACCTACCTGGCCCATGTGAGCGTTGCTGTGGACATTCAGAGTGCTCAGGTGCGCGACCTTCCCCGCCCCCGTCCGCCCTACGAGCTCAGCCCGCCCCACGCTGACCCGGCCGTGGTAGCCCGGGTGGCTGCGATGATGATCTCCAGCCGGTTCGCCCTGTGGGTGGGCCACGGCGCCCGGCGGGCGGCCCGCCAGGTTAGGGCTCTTGCCGACCTGACGGGCGCCCCGGTGCTGGCCACTCCCCGGGGCAAGGGGGTGGTGGCCGAGACCCACCCACAGTTCCTGATGGTTACCGGCATGGGTGGGCACCCTGATGCAATCGCCCATCTGGAAAGCTACGCCCCCGAGTTCACCTTGGTTCTGGGAACACGCCTGGGTGAGCCGTCCTCGGCGTGGGACCCACGCCTGGTTCCGCCGGGAGGCTTCGTGCATGTAGACGTAGACCCGTCGGTGCCCGGTACCGCCTTCGACTGCCCGGTTCTGGCTATTCAGTCCGACGTCGGTGGCTTTCTGGACGAATTGCGCCTTTGGGCTGATCGGATCCCTCACCGGGACTTCAACTGCCCGAGCCCGTTCGCCCCGGCGCCCGCTCCTCAGGCGGAGGGTCGACTCGTCCGGCCCCAGGCACTGTTCGCTGAAGTGCAAAGGCAAGCGGCCGACGCTGGCATGCCGATCCTGGTCGAGCCGGGCGGGGCGATGGCGTGGGCCGCCCATCTGCTCAAGATGGACAATCCAGGGCAACTGCGCATTGTTGGATCGTTCGGGTCGATGGGTCACATGGCTTGCGGGGTGATCGGCTCGGCGCTCGCTCGGGGTGGGCCGGCGCTGTGCGTCGCTGGCGACGGCTCGATGCTCATGAACAACGAGATCAGCACGGCCGTTGAATACTGCATTCCGGCGGTGTGGGTGGTACTCAATAATTCCCGCTACCAGATGTGCGAACTTGGGATGCGGTTCGGTCCATCGGAGCGTCACGCCCGCTTCCAAGAGTGCGACTTTGCCCGGATCGCCCGCGGGATGGGTGCCCGAGCGATCACGGTGGACTGCGAGAGCCAGTTGGGGCCAGCACTGTGCCGGGCACTGGCCGATGGCGGCCCCTTCCTGGTGGACGTGAAGGTAGACCCGAACATCGCCCCTCCGTTCGAGTCTCGCTTCGCGACGCTCAAGTGAGTACCGCCACGCTGCCCGGCTTCCCTGCTCCCCAGGGCCTGAACCTGCCCGATCCGGCTGCCCTGATGGCCCTGATGGCCCGCATCGAACCGGTGGCAAGTCCGTGGGCCGAGTTCGCTCGCGCACTGATGACCCGGGGCCGGCTCCCCGCCGACCTCCGGGAACTGGCCATTCTGCGGACTGCCCACATCCGGCAGTGCCCATACATCTGGACCGCCCACCTGGCAGTGGCGCGCCATTTGGGTTTGGCGGAGGAGCGGATCGGGGCTTCGCTGGGGGTCGTTGAGCCACCGTATCCACTCGACTCCGCACTCTTGTCAGCGGTGGACGAGTTACTCGCGCTGGGCGAGCTCACGGCGCCGGTCCGGGCGGCCTGGCTTGCGGTCTTGGGGGAGGACGACCTGATCGAGTTGGTGTTGCTCTGCGGGCAGTACTCGCTGATCGCGATGGCCTGCCGGACGTTCGGACTGCTGCCGGAGGCGAGCCTGGACAATGTGAGCCATCCGGGGGACCTTATCCCGGGCCACTGAAATTGTTCTGAAATAGTTCGTCCTACCGGATGCGGGCGGTCCCTACTCCTCGAAAGTCTCCAGCGCGAGCGCCATCGCCTTGGGCGTCGGCAGAGCGGACCCCTCGTTACGGAGCTTGGCCAGATCGTCAGGATCGAACTGCCCGTCGGCCGCGTGTACTGCCCGGGCCACCCGGCGGCGATCCCTGGGGGCCAGCCGGATGCCGGTCCGGGAGGTCAGCGCGCCCGCCGCCGCGCGCATGCGCACCGCGTCGCCCGGCCTTGACTTGTGAACCGCCCGCTCGGAGCCGAAGTCTATGGCCAGCAGCGACGGCCACATCTGCCCCAGCAGCCGGTTGGACGCCACAGACCTTGCAAATGCCGCATCGGCCGCATCGCGCTTGCCCGCCCAGGTCTCAAGAATTCCCAGCAAGGCCAGGCCCAGTGGCTCGCCGCCCGGGTCGCCGAGTTCCCGGGACATCGCCAAGCCTTCCTCAATGAGCGAGCGTCCTTCGTCTACCCGACCCAGCTGGCCGCTGGCCAGGCCGACCACCCGCTTCATGTGGGCGATCATCGTCTGGTGCCCCGCCTGCCCGAAAACCTCCAGCGACTCCTGGGCCTTTGCCAGATGCAACTCGTCATACCCGTAATGCCATGCCACACCGCTGTGTGTCGACAGATTTAGCCCCAGCCCGGGCAGGTCGCCGTTGGCCGAGAAGAGCCTCCTGCCCTCCTCAAGGTGGGCTTGGAGCACCTCGTACTGCCCACCGCCCCAGAATCGGGCACCGGCTAAGCCGGTATGGGCGCACGCCTTTAGTGCGATTGTCTCCGGGTCCAAGACCTCCAACCCATCAATCAGCTCCATCGCCTCGATGAGTGACGACTCCGTCCGGCGCGGGTTCCCCGCCCACCAACACAGGTGCGAGGTTGCCACCAGAGTCTTAGCCCGAAGCGCCGGCGGAACCTGGTTCTCGAGCGCCAGCGATCGCTCAACCGCCCGCGCACCCTCGACAAACATCCCCTGAGCGGCCCAGTACCACCACAAAGAACTGGTCAACCGCAGCGCCGCGGTTGCATCGCCCGAGGAGATCGTCCAGGAAAGTGCCTTGTCCAGGTTGGCATAGGCTTCCGACAGACGGGCAAACCACATCTTCTCGTCCGGCCCGCGCAAGCCCTCTTCCGCCTCGCACGACAAGGCGATAAAGTGGCGGGCATGCCGGGCCGCCTGGACCGCCTGGTCGCCCCGGCGAAGCAGTCTTGTGGCCCCGAACTGGCGCACCGGCTCAAGCATCCGCCACCTTCCCGGGCCGACTTCTTTGACCAACGATGCCTCACGCAACCTCACCAAGCCAGCGCCCACCTCCCGGGGATCGGCGTCCTCAAGCATCCCGAGAGCGTCCTCGGTCCGGAACCCGCCGCGCAGTGAGGAGATCCGCTCGTGGAGCAGGGCGTCCTCCTCCCTGAGCGCCCGGTAGCTTGCGCCCAGAGCCAGTTCGATCGAGCGGTGCCGTCCCAGTCCGCCGTGGGCGGCATCGAGCAGTGGCAGCACCGCACCGTCGGGCAGGGATCCTAAAGCGTCCACCGCGCCTTCTAAGCCCATAGCCCGCACCATCGCCGCGGCGCATTCGATGGCCAGCGGCACCCGGTCCAACTGCTGGCACAGACGCAAGATCGTCGGGTTGAAAGGGTCAGAGGGGTCCGGGGAGCGGGAGTAGGCTAAGGCGACGAGCAACTCGGCGGCGTCGGCCAGATCGAGTTCCACGATCTCTCGGATCAGCTCCCGGGAGGCCCCCAGCGCGGAGCGGCTGGTGGCCAGGATACAGATCGCCGGGCAGGCTGTGTTGAGGGCATCGCACAGCGAGCGCATCTGCTCAGAAAACCGCTCACAGTTGTCCAGGATCAGCAGCCGCTGCGAACTCCCCAGAAGGTCCACAAGCGATTGCTCGGGATCACGGTAAGGTTCGGGGAGAAGGCCTAGCGAGCGCACCACCAGCGAAAGAGGTCCGCCGTGCAGATCCGCCTCCCCTAAATCGACGAAGCACACCCCGTCTTTGAAGCGGTCGATCAGCCGGCGCCTCACCTCCCAGGCAATGCGGGTCTTGCCGATACCTCCCGGGCCACGCAGGGTTACCAGCCGGTGAGATCCCACCAGTTCGACAATCTCCCTTACCGTCTCCTCTCTTCCGACGAGCAGGGCCTCGCCGGCCGACTCGGGCACGACCTGGGATATTTCGCCGTTGGCAAGCTGCCACACCTCACCCGCGGGGCGCAGCAGTGCTGCTGCTCCGGATGTCTCGGAAGCCTTCTTGACCGGCGCCGACACCAGTATCTGGCCGGCCGCTGCGCGCCCGGCCAGGCCGATTAACTCCCCAAGACATTTATCGGTTGTACCGGCGAGGAGCCGGCCCACCGACCCGCCCAGCAACCCATTGGAGCTCTTAAGGGAGCCGATCAACTCCGCCGCCGACCGCAGCGCCGCCGCCGAACCGCGGAACGTGGCCACCAGCAGGCCGTCACCCAGCCGGTCCACACGGCCGTGGGAGCGTGCCACATCACACACAAGTTCAGCCAGATCCAGGTCCTCAAGATCTGCCAGGCGAAGGGCGAGCGCGGTCGCCTGCCCGTCTACTGCTATAGCGCCAACGCCGGCATGATCCCCGAGTGGCCGGTTCGCCGCCTGAACGGCCTGGGCGCGCAGGCGCTCCAGATGCTGCACCTCGTCGTCCACCCGGCTGCCCGGCTCGGCGTCGGGCAGGTCCCCCCGGGCAACTTCCAAGGCCCTGGCTAAAAAAATCCGCCCCAGTGACGGTTCCGCCTTTTCCAGCACCATACCTGCCGAGGCCAGCAGCCGGAAGACCGTCAAATCGAGGGAGTGCGGGTCCACAACCAGGCTGTAGTCCCGGCCGAGGGTTACCACCACCTCCCGCCGGGTGTCGCCCAGGACGATGCGCAGCCGCTTCACCACGTCCTGCAGGCTGTTCAGAGGGTTGACCGGTAGTTCCTCGCGCCACAACTGATCCACCAAAACATCTGCGGCAACCGGGCGATTGGCGAACAACATCAGCGACGCAAGCAACTGCTGCGGCTTGAAACCGAGGTGAAGCGCTACGCCGTCTAGCTCCACACGGGGGCCGCCGAACAAGAAGAAGCCCATCATTTCCAGCCATCCTCATCCCGGGGACATTGGGATATGCAAGCCGACCGGGCAGACTGCCGACTAGATAGCGAAACTCTAGCAACCATCAGGTTAAGCCAAGGTTGCGCGATTGCAACGCGCAGATGAAGTCTCCCAACAAAGACCTGCCTGTCCAGTGGGCCCGATGAAAACCTATCGCATCATCGATCGAAGTGCTCGGACAACTCCAGCCAGCGAGTCTCCAGGGCAGCCAGATCGGCCTTTAGCTCATTGAGGCTGCCGACGTGGCCCATGATGCCCCGGTAGTCGCTCTGTTCGTGTTCGGCGATAGCCTGGTTGAGTTCGTCAATCCGGCCGGGCAGCCTGGCCATCTTGCGCTCTATCGACGCCAATTCTCTGCGCAACTCCTTCTCCCGGACGGCCGCCTTGGGCCCGGACGGCCTGGACGCTGCCCGTCCGGGCGCCGCCTCCAACCGTTGAAGCTCCAGATACTGGTCCACCCCGCCGGGCATGTGCCGGAGGCTTCCGTTCAGCAGGGCATACTGCTGATCGGTCACCCGCTCCATTAGATAACGGTCGTGAGACACCACCAGCAGCGTTCCCGGCCAGGTATCCAGCAGGTCCTCCATCGCCGCGAGCATGTCGGTATCCAGATCGTTGGAGGGCTCGTCGAGAACCAAGACGTTAGGTTCATCCAGCAGGGTCAGCAGCAATTGCAGCCTTCGCTTCATTCCGCCCGAAAGCTTGTGGACCGGGTTGGCGAGCTGGCGGCTGGAAAATCCCATCCGCTCCAGCAACTGCGCAGGCGTCATCTCCCGGCCGCCTGCCACGCGAGCTTGACGGTGGCACTTAAGGATGTCACTCACCCTTTCCTGGGCAACTGTGTTGAGAGCGTCCGGCTCCTGAGTGAGAGTGGCCACCCGTACGGTCTTGCCCCGCCGCACCTCGCCCAAGGTGGGATCAACTTCTCCGGTGATCAGGCGTAGCAGAGTCGACTTCCCGGCACCGTTGATCCCCAGGATCCCGCTGCGCTCCCCCGCCTTGATCAGCCAGTCGACGTTGCGCAGAACCGGACGGCCTCCAAATGAGACCGAAACGTCCAGCAGATCCACCACCTCTTTGCCCAGCCGGCTGGTGGCCAGATTGAGCAACTCCACCCGGTCACGCACCGGCGGCTCGTCGGCGATCAACGCATTGGCCGCCTCTATTCGGAACTTTGGTTTGGAAGTGCGGGCCGGAGGCCCCCGGCGCAGCCACGCCAGCTCCTTGCGCATCAGGTTCTGCCGCTTTGTTTCCGATGTCGCCGCCATCCGGTCCCGCTCCACCCTCTGCAGGATGTAAGCGGCGTAACCCCCCTCGAACGGCTCCACCACCCGGTCGTGGACCTCCCAGGTGGTGGTACACACCTCATCCAGGAACCAGCGATCATGAGTTACCACCACCAGCCCCCCTTCGCCCGCCGGCCAGCGCCGCTTCACGTGCTCGGCCAGCCACGCGATTCCTCCCAAGTCCAGGTGGTTGGTGGGCTCGTCCAAGAACAGCACGTCATGGTCGCCGGCCAGGACGGCTGCCAGTGCAACCCGCCGGCGCTGGCCGCCGCTCAAGCTGCCAACACGATCCTCCCAGACGACGTTGGGCAAAAGCCCGTCGATAATAGCCCTCACCTTCGAGTCGCCCGCCCAGATGTGTTCTGGCACATCGCCCACTACGGCACGGGATACGGATTGAGCAGGATCGAGAGCGTCCGACTGATCGAGCAGCCCGATACTCACTCCCCTTCGCACGGTGACCCGCCCGGAGTCGGGCTCTCGCCGGCCCGCCAGCAGGGCCATCAGCGTGGATTTGCCCCCGCCGTTGCGCCCGACCACGCCGATCCGCTCCCCTTCCTGCAGACCAACTGTGACCGAGTCGAAAACCACACCGCTTTGATACTCAACGTGGAGGGCCTCGCCCCCAAGCAGATGCGCCATGGGTTCGATGGTATCTCCGGTTGGGCGGCCTGGGAGGCGGGACCTCCCCAGGCTGCAGCTTTAGCAGCTAACCATGCCGATGCTGCGCCCGCAGGCCTCTACCTCGAGAAAACCAATTACAGCAATTCCCTAATGTTCTGCCAACTTTTGTCCGAGCCACGGAGTCGCCCTGATTGGATCAGATTGGTCCACTGAGCCGGCTAGAACGGCTTCTGGACGATTGTGATCAAGTAGTCCAAGCCCAGTTGCATACCCAGGCCGCTGGCACGATTGCTCTGGCGGACGAAAGCGCCCAGGTCAGCCAGCAGGTCGTTCCACTGATTTGCCACCTGGAGCCTGGGACGCTCAGCCAGGACGTGGCCGGCGGTGGCGACGAGAAACGAGCGGGCCTCGCTGTCGTCCAAGAACTCAAGTTGCAGCGCCCGGCGTACGTGGTTCAGCGTGTAGATCCCGTGCTTCTCAAACAACGATTGAAGGTGGCGCTCATCTCCCCACAGGGCCGGAGGAAGGCTGCCCGCCGGTGGAATAGGCAAATAGGGGGCCAGGGTGCGGCCCATCAACGGCATGAAGCTGTTGGGCGCCCAAGCCGCCAAGGCGACGATCCCTCCGGGACGGCAAAGCCGCAACATAGCCGCAGTCGCTTGCTCGTGGTCCGGGCAGTACATCACGCCAAACACTGACATGACCACGTCGAACGCTTCGTCCGGCAGTTCCGGAAAGGCGGCGTTGCCCTCGATCCACTCGACCTCGAGCTGGCCGGCCTCTCCCCGCCGGGCTGCGATCTCCAGGAGGCGGGGCTCCCAATCCACCCCCACTACCGTCGCTTTGCGGGCGGCTGCGAGCAGGGCAGCGTTGCCGGTGCCGCAGGCCAAGTCGACCACCCGTTCGCCCTGCTTGGGCTCGACAACTTTCATGAGCGCAGCGGCAGCCGGCTGGAGGCGCTCAGCCATCGCGGCGTAGTCGCCCGCCCCCCAGGTAGTTTTGGGAGCAAGGTCAGGCGATAGCATTGCGATCAGCCATTCGACTACTCCCGACTCGAAGCGACTGCCAGGCCGACTTAGGCGACCCGAGGGCCAGCGTATCCTCTTCCAGAGGGCTGGTGCACTCGGTTCCCCCGGGAAATGGCGAATCTGACGGCGAAGAGGTCGACTCAATCTCAGCAGAGAGCTGACGGCACAAGAATGTGGCCCCCTGGAAGGGAGCCACATTCTTGCTGAGCGTGGTCTATGCGCCGCTATACCCGAGGTAGAGCATGAGGGCCAACAGAAGTGCCCCGAAGCTGATCGCGATCAACGGATTTGCGTGGTATCCCATTTCCCTGCCCTCCGGAATGTGCCTTGCCGTAACGGTTCAACGAGCGAAGAATAGTGAATTCCTAGCCGGAATTCCACAGCGACGCAGCTACTCGCCGCTCAGTGGTATCGCTGCCGTCGACAAGTTGCGCTTTCATCCCGGCGTCGGCGCGTAACGCCCACCAATGCGAACAAGCAGCGCCCGGGCTGCTTGTTGAGGCGCCCTTTGTTGCTGTGCTAGCAGGTACCCCCGATGGGTTTCGAACCCACGATCTCCGCCTTGAGAGGGCGGTGTCCTAGGCCGCTAGACGACGGGGGCATAGGTTCCCTCCAGCGTAGTCGATTCCGGCGCTCGCCTGCCCGCCGGGGGCCCATGAATGGCTGTTAAACTCGCTGAAAGCTCAATTGCCGGATAGATCAATTGGCAGATCGCCTGACTCTGGATCAGGAGGTTCTAGGTTCAAGTCCTAGTCCGGCAGCGAATGCAGGGACAGGTAGTGGTGGTGCGCGCAATCCCAACGGATCCCTCCGTGCGGTCCAGCGAGTCACTTTTTCTGACTGAGGCCGAACAGCAAACGGGCTCCCCCGGCCGCCGGCTGCTGGAGGTGGGCGTGGGCTACCCCCCAGACCACTTCGCCGAGTTCATGGGCGCCCGGACCCCGGTGATCATCCGGCGCAGGCTCATGACCATCGACGGAGTTCCCGTTCGCATCGCCAACAGCTACTTCCCGGCGCAGGCCCCCGAAGCCGACGACCTGTTGGGCGACGGATTCATCGACGGAGGCCTGCAAAAGCTCTTCGAGTCCCACGGCCGGCGCTTCGGCCATGCCCGGGAGACCCTGACCGCCCGTGCCGCCACATCTCAGGAGGCAGAGGTCCTGGAGTTGGGAAGCACCGATCCGGTGGTTCAGATCATCCGCACTTCCTTCGATGCGCAAGGCGAGGCGGTCCATACCCTGGAAACGATCTGCGCTGCCACCCGCCACGTCTTCGTGGTCACCCAGCTACCGGGCGACACCGCGTTCTGAGCGGGCAACACCCGGCGAACTACAACCAGATCATTCGTCCGGCACCACCGGCGGGGGGACGGTGGTGGTGACGTTGCAAATCGGGAAGCAATCCGGCAGTTGGGTGGTGCTGACCGGGGGCGGTTTGGTGGTGGTCGGAGGCTCAGGGTCCGGGATGGTGGTGGTCGTTGGGTTGCGGTTTGGGATTGTGTTTGCGCAGTCAAACGGGAAGCACGGGCTGCGCCTGGGCAGGGTTGGCACGGTGAAGGTGATGGTAGGAAGCACCCCCGGCTCGCACGGCAGCACTCCGCACATCTGCACCGGTGAGGGTTCAGGGGACGGGCTGGGCGCCACCTGGCAGGAAGGGTCATAGGCGTCCAGCACCCCGTCGCCGTCCGAATCGACCGTGAAGACGCCGCCGTTCGCCGGGCTCGGCAGTACCTGCGCTGCTGCCTCACCCTGTTCGCCCTCGTCGCCCTCGCCCGGCTGGCCGGCCGGGGCCGGGTCAGGGCAGCGGGCAGGCGGCGACAAAACTTCGCCGGTGAGCTTCGGGGTGGGAAAGTCGCTGTGCTTGGAGTACTTCTTCAGGGCCACCGACATGAACTTCTTCCAGATGGTCGCAGGGAAGGAGCCGCCGGTCACCTTGCGCCCATGGACGTTTTCCATAAGCGGGATCACCTGCCTGACCACTCCGTTGCGGTCCGTTTGGGGCGCCGGGGGGTAGCCCATCCATACCACTGCAGTCAGCTCGGGGGTGGACCCGGCAAACGATGCATCGCCGTGGTTCTGGGCTGTGCCGGTTTTTCCCATTGCCGGCCAGGGAAGCTTTGCTCCGGTTCCGGTACCCCGGGCGATGTTCTGTTTAAGGATCCAGCTCACGGTGTCGGCGACGTTTTGGTCTATGGTCTGCTCCGCTCGGGGCTTACGCTCGGCGATGACCGTTCCGTCCGGTCCTTCCACCCGCAGCACCATCAGCGTCTCCGGGCGCATGCCCCGAGCGGCGAAGGTGGCATAGGCCCTGGCCATTTCCAACGGCGTGACCGGCGTGGTGCCCAGAGTGAGAGCGCAGCCGACGTCCACCTTCGGGATCTCAATCCCGGCCGCAGCGGCCATCTGGACGAACGACGCCGGGCTGACCACCTGCTCCATGACCTGGGCATAGACCGTGTTCACAGACCGGGTGGTCGACTCGATCAGGTTGAGCGCCCCGTAGCCGGCATTGCCGAAGTTGGATACTTTCCAGGAAGTCCCGTCGGCGTTGCGACAGCGCCCGGCGGCAATCTCAATATTGGACGGTGCCAGGAAAGTCGAGTTGACGCTCTTGCCCTGATCCACCAGCGCAGCCAGGGCAAGGGGCTTAAGTGCCGAGCCCGGCTGCCGGCCGCCGTCGTCGCCGGGCAGGTTGGCGGCGAAGTTGAACCCGCGGGCCCGCTTGGAATCGTCGACCACCCGGCCACCTACCATCGCCTTTACGTGACCCTGCGAGTCCATAGCCAGCAGCGCCACTTCGGGGTCGGTGGGCAGGTTGATAGTTGATCTAACCGCCTCCTCGGCGGCCAGCTGCATCTCCAGGTCCAGGGTGGTGAAAATCTTGAGACCGCCCCCCAAAAGGTCGGCCTCAGAGATCTTGAACTCTTGAATCAGCAGCTTGCGCACGTACTCCACGAAATAGCCGGCTCGCGGCGAATCCTGCTCGGCGCTTTCGCCGAAGATGAACTTGGTATGGACGGGGACTGCTTGGGCCTGCTCCAGCCGGGCATCGTCGATGGCCCCCATCTGCCTCATGGCACCGAGGACTTGGTCCTTGATGCCCGCCACCCTTTGGGCGCCGGCGCCGGTTGGATCGGTGGGATCGTACTGGTAGCGGCTGGGGGAGCGGATGATTCCAGCCAGGTAGGCCGCCTCCGCCAGTTCCAAATCGATAGCCGCCTTTTTGAAGTAGGTCTGGGCTGCCGCCTCCGCGCCGTAGGCGCCCCGTCCGAAGTAGACCGTGTTGAGATAGTCTTCCAGGATCTTATTCTTGGAAAGCGACTTTTCGATCTTCACCGCCAGCGTCGCCTCTTTAATCTTGCGCATGTAGGTGCGTTCGGTGCCGATGCCGGAAACCGCCCGGGCGTACTGCTGAGTAATGGTCGAAGCACCCTGGCCGATCTCCCCCTGGCGGAAGTTCGTGAGCGCCGCCCGGATGATGCCCCGGATACTCACCCCCGGGTGGGTGTAGAAGGTGCGGTCCTCCGCAGCAACCACTGCGTCCCTCAAGTTATTCGAGATGGCGGACAGATCTACGATCGTGCGGTTCTGCTCGCCATGGAAGCTTCCGATGACCGTTCCATTGATGTCGTAGATTTTTGAGGATTGGGTGCCCGGCGCCGCAGTCACTACCGGAATCCTGGCCAGGAAACTGCCGACGACAACGATGCCCCCTAAGGCCACCGTCATGCCCAACGTCAGCCACCAGCGACGGGCGAGGAACTCCAGAACCTTCACGTTGTCTTCCGCCAGGAGCCGGAGCCTTTACCGTTCACGGCTGAGCTTGCACTTTCGCTGCAGCCGGCGCCGGGCGCGGGCAACTCAGAGATAGGGCTGCCTCGATCACCTGCGCTGAGGACCCGGCCGACCTGCGAATACTCGTTCATGCAGACTCAATTCTGCCTTACCTGTGGCTGATAGCCTAGCCAGATGGAACAAGAGAAACCGCGGCCGCTGTTGTTTCACTGGATAATGAACACCTTCTTCGCCGGGGTGGCGCTGTTCGGCGGGGTGCTGTTCGGGGAACGGATTCCGCACGATGTGGCCCAGATCCTGCCGGTGGCCATCCCGATCATCGGTCTGGCGTTAATCCCGGTGACCCGCCGCTGGGAGCGAAACGGCATGGAGCGGCGCAAGATGGAGGCCGGGTCCACAAAAAAGCCACCCGGCGCCGCTTCCGCCAAAGCGCGTGCCAAGCCCAAGCGCAGCCCTCGGTCCGGCAAGTCTTGATCGGGTCCAATGATGGTGGGCCATCAGCGGCCACTCTCCTGCTGCATCAGGGCGCTCAGCTTGAACGCTGCCTCCGCCGAACTTTCGGCGTCGCTGGCACTGAGCGCCTGGAGGTAGGCCTGTCTGGCCTGATCGGTGTTGCCGGCGGCGGCGAACATGTTGCCCATCTTGAGCGCCGCGGCAGGGCCGAACTCCGGCTGGCCGGTGGCGGCCGCCCTCCGGTAGGCAACTGCCGCTTCCTCGACCAGGCCGGCTGCCTGCAAAGCTTCCCCCAAGCGAGACGCCGCCCAGCCCTCCACCTGCTTGTTGCCGAAATTTAGCGCCTTCTCGTACGCCGAACGGGCCTCGTCGTAGCGCTGAGTGGACGACAAGACATCGCCCAAGCGCACCGCCGCCGCGGGCGACGCGTCCGGGTGACCGGCCGCCATCGCGGCCGAGTAGGCCAAGCTGGCACCGGCATGGTCCTGCTGCTCTCGCAAGATGTTGCCCAGCCCCAGGGCAGCCCAGGGAACCACCTCGGGTACACCTGAAGCCATCGCCCCCTGGAACGCCTCCTCGGCGCCCTCGGTCTCACCCATCCCGGCCAGCAGGTTACCCAGGCTGAGGAGGGCGTTCGGGCAACAACTCTCGTTGCCCGAATCGATCACCTGGAGATAGAGCCTCCGGGCCTCTTGCAGATCGCCCGCCCGCTCCATGATCGCTCCCAGGCTGATCGCCGCTGCCGGTCCGAACTCGGGATGGTCAGATTCAGCAGCTATCCGGTAGCTTGACGCCGCCCCCTCCAGATCACCGTCCGCCTCCAACAGCGCGCCCAGGCTAACCGCAGCCACCGCAACGAGCTTGCCGTCGCCGGACTCGATCACCGTCTCGTAGGCCACCCGCGCCGCATCTAGCTGACCATCTTTCTCCAGTTCCCGCCCCAGGGTCAGAGCGGCTACCGAACCGTACTTCTGGTTGCCCGACTCAACGGCCCGAGCGTAAGCCCGGCGGGCCAGGCGGTCCCGCCCCGCCTGGGTGTAGAGCGCCCCCAGACTGAGCGCAGCCGCCGGGGCCGCCTCAGGGTGGCCGGTGTCGATTGCCCACTCGTAGAGCGCAGCTGCTCCGTCCAAATCACCCCGCTCCTCCAGAATCGCGCCGAGCTTGCATGCCGCTGAGGGAGCAGCGTCGAGGTGGCCCGAGTCGATCACCCCCCGATAAATCTGCTCGGCGGCTTCGAAATCTCCCAGGCGGTGGCGCAAGTCGGCAAGCCGCTTGGATGCCCAGGGCGCGATGTCAGGGTGGCCCCCCTCCATTCCCTCCCGGTATGCCGTTTCCGCCCGCTGGTGCTCCCCCAGACCCTCCATCAGGTCGCCGTAGCGCATGGCAGCCCACTGAGAGGCGTCGGGATGCCCCGAATCCACTGCCCGGCCGAACTCCGCCCGGGCGCGCTCAATGTCGCCCGCGGCGGCGAACAAGATCCCCAGGCTGAGCATCGCCCAGGGAGCGAACTCGGGATGCCCGGAAGCGATTGCCTGGCCGAAGCGTTCCTCTGCCCGATCCCGGTTCCCAAGGCTGGCTGACAAGCCCCCCGCCTCCACCGCCGCCCAGGGGGCGATCTCGGGATGCCCGGTGGCAATGGCAATTGCGTAAACGTCCTGCGCCTGGCCCGGCTCCCCAGCGCTCTCCAGCAGCTTGGCCAGATTGGAGGCCGCCCACGGGCCAATCTCAGGGTGACCAGAAAAGATCGCTTCGCGGTAAGCCTGCATGGCCTGCTCGGTTCGGTCGATATCCTCCAGCAGGGCGCCCAGAGCGAAGGCGGCCGCGGGCGCATACTCGGCGTCCCCGGAATCCATGGCCTTGCGGTATTGGTCGATGGCCTGGTCGTGCCGGCCCAACTCGCCGAGGGCTCCGGCCAGTTGAACGGTGGCCTCGGCCACGCCCGAGCCACCCGGCCGAGCCGACTCCTGAATCAGGCGCTGCTCCGCTTGCTGCATCTGCAACTGGGCGGCGGCAGCCACTTCATCCTCGGTGAGCTGGCGGTCACGCCGGCGCCGGCGGGAGCCGCTCACCAAAGGCAGCACCTCGTTGCGGATGTGGGCCAGAGCGCGGGAACGCTCGTAGCGGCAGTCGCCCCCCGGCTTGACCCCGGCCACCGGCGAGAACTCGTCGATATGAACGGTGATCCGGTCCCGGTTGTCCAGCGAAAGGTGCAGACCATCCCCGCTGACCACCTCCCTGAATGAGGCAGCACCCTGATGCAGGATCCCTCCGGCTGCGGTGTCCCGGCAGAACCGGCGGCTTTTCACCAGATCCTCCAGGAAGGCCCGGTTGTCGTGAGTGGTGAACGAGGCCCCACCGATCCCCCGAGTCCAGCTCCCACCGACCGAGCGGATGTGGCTCCACAGCCCGGCATCGCCCAGCCGCTGGTAGAGCCTGGTCATGACCAGCCGGGCGCTCAGATCGAGCCGTGAGCCTTCGCGTTGCATGGACGTCCTCCCATCCCAGTGTACGGACGGGGTGCCGCTACTGCGGAACGAGGGTCAAAGTAGACACCGTAGCCTGCTCAACCGATTCGGGCGACCAGGCAATCGGCACGCCGGTGCCGGCCAGCCACATGGGCAACTGGTCCTCGTAGTGAGGCGATACCGGGTTCCCCGACTGGCCGGAGGGCAGGATCCAACGGCTCTGCTCCCAGTTCCCCACGTCCGCCACCATCCGCAAAGAAGCGATGAACCCGGGGTCGTTGGTAGGGTCGATCGGGTCCACGGAGGTCTGGGCAATGGTGTTGGAGTCCCCTCCCCAAGGGAACGGTCCGATGTTGAAGATCCTGTCCAACGGCTTTTGCTCGCCCACCGGATGGCGCAGGATCACCGGGCGCACTTTTCCCCACGCCCATCCCGAGGGGTCCTGGCCGTAGCGGGAAGCCAGCTTCCGGCCGACTGAGCTGAGCGCCTCGCCCATCTCGTCGCTCCAGGGACGCTTGAACCACTGCTGTGGCGCGGCGTGCATGAGCTCTACCAGGTGGCCGACCCGGCGGTAGGAGAACGAGGTGTAGGGCAGAAGTTGCATGAACCCCTGACCGAGCACCCAGTTAGCACTGTTGGGGGCCTTCGCCGCCGCCACCCGCTGAGCCATCTCGGCAACGAAGAACTCGAAGGCGGTGGCCGCCGGCGACTGCGACGAAATCCTCCCGTCCCATTCCCTCAGAAGCTTCAACACCGCGGCGGCGTCTCCGCTGGGCGCAGGCGTTGCCAGCACCAACTCCTTCATGTCTCGCCAGGGGATGGAAAAGTCGTCGATCTGCATCTTCTGTGCCGAGTCACGGTCCCAATCCGAGCGCTTACCCAGCAGCTCCAAGATCCTTGAGAGCCGGTACCCGTCAATCCAGTCGACTCCCAGGAACGGCTCTGCCACGTCCGGGTAGGGACGGGTATTGGCAGTAGCCAAATAGCCCGAATCGGGGTCGAACAGGTAGGGCATGTCGTCAAAAGGCACCGGTTGCTCCTCCCAGCCCACCCCGGCATCCCAGCCGGGCAGCGGGACCGTGCCCCAGCCCTTCTTTCGCTTGGGCACCCAGCCCACCAGCTGCCAGCCGATGGTGCCCGAGACGTCGGCGTAGCTCAGATTCAGGTCGGGAGCGGGCCAGTTGGCGAAGAAGCCCCGGAACTCGTCGAAGCTGCGCGCCTTGTGCACCCGCAAGAAGCCCTCCACAGGGTGGTCCCCGAGCCAGAAGCTCTGCACCGACAAAGCCCCCATCGAACCGTCCAGCGCCGGGCCGACCACAGGCCCCCGAGGCGTGATCACCACCTCCTCGACGATCGACTTCTTGTAGCGAACCTTGATGGTCTCCCGGACGACGGTGCATTCCTGCCACCCGTCTGCGGACTTAATCTTCGCCCCGTCCGGGCTGACCTCCTCCTGGTACAGGTCGATGTTGTCGAACAACGCAGCAGTGATCCCCCAGGCGGCGTGGCCATTGTGGCCGACCTCCACCGCCGGTCCGCCCACCAGCGTTGCCCCGGCAACAGCCCACTCGGGTGTGGACAGGTGGGCCAGATACCACGGCGAAGGCAACAGCGCGGGCAGGTGCGGGTCGTTGACCAGTAGCGGACGGCCGCTGGCGGTCCGGCTACCGCTCAGGACCCAGCTGTTGGAGGCGCCACCCCTTCCCACCAGGGCGGCGAAGCGCTCCAGATCCTCGCTCAGCCGGTCTACCACCGGCGCCACCGAGCGGTCTACTTCAGGCATTCCCGGCCAGGGGAACCCGTAGCACGGGTCCAGTGCGCTAAGCGCCTCCGGCCCGTCTGCCAGCAGGATCTTCAGCCGGGCCAGCTCAGCGTCGGCATTTGTGGAGAACAAGAAAGACTGGAACCTGATGAGCCCGACCACGTCGGTAGCCAGCCAGGGACTCGGCTTAGACATCAGCAACACAAACTCGTGAGCCTTGCGGGGTAGACCTCTGGTTGCCCCAGCGTTTACTCCGCGCACGTACGCATCAACGGCTGACTGAATGTCCGGATCGAACCGGGCGAACTGGGCGGCGGTGTTGCGGCTAAAGCCCACCCGGCGCGCCAGCCGGTCTATCGCTATACCATCCTTGCCAACCAATGCGGACAGGGTGCCCCGGATGGCTCGCAGGAGGGTCTCCATCTGAAAGGATCGATCCTGCGCATGGCAAAAGCCCAAGCCGTACCAGGCGTCCTCATCGGAGGAGGCGTCGATATGGGGTATCCCCCACTTGTCCCGGCGGATGCTCACTTGACCGGAAATGCCGGGTACCTCAATCCGGCCATTGGTTGTGGGCAGACGACTGCCCAGAACAGTTCCAAAGGTCTTGCGAAGGCTCATGGCGCTAACCTACCCCTCCCAGGGAATTAAGGGTCCGAGAGGACCCAAAGGAACCCGGCCGAAACCGGCCGGGTTCCTTTGATCAAGCTTCGGGGTTATAGACGCCCGGTCTTTACCGTCAGCTTTTCCGTGAGACCGTAGAGAAGCGGCAGTGCGCCCGAGACGACGCCCAAAGTCCGGTTGATCTGCCCGACGCCGGGAAGAATGATCTCGGCGTGGCCGCGGATGTCCGCGACGTGCCGGGAACAAGTAGCCAGATTCTGGTTGATGTTGTTCAAGCGGCTGATGATCAGCAGCAAGAAGAAGAACAGGACACCCAGGAACAAAACGATGTCCAGTACCGTGAGAAGGATCAGTGTCGCCATTATCGCCGTGCTCCGATCTCGCGACCACCCAGGGCCTTGCGTCCGCCACCGGTCATCACTCGGGTCAAGAAGAGGTGGTGTTGCAGACCCTCGTTGAGGATCGCGTCTACCCCCCCGGCGATGAGCGGGATGTTGAAAGTTGCCGAGGTGTTGTTGGAGGTCCGCTGCAAAACGTCCTCGACGCCGATAACTCCGCCGTCGATGTCTTGGACGAATCTGAGTAGCAGCGTGAGCAGAGCGATGACCACCAAGACCACCACAAAGCCGATCCCCAGTGCGATGTACCAAAAGGTTACCTCCGAGAAGTGGTAACCCCCAACCTGTGCAAGTGCTTCCATTCCTAACCTCCCAGGCCCTTACGAGTGGCCAGCAGTCCTCCAAGAATCGCAACTGCATGATCGACCGTCCTTGACAGATCGTGCAACGGTGCGGTGTTGACGAAGCACTCCTCAAGGCCGGCGATGATCGCCTGCGCCTGAGTACCGATCTTGCGGGCGAGCATGAGGATGGCCTGCACCTCGATTACCACCAAGACGATGATGAAGAACGCAATCCCGAACCCCATATACCAGCCGAACAGATTCGGTTCGCCCGGAATTTGTTGCGCAAGTGTCACAGTCGCTGCTCCCATAGGTCTCCTCTCGAGTCCCTTAGCTCCGGGCTCATAGCCCTGAGCCCTCGAATCTTTCGTGCTGCCTTGAACCGACTCGTGATGCGCAAGCCTAATGAAAAAATGGCCAAGAGTGAAACTGGAGTCATTTCCGGCCGCTTGCGACGGGGTTACCGTTCAACTCCGTGCGAAATTCTACACCTGCGCAGCGATTCTTGTTGGCGACTGGGAGCGTTATTCTTCGAAGATTTGCGCGCAGAGAGCGGCAAGGGCAAAGATCTTCCTCACTCCCAGCGCACGAGCTCCTCCAGTTCCCGAACGTCGAAGAACCGGAGCAGTTCAGCTGCCGCCGCTCGGGCGGCCGGGTCGGCGCTGTTAATCGCCTGATCGATCAACGCGCGGGCGTCCTCAGTCCAAGCCAGCAGGGTGACGCTGTCATGCTCACCGGCCAGCATCAGGGCCAGCATGCGCACCGAGGCTTCCGGGTGCGTCCCGGCCAGTTCCTTGAGCCGGGCGACCACCTGGGTAGCAGCCTCCAGCCGGGTCCCGAGGTCAAGGGCCCGGCGCAGCTGCTTGAACGACCAGCTGGTGTCCAACTTCGCGGAGGCGAACCACCAGCCGAAGGCGGACAACTCTTCGGCGTGGGCCCCCGGCTCGCCCCGCTCGGCCGCGGCGGCCCGCTTCTCCCACAGTGTTTGCAGGCGCAAAGCGAATTCCATCGGCAGACTTCCCTTCTGGTTGTGCAGTGACCGGCCAACGAATCCCAACGCATGCCGACGCAGCCGGTCGGATGACCCGGCGAAAAAGGTGCCCAGCGGCCCTTGATCGTCCAGGGCGAGGCGGCCGCGCAGGTAAAAGACCATCAGATGCTCGGCAAGCCGGCTTTCCGGATGGGCCTTGCCCGCCGGGCGCCGGTCGAAACGGGCCACAAGTTCCGCCCCCCGCCGGTATTGGGGCTCGATCAGCGCCAGCAGATGATCGTATGCCGGGCTGAACGAGATCAGCGCTTCCCAGGCTGCCTCGTTGAGCTCCTCCAGGCCGGCGTCGGCCGGGAAGATCTGAGCGATATGCGCCTTTGCCCACGGCCCATCAAGCATCGTGAGCCAGGCAAACCAGCGGCCGTACACCGCCCGGATAGCCGGGGAGGAGTCCTGTTGGGGATCGAGGTGGCGTTGCAGCACCTCCCGCACCTCGGGCATCTCGTCGAACCCGCGCCTCACCATCTCCCGAGCTGCGGCCATCGACTCCATCTGCCGGCGCAACCACAGCCCATAGCGGACCAGCGCATGCATCGCTTCGCACCGCACCGTCTCCACCGAACGGGCCGCAGCGGAGTCCGGCGAACTGCCAGCATCCTCGCCGGCAGTTGGGTCGGGATCGTCGGTCAGCGGCTCGAGCACCTCCCACGCCCGGGACCGAAGGTCGATAGAGAGCTCCTGGGCGCCCTGGGCGAACGCCCGGGAAAGCAAGCGGGCCGCCTCCAGCCGGGCCGGGCGCCAAGCTCCAGGGTCCTGCCGGGAAGCCTCCACCATCCAAGCGGCCAGGTCGATCGCCGGGGCCCATTCGAAGCGGAAAGCCTCGCTCCCCTCCCGGAGGCCGTGCAGAACCGCCCACAGGTAAAGCGGATGAACACCCTTAAAGCGACGCGCAGACCGGGCGAACTGCACCGGTTCGGTGGCCACCACCTGGGCCAGCTTGCGGGCAAGCCCGTCGACCGTAGGGTTGCCCAGGCCCTCGGTCGGCTGCCAGTTGGCCAGCAGGCGAAGGACCTCCTCCAAGCGGTCGAAGTGGAGTTCGTCGGCCTGGGTGGGCGTGGTGGGGTCGCTCCGCTTACCGGAATAGCACACGACAAACTCCGGCTGCCCCACCGGGCCCAACTCCTCAGTGAGCGCCGCCAGCCGTTCCTTGTAAGCCTCGGGCAGATGGTCTTCCAGCAGCGTCAACCGTTTGAGTAGCCACAGCTTGCGATAGCGCTCGATCTGTGCGCTGGTGGCGCCGGAACCGGGCGCTGCCGGGTCAAAGCGCCACGCGGCAAGCTCCGGCCCCTCTTCCAGCCAGGACAAAATAACCGCCTGCTCGTCGCCACTCAGCTGCTCCAGGTGGTCCCGGGCCAGCAGAAAGTACTCGTGATGGAAGTGGGGGTCGTCGAACAGCGCTCGGTTGAACAGGCGCTCCCGGATGAGCGCAGGCGCCACCTCCGGCCACACCCGAAGGACATGCAGGGCCATCCGGTGAAATATTCTCCAGCGTCGGCCCTCCAGCAACTCAACCATCCTGGGCACCAGCAAAGGCTGCTCCCGGGCAACCAGCTCCACCGCCTCCGCCGCTGCCGAGGCAAGCGGCTCACGAAGTGTCTTGTCGGCATTTTGGTCGCTGGGGTAGATCGCCGGGCGCCACAGGTAGGACAGGTCCTCAGGCACCCCGGTGGGTCCGGTGGAAAAAGAGATATCGATGGCCTTTTCCAGCAGATCGCAGATGGTCGCCAGCCCGTTCAGCGGAACGGCCTTGACCAGCGACGGAAAATCGTTCAGCAGGATCTGCTCGTAATCATAGTTGCCGAAAAGGCCGCGAGGCTCAGGGGCCGGGCGGAGCTCCTTCAGCTTGACCGGCGCCTCCAGCAGCTTTAGCGCCAGCAGGTGGACCGCCAGTTCGACAGCGGCATCGCCGTGACCACCCTCGGCCAGGCGGCCGGCCAGCTTGCCCAGCTTCTCCGGCAGGTACAGCTGGTAGGGCGAATCCAGCCACCCAGCCGCCTTGGTTACCAGCTGCCGGGACAGCTCAGGAGGCATGGCCAGCGCGGCGTCGGCCAGATCCTCGTGTACCTGGACGTTGTTTGCGTCGGACAACTCCAGCACTATCTCCAGCACCTCCTGGGGACTGAACTGTGCCATGCGAGCGAGATAGCGCGACTGCGGCCAAGGCGGGGAGCC
The DNA here is from genome assembly GCA_052389675.1 of Actinomycetota bacterium. GTDB lineage: Bacteria > Actinomycetota > CADDZG01 > JAHWKV01 > JAHWKV01 > JBBDRH01. The sequence continues at coordinate 93,216 of JBQTHR010000001.1, forward strand.
CACCGTCTCCTCGTCATAGTCCAAGATTGGCGCGGGGGCCGCGGCGAACAGACCTGCTTGGCGCAGCGGAGCGATCCAGGCCGGGTTTTGGAGATTGTCAAAGAAGTGTCGCCGGCGCAGAGCGTTGTCGATCAACCCGACCACACGCTTGACCTGCCCGGCCGAAGGGGGACTCCAGAAAATGAGCGCCTGAGCAAGCTCCGCCGGATCGGTCACCGCAGGCTTGCGCAGATCCGCCCGGGAAACGTAGGTAGTTGGGTTTCCGTCCACCGCCTCCTTGCCCACCAGCAGCGGCGACAAAATGCCCGGCGGTTTCCCGGCGCACACCTTGTCCGGAAGGTAGCGCTGCCACACCAGTCTGCGCATCTGGCGGGTGCGGGCGTCGCCCAAAGAGCCGGCGATGACAATCTGCGTTGCTGACGCCAGATGGGCGTCGAATGCGCACAGCATTGCCCCAGCATCCAGGAAGATCCCCTGGACATGCGGCTGAGCCTCCCGGACGATCTCGGCCCCCATCTCCGCGAACTCGGACGACCCGGCGAGTTTGCCCATCCGCTGAAAAACATGAGCGGCCACCGCCGCAGGCGCCGGGATGGCCGGGTCCAGGTACTCCTTGCGCCGGGCGATGAGCTTTTCGTGGTCGGCGGAAGTGGTGAACAGCCCTCCTTCCGCACTATCCCGGAAAAGCTCGATCATCAGATTGCACAATTGCCGGCATTGCTCGAACCAGTGCGGCTCGAAGGTGATTTCCCACAATGTGTAAAGACCGTCTGCCAGGTAAGCGTAGTCCTCGAGCAGACCCGGGACGTTGTGCCGGGAATCCGTGAAGGTGTGGTAGATCCGGCCGGTGGCCGGATCCCGTTGCCGTTCCAGCAGCCACGAGGCCGCCCGCCGGGCTGCCTCGGTGAGGTCCGGGCGGTCGAACGTCGCGCCCGCCTCGGCCAACGCCCCCACCGCCAGGCCGTTCCAGGAGGTCAGCACTTTCTCGTCTCGAAGTGGTCGCTGGCGCTCCGAACGGCGCTTCAGCAGTGCCGCCCGGGCGGCAGCGGGTGGGTCTTCGAAGGCGCCGCTCAGCACGTTGACACCTTCGAAATTACCCGAGCGGGTTGCCCCGTAGCGCTCGGCCGAACCGGGGGCCACCATCTCCAACTCCTCGTAGGTCCAGGTGTAGTACCTGCCCTGCGCGCCCTCCGAATCGGCTCCTTCGCTGCTGTAGAACACTCCCGACGGCGCGCCCAGCTCGCGCTGCAGATACTCGAGCGTGTCCAGGACCACCCGTTCGTAAAGCGGGTCCTTTAACTGCTGCCAGGCGTGGGTGTAAAGCCGGGCGAGCAGGGCATTGTCGCTGAGCAATTTCTCGAAACGAGGAACCTGCCACAGCCGGTCGACCGTGCAGCGATGGAAGCCGCCGCCGATCTGGTCGTAGATCCCGCCCCGGGCCATCCGTTGAAGCGTTGTCCCAACCACCGCGGTGGCCCGGCCCACTCCCCGGGCAGCCGCCCGCAACATGAACTCAAGCGTTGAGCTCTGAGGGAACTTAGGGGCATCTCCAAAGCCGCCGGCCACCTCGTCGAAGGCGCTTTGGATGGTGAACACCGCCTGCTGGAGGTGAGCCGGCTGGAGCTGTTCTCGGTCGGGTATGTCGGTCAGCCTGCGGCCGCTGTCCAGTTCGATCTCCGCCGCCTTTCGGTTGGTCTGCTCGCGGTGCTTGTTCCACTGAACCGCCACCTCGTTCAAGACGCTGCCGAAGGCGGGCAGGCCGTCTCGCGCCTCGGGCGGATAGTAGCTGCCTGCGTAAAACGGCTTGCCCTCGGAGGTCAAAAAGATTGTGATCGGGTAGGCAGCTTCGCCGCTTATCTGCTGGAGCGCCTCCATGAAGTGGGCGTCAAGGTCCGGCCGTTCCTCCCGATCCACCTTCACGCACACAAAGCGTGAGTCTAAGAACGCGCCGATCCGCTCGTCCTCGAACGACTCGCGCTCCATCAGGCCGCACCACCGGTTGGAGGCGTAGCCGATGGAAAGCAGGATCGGCCGGTCCTGGGCAACCGCCCGGGCGATTGCCTCCTCACCCCAGGGATACCAATCGACCGGGTGGTAAGCATGCCTGCGCAGGTAAAGACTCGACTCGTCTAAGAGGCGGTTGGCAGGGAGGGTCCGGTCCGGATTCATCGATAGTCAGCTTAGTTTCGACCTCGAAGTTACGCGGGTTCTTAGCGAAACAACGCTTTGCGTTGCTTTCTGATTTGAGCGAAACAACGCTTTGCGTTGCTTTCTGTTCTGCACGCAAAAGGCGCAGGCGATTTCGCCTGCGCCTTAAGCGAAAAGCTAGTTGACCGAGTCGTAGATGTTGCTGTGGGCGCTACGCTGCAGCGGGATCCGGTAGGAGGTAGTGCGGGGGCCACGGCGGGTGCCTGCTTTAGCCGGGAGACCGTTGAGGTCGCCCATTTGCGGGTATGAAGTGTGCCGGGTGGACTCCATCGAGTGGTTGCCGCCTGCCAGGCCGCCACCGGTGAGCGCCATGCCCAGGCTCTCGGTGCTGATTCCGCTTCCGGACAGACCGGCGCTGGACAGCGCTGAGGCGCTACCGCCAATGCCCAGTGCCATGTTCAGGTCCTTGACCGAGATGGTGCTGCTGGTTGCCTCGACGTTGGGCGACGGCACGTTGATCGGCTGCGCAGCAACCGGGGGTGGCGCGTACGAAGGCGCTGCGACTTGCGGCTCACGCTTGCTGAGCTTTGGGCGCTTCAAAGCCATACTTTTCCTCCTTAACTGCTGACTTGACTGCTAACTGTTGAATCTTGGGCGTTAAGCGGTTTGACAAATTCTAAAGCGGTACCAATCTACAGCTTTCTCACCGGTTATGTGCCTGGACGGAGGGTGTCGGCTAGTCCTGCTCAGGCTTGGCTGCCGACTCCTTGAGTGGCTTGCCTCCCATTTTTCCGTCGAGGGTGAGTTGCGACCGCCACGCCTCCTTAAACTTTTGGGCTGCCTCGCCACGGTCGAAGGTTGCCTCGTTGGTACCCTCAATGTAGGCGGCGAAGCCCACACCGGAACTGGACTCTCCACCGTGAGCCATGTGGCTGGTACCAACGTTGGCGCTGGAGTGGTGGCACGATGCGCCCTCTTCCTCGGTGCCCAGACGGTCGGCGGCGTCCATTTGACCCGACATGCTCCATAGAGCGCGCAACGCCGCTCTGGCGTTCTCAGCCTCATCGAATTCCATGACGGGTACTCCTTTCGGGGTTGATGCAGGCAAAAATCCTTACCCTCAATCCTATCCCGTCGGGATGTTTAGGACGTGTGACGAAAGAAATCACTGCCCGTAACGATTCTCCAGACCCTTGTGGTAATCCATCCCGACGATCGGCTCGAAGTCGGTGAAAGACACCAGAAGATCCCGGTGCTCCCTCAGGGTTCCGTCCGAGCGCAGCAAGGCCAGCGCTTCCCTCACCGCCTTGGAGGCAGCGAACAGCGCCGCCAGCGGCGTCACAATCAGGTCGAACCCCAGATCGTGCAATTCTTGGTCGCTCAGCAGTGGGGTCAGGCCACCCTCGATCATGTTCGCCACCTTGGGGACGCCCTGCACTTCTCGCGCCACCCGGGCCATGTCCCCGACCGATCGGGGGGCTTCAACGAACACCGCGTCCGCCCCCAAGTCCCGGGCGGCCTTGGCCCGTTCGATCGCCTCGGCAAGCCCCCGGGTGCTGAGCGCGTCGGTGCGGGCGACCAAGAACAGGTCGATCCCACGCTCCTTCAGGTCGACCACCGCATGTAGCTTGTCCAGCCATTCCTGCCGCTCTACCACCTTCTTGCCGGCGAAGTGCCCGCACTTCTTTGGCCACACCTGGTCCTCCAGGAAAATACCGGCAGCGCCTGCGCCATAGAGCAACTCGGCAGTACGGATTGTGCTGAGCGGGTTGCCGTAGCCGGTATCCGCGTCGACGATTACAGGCAGGCGGGTGTTAGCACAGATGTAGCGGGCGGTGTCGGCAATCTCGGTCTGCGTGAGATATCCATAGTCGGGCGTGCCCAAGCGGGAGGCGGACACCGAGTAGCCGGAAATGAAAAGTACCTCGAAGCCGGCCTGAGTAGCCAGCCGGGTGGTCAGCGCATCGTAAACGCCGGGCATATTCACGGTTGCTCCGGTGCCCAGCAGGCGCCGTATCTGGCCGGCCAGATCGTTCACACTGACCTTTCTTCTCGAATCCGGGCGCCCCGGTGCGCCTGCGGCGAGTTGTTGTTCGACACATCGGATGCTTTGGACCGCCTAGGAGTCCGGGTCGAAATATCCTATACGGATGACCTTCGAGCAACGGGTGCGCACCATCCGCCACAGGCCTCTCGACATCGTTCTCGCTTCGACGGTGGTGTTGATCCTGGTTCCCCTGATTCTGGGGGGGGCGGCGGCCTCGATTGTCTACCTGTACTTCTTCAAGTTGTCTCCCCCGGTGGCCATCCCCGAGCCGAAGGGCGTTACGATTTCTCGATCTAGCCACATCTATGCCGCCGACGGTTCCTTGCTGGCCACCTTACGGGGGGCTAACTACCGGGTGCCGATCGACTACGAGCAGATGCCACTCCACTTCCGCCAAGCGGCTATCGCCAGCGAGGACTCCCGGTTCTTCGAGCACGAGGGGCTGGACCTGCAGGCGATCATCAAGGCGCTGACCGAAGATCGCCGTCCGGGCCAGCGGCTGCGCGGAGCCTCGACTATCACCCAGCAGTACGTCGGCACCGTCTTCACCGGGAAGGAGCGCACCCTAGCCCGCAAGATCCGCGAGGCGCAGTTCGCCCGGGAACTGGAGAAGGATGTGAGCAAGGAGAAGATCCTTGAGCGTTACCTCAATACGGTCTACTTCGGGGCCGGTGCCTACGGGGTGGAGGCGGCGGCCAACACCTACTTCGCCAAGCCGGCCGGCAAGCTCACCATCTCCGAGTCAGCACTGCTGGTGGGACTCATCCCCGCCCCCGCCCGCTTCTCCCCCTACCTGCAGCCGGATCAGGCGGAACGCCGGCGGGTGGAGGTGGTCCGGCTGATGCAGGAGAACGGCTTTTTGAGCGCGTCTTCAGCGGCGGCCACCAGAGCGGATCGGCCGCAATTGCAGGAGGCCCGGCCGGTTGAGGAGATCCTTAAGTACCACTGGTTCGTCGACGCGGTGAAAAAGTACATCCAGGACCGGTACGGTACCGACCGGCTCTACAACGGCGGCCTGGAGATCTACACCACCATCGACCCACGCATGCAGGACCTGGCCGAGAGCGCAGTATTTTCGGCTCTGCCCTCCCCCGGCGACCCCTACGCATCACTGGTGTCCGTTGAGCCCTCCACCGGGTATGTCCGGGCGCTGGTAGGCGGCCGCGGCTACGACGACGAGCGTTTTAACCTGGCGATCCAGGCCCGCCGCCAACCGGGATCGTCGTTCAAACCGTTTGTCTTGGTCTCGGCGCTGGAGTCCGGCATGCTGCCGACCACGCCATTCGACGGCCCAGCAACAATCTGCTTGGCACAGTGGCGTCCGGACTGCGAGGTGAGCAACTTCGACAGCACCGGTTTCGGCAACATCACGCTGGAAAAGGCGACGGTCAACTCCGTCAACACCGTCTACGCCCAGGTGATCTTGAAGCTCGGACCCAAGGAAGTGGTCGAAGTAACCGAGCGAATGGGCATCCCCGGCCCGGCCTGGCTCCCTCCCCGCTCGGGTTGCGTCAAGACGCAAGCAGATGCCTGCCGGACTGAGATCGAACCGGTGCCTGCGCTCACCCTGGGATCGGAGGAGGCCACTCCGCTGGAGATGGCCTCGGCGTTTGGCACCCTGGCCAACCGGGGCGAGTACCGGGAGCCGAAGGTGGTAACCAAGGTGACCGATTCGGCAGGGACCGTGCTGGAGGAGGGCCCGTCCAAGCCTGAGCAGGCGTTGGACCAGCAGATTGCCGACAACGCCACCCGCATCCTGCAGGGTGTGATCACCGGGGGCACCGGGACCCGAGCGGACATCGGCCGGCCGGCGGCCGGTAAGACCGGTACCGCGCAGGACTTTCAAAACGCTTGGTTCGTCGGATACACCCCGGAGCTGTCCACCAGCGTGTGGCTGGGCTACCGGGAGGCCAACCGCCCGCTGCTGCGAGTCAGGGGACTGGAACGGGTCACCGGGGGGACCATACCGGCCCAGATCTGGGCGGCGTTCATGAAGCCAGCGCTCGACGGCGCCCCGGTTGCCGAGTTTGCCGAAGCAGAGGAACTACAGTCGTTCGAACTGCCCTTCCGGCCGCCCGACCCCCTGGCTGATCCGTTCCTGCTGCCCGAGACGCCGGCGCAAATCGTCGACTTGCCGCAGGCACCGCCGTCGCCGGCCGCAACGCCGGGTCCCCAGGGCGGACTGCTCGACCTGCTGGGGATACGGCCGGAAGGCCCGCCGTCGCCCGCCCCGGCACCGTCGCCCACGCCCTCGGACCTCGCCCCTGCAACACCGGATCCGCTCCTGTCGGGCACGCCGCCACCTTAATTATTAAGGTGGGCCCTCATCAGTCGCGGCTGGAGATGAACAGCCGCAGGACGTACCAGAACATAAGCGCCACCGATGCGAAAAGTTCCAGAGCGGCCGCCACGTAGCGATCCTGCGGATAATGACGCAGCACGTTGGAGGTGTCGTAGAGGATGGCTGCCCCTGCGAAGACCACCATGCCCACCGAGAAGAATGTGCCGAGTTGAAAGCCAAAGATCACCGAGCCGACGATCAGCAGCAAGGCGCCGATCCCGGCCCACATGAGAATCCCCCGCAGGAAGGAGAAATCCTTGCCGGTGGCCACCGCCACCACGGTGAGGCCGATGAAACCGACGATCGTCACTATTGCCGCGCTTGAAATCGCTCCCGGAGCAAAGGTGTTGGCAATGACCAGCAGCGGTACGAAGATGATCGCTTGAGCCACCACCATGGCTCCGAGCGCGGCGTACTGGGCCCCCTGGCTCCGGGCAGAGTGGGCAGCCCGGCTGGCCAGCCACCCGACCAGGACGAAGCCTCCCAAGATAAGCAGCCAGCTGGTACCGAGCATTGCTGAAGCGATCGGCTCGGCAAGTCCCATCGAGAACAAGAAAACTTCGATTGCAGTGAATCCGAGGATCGCTCCGGTCAGGTGTCCATAGGTTCGGGCGATGAACTTCTGGCGGGTGTCGGCGTCCAGCGCCTGGACGGGCGTGGAAGCTACGGGGTAGGCACTTGCCACTGGGGCCTCCTTCGATAGGGATTGTTCCCTCAATTATGCGACTTCGGGCCAGAAGCGGGAGTCAGGCGGTCTCTGCGCCGTTCAACATGCTGGGGTCGACGATCCAGCCCCGGTTACGGACGTTGCGAATGAAGTCGTGACCCAACTCCTTGCGCAACGTACACAGCATCACGTCGACCGAACGGCCACGGCGCAGGCCCACCGCCTTCGAGAGCTCTTCCCGGGAGGTCACCCGGCCGTGGTTGGAGACCAGGATTGCCAGCATCTCAAGCTGGGACGGGGAAAGAGCGAGAGGCTTATCGGAGAGGGTCGCACGATAGCTTTCCAGGTCGACCTCAAGCTTGCCCAGCTCAAACCACCGGTCAGTGGATTGCTTGGTATCAGCGTCCATTGGGCCAAAGGCTAGAAGCGCAACGTTACCTTCCGGTCGCGACCATGTTTCGTGAGGGTAAAACCTATCGGGCCGTGCCAGCCGCCTGCCGGCGGGGCCGAGGCGGGCGGTAGAGTGGTCGAAACCAAGCCTGCGATGGAGAAACAAGATCATGCCGTTCGGCTACCCGGTGATGCTGGAAATCCAGGGGCGGCGCTGCCTGGTAATCGGCGGAGGATCGATTGCCGAGGGGAAGGTTGCCGGCCTTCTGGACGGCCGGGCGAACGTGGTTGTTATCGCCCTCGAGCTGACGGAGCGGCTCGCCGAACTGGCAGAGCAGGGGGTGATCACAACCGTGCGCCGGCACTATCGCGAGGGCGATCTGGCGGGGGCCCTTCTGGCTATTGCCGCAACTGACGACCGGACCGTCAACGCACGGGTCTTTGCCGAAGGCGCAGCCACCGGGGTGCTGGTCAACACCGTAGACGACATCGAGTACTGCCACTTCGCCGCCCCGTCGGTGGTCCGCCGAGGGGACCTCATCGTCGCTGTTTCGACCGGCGGCAAGGCACCGGCGCTGGCGAAAAAGCTGCGACGCCGTTTTGAGCAGGAGCTGGGCGAAGACTACGGACTCCTTCTGGACCTGCTTGGGGAGGTACGAGAGCAAGCCTTGCGAGTGCGCACGGTCAGTTTCGACCAATGGGCCGCCCGCTGGGAGAAGGCACTCGAGCGGGATCTGCTTGCATTCGTGCAGCAGGGCCGTTCGGAGCAAGCCAGAGAGCTGCTGTGGAGGGATCTAACCGACCCGGAGCCGGATTCCGCCGGACCGGGTGGCCGGGTGGAAGCAGCCGGGGCCGGCCCGAGCGACGCCACCGACCGGGAGCCGGGTTCCGGCAGGCCGGCGGGCCGAGTGGCGATAGTCGGGGCCGGCCCGGAGCCGGGTTCCGGCAGGCCGGCGGGCCGGGTGGCGATAGTCGGAGCCGGCCCGGGGGATGCCGAGTTGATCACAGTGCGGGGGCAGCGGGAGCTTGATGCGGCCGGCGTGGTGGTCTATGACCGGCTGGTCAACCCGGAGCTGGTATCCGGAAAGGAGTCGATCTACGTGGGCAAGGCCCCCGGCTCTCACTCGTGGCCGCAGGAACAGATCAACTCGCTTCTGGTCCGGTTGGCCGGCCAGGGCCGCCGGGTGGTCCGCCTGAAGGGCGGCGACCCGTTCGTCTTCGGGCGCGGCGGTGAAGAGGCAGAAGCGCTGGCTGCCGCGGGGGTCGAGTTCACGGTGGTGCCGGCGCCCACGTCGGCCATCGCAGCGCTGTCGGCCGCCGGGATCCCCGTAACCGACAGGCGTCACAGCTCCTCGGTAACAATCGTCACCGGGCATTGCGGCGGCGACCAGCGGGTCGATTGGGCGGCCATAGCCCGAGCGTCGGACACGATTGTGGTGTTGATGGGCCTGAAGAACCTGCCCTGGATCGTGGCGGGGCTGCTGGCCGGTGGCCGGGATGGGAACACGCCGGCGGCGGTGGTGGAGAACGGGACGCTCCCGAGCCAGCGGGTGGTGGAAGCTACGCTGGCCGGACTGGCGGATGCTGTGGCAGGCGCCGGGATTGAAGCGCCCGCGGTGGTGGTGGTGGGAGAGGTTGTTTCGGTGCGGAGCAGGCTTAAGAGGTGAGCTGGTGAAATGGCAGGCTAGCCGGAGCGCCGCAGGGCATCACGAAGCACTTCGACGATCTGCGGGCGGGAGAACTCATGGGGAATCGGCTCCCCGCTCGCCAGCCTACCGCGGACCTCGGTACCCGATAGCGCAACCCGTTCCTCTGGGGCGTGGGGGCAGGTCTTGGCGGTCGCCATCTGGGCACAGATGCGGCACCAGAACGGGTGGTCGAGCAGCACCGGAATCACCCCCAACTCAGCAGGGGTGAATTCGGCAAAAATCTGGTGGGATTCGAAAGAGCCGTAGTAACTGCCCACCGCGGCGTGGTCCCTCCCGACGATGAAGTGGGTGCAGCCGTAGTTCCTCCGGCACAACGCATGGAAGACCGCTTCCCGGGGGCCGGCGAACCGGGTCGCCCCGGGGAACACCGACAGGATCGCCCGGTTGGCCGGGTAGAACGTGGAGATCAGCGCCTTGTAACCGGCCATGCGTACCGGGACCGGCAGATCGTCGGCACGGGCCTCTGCAAAGCTGGGGTGAAACAGCAGACCGTCAACCAACTCAAGCGCGCATTTGGTGACGTACTCGTGCGATCGGTGGCTGGGGTAGCGGGTGTGGAAGCCACACACCGTCTGCCATCCGAGATCCTTGATGCGCTCCCGAACCTGTGCGGGCTTCAGGCGGTCCTTCTCGAACGCCCGGCTGGACGGAAGGTCCAAGACGATCAGCTTTCCCGAGGCCAGATGGTCCGCCTGCGAGTTGAGCATCGCCACGCCGGGGTGGGTCTGATCCTCGGACCTGAAGACGTGGCGGGCCTCCACCTGTTTGTCGTACTCAAAGATGTCTCGCAGCTGCAGAATCGCCAGGGGCCGCCCTCCTGGCGATGCCAGCACTACGTTGTCCGCCCGGCGCGTAGCAAGATGCTGGTCATCGTCCAAAGGCAGCGTGACCGGCAGCGGCCAGGCCGCACCCGAGATCAATCGCATTTCCGTAAGAACGCATTCGTAGTCGGCTCGGTCCATGAACCCCTCCAGCGGACTGAACGCCCCGGTCGCCAGGCACTCCAGATCGGCGGTGGATCGTTCGCTCAGCACCACCCTCGAAAGCTCGGGGGCCCGGCCCAGCCACTCGGCGCGCTCTTCGGGGCCGGCCATAAGGGTCGACTTCGGAACAAGCACAGGGGGCCGGAACGCGACAGCCGATTCGGGCATGGGTTCCTGGATCAACATCGCCCCTCCGGGATCGGCGCAACTCGGGTCCGGGGACCGGTCCCGCCCGATACTCTACCCTTAACCGCCGTCGTGGCCCGCGAAAATCGTTGCGGCTGGAACTCATAACAGCACGGGGTAGGATCAAAGTTCATGGTCAATCGATACCCGCCCCCCTACCAGGCCCCGCCTGCGCCCGGCCAGTCGCCAGGAGAAGACCGCAACGTCGCAGGCATGATGATGCCCAGGACGGTCGTCTCCCTATCCATGTGGATCATGATGTTCGGTCTGGGCGTGGGTCTTGCCGGCGTGCTCATGTTCATCGCTTACCAGGGTCAGATGAACTCGCTGGAGGAGCGGCTCATTGATTCGCAGCAGGAGTTAGAGAAGCGCCTCGACGAAAAGGTGCAAGAGCTTGATGCACGAGGAGTCGCCCCGGCCCCCTCTGAGTCGCTGAACGTCTCGGCAACCTCGTCTGAGGCGGTACGAGCGGAAATCATCCGCAACGCCGCCCCGGCGGTAGTGGGCATCCAGGGAATCGACGCCTCGGGCCGGCCGACGGAGGGCTCCGGGTTCGTAGTCAACTCCACGGGCGAGGGAGCGTGGATCATCACCAATTACAGCCTGGTATCGGGCACCGGCCTGGATTTCAGGACGGTGAGCGTCCGGATGGGAGCGGCGAACATCACCGGCCAGGTTTTCGAGGTGGATCCGGGGGCCGACCTGGCTCTGATAGTGGTCAATGTCGCCTCCCCGCGCTCGATGCGCTTCACCCGAGGCGATCTGAAAACGGGCGACACGGTGTGGGTGGTCGGCGCTGCTAAGGGCAACCCGTTTGCCACCGCCCTGCAGGCCCGTTTAGTGGACTACGGGCCCACCCGGGTGATCGTCGGCCTAGATCCGGCCGCCCGGTTCAATGGGGGTCCGGTGCTCGATTCTGCCGGCCGGGTTGTGGGAATCCTCTCCTCCAGGCCCCCAGCTCCTACCGGGCGCGGCGAAGCAACTCCTGCGCCGGCCAGCGATTCGGCTAGCCGCTCGGCCACGCCGGCACGCCTTGCTTGCAACTTGATCCTGCGATGCCCGGGCAGTCCCCGCCCGGAAACAACACCCACGCCCGGCGGAGCAAGGCCCACTCCCAGCCCGGTGCCGAGCCCTGCGGACGAGGAGCAGGGGCAAGCCGCTCCGGAGGAAACTTTGCAGCGAGATGAGCAGGCGGCTCAGTTGCCTGCCGAAGTGGAGACTCCGTAACGACCCCACCACGACACCACGTGGAGGCTAATTCAATCGGTTCAGCGCCCGCAGAGCGCAACTGGTGCAACGACTCAGATCAGCCCCTGCTCCTGCAGGTACTCCCGGGCGACCGCCTCCGGATCATCCTGGTCAAGCTCTACCTTGGCATTTAGTTCGGTGATCTTCTCGGTGCTGAGCGCTGCGCTCACCGCGTTGAGCAATCCGGCGATTTCGTCGTTGAGCTTGTCCTTGCGGATCACCGGTGTGATGTTGTCGGCCTTTTGGAGTCCTTTGTCGTCTTCCAACGGGACCCAACCCTTGGCGGCAATGATCGATTGGGTGGAGCACAGCAGCGCTACGTCCGCCTTGCCGGCATCCAAGACGTTGGCGGTGGCGGAATCGCACGCTCCCACGCGCTCAAACTTGCCGAAGGTGATCCCGTAGGTGTCCCGCAGGCCCGGGATACAGAACGGCCGCTCCTCGCACTCAGGCGGCCCCGCCAAAGTGAGCTGTGAGGACACCGGCGCCAGATCACTCACCTTCACCAAGCTGAACCGGTCGGCAGTTTCCTTGGTGACCACGAACGCGTTGGTATCATTGGCCGGAGATGGCTCCAGCGCACTCAGGCCCCGGGCATCCAGCAACGTTTGCAGCGGACCGATCACGGCAGCCGCGTCGGAAGAGGCTGCGGCGTCGGGGTCCAAGAACACCAGAAGCGTGCCGACGTACTCTGGCTTGAGATCAATCTCGCCCGACTCGATGGCCGGCTGGGAAATCTCCCGGCGCTGCAGGGTCAACTGCCTTTCAATGCTGTAGCCGGCGTTCTCGAGCACCTGGGCATACATTTCGGCGACGATCTGGTTCTCGGCAAACGAACCCGATACGCCTACGGTCAACTCGCCCTTGCTCTGTTCACCGGCTTCCTCGTTCCCGCCCGGCGAACATGCGGCCAACAGCAGCAGCAGTGCCCCTATGGAAAATCCTCGACGGTTTCTCATAGCTACCTGTTCCCTTCCAGCTCCTAGAAAAGTTGGGAAAACCCTATCAGCTAGTCCGGCGAGCAGGCCGGCGGCGGTCAGGCCCGTGATGAACTCCCGGCAGGCAAGGTCGTCGATGTCGTCTTGGGACGCCGTACAATGCATCTTGATGTGATGATGCTACACTCCTTCCATGAGAACCACGATCGATCTGCCCGACGACCTCCACCGCATCGCGTCCTCCATCGCGCGCGATCGGAAGGTGTCGCTCAGCGAGACGGTGGCCGACCTGCTGCGCAACGCGATCGGTTCAACCGGCTCCGCGCAGGTGGCCTTAAGCGAGCGCACGGGCCTGAAGATGATCCGGCTGGGACGCACCATCACCAGCGATGACGTCCGCGAACTTGACGACGGGCCGTGACTATCCTGCTGGACGCCAACGTCCTGATCGCCCTCGCCGTCGCCGACCATGTCCACCATCAGGTGGTCGAGGCTTGGTTCGCCGAACGCACGGATGCGTTCGCTACCTGTCCGATCACGCAGGGCGCGCTGCTGCGCCTCGTCGTCCGCAACGGCGCGAGCGCAGCCCAGGGCGCCGAAGTACTCGTCGGTATCACCGCGTCGGACCACCACCACTTCTGGGCCGACGAGATCGGCTTCGACAACGTTAACCTCTCGGGCGTCGTCGGTCACCGCCAGGTGACCGACGCCTACCTGGCGGGGCTCGCTCGCCATCGTGGCGGGCGGCTGGCCACGTTGGACCGCGGTCTCGCTGCCGCGCATCCCGACGTCGCGCACCTGCTCAACCCGGACACGACGGCGAGGTGAGGCGCTGGTGGCCCGCTCGCGGCGAGGTCGTCGGGCAAAGCCGAACCACAGTTAACCCACCTCTGTCGTGGCGCCGCAGGGTCTGGTGGCCCGGCGCTCGACGCTGCAGCGTGCCTTTTTGCTCTCGCCTCATGCCGGTGGCATACTTACGGCATGACACGGGCACGAGTGAGCACAACCGTCGACCGAGACCTCCTTGCTCAGGCTCGACAAGCCAGCGGAGGCGCAAAAGACGCAGCGCTGATTGACGAGGCACTGCGTGCACTGGTCGCCCGCCACCGCCGCAGCGAGATCGATGCTTCCTATCGAGCGTACGACGAGCAGCCGCTGGACCAGCCTGACGAGTGGGGCGACCTTGCGTCGTTTCGGGCGGCAGCTGCGGCATCGTGACACCGCGGCCATTGCGAGGCGAACTCTGGTGGTGCGAGCTTCCCGAGATCGGGCGTCGACCCGTGGTGGTGCTGTCCAGAGATGCGGCCATACCTAGACTTCGCCGGGCCCTCGTGGCGCCCTGCACTACGACGATACGCAACCTGACCAGCGAGGTCGTCCTCGAGCCCGGAGACGATCCGGTCACCCGAATTAGCGCCGTCAACCTCGATTCGGTCGAGAGCGTGTCGATCGGCGTCCTCATAGAACGGCTCGGGCAACTGAGCGACGATCGGATGCGCGAGGTGTGTCAGGCCCTCAGAGTTGCGGTCGACTGCATGGATTAATGGCCGGCATGCCCGGCTGGCTCCAACAATCGCCCGGCAATTGACGATTGCAGGCGGCCGGCAAGTTCGCGTGCTGGCGGTGCGGCACCGCTCGGTCGCCTACGACAGCGTCCCTCGCTGAAGGCTCGGCACCATCCCGATTAAGGGAGGCAGACGGAACCGCGACGGGGAGTCCGCCGCCGATGGGACAACGATGGTAGACTCTTCCCATGGAAGCGACGATAGATTCGGGGGGCCGCATCGTATTGCCCAAGCCAATGAGGGAAGCCCTTGGGCTGCTGCCCGGATCGACCGTAGACATCACGCCCTACGGCCCGGGGTTGATGATCATACCGGGGGGTCGCACCGCCCGGCTGGTCGAGCGTGACGGCGAACTGGTAGGCATAGCCAAAACCCCAATTGATGACCAGGTTGTTTTTGCACTTATCGACGCCGGGCGCAAGTGAGTTCGCCGGTTGGTGTGGACACCAGCCTCGCCCTCGCCCTCATTGTTGCCAGCCACCGCCATCACGAGCGCGCTTGCAGCTGGGGAAAAGGGCGACAGGTGGCGCTAAGCGGGCATGCGGCGGCTGAGACCTATTCAGTGATGACCCGGCTGCCCGGCGATGCACGTTTTACGCCCGAGGACGCCGCTCGGCTCATCAACGCCCGCTTCGCCCCCACCCTGCTACCGGATCCGGACACCATTCACCACCTTCCACGAATCTTGGCGCCGCTGGGCATAGCCGGAGGAGCCGTTTACGACGCGTTGGTGGGTTTGGCCGCACTCGACAACGCCGCTGAACTCGCCACAAGAGACGTTCGCGCGCGCCCGACCTATGAGCGCCTGGGGGTCTCGGTCACCATGATCCCCTGAAGGCCGTCTCGCTCGAAACGGCCCGTTGCCACTTGGTGGCTGAAGTGCTGGTTGCGGCCCTTCACGACGGAGCTACGCGCTCGAGATTTTCGGGGCCCGGCGCCTCCCTCCGGCAGGGCTCACCAGCCGGTTGATCAACCCGAACAGCAACTCGGTCAGGATGGCCAGGCCGGCCACCAGGATCGCTCCACCCACCACCAGCCCCGAGTCCCGGCGGGCCAGGCCGTCGATAATGTAGCGGCCCAGACCGCCCCAGGCGACCACTGCCCCCAGGGTGGCCGTCGCTACCACCGCCACGGCGGAGGTACGCAGCCCGGCGACTATTCCCGGCGCAGCCAGCGGCGTCTCGAGCTTTCGAAGCACCTGGAACTCGTTCATCCCAACTCCGCGGGCGGACTCTACGATGTCCGGGTCCACCCCCTTTATCCCTACGTAGACGTTGGTGAGAATGGGTGGGATGGCCAGCAGGAAGAGCGCGATCAGCGTCGGCCAGAAGCCTATGCCGGGCAGGTAGCGCAGG
Source organism: Actinomycetota bacterium (assembly GCA_052389675.1). Classification (GTDB taxonomy): domain Bacteria; phylum Actinomycetota; class CADDZG01; order JAHWKV01; family JAHWKV01; genus JBBDRH01. Next base: position 108,793 of record JBQTHR010000001.1, read on the forward strand.
GTGAACGGGAAGACGAACGCCAGGATGCCGAACGAGGGCAACGCCCGTCCCAAGTTGGCCACCGAGACCACCAGGAACTCGAACCTGCGCCGGTGGCCTATGTACATACCGAGTGGTATCGCAATGGCCGCCGCCACGATTATGGCGATAGAGCAGATGTGCACATGCTCGTAGAGCCGATGGGCGATCCCCTCGGCCCCCCGCCAGCTGGCCGGATCGGTAAGCCAGCCGAACGCACCGGCAAAAGGGTTCATGCCAGTGCCGGCCGGCCGCCGGCTTCCGCCTCCAGCGTGCGCGCCCGGCGAGCCCACGGCATGAGCAGCCTCTGGGCAAACAACAGCAAGCCGTCGAAAAAGATCGCCAGCATCATGGACAGGGCAGCCCCAAGCATCGATGCAGTTGGGAAGAACCGTTCCAACCCGAGCAGGATGAAGTATCCAAGGCCCCCCTTGCCGGTGAGGGCGGTGACCGTCACCAAACCGATGGTCGTCACGGTGGCGATGCGCAATCCAGCCACGATGGTCGGCACGGCCAGCGGAAGCTCCACCCGCCACAGGACCTGCCGGGGGGTGAACCCCATGCCCACCGCCGCCTCCTTGACCTCTTCGGCCACTCCGTCCAGGCCCACGTAAACGTTCCTAATCAAGATGAGCAGCGTGTAGGAGACCAGCCCGATCTCGGCGGTCAGTGTCGACAGGCCGGTGTAGGGCACCATTAGGGCGAACAGGGCAACGCTTGGAATGGTGTAGAGAAAGCCCGTGAACCAGGTGATCGGTGGATAGCTGCGGGGATGCCGGTAGGCGTAGATCGCCAGCGGGAAGGCGATGGCGAATCCAAGGACCACCGCGATGACCGTCAGCCACAGGTGCTCGACTGTCCGCTCGAAAATAACGTCCACGTTACGAACCACCCAGTCCCAGCGGAAAAGCTCCGTGCCGCCCTGTGCGAAAATCACCGGAATAGCTCCGCTCTGATCGTCTCCAGAGTCACCACCCCCAGGCACCTGCCCCCAACGCCTAGGACCGCCGCCTGGTCCGAGCCGGAGCGCAGCAGCACGTCCAGTGCCTGCCTCAGCGTTGAGTCCAGCGTGACCCGAGCAGCCAGCCGCTCCCCCCGTGCCGGCTCGATCTTGACCTCGGCCACCTTGATCAACGCCAGCCGCTTGAGCCCCCGCTCGGCGCCGACGAACTGCGCCACGAACTCGTTAGCCGGCGATTCAAGGACGTGCGCCGGCGTGTCGTACTGCTCCAGGATCCCCCCAACGTTGAGGATGCACATGCGGTCAGCCATCTTGATCGCCTCGTCGATGTCGTGGGTGACGAAGACAATCGTCTTGCGCAGCCGGGTCTGGATGTCCAGAAACTGTTCCTGCAGGCGTTCCCGCACCACCGGGTCCACCGCGCCGAACGGTTCGTCCATAAGCATCACCGGCGGGTCGGCCGCTAGGGCCCGGGCAACCCCCACCCGCTGGCGCTGCCCGCCGGACAGCTCGGCGGGATAACGACAGAGCAGTTCTGGGTCCAGCGACAGCAACTCCGCCAGCTCATCGCTGCGCTGTGCGATGCGAGCCCGCTCCCAACCAAGTAACTCGGGGACTATGGCGATGTTCTGGGCAACGGTGCGGTGCGGCATCAGCCCGATGGTCTGGATCACGTAGCCGATGCCCCGGCGCAACTGCACCGGGTCCATCTCCAAGACGTTCTTGCCGTCCAGCCAGATGGTTCCCGAGCTGGGTTCGATCAGCCGGTTGATCATCTTCATGGTGGTGGTCTTGCCGCACCCAGAGGGTCCGACCAGCACCGCGATCTGTCCTTCGGGGACCTCCAGGCTCAACTGCTTAACCGCCAAGGAGGCAGAACCGGGAAACTGCTTGGAGACGTCCTGGAGTCTTATCATCCTGGGCTCCGCTCAGGGTCTGAGGCCGGCTAACCCGCGGACGGCGGCAGGATGAACTGGACGTTGCGGCAGGTTGGGCAACGGTGCACCTCCAGCGGAAGACTGCCGCCGACCGCCCCCAGCGCCGTCGCCACCGGCCTGTCCAGGCCCTCCGCCGACTCGCTCAGCTTGAATTCCTGCACCCCCACCAGTTGCATTGACGACCCGCAGATCGGGCAGGGGATCTGCGGCCCTCGGTCGATCCGGCGCTGCTTGGCCTTGTCATAACCCTTGGAGGCGCGAGCCATTATCCCGAAGGTTGAGACAATCCCGATCAGAATCAGCGCTCCGAACAAGATGAACAGCAAGGTGGACCTCACCTGAGGCCCACTTTGCTCGATCGGCCGCTAATCGCTGCTGCTCTGCTTGCTTACTTCCATGAGGAACTGCAGGTTGCCCTTGGTGGAGCGCATCTTGTCTATGAGCAACTCCAGCCCGGCGCCGCCGTCGAGGGCGTGCAGCACCCGGCGCAGTTTCCATACCAGAGACAACTCCTCCTTGGTCAGCAACAGCTCTTCCTTTCGGGTGCCCGAAGCTGAGATGTCGATGGCCGGGAACAACCGCTTCTCCGATGCCCGCCGGTCCAGCCGGAGCTCCCAGTTGCCGGTCCCTTTGAACTCCTCGAAGATCACCTCATCCATCCGGGAGCCGGTCTCCACTAGCGCGGTGGCGATGATCGTCAGGCTCCCACCCTGCTCGATGTTGCGAGCGGCTCCGAAAAAGCGCTTGGGCGGGTAGAGGGCAGTAGAGTCCACACCGCCGGACAGGATCCGCCCGGAGGCCGGCGTGGCCAGGTTATAGGCGCGCGACAGCCGGGTGATGCCGTCCAGCAAGATGACCACATCCCTGCCCAACTCCACCATCCGCTTGGCCCTGTCCAAGGTGAGCTCGGTGACCTGGATATGGTCGTCGGAGGGGCGGTCGAAGGTGGAGTAGACAATCTCACCGTCAACCGAGCGCTGCATGTCCGTGACCTCCTCCGGGCGCTCGTCCACCAGAAGGACGATCAGATGACAGCCGGGGGAATTGGCGCGGATCGAGTTGGCGATCTGCTTCATTACGGTGGTCTTGCCTGCCTTGGGGGGCGAAACGATCATCCCTCGCTGGCCTTTGCCGATTGGTGCAACCAGGTCGATGATCCGCTGGGCAATCTCGTTGGGTTGATCTTGAAGCTCCAACCGGATGCGCTCCTCCGGGTAGAGCGGGGTGAGCTTGTCGAACCAGGCCCGGCCCAGGATCTCGGCCGGGGGCATGCCGTTGATGGTGTCGATGCGTACCAAAGCCTGGTACTTCTCGGTCTCCTTGGGTTTGCGGGCCATACCCACTAGCTCGTCGCCCCGGCGCAGCTGGAAACGGCGGACCTGGGAAAGCGAGACGTAAACGTCCTCCTGAGTGGGCAGATAATTGGAGGTGCGCAGGAACCCGTAGCCCTCGGGGAGGGTGTCCAAAATGCCGCTCGCCGGCTCGAGGTCCGCCTCGTTTACAACCTCAGGCTCGCGCTGCTCACGCACCGGCCGGTCCATCCCCGGGCGCTCAGGCCGGTCGACCCGGTTGCGATCGCGTCCCCTGCGCCGGCGTCCGCGATCACCCCGGTCCCCCCGGTCCCGGAACTGCTCGCGCCGAGGTTCGCTGTCTACCCTGCCCTCGAACTGGTGGCGGGGTGGCTGCTCACGCCGGGGCTGTTCGCCGGCTTCTGACGGCGCCGTGCCGTCTGCGGCGGGTGTCTTCGATTCAGCCGGGCCGGCGCTGGAACCCGCTCCGTTGCTGCTGGTGGCGTCCGTTGCCGGAGGTGCGGCTTGAGTTCGTGGGGCACGCGCCGCAGGCCTGGCCGGAGCGGGCGGCCTGGCCGGAGCGGCCGGGGCCGGGGTAGCCGGGGCCGGGGCGGAGCCGTTCGCTTCGGACTTCGAACCCATGATCGCGTCGATCAACTGGGCCTTCTTCAGTCCCTTGCCCGGCACACCGAGCTCCACAGCCATCGTTTGCAGCTCGGCAACTTTTTTACCGGTCAGCTCTTGGCGTTGCGTTTCATCCATCTAGCGATTCTCCTGTGAGAGATATGCGAGGGCTCCGCATGGGGTGTGATCCGTTTGCTCGGGTAAATTCCGGAGTCGCAATAACGGACCGATGGTTCGGATCCGTTGTAATCGGAAGAAGCAAGCGGGTATAGAGGTCCAAAGGTCCGGCCTGTTGTGCAACGGGATTCTGATGATTGCAAAGGAGTTATTGGGCACAGGTTTCCTGCCTGCTCTGGCATCGTTCACTTAAGGAGCGACGCCGTGTGAGTTTCCTGAGGTGACGCCGGATCACTTGCTTCAAGGGGCGGCGTGTGCAGGGTATGGGCGCAAAACAGCCGGACGAATCTTGGAGATTAGTCGGATCTGTTTGCGATCAGATCCCCATCGCAGCCACTTGGCAACCACCGCTTAGCGATCGATGGACTTGTTTCATCATTGTAAGCACAACTAAGCCGTACAAGCAATCAACCAAGCCGATCTTGGCGTAATGAGCGCCTGCCACCTACCGGCGAGGTTCGAAATCACCGCATTCTTTCGGGAGGCGTCTACGGAAAATCGAGCTCCGGGCGGCTACTAACCGGCTTTCGGCACTTACGGACGGATAGCGGCGCCCCTATCCTAGGTTTCCAGGACCCGGGCGCCGTCGTTGTCCCAGCCGGGCGTCAGCACCTTCCACCCGTCGGGCAGGAGTTGGCGGGTGGTCCTGACGGTTTCATTCAGGTCGCGCGACTCGACCAGGCACAACAGTGACGGTCCCGCTCCCGACAGTGTGGTAGCAATACCGGCGGCCCGCAGGTCTGCATGCACCTGCCGGGAAGCGGGCATCAAGGGCAGGCGGAAGGGCTCGTGCATGGTGTCCACGGTGGCTTCGAGCAACAGTTCCGGGCGGGCCGATCCGGTAAGGATTGCCACCAAGGCGGCGGTGGCCGCTGCGTTGGCAATCGCATCCGCTCGGGAGAGCTGCTCGGGCAGGACTTTACGGGCAGCCTTGGTCTTGAAGCCCTCAACTGCCACCAAGACTATCGGGGAGATACGCGAGGTAGGACGCAACCTTAACCACCGGGTCCCCACGCTCAACAACAATCCGCCGAACAGCGCAGGCAACACGTTGTCCGGATGTCCTTCTATCTCGACCGCCAGCTCTGCCAGTGCGTCGTCGTCCAGATTCAGGCTTCCATACGCTCGAGCGCCCACCAATCCGGCGACAATAGCCGAGGCGCTCGCCCCCATCCCCCGGGCCGACGGGTACCGGCCGATAGTCTCGATAGTCACCGGCGGCGCCTGTTTGCCCGCCCGCTCAAACGTTGAGACGAACGATCGATAAGTGAGATTGTCCGGAATCGGGTGCAACCGGCCCCGCCCGGCCAGCGCAAACACTTCGGCCTGAGTGAAGCGCATGAACAGATGCGTTCCCAGCGCCACTCCCAAAACATCGAACCCGGGCCCCAGGTTGGCCGAGGTGGCCGGGACCTTCACCTCACAGCTCACCGCAGAGCCCCGAGTACGAGGCGCGACGAGGATACCTACCACCGGTCGTAGGAGCCGCAGGAGTACCGTTGTAATCGGGGATGGCTGGGCGCTCGAATGCCAAATTATTTACGAGATGGGCCACTATAGTCCCAGGGACTCGGCCACGGCGTCCACCTCGGCTTCCACCAGTGCGGGCTTGGGTGCCCCCGAGATCGCCCAGGAGGGATCCTTCAACCCGTGGCCGGTGAGGACGCAAACCGCCGTCTTGCCCTTTTCCAGCACCCCCTGCTGGCTTAACTGGAGCAAGCCGGCCACCGGAGCCGACGAGGCCAGCTCAGCAAAAACACCCTCCAGAGCAAGCATGCGGTAGGCCTCCAAAATCGCCCTGTCGCTCACCGCCCGGATCTGCCCGCCGGACTCCGAAGCCGCTCCCAGCGCCCCCTCCCAGGAGGCGGGGTTGCCGATTCGGATTGCAGTTGCGATGGTCTTGGGCTGATCGATCGGGAAGCCCTGGACGATCGGCGAAGCCCCCAGCGCCTGGAAACCGAACATTTTGGGAAGCGAGTCGACGATTCCCTCGGCGTGGTACTCCCGGTATCCCCGCCAGTAGGAGGTTATGTTGCCGGCGTTGCCCACCGGGATCAGGTGGTAGTCGGGGGCCCGGCGCAGCGCGTCGCAGATCTCGTAAGCACCGGTGCGCTGGCCCTCCAAGCGGTGAGGGTTGGTCGAGTTGACCACCACCACCGGGTAGGGGCCTTCTAACTTGCGGGTGACCTCGAAGCACTGATCGAAGTTGCCCTTGATCTCCACCACCCTCGCTCCGTGGATCAGCGCCTGCGCCAGCTTGCCCGGCGCCACGTGGCCCACAGGGATCAGCACCACGCACAGGATCCCGGCCTTGGCCGAGTAGGCGGCGGCGGACGCCGAGGTGTTGCCGGTGGAGGCGCACACAACCGCCTTGGCTCCGTTGGCCACCGCCATGGTTATGGCCATGGTCATGCCCCGATCCTTGAAGCTGCCGGTGGGATTGGTGCCCTCGTATTTAAGGTAGACCTCCAGGCCGGTCATCTCGGAGAGGCGTTCCGAATGGATCAGCGGGGTGTTCCCCTCACCCAGGCTGAAAATGCGGGTCTCCGGCGTCAGATCGAACCGGTCGTGGTAGTGCCGAAGGATCCCCTTCCAGGCAGGCATTCAGGCGGTGATGCGCGGGGATATATTCAATCGTCCGCCGACTGCACCCGCATGGAGGATGCGATCGCGTCCACCACGTCCAAAACGCGCAATGCGGACAACAGCGCCTGGAAGTTGCGTTCCAGGGCAGTGTGGGTGACCATCACCAACCGGGCCTCATCGCCCATGCCTTTTTGCCAGACGCTCTTAATGCTCACGTCGTTATCTGTGAACGCTTGGGCCACCCGGGCGAGAACCCCGGGGCGGTCGGCCACTTCTAACAGGATGTAGTACTGGCTTAAAGTGTCGTCCATCGGACGGATCCGGGCTGGTTGGCTATAGATGGACCCGACGCCGCGGCCCCCGCCCACTATGTGGCGGGCCACGTCGACAACATCGCCAATCACCGATATCGCCGTGGGCGCTCCGCCGGCGCCCCGCCCGTAGAACATCAGCTCGCCCACTTCGGCCCCCTCCACGAAGATCGCGTTCAGGTTGTCCCGCACCGATGCCAGGGGGTGGGTGATCGGGATCATCGCCGGGTGGACCCGCATGGAAATCTCGCCGTTGACTCGCTCGGCTATAGCCAGCAGCTTGACGGCGTAGCCGAGGGTCTTGGCGAAGGCGATGTCGGTCTGGGTGACCGAGGTGATCCCCTCCCGGTGGACATCGCCCGAAACCACCCGGGCATTGAAGGCGATGCCGGCCAGGATGGCCAGCTTGGCCGCGGCGTCGAATGCCTCCACATCGGCGGTGGGGTCCAACTCCGAGTAACCCAGCCGCTGCGCTTGGGCCAGCGCCTGGTCGAACTGCATGGCATCTTCGGACATCCTGGTCAGGATGTAATTGGTGGTGCCGTTCAAAATACCCATTACCCGGTGCACCCGCTCCCCCGCCAAAGATTCCTTCAGAGGCCGGATTATCGGGATCCCGCCGGCCACCGATGCTTCGAAGTTGAACTCGACGCCGGAGGTTTCCGCCTCATCGAACAGTTCCCGTCCCAGTGCGCCGATGAGCTCCTTGTTGGCGCTCACCACATGTTTACCCGAGCGCATAGCGTCCAAAATGAGCGTACGGGTGGGCTCGATGCCACCCATGACCTCAATAACGATCTGGATCTGCGGGTCCCCGACCACCTCCGAGGCGTCGGTGGTGAACAGTTCGCGGCCCAGCGGAACATCGCGCTGTTTGGCCATGCTGCGCACTGCTACCTTCCTGATCTCGAGCCGGGCGCCCACGCGCTCTGCGATGTCTGCACCGTGGGACTCCAGCGTGCGCGCAACCGCGGAGCCGACAATCCCGCAGCCGAGCATTCCGATCGCGATCGATTCAGCCATGCATCTAAACCTACCTTACGAGACGCTTTCCTCCCGGACGGTCGGGGCGGTCAGCTCGCGGACCATCTCGCGGGCCATTCCCACCGCCGCTGCAGTCACGCCCATCCAGGCCAGCTTGGTGGCCATGGAGGACTCATCGCCGCTGGGAATCGGCTTGTGCAGGCCCTTCGTCCACAGCTTTTCGATTGCCATCAGCGCCAGCTTGGCGGCAAGCGCGCTCAGGCCCAGCGCGAGGAGCTTTTGAATCAACCCGCTCGTACGCTCAGCTTTGCCCATGTCGCAAATCCCCTTCCCCTCGGGCTCGCCCGATTTCGGATTCGTTTCGAGTGTTTCGAGTGTAGGACCCGGCACCTGCTTCGGGCGGCCGCATGCGGGCCCCCGCCAGAAGTTCTTACCCCGCTGGCGGTCGCAACCTATGCTGGTGAGATGGTTGCGGACAAACGGCGGCTGACTGAGCTGGGCGTGGAGTTGGTGATGATCTTCGGCTCCCGGGCGCGCGGGGTTCATCGCCCAGACAGCGATCTGGACGTAGCCATCCTGTTCGGGCCGGGCACTTCCATAGATCTGGCGGTGCTGGATGCAGCGAGGGAGGCACTGGGCGGAGGGGACGAGTTGGACCTGGTTTGCCTGAACGAGGCCGACCCGCTGCTGCTGAAAGAGGTTGCCCTGGACGGAGTGCCCATCTTCGAGTACCGCCCGGGCACGGTCGAGGAATTTCGGATCCTTGCCTACAAGCGCTATATGGACACCGCCAAGTTCCGGGAACTGGAAGCCGGCAGCCTGCGGGCAGGACCCAGGTAGTGGTGCGCCCGGAGGTTGTTCGCCGCAAGCTGTCGCTACTGACCAGGTACCTGGGCGAGTTGGAGGTTCACCGCAACGTATCGCTCGAGGATTACCTTGCCGGCGGGGACCGGCTTCGGGCGATTGAAAGACTCCTCCAGGTGATTGTCGAAGCTGCAGCCGGCATCAATACCCATCTGGCCACTGAGCTCGAAGCAGCGCCACCGACTGACTACGGGGATTCGTTTCGTGCGGCCGTTCGTTGCGGGATCATCCCGGCCGAGTTGGGCGAGCGCCTGCGGCCGTCAGCAGGATTGCGCAATGCTCTGGTTCACCAATACGGGGGAATCGACGACGTCCGCGTTCACGCTTCAATCCCGCTCGGATTGGATGGATTTAGCGCTTACACCCAAGCGGTCACGCAGTGGCTGGACCGGGCAGAGCGGACTTCTTAGCTCGTTTAGCCTGCCGGACCGCGGCCATACGAAGAGGAGTGGGGGTCGTCGCCGCCGATCGCCATCAGACAGGGGCGATGGAACTGGGCGGGCACCTCGGGGGCAGTCTTAACCCCCACGGGGCGACCAAGCAAGGGCGCAAACGACTCAGGGAAACCGAAATCCTCACCGCTGCGAACGATAACCTGGGCGAACTTGAGTACGAAGCCGGCGCTGTTCACGCATGCCAGGTAACTGGCGTCGAGTGACTGCTCGGGCACCGGAGCGGCGTTGCCGATGGAGGCTGCCCCGGCTGTGGCCGCCGGAGCCGAGGCGTCGGGACCGGAGCAGGCGGCAAGCAGAAAGAGCACAAAGCCCGAAGCGATTCTCAGTGCCGGGTTCATCGCCTAAATGGTAACTCTTTAAGTCGGCCGATCCAACAATGGGAAAGGCTCCATTTAAGGAGCCTTTCCCTGCAGCCGGCCTGTAGGCCGGGTTCTGTTGGCAGGAGCCTTAGGCTCCTGCCAGGCGGCCATCCATCTGGGACCTGCGTTACCGCAAGCCTCTAGCAACCTACCCGGGGCGGTGGAAGCGGGCCGCTCCATGTCCCCTGTTGGTCTTGCTCCGGGTGGGGTTTACCTAGCCGCCGGAGTCGCCTCCGGCGCTGGTGCGCTCTTACCGCACCGTTTCAACCTTGCCTGTGACGGTGGCCTTGCGACCAACATCCATCGGCGGTTTGTTTTATGTTGCATCCTGCGTCAGGTCACCCCGACCTGGCGCTCGCCAGCATTCTGTCCTGTGAAGCCCCGACTTTCCTCAGATCAGCAAGTGAAACTCGCTAACCCGCGATCATCCGGTCGACTCACCGTCGCTCTCAGTGTACGGCTGGTGGCTTTGTGCTTAGCACGACACAAATTCGTACGCTAGGGCATTGAGGCTTGGGGTCTCCATTGTGATCGAAGTCTTCGCACCTTCCGCATTCGGCATACCAAACTGGGCGCGCAGAATTGCCAGCCCACCAAAGGCAGACGGAACCGCAACCACATTCGAAAGTCCAGCCACCGGGTCCGTGCTTGGTTCCACCCCACTCAAGCCCGGATTCAACAATTGGGCCAGCACCACTGCGTGGCGCGCGTTTTTCTGACCGATATGTATGGCCTCACCCCGAAGCAGTGGATCTGAATACATTCCAACAAATCCCTGCTGCATCTGCGCGCAGACTGACTCGATTGCGTGGGCAAGAGTTACGGAGTCAAGTGCCGCATCGGGGTTTTTGGGTGTAGCGATTAGATCAATTGCGGGTTTAATTGCCAGCGAATTAAATCGACTGTTGGCACATTCGTACGCTTGGCCTCCAAGTTTCAACACAAGCGAATTGGTTGAGGCTGCATGAGCCACATGCTCGTCGCGAAATCTCATGGCTATCGCGGTCGCCGAGGCATAGTCGCCGGAAAAGTAGCCGGCATCTAGCAAGGTGGTGTACATCTCTATTGCGGAGTATTCAAGCGATGCGGCCGTTCGCAAGAGAACCACATCGGAGATTGCGACCGCGGGTAGGGCTGTTGTTGGCGGAATGGTTCCGATGCTGGCGATCGCATTGTCCGCGGTGTTTTCGTTCTTGCTGCATGCCGCAAGCAAAGCAGTGGAGATAGCACCGATTCCGCCAAGTCGGAATAGTTCGCGTCGGCTGAATTGGGAGGACATGACCATCACCCCTGAACCGAACTGGCGGCGACGAGCGATTCGGCGGAGTCGTCGAGCGCGCCGGTCACATTCATCGTCGGCGCGCTGCTGTATACGGCAGCATGTCGAGCTTCGACAATCACGATAGATGCCAGAAGATTTGAGGCATCTAACCCAACAAGCGAACCAACGATCGTGGTGTGGGTCGCCACGAGAATATTTTCAAGCGTCTGCAATGTCTTAAGTGCTGT
>JBQTHR010000002.1:0-3365 GCA_052389675.1 Actinomycetota bacterium
CCGAGCAGTCAGCGTTGTCCGGCCCGAACAAGGTGAAAGTGATGATGCCGGTGGGCGGGTTGCCGGCGTTTCCGGCAAGGGTGGCGGTATCGGTCACCTGACCACCCAGCGCGATATCGGCCGAGGCCACCGTGCTAAGGCTCAGGTTCCCTTGAGTAACGGTCACCGTCTGAGAGCCGGTACCTTCTCCGTCGTTCCCCGTTGCTTGGCCTACCGCATTGACCTCCCCAAGGACCCGGGTTTGTAAACCGGCCAAAGCCGCGTTGGAATCGATGGCAGGAACCCGATTCACCCGCAAAATCGTGAAGTTGATAATGCAATCTCGCAAATTCGCCGGGCCGGACAACGGGCCCAGGACAACGGGCACCGAGGGAGTAAAGGTGACTCGACCGATGGAGTCCGGAGCGGAGATCGTGAAAGTGGTGCCGGCGCACGCCGTACCTGCACCACCCGTCCCGGTTCCGGAGAGCATGAAGATCGGCGTTGGGGTAACGTCGGGCGTGGCACACGGAAAACCGGAGGAGGCACCGCACCCGGGGGTCAGGCGGATGTTCGAAAGCAAGATATTCTCGTCCGCGTTCGGGAATGTTGAACCGTTACGCAGGGTTAGCGACACTGGCTCGGGCCCACCCCCGACATTGATTGAGCTCGGGAACGTGGGCGCAGCCGAGACAGCTACACCTGCCAAAGCACTGGGGATGGGCATCAGCACCATGGCGGCCATCGTGAGTATCAGATAGAGCGACCATTTCGACCGGAGAGAGCGCCGTGAGCCGCGCTTGCCGGCGGAGTTCGAAGTTGCTCCGTCCCCCGATCCAGATCCGGAATGTGCACGCGTGACCTTGGTCAGGCGGAGGATCCCCATCCTTATGCCTCCCTGCTTTAACTTTTTATTGGTTTGATTTCCAGCCCCTGGCAATGTGGTTATTGGTGCCGGGGGGGGGGTAGTTTATGCCACAACTAGTTCGTACTGCTATCTAACGTGAATATTTTCGCAAATTTTGTGACGTGACTGAACGCTCAGAGTATGACGTGTGGTTCCGGCCGACCCTGTCCGGGCCCCTTAGGTTTAAGTCACCAGTCTGAGGATCAAGTCGGACGGTCCGGATCAGACCAGTGGCACCGTGAACGCGGTCTGCCTGCCTCCCTGCCCGAACACCGCGCCGGGGAATAGCGCCAGGATCAACTCTTCCTCCATATTCTGCGTTTCGGCCGGCTGCTCATGGACTTGTTGGTCGGCCGGGCCACCCGGGCCGGGGCTACCCTCCAGATTGAAGAAGAGCACTTCGTCGGACTTGCGGGCGATGAGATTGATGCGGCCGGCTCCGCCCGCCACCGGCCGCAACGCCTTATTCATCCCCTCGGACAGCGCCAGCTTGATGTCCTCCACCAACTCCTCGTCACAGTCGAATTGACGGGCAAGACTTGCTCCGAACAGCCGGGCGGTTCGTACACTGTCACCCACCGGCGGCAGTTCCAGGACGAACTCGTCCATCTGGCCCGGGGGGCGCTGGCTCAACTCGCTCAAACGGGAGCCTCGCCCAACGACCGGCGAATGGTCAAGATGCTGTCCAGCCCGGTCAAGCTGAGGATCCGGCGCATCTGGTCCCTGGGAGAGAGCAGGACCAACTCGCCCTCATGTTCCTTCACGCGCTTTAACGCCGCAATCAGTACGCCCAACCCGCTTGAATCCATGAACTCCATATCGGACAGGTCAAAGGCGAGCCGGAACCTTCCCTCTTCGACCGTCTGGTTGACCGCATCCCTGAGCTTGCCGGCGGTGTAGATGTCCACCTCACCGTCCAGCTTTAAAATCGTCCAATCGTCGACGGTACTCGACCCGATCTCCAAATCTATGTCTATCGCCTCCCCTTGCGTCGAGTTGGGGCCATCAACCCCGGCACCGCTAGTATAGGTGCCTACCTTGACTGAGCCCTTGGACTCCCGGATCGAACTTGCCCTCCCAGCGCGCGCTCACTACCTGAAGGTCCTGAGGACGATAATTGCCTCGGTTGCAGCCAATTTAGATTTCACGGTGGAAAGAATCGACGACCTGAAGATGGCTGTGGTCGAGGCAAGCAGCCTGCTTTTGGAGGCCGCCGATCCCGGGAAACCTCTGCACGTGGTTACGGACCAACTCGATCATGGCCTCCGGGTGGAACTGTCGGCGAGCGGGATAGACGGGAGTTGGCCGCCAGAGGCGCTCAGGTCCACTTTGGCCTGGCGAGTCCTCGCCACCGTGGCCAGCGACATTGAACTGGGACATCATGACGGCGCAACCTTCATCAGCCTTTTCATAGGCCGGCAAGCCCCTGAGGGCACCGGATGACCCGGGCCCCCGAACCGATCCGGTTGGAAGGCGATCCACCGCCCACCCGAGATGAACTGATCGAGCGCAACCGGCCACTTGCGGATTTCCTGGCCGGGCGGTTCAAGGGCCGCGGGGAGCCGCTGGAGGATCTCAAGCAGGTTGCCTACCTGGCGCTGGTAAAGGCACTGGACCGCTTCGACGAGGAGCGCGGGGTCAAGTTCAGCACCTACGCAACCGCTACCATCGTCGGCGAGCTCAAACGGCACTTCCGGGACCGGGGATGGGCTCTCCACGTGCCACGGCGCCTCCAGGAGGCCTCAGCTCTGGTCTTGAAGACGACCTCCACTCTGGCGCAGGATCTGGGGAGATCGCCTACCGTCGCCGAGATTGCCGGACACACCGGGCTATCCCAGGAACAGGTGCTGGAGGGATTGGACGCGGCGCAGGCCTACTCCACCACCTCCCTAGATGCTCCCCACGACGATGGCGACGGCGAGCCCGCCCTCGCCCGGCTGGGGGTATTGGACCAGGCCCTGGAGCTGGTGGAGTCCCGGGCAAGCATTGTGCCCTTGTTGGAAAAGCTGCCCGAACGGCAACGGCGCATCCTTTATCTACGCTTTTACAAGGAGCTGACGCAGACCGAGATAGCCAGGGAGCTCGGAATGTCCCAGATGCACGTCTCCCGCCTGCTGGCCCGAGCGCTCCAGGTTTTGAAGGAGCAAGCCGGCGACAGCCCGGCAGCCGCCGCCGGCTAGCGGGCCCGAGCCCCAAAGACCGGTACTTCCTCTGAACGGTTGAGCCTGCGTAGAGGAATCCTTAGGCCGAAGTTACCCCCCCGGTCCCCGACCAACTAGGCCTTTTTAGGCACAAATCGGTCCTGGTACGCTCCTGGCTACATGCCTACGAGAAGCCGACCCGGTGAGAGAGCTTCAGGAGCTTGAAGGCGCGTGCTTGTACCGGAGTCGGGGTGGTGAGGATGTCGAAGTCCGGGATGGCGGGATCGCTGGGACGGATACGGTTGGCGGCCAGGGTGGCCAGATCGGCAAGCAGCGAC
>JBQTHR010000003.1:0-10444 GCA_052389675.1 Actinomycetota bacterium
GCTTTTGACGCCCCGCTTAGCCGTTGAGTTCTCACTCAAAGACCGGGGCCTGCTACCGGGCGCTTCAGCACCTGCCCGGACGGGACTTGCACCCGCTGGCTCGATCGAACTTTCAGAACGCAACATGTCTAAAGTGTAGCGTCGCCCGCGCACAACCGGTGTTTACGCCCCCTTGCCGGGCGTCCCCGGACCTGCCCGGACGAGCGAGGGGCGGAAGTTAGTAAGATGTCGCCCAATGGGTGAAACCAAGACTCTTTCTGCCGACGATCGCAACCTCGGCATGGAACTCGTTCGGGTGACCGAGGCGGGGGCACTCGCCGGTGCCCGATGGATGGGGCGGGGGGAGAAGGAGAAGGCCGACGCCGCCGCGGTAGATGCCATGCGGCTGATGATCTCCACCTGCACCATGGACGGGGTGATTCTGATCGGCGAGGGGGAGAAGGACGACGCCCCCATGCTCTACAACGGAGAACGGGTAGGCACCGGGGAGGGACCGCAGGTTGACGTTGCGGTCGATCCGATCGAAGGCACCACCATCACCTCCCGGGGCATGCCCGGGGGCATCTGCGTTTTGGCGGTGGCCGGCAGGGGGTCGATGTTCGATCCCGGCCCGTGCTACTACATGGAGAAAATTGCCACTGGGCCGGAGGCGGCCGACCTGATCGACATCGACGCTCCCGTTGCATACAACATCCGGGCGGTGGCCAAAGGCAAGGGCATCGACGTTGAGGACGTCACGGTCATTATCATGGACAAGCCCCGGCACCAGCAGATGATCAAGGACATCCGCGAGGCCGGCGCCCGCATCCGCATGATCACCGACGGCGACGTATCGGCCGGCCTCGTGGCGTGCAAGGCGGGCACGGGTGTGGATTTGATGCTCGGGACCGGGGGCACCCCCGAGGGAGTGATCACCGCAGCGGCGATCAAAGCGATGGGGGGCAATATCTTGGGGCGCCTGGACCCCCAGAAACAGGAGGAGCGCCAGGCGGTGATCGACGCCGGCTTTGACCTGACGAAGGTCATCACCATGGAGGAGATGGTCCGGGGCGACTGCTTCTTCGCCGCCACCGGGATCACCGGGGGGGACCTGCTGGAAGAAGTGCGCTTCCGCAAGGACGGCGCTACCACCCATTCGATTGTTATGCGCTCCCGCACCGGTACCGTGCGAAACATCTACGCCGACCACGACTGGCGAAAGCTGATGAAGTTCTCCGGAATCCATTACGACTGAGCCGCCCCGGGCGCTGCTGATCGATGCCGCAAGCCTGATTTACCGGGCGTTCTTCTCAACGCCGGACACGGTCAGGGCGCCTGACGGCATGGTGGTCAACGCCGCCCACGGTTTTCTCAACATGGTTTCCCGGCTGGTCCAAGACCGCGACCCGGACCTGTTGGTGTGCGCTCAGGACATCGACTGGCGGCCGCAGTGGCGGGTGGATTTGATCGAGAGTTATAAGACCCAACGCACACTCATGGACCCGGTCCCGGTTCTGGATGCCCAGATGCCGGTGATCTTTGAGATCCTGTCCGCTTTGGGAGTGCCTGTGGCGGGAGCGCCGGAATACGAAGCGGAGGACGTTATCGGAGCGCTCATCCCCAGGATCGCCGGCAGGATAGAGATCGTGTCCGGCGACCGCGACCTGTTCCAGCTGGTCCGCGACCCGCAGGTATGCGTGCTCTACCCCATGCGGGGCGTGTCGGAGATGGCCCGGGTGGACGAGAGCTACATCGAAAAAAAGTATGGCATCCCCGGCCGGTCATACGGAGACTTCGCTACCCTGCGTGGCGACGCCTCGGACGGTTTACCGGGAGTGCCCGGCATCGGTGAGAAGACCGCTGCAGCGCTGGTGCGCAAGCATGCCGGCCTCACCGGGGTGATCGAAGCGGCGATGACCGGAGACGGCGCCGGAGCCCTGGGTAAGGTAAGAAAGCACCTGGACTACCTGGACCGAGCAGCGCAGGTTGTATTCATCACCGACGAGGCTCCGGTCGGCGAGGTGGATATGGCCCGGCCGAGGGGGCCGTTCGATCCTGCAGTCCGGTCGTTGGCGCAGCGCTACGGCTTGGGCAACTCCGTTGACCGGCTGATATCTGCATTGAGCGGAAGCAACGCTTAAGGCCCGGCGTTGCTTCGTCGGTTAATACGTCTGGCATGCGCCACCGGCGCTTGGGGCGCAGGAAGGGTCCCGGTGTGTACCTAATTATGTGGCGGACCCTTAACAACGGGCAAAACCTGCCGATAACTATTTGACACACTTACAACTCCGATCATTGAGGGCGGCATGGAAGCCAACTTTCTCAATTGGGAGGAGGCCTACGAGTCGGCAGGGCTGTGGCCAATAGCGGTTGAACTGCCCTTGAACGACGTCGTGTACCTCCTGTGGTACCAGCGGCGCAAGGACGCCGCACGCGTTTTAATGGCCGGGGACGACGTGGTGGTCCTCGGCGATCTTGCGGGTTTTCCGTCCTTACTGGACAACTGCGCCGGGCGGGGTCTCGGCGATCCCGGATGGGACGCAGTGCGCCGGCTGGCAGCGATCACCGGCGCCCGGACCTTCGATGAGCCGATGTCCTGCCGGATGAATCTGCCCGCAGGGCCCTCGGGTGAACCAGGTCAGGCAGCTCAGATCCCCGACGAGCACTCGATTCCCCGCCGGCTGGTGGAACAGATCCTCGACTGGCTGCAACACCCGCCAATCCATCCCACCTGCGACCAGGCTGAAGAAATGCTCAACTGCCTGGATCTGTTCAGCGAGTGGCACGGGACGCTCAGCGACCGTAACCTCATCGGCCGCTGGCCGTCCAGGTTTGACGGGGCCACCAGCATCCTCGCCTCCGCCGTCATGTGGGGAGATCTGACGCCGGCTGCTGCGTTCCAACGGATCAACTTCCTGGGCATCTGGCCTCTGGCCGAGCGAATGGTCTCCGACCTTATGCAGCACACCAGGACGTTTAGCTACGAGTTGCCTGCCGCTTAAGCGCCCGAGAGGCAATTTGAACGCCCTATTTACAAGACAGACCACTCTAAATCAGTTCGTAGCTGTCCATCCGCCAGATCTCGGGCACGGTCAACTTCGGCTTGTTGCAGCTTTCCGGCCGGGGCTGGCCCTGCTCCAAGTGCACCTTGACCAGGTAGGAAGCGGTTTTCGCATGCATGGTCACGGTGGCGTGCTCGCTGTCCGCCGACACCTCCCCTACGGCCAGGGCATCGATCGGGGTTAAACACAATGCCGTGCGCAAAAGGACGTCTGCCGACTGGACTACCGGGGGGTCGGCAGAACGGCCCCGCAGGTTTTGCAGGTGAAGCCGGCCGGACCGGTAAGCATCAATGGGGGCCGCCCCATCAACTTTTCCGTAAAACAGGGCGTGGGGGAAGCAGGCGAGGTTGGCGGCGAAGCGGTGCCCGCCATGATGGGAGGACTCCCAGACGTTGTGCTCGTCCCCCAGTTCCTTCATCAGCGTGCGACCGTACTCAGCGCAGCACTGGTCTCTGCGGCCATGGGTGCACAC
This sequence comes from Actinomycetota bacterium, assembly GCA_052389675.1. Lineage (GTDB taxonomy): Bacteria > Actinomycetota > CADDZG01 > JAHWKV01 > JAHWKV01 > JBBDRH01. Next base: position 3,514 of record JBQTHR010000003.1, read on the forward strand.
CAGATAAGCCTCCCGGACGGGCCGGCCGATTCCGGGAGCGGTCGGGCAATCCACCGACTCCAGGTCGATTTCCAGCAGGTCGGTCGCAGCCCCCAGAGCCAGTTCCTCCATCCACGGACCGCTCCGGCCGGCGTGGACCAGGTAGCAGGTGGTCGCCGGGCTGTCGTAGCGCCCGGCCCTGCGGCGCATCAGCAGTATCTTGGTGCCGGCCGGTCGGGTGCGGCGGGTAAGTTCGGCAGCGAAGGCGGGGGGTAGCGAGCTTTCGAACAGTGCATCCGGTCCCCACGGCCCGGCCTGTTCAAGCAGGATCCAAGAATGGCCCTGCGGGGCGGTCCCGTGGAGCGGCTCATCGGTTGTCCGGGCGATTGCGGAGCAGCTTACCCTAGCCGCGTCACCTGCCAAGTTCATCTGCACAGCTTACGGATTTTCCCGGCTTGAGCCGAATTCCCGGTTGCTCCCAGCCGGGTTAGGGGTGCAATGAGGCGGCTTCCGTTCAGTTGCCACTGGAGCTCCGGCCAAAGTTGACAACAGCCAGCTCAGGTTTTGGTTGCAAAATCAACAAATCGGAATATAGTTGCAAGAGCAACTGTTTCTACTGGCAAAGGCAATCGAGGAGAATAGATATGACCGACGCGACTCAAACCTTGCCGCTGCTGCCGTTGAAAGAAGGCGTGATCCTGCCGCACATGGTGGTGACCGTTTCGGTAGACGCTGAGCGAGGCGACGAGGCCTACCAAGCTATCGCCGCAGCCCGCCGGGCGGAGGGTCTGGTTCTGCTGGTCCCCAGAATCGACGGCAAGTACGCAAGTGTTGGGACCGTTGGCAAGATTGAAGAGCAGCCTGAAGCCCGGATGCATGACAGTGACGGCGACGAAGTGTACGTGGTGCGTGGGCTGCACCGGGCGATCGTCGGTACCGGGGTGGCAGGAGAAGGCCGGGCGGTTTGGGTTCAAGCCGAGGCACATCCGGACCCTTCGGTATACGACCAACAGGTGCATGACCTGGCCAAAGAGTACCGGGCGCTGGTGGAGAACATCCTGGAGTTGCGTGGCGAGCGCGGGGTGGTCCGCTTCCTGCGGGCAATCGACAACCCCGGGCACATGGCCGACACTGCCGGTTACGCCCCCTACCTGACCTACGATCAAAAGCGCGAAGCTCTGGAGACGCTGGATGTCCGCCGGCGCTTGGAGAAGCTGCTCGAATGGAACAAAGGCGTCTTGCAGGACTACAGCCTGAAGGACAAGATCCGCACCGATGTGGCCGAGGGCATGGAGAAGACCCAGCGTGAGTTCCTGTTGCGCCAGCAGATGGAGGCGATCCGCAAGGAGCTGGGAGAGCAGGGCGACGACGTGGTTGCCGAGTACCGTGCCCGGTTCGAGAAAATCAACCTGCCTGACGCCATCCGTAAGGAGGTCTACAAGGAGCTCGACCGCCTGGAGCGCACCAGCGCCCAGAACCCGGAGCAGGGCTACATCCGCAACTATCTGGACTGGATGGTGGAGTTGCCTTGGGACACCCGCTCCGACGACACCTTCGACATCAACGAGGCTCGTGCGGTCCTGGACCGGGATCACACCGGGCTGGAGGATGTGAAGGACCGGATCATCGAGTTCTTGGCGGTCAAAAAGCTGCGCGACGACCGGGGACTGGGCGCTGTGGGCGGACGCGGCCTGGGGGCGATCATCACCTTGGTCGGGCCCCCGGGGGTGGGCAAGACATCGTTGGGTGAATCGGTTGCCCGGGCGATGGGGCGCAAGTTTGCCCGCATCTCGCTCGGCGGCATCCACGACGAAGCGGAGATTCGCGGGCACCGGCGAACCTATGTGGGAGCGTTGCCGGGTCGCATCGTCCGGGCGCTCAAGGAAGCCGGTACCAAGAACCCGGTGATCATGCTGGACGAGATAGACAAGGTGGGTGCCGACTGGAGGGGGGACCCGTCCTCGGCGCTGCTGGAGGTGCTGGACCCGGCGCAGAACCACTCGTTCCGGGACCACTACCTGGAGGTGGACTTGGACCTGTCTGAGGTGTTGTTCATCCCGACCGCCAACGTCTCGGAGACCATCCCTGGTCCCCTGCTGGACCGGATGGAGATCGTCCGGCTGGACGGCTACACCGAGCAGGAGAAGCTGGGCATCGCCACCAAGCACCTGTTGGGCCGGCAGATGGAGCGCAACGGCCTGTCCCCCGGTGAGGTATCGCTTAGCGACGATGCCCTGCGCAAAGTCATCGCCGACTACACCCGGGAGGCCGGTGTGCGCAACCTGGAGCGGGAACTGGGCAAGGTGCTGCGCAAGGCGGCTACCAAAATTGCTTCAGGTGCTTCGGTGCCGCCACTGACCATCGGCGAGACCGACATCCGGGATTACCTGGGCAAGGTCCGGTTCCATTTCGAAGGAAAGGAGCGCACCCGGACGCCGGGCGTAGCCACCGGGCTGGCAGTCACCGGGCACGGCGGAGACGTGCTGTTCATCGAGGCCACCGTTATGGAGGGCAAGCCCGGGCTTACGTTGACCGGGCAACTTGGTGATGTCATGAAGGAGTCCGCGCAGATCGCCCTGTCCTACGTGCGCAGTCACAAGGAGCAACTCGGTATCGAGGGCAGCTTTGAGAGCAGGCACTTCCACGTGCACGTTCCCGCAGGTGCTGTGCCCAAGGACGGCCCTTCGGCGGGGATCACCATGACCACGGCTTTGGTCAGCCTGCTCACCGGCCGGCCGGTGAGGCAGGATGTGGGCATGACCGGTGAGGTGACGTTGCAGGGCAACGTCTTGCCCATCGGCGGCGTGAAGCAGAAGTTGCTGGCGGCGCACCGGGCCGGGCTCAAGGAGGTCGTATTGCCCTACCGCAACGAGGCGGATCTGGACGATGTTCCCAAGAGTGTCCTGGATCAGATCAAGGTGCATTTGGCGAAAGGGATCGAGCAGGTCCTGGCGGTTGCCTTCGACACCGAGGAGGAGGCGGCGGCCGGGCTGGTTGCTTGAACCTGCTCAAGCTGTAGCAAACGAATTGCGGCCGGGAGCCTCTCCTCCCCCCGGCCGCAATTCGCGATAACGGGGAGGTTTCAGATGAGCCGCTGCGTCTCGGACTTGCCGGGTGCCCTGTTGGCGGCCTCGATGGGGCACTGTGCCGCGGCCAGAACCCGCATCAGTGCGCCGGCGATAACTTGGGCCTCCTGCTCGGTGATGTGCCGGGCGAAGTAGTCCTCTACGTTGCTAAGGGCAACCGGTTGCGCCTGCTGGAACAGATCTCGGCCCGGTCTGGTGAGCACGGCGTAGCAGACTCGCCCGTCGTCGCTACATGCCAGCCGTTCGATGAGACCGGCTTGCGCCATCCGGTCTACCAAGCGGGTGACACCGCTCTTGCTCAGCATCACGCTGTCGGCAAGCTGGCGCATTGCCATGCGGCCGCCGGGAGCGTCATTTAGTTGGTGGAGCACTTCGTACCAGGAAAACTGGATTCCCACCGATATCTGGAGCTGCCGGTCCAGCCGGTCCATGAGCATCACGCAACTGCGGAGGAAGACCGGCCAAGCGGCACGACCATGTGCGCACTCGGGTCTCATGACTCCATGATACGGACCTTCCTCAGTAGTTGCAATAACAACTATTGCATGCTGTCCTTGGCACTGGCCACGCGACAGCTATTAAAGGCGGGCGATGGGCAGTGGTGAATAGCGCGGCCCCCTTCGGGGAGCCGCGATGTGCGCTTTCGCCAGAAGCCGGATCGCCCGAGCCCGCTGGCCCCGGTAGGGCTCCAGCAGCTCGAGCATCCGGGCGTCGTCCGCCCGAGCCTGCCCCGCCAGTACCCACGCCACCATGTTGGGCAGGTGGTAGTCGCCCAGGCTGAGCGCGTCGACGTCGCCCAGCGCGATTACGGCCACCTCCGCCGCCGTCCAGGGGCCCACTCCCGGAATCATGCGGAAAAGACGATAGGCCTGGTCCAGAGGCAGGTCGGTGGCGGAGTCAAGCCGGTGTGCGCTGGCGCAGGCCCGGCCGATGGTGTCCGCTCGCTTCTTCTCGATTCCCAACGGATGCAGGTCGTAGTAGCCGAGTTGCCGCAAGACTGCCGGGTCGGGCGGGAGCAGCAGCTGCCCTGGGCCGGGCGCCGGCTCGGAGAACCTCTCGACCAGCTGCCGGTAGGAATGGCGGGCCTCCATGCCGGTGACCTTCTGCTCGATGATCGAGCAGATCATCGCTTCGAACACCGCCCCGGTTCGTCCAATCCTCATGCCAGGGTGCTTCCGATGCTGATCGAGAAGGACCGGGTGGACCGGGTGGAACTGGGAAGGATCGTCGTCGAGCCCGATAAGTGCCGGGGCGTGCTCGATGGCCCAGCTCGCCCCTGCCCCCCAGGCGGTCACCACGACCCGGCAGCCCTCGGCTCGAAGTTGGGTGCAGCATGGGCCTTCGGGTGTCCTGGTGGCCCGCCAGACGCCGGAGCGGTCGGTCCGCATCGTCGGATCGTGCGATCCCCGGCGCAAAGGCCGCAGGGTGCAGCTAAGATCCAGCGGGGAAGCCGGATCGATTATCCGGCTCTGCTCGGTCACAACGGGAGGGTGAGATGACGCAAGCTCACGGTGAACCGCTGAAGGACGCCTCCGCATTTGACCGCCTGCCCGCGGACATCCAAGAAGAAATCAGAGCCGACGTTGCCCTCCTTCGTTCCAACCTTCCCCCCGGGGAGTTGGGGCAGGACGATCCTGTGGGGATCGGCGTCACCTCTGGAGGGTTGCTGGTACTTAAGTCTGCGCACGCAGCTTACCAACTGATGGAGGACGGCTCGACCGTCAAAGCGGCAGGCGGGTCTGCGGGCATGAGGCTGGTCACCTTTCGAGACGGCCACGTGGTGGACGAGAAGTGAAGCCTATGGAAGTCCTGCTCAATGAACAGGGGTTGGAATACGATCTGCCGCCGGAAATCCGGCGGCTCTACGGTGGCAGCTTCGGGTTCGATGGGCCGGTGGTGCTGGCCAACTTCGTGGAGTCGGTCAACGGGGTGGTGGCCATCCGGGGCGTTCGCTCGCCGTTCAGGCTGATCCGGGGCGATAACGAGGCCGACCGATTCGTTATGGGGCTGCTGCGGGCGTGCGCCGACGCAGTGCTCATCGGGGCGGGGACCTTCCGCGCTACGCCGGGGCGGTGGACCGCGGAGGCGATCTATCCGAAGCTGGCCGGTGATTTCGCCGAGTTGCGGCGCCGGCTGGGCAAGCCGGATCACCCGCAATTGGTGCTTTTGACTTCCAGTGGCGATCTGCAGCCGGGGGCCTTGCATCCCGAGGACCTGATCATCACCACCGCAGCCGGGGCGAATACCGTCGCCGAAAGGGCCATCGAATGCCGGGTGGAAGTGCTCTCGGAGACCCACAAGGTTGATCTCAACGTGGCCCTGGCCTTCCTACGTACCGGTGGCTTCGGGCAGATCCTGTGCGAAGCCGGCCCGGAGACCACCGGCCAGTTGGTGGCGAAAAAATTGATCGACGAGTTATTCGTGACTCTTTCGCCGGCGTTGATCGGATTCGCCGAGTCCGAGCTGATCGGATTGCTGGGCGGCTTCTCCTGGGAGGCGCCCGAGCGCCACCCCGCTGAGCTCCGCAGCGTCCGGCGGGACGGTGGCCACTTGTTCCTGCGCTACCGTTTGACTTGACCGGATCGATCTACCTGCCGGCGTTGGTCGAGCCGAGCCGGCGCTTCGGAGGCCGGGAGTTCGACTTTTCCCGCCAGGTCGCGGTCATGGCAATCCTCAATCGCACCCCCGACTCGTTCCACGACCAAGGCCGTACATTCTCCCTGGATCGGGCAACCGCCGCCTTTCGGGACGCAGTCGACAAAGGTGCGGATTGGGTGGACATCGGCGGCGTGCCCTTCGGGGTGGACGTACCTGATGTCGGCGAGCAGGAGGAGTTGCAGCGAATAGTTCCGCTGGTGGAGGCGGTTCGGGAAGTGAGCGACGTGGTCATTTCGGTTGACACCTTCCGGCCCGAGGTGGCCCGCCGGGCGATCGCTTCCGGCGCCGACGTGGTGAATGACACCACCGGCCTGCAAGACCCTGAGATGGTGGAGGTGATCGTGCGGAGCCGGGCGGCGGTGATCATTGCCCACAGCCTGGCGTCGCCGCCCCGGAGCCGGGTGTCCAAGCCCTCCTATGGCGATGTAGTGGCCGAGGTAAGGCAGTTTCTCGGCCGTAAGGTCGATCAGGCGCTGGCCGCTGGGATCCGGCCGGAACAGATCATCGTGGACCCCGGTCACGACCTCAACAAGAACACCCTGCACACGCTGGAGCTAACCCGGCGACTTGACGAGATCGCCTCGCTCGGCTACCCGGTGCTTGCTGCCACCTCGAACAAGGACTTCATCGGAGAGGTGCTCGATCGCCCGCAGCATGCACGGCTGGAGGGTACGCTGGCGGCAACGGTGGTGTGCATCCTGCAGGGCGCACGGATTGTGCGGCTGCACGACGTGGCAGCCGGGGTGGCCGCGGTCCGGATGACCGAGGCTATTCTCGGGTGGCGGGCACCCACACGGATGCGCCACAACCTTTGAACGGCGGCCCGGCGCGCTGCCGGAGCCGGGCCCGGAGCCGGGCCGTCTTCGAGGCGCTGAGCTGCCGAGGTCCACCGCGTAAGGCGCCCGGAAGAATATCCTGGGGATAACGGGATAGAGGTAAGCAAATGGACGAGTCTGACTTGGACGACTCAACTTTCGGACCGAATCTGTGGCTCATGCACCAGATGCACGAGCGCTATCTGCAGCAGCCGGAATCGGTCTCGGAGGCATGGCGGGAGTTCTTTGAAGATTACCTCCCGGACCAGCGGGCAGTCCCTATCCCGGCCCCCGCCCCCACACCGGCCCCCGGCCCCACACCGGCCCCCGCCCCCAAAACGGCCCCCGGCCCCACAACGGCCCCCGCCCCCAAAACGGCCCCCGGCCCCACAA
>JBQTHR010000004.1:0-3901 GCA_052389675.1 Actinomycetota bacterium
CTTCAAGCTCCTGAAGCTCTCTCACCGGGTCGGCTTCTCGTAGGCATGTAGCCAGGAGCGTACCAGGACCGATTTGTGCCTAAAAAGGCCTAGTTGGTCGGGGACCGGGGGGGTAACTTCGGGCTAGCCGCTTGCACTCCCGGCACCGCTTGTTGCCCTTGGGGTCGACGTACAAGTTGTCGCCTGAGTACGGGTGCCCTCTCGGGCAGTGCGTCTTGGGACGCCGGGGACCCGGCTTCCTGCGCGGGCCAATCACCTGGCGCTTCTCTGACGCCGGCCGAAGAAGCTGCTTGCACTCCCTGCACCGTCGATTCCCTTTTGGGTCGATGTAGAGGTTATCCCCCACATACGGATGCCCTCGCGGGCAATGGGTTTTCAGCCGGTTGTGGGGACCGGTAGGAAGTATCGGCTTCGGCTCCCGCCGGGGCCTGCCGTCTCGTGCAAGGTCCTGTCTATCCCGTACGCACTGCCGGCAGCGCCGGTTGCCCTTGGGATCGACGTACAGGTTGTCCTCTACGTAGGGATGACCTCGTGGGCAGTGGGTCTTGTTCCGGTTCCGTCCCCCCCGCCCGGTCGGCGAGACAACTCCCGGGGTCGCAGCTTCGTCGAAAACTCTAACCGCTGGCCGCTCACCACCCCGGCCAACCCATGGCTCGACCCGTGCCACCTCCACCGCTCCGCACCCCCTTCGGCCGTTCTGCGCAGAGCAAGCCTACCGACCATACCGCACCGGCAAAAGGGTCCCAGTCCCTCTCGCTGTAGGTCGTTGCCGGACAATCAACCCCGGCCCACCTGTGCGTCGAACTTGCGCGTCTCTTCGCTCCAGACCTCTTCCGTGTCAAAGCGACCTGATCGGCCTCCAATTGATTTGAAGCCACGCACAAGGTGTCTGATTTCCGCTTGTTGGTACGCGAATCCGGCCTGATTTCTGACATCGCAGTTTGCATCGCTGTGAGTCACTTGGCATCAGTTTTCGATGGAGGACGGGCCGAATACGGACCGGATCAGGCAAGAAGAGTTGATGCCACCCGAAATCGTCGGTGCGAGACCTATCTGTTTGGAGAAGAAGAGCGTCAGAGCGACCTTGCCTGCGACGCTGCTCAGATCACTCCACATCCGGCGCCTCGGGCGAATGCTTTCAAGGAGCCATGGGTGCTCACCGTTCGAACGGAATGCTTGGACTGGATTTTGATCCGCAGCCGGCGTCTCCTTGACGAATGTTGCGCGACTGGCAAGGGCTCTCGAAGAGTCATCGAACAGCCTAGCTCAGGAGCCCTACGGCGAACTCGTTCAAATACCTGCCATAACTGGAGCATGAGTCCTGGAGCCATAAATCGACGGTTTGGTTTCTCCCGCATTACAGCAGTCTAGTCCAAATGCCCCCAGCGACGACCCCTGTTGAGTTGCCTTCGCACCCCGGGAGTGGGCCTTATGCGACAACCGTCGTGGCAGGAATGGATGGTGTTGAGCCACGACGTATTAATGGCGCTTTGAAAGAGCAATCGGTGATGGTTGTGGCGGACATCGAGGTATCCATTCTCAAGCTGTGTGAGACCCGCAACAACAAGGAGGCCCGCGGCGGCGGACAGAAACGGCAACGCGGCATCGGGAGACTCCTCCTTTTCGATCCCAGGGTCGAGAGGGCCTTCCGAGCAACCGAAATCGGGGATGGTGTTGTGGGGAAAGCGGCAGGCCGGGCAGTCGTCGCGAGGGCCGTGGCGGTGCAGTTCCGCGGTCCAGTTTGCTGACGTCGCGCCATGCATCAAGAGAGGCATACCGAGACGCCCGATGACCTGCCGCAGTCCTCGGTCGTTGGCAACAGGAATGATTAGATCGGGACGGCGGGCGTCCTGAATCCACTCGTCATACCATCCGTCGAAATGGTAGCCACCGATGAGCTCGGCGGCGACATTGGCCTTTCCTCGGGGGATCCCTCCTGGTAGCCCCGCGGCCCATCCTGCATCCTCGACCAATTGGCCGATGCTCCGATTTGTATTGTGCAATTCAACCTCATCATGGTCGACGAACACCCATTCGCCCTCGACTCCTATCAGCCGAAGCCAGTAGGCAATAGCCGATCCAACAGCCCCAGCGCCTATTAGTGCGACTCGCTCACCGACCTTGAGCGGACCGACGGGCACCTCCGGACCCACCTCATCAAGATCGCCCTCACCGAAGCACCAGAGAGAAACGACTCGTTCTGCCGGTATTTGCCCAGTCACTAACTGCAAGAGTGCGGAGGTTCCTAGGCAAGCTGCGAGTCCCGCTCCAAGAATTCCGGCGGGATGGTCCCCGATCAGCAGCGAACCGACCGACACTGAAGCCCGGTAGCCTTTGGCCCCGACGTTGACCGAGCCTGCGCGTTGTCCGATTCCGAGACTCGGTGCTTCTTTTTCGCCGGTGTCCCGAAGGTCTAAGAAGGGATCGATCGCCAAGGCCAAAGCGAAAGCGGCATCCCTCAAGGACGTGGCGGCCACAAGTGTCGGCACTAGAAGTTCGGCATCAGGTATATCGATGGCGATTCGACGATGCACCCGCGCCGCCATGTTCACAGCAGCCAGGATCAGGGTTTGCCCGGTCGGGGTGTCCACGACATCCTGTCCGGCCAAGATACTCACCGGCTTCTCTAGCGGCTCAGAGCGAATTCCGTAACTAACTGTTCGGCGGTCTCGTTCTGCGTAGAACTCCTCTCGTCCCGACGTCACGGATACATCACCGTCGGCACGACGACTACGGAGGAAGCGGCGTCTGAAACACTCACCCAAGCGCTGTCCTGAAACTGGTGCACGCCAGCGCCCTCAGCAGGGGTGGCGTCGTCGTCTCCATAGCGCCCGACTACCACTGAGAACATCCCTTCAAAAGGCATCAACACCATGTCGTCGTCGCCGTCAGAGTGGCGGGTGTCGGTGCCGGGGTGGCTATGAACCTGAGCGAGCAAGACGAGGCGACAACTTCGGGCAACTTGGGCTGCATTCCCCACTGCTTGAGCTGATGCTCGAACGAACCCAATACCGTGTGTCGAGGTGGGAACGACAATCATGACGACAAGTTGATCTTCCGCGTCACGCCGGCCCGCCCAGAACACCATTCCCTCGTGCCTGCCATCGGCACCGCCGAAGCCCCTGAGGACTATTCGAGTTGCTTCTGCTACGGATGACGGAACGATCAGGCGGCCGCGAGCAACTCGCGAAGGCAACGATTTGGATCGATGGACTCCGCGGCGATCGTGAGCGTCCTCAGACAAGTCTGGTAAGTAGGGCCTCCGCCAATTCAACCTCTTCTCCCCTTGCTCCATTGGAGGTGTTGGTTAATGACCGCGAGCATCTCCGCGATGGTATGAGCTTGGACGCCCTCCTTCACTTCCTCCCAGGACGTGAGTTCACCCCACGCATCGTGGGGCCCCGCCTCGTGATGCTGCTTGTAGGCGGTCCGACTGAAGTGTGCACAGATGACGCCGACGCTGTGGATCACTGACGCCCGGCCCTTGAAGCTATCTCCTCTCGGGGTTGAGGCGGCTGTCGGCTCCCTCGTCTCTGGATCGACGAACCGCCAAGCGGGGGGCAAGGCGCGATATTGGTCACACGACGCCTCGAGCAATAGTTGCCCGTTATCGACTGGGTGAGCCCGCATGGCCGCGAGCACGAGGTCCTTCTCGTTGAACGCCAACGTCCAACGATTCCTCGCAGCCCACCCCTGCGCTGCCTCCAACTCCTCCTCAAGCACTGCGAGCGTCACCGCAGTGGGGACCACCGCTCACACGCCTCCAGCGGTATCAATTAGCAACCGTCCGGTTGTCAAGTTCTACTGCGAGGCGCGTTCGATTGGCCGCCCCGCTGAAGCGGAAAAGTTGCTTCGAATTGGTAGAGCTGATTTCTTTCGATCGGCGGCTTCCCTGCGGCAC
>JBQTHR010000005.1:0-4670 GCA_052389675.1 Actinomycetota bacterium
AGCTTGAAGGTTTCGCTGAGATGGGGCTTCAGGCCGAAGTCCCGCCAGATCCGGCCGATCGTGGACTTCGACAGCCCCGATCTGCTGGCCATGGACGAGCGAGACCAGTGGGTGGCGTTGGAGGGCGGCTCCTCCAGTGTGGCCACCACCACCTCCTCGATCTGATCCAGGGTGATCGAGGCCGGCCGTCCCGACCGTTCCTCGTCTGCCAGCCCGTCCAGGCGTTGCTTAACAAATCGAGCCCGCCATTTACTGACCGTTGCAGTGTGGCAGTGCATCTGCTCGGCTACCTGCTGGTTGTTCGCCCCGTCCGCGCATGCCAGGACGATCCTGCAGCGCAGTGCCAACGCTTGCGAGGACTTTGCCCGCCTGGACCAGCGCAGCAGCGTCGATCTTTCTTGCGCACTCAACACCAATTCAGCCTTGGGTCTTCCGGTTTTAGTCATAGCTGCGAGTCTACTATAGTTCCGCGCCTAACTTGCGGTGCAGAACACTAGTAGACCCGCGCGGAAATTCCACCTACGTCAGGCTGCCTTGAGGGGAGAGCCATCATAGGTCCACCGGAACGGTTTTGCGGTGCGATTGTAATGCTCGATGAAAGCCATGATCCGAGACACCAACTCCTCCTTGGATTCGAACTCCCCACGTTTCAGCAGCCTGCGGGTCAGTATGGAGAAGAACAGTTCGACCTGGTTCAACCAGCTGGCGTGCTTGGGAGTGTGGTGAACGAGGAACCGGGGGTGGGCCTCGAACCAAGCGGTTGTGGTTTTGGAGATATGAGACGAGCCGTTGTCCATGATCAGGTGGACATCGATGCCTTGGTCAACCTGGCGATCGATCTGCTCCAAGAAGTCGATGAACCCGGCGGAGTCGTTGCGCTCGGCTTCGGCTGCGAAGACCTCACCCGAGTGAACGTCCAGAGCGGCCATCAGGCAGGCGGTGCCGTGGCGCCGGTACTCGAACTCTTTGCGCTCCGGCTTTCCCGGGGCGATCGGTAGTCCGGGGTGGCTGGGCGATCGAGCTGCAATCGCGGTCTTCTCGTCCACCGACAGGACCAAGGTGTTGAGCTGGCGGGACAGGTAGAGCCCGCAGACATCCGCCGCTCGTTCCCAGAACTCGGGGTCATCGGGACGGGTCAACCAGGAGCGAACCAGGTGGGGCTTGATGTCCAGGTCGGCCAGGATGCGTCCAATCTGGGAGGCCGAGATACCCATGTCAACCAGCTCTTGTGCCAGCAGGCTGTGGCTCCACTGACTGGCGTGATCGGGCTTGGTCGAGGTGGCGGTGGCCACTATCTTGAGCCGGTCGTCATGACTGTAGAGTCGGGGTCTGCCCGGGCGGGAGCGATCATTAAGACCGGGCAACCGTTCGTCGCGGAAGCGACGTCGCCACTGTCCCACCTGCCAATGATTGATCCCAACCTGGCGGGCGATCCTGGTGTTGGGAACCCCCTCGGCAGCGAGCAGGACAATCCGGCAGCGGCGCACCATGCGCTGGGGTGTCTTATGGGCACGCACCCGGGCTTCAAGCTCGGCGCGTTCCTCGTCGGTGATCTCAAGAGCAGGCACAATCCACATGATCCCTCACCTCCAACGGTCTATGTTGGAGGATCAAATCACATAGGTGTTATTAATGCGTGGATCTACTAGCCGCAGGAAACGCGTCGGATGATCACACCTCCAGGGTTCGACATCTCGCCGTAAAAAATCGCGTATGGATAACTAGCGCGCCAAGTACTTCTGTAGATACAACTTCTGTAGTAACAGTATTGGTCAGCCTTGTAGCCCGAGATGATGCCATGCCCATTGCTTGCGTACACTGCCTCACTGATCCAACCGTTACCGACTTGAGCTTCCACCGTCACTCTCACCCCGGGACCACAGTTGGCAGTCCATGAAGCCTTTATCGATGCTGCTGCAGCCTGAACATCCGATGGATTGTTGGCCGAGTCGAGATTAGGCTTCACGGCCGCGACTCCGGTCACCTTCGGCTTTGGCGAAGCAGAGGCAACGGATGGCACTGCGAGCACGCAGACGGCGAATGCGAGAAGCATAAGTATCATCTTGTTCCATCGCGAACACATGTCTGAACCCCCTTTTAAACAACGTCATTGGTATTAAGACGACCCTCAGAACCCCCCTTGATAAACGCACCAAAGTGTTCCCCCTACGTGGAATCCGTAGTGTGCAAACTGCGGATCATGGAGATCCACGAGGAGCGCGGCTATTAGAACTGGGATGGCCCCGTTCCAACACTGTCGGGACCCGCACGGGGGCGACTCCAGTAGATTCGCCGAAAGCAAGGATTATGTCGTAGTATCAGACATGAAAGTCCCCTCCAATCTCGTGGCTGACATACGCCGGAAGTAGGTCAGCAGGCATTGACGTGTACTGCTGACATCCGACGATGCTGCTTCTAGGATGCGATTAATGAAGGTTCGGTTACTACTGGGCATTTTGTTGTTTTATGGAACTTGGTTCATGTGCCAGGGAGAAGACATCATCGATGTCGAATGACGCGAATGACGCGCACGATGACCTAGCGGTTGAAGAGCTATACCCACCTCCCACGCAACCACCGGACCTTGCCTTCGTGGCTGGAGGCGCAGTTCCGGTGGTTGGGTCGTGCTTCAAAAGGGATCGATTCTGAACGGAGAATGGTGGAATGGCGGTTTGAAAACGCGACTGGGAAACGAACTGCATCAGGTCCCCTGGCCCGGGTTCATTTCCGTAAAGGGCTTCGACGATCTTGCGATTCAGATCCCGGCCTCCACCGAACCGACATCGCTGACGCTACGAGGGTTCGCCGGAGATTTGCGGGAAGACGGAAGCCCAATAGGCACTCCCATCGTTGATGTGGAGTGCAGTCTTCATCAGTTAAGGCGGGGGAGGGTGCCTATCGATTGGGGAAGCACTCGGATGGCTTTCTCCTGCCTGTTGATGCGTTGACGAAACGCAACCTCACCCGCATCTCTGTTAACGCATTTTGGAACTTCCCGGGCGAAGATCCCAGTATCGAACCAAGCAGGAACTGGGCAACATGGCTGTTCTCATACGTGAAGTGAAGACGCAGAGCCGACGCAGACTGGAGGCCAGTCATCGAAATAGCGGGTCTAGTTAGCCCTGCTAAAGGGCTGGAGGGCGCCGAATGGATTGCGGAACGATTATTGACCTGGGGAACAAGTAACACAGATTCCATTCCGGTCGCAGCGATAATACCGTTGGAGGTTGTCCCCGATTTAGTTGAAGTTTGAAGTGACGGTTCCACCCCGTCCCTACCAACTCGTGGTAGAGACGGGGTCTACGCAAATAGAAAGGAACCGTCGTGGAGAAGGTACAGCGGATACCGGTTGGAAGGAAGCCCGGGGAGCGCAAGATCGAGCTTCCCCAGCAGGTAAATGTAGAGCTGGGGGATCTGGCCGGCAAAGTGAAGGAAGGGCTACTCGCCTTCGCCGTGGGAGTCGGGCTTGAGGTCTTCAATACACTGCTGGAGGAGGACCGGACCGAGATCGTCGGCCCCAAGGGCAAACATGATCCTGCCGGCCGCAGTGCGAACCGGCACGGCAGCCAGCCCTCTTCGGTGACCTTGGGAGGTCGCAAGGTCGACATGCAGCGCCCCCGAGTTCGATCGGTGACAGGCGAGGAGCTGGCTCTGCCCGCCTGGCAGGCTCTGGCCTCAAATGACGACCTACTCGAAGAGATGGCACTGGGCCGGATGCTGGCCGGGCTGTCCACCCGTAACTACGGTGAGGGCCTGGAGCCGGTAGGTAGCGATCTTGAGGTGTCGTCCGTCTCCAAGTCAGCCATTTCCCGCCGCTTCGTCGCCCGGACCAAGGTTGCCCTCGATGAACTGCTGGCCAAGGATCTGTCCGATTTGAAGATCTGCGCCCTGTTCGCCGACGGGATCGAGATGGCAGACCACCTGATGGTGTGCGTAATTGGGCTGGATCGGGACGGCAACAAGCATGTCCTGGGAATCCGGGAGGGCACGACTGAGAACGCCACCGTCTGCGCCGCCCTGTTCAGCGGCCTGGTGGAGCGGGGGCTGGACGCATCGGATGGAATCCTGGTAGTCATCGACGGCGGCAAGGGTCTGAGGGCGGCGGTGCGGCGGGTCTTCGGGAATCTGGGGCTGGTTCAACGCTGTAGGCTGCATAAGCGCCGGAATGTAACTCAGCATCTGCCGAAGAATCAGCATCCCACGGTGATCAAGAAGATGGAGAAGGCTTACGCCAAGCCTGATCCCGACAAGGCACTGGCGGCGCTTAAAGCCCTGGCCACCAAACTGGAGATCTCACACCCAGGAGCCGCAGCTTCGCTTCGGGAGGGTTTGGACGAGACGTTGACAGTAAACCGGCTGGGGGTGCCTGGGAGCCTGCTGCCCACCCTTTCCAACACCAACGTGATCGAGTCGTCGTACTCGATCGCCCGCACCACCATGCGCAACGTCAAGCGGTGGCGCAGCGGCAAGATGGTCGAGCGTTGGACAGCTGCCGGCATGGAGGTGGCTGCAGCTAGGTTCCGCCGGGTCAAGGGCTACCGGGAACTGCCGGTCCTGGTCGAGAGCTTGAAGGCTGAGGTCGCGAAATTGTCACAGGGAGAAGATAGGATTCCAGCATAGGAAAAGGTCAGGAACCGTCACCCAATTTCAACGGCGGACGGGACATCCTC
>JBQTHR010000006.1:0-6181 GCA_052389675.1 Actinomycetota bacterium
GCTCCTCGGTCATTTGAGACCCTCCTTACGGGTGTATACCACCCGCATCTGGAGGGTGTCAGAGAGTGATCAAATGCTGATGGATTTCCGGGGAGGTTCTGGGTCGCAGGTCCTGGTGCAAGCTGAACGTCGATGAAATGAATTTTTCGCCTAAGGGGGACTATCCCGATTCTGCTGATCTACCCCCAACCCGATGGCGCCACGGGCCTGAAATGACGCTATGCCGCGCAAGCACTTGGGTCAAGTTAAGAAGTGGTGAACAGCGCTTTTCCAGTTTGTTTCCGCGCGGGCAGTTGATCCATCCAGCGGTCAGGCTACATTGCGACAGTGACAGCATTTGCTGAGCCCGCTCAGCGTCTCTATCAGATTCCCAGGAGCTTCTCCAGGCCCACGGCCCCGCTTCGTTTGTA
Organism: Actinomycetota bacterium; assembly: GCA_052389675.1. Taxonomy (GTDB): domain Bacteria; phylum Actinomycetota; class CADDZG01; order JAHWKV01; family JAHWKV01; genus JBBDRH01. The sequence goes on from JBQTHR010000006.1 coordinate 411, forward strand.
CTTTGCGCGGGGCACGGCCAAGATCGAGCTGGGCCTGGCCAAAGGAAAGAAGAACTACGACAAGCGGGAGGATCTGAAGGCCGCCGATGCCAAGGGGTTGTCTTCACACTGCACCTCCTATGCTCGTTCCGACAGACATTTTCGATTGGGCATCCTTTCTTGAAGGACGGCCGGTCTTCTTGAGGGGTGGCACGGCGGGAACCTGGTAGAGGCACTCGCCCTTGCTGTTGAATGGTTCACCGACAAGTCGGCCCTGGTGATGCCAGGTCTTGATCGTGCTGGTGCAGACCCCGAGTTGTCGAGCGATCTCGCCGACACCGACCCAGCCGAGCTCGCGCAGGCGATCCTGCCTTGATCGCAACCCGTACTTTTCACGCAGATGGCAGACGATCCCGCCGTGAAAGGCCTGGCCGGTTCCAGAGACCAAACCCGCCTGGTTAAGCGCGGCCGCAACCTGGACGTCCGTGTGATGGTCTAAAAGACGATCGATCTCAGCGATTACTGCGGACGGTGTCCGCCGCAGGTCGGGAGCGGAAAGCGGCAAGGCGACCTCAAGACTGGTGGTCGTTCCGCCCTTGAAACGCACTTGCAGGGAATTTGTTCGCCCCGGTTCAAGGTCACGTCCTCCACGAGCAAGCGGACCATTCGCTTGCGCTCCCGCTGTGGGGTACGAGGATCACACCACAGAGCTTCGAAGTCGGAGGCCAATGCCGCGATGCGAGCCCGGTCATCAACTCCCAGAGTCGATGTTTTGGCCGATTGCCGTTCGTAATCCTCCTGGGCCTGGGCAAAAGCGCGTAGTGCCTCGTTCCAGTCGGCCTCGAGGTTGGCGGCTACCAGGCGGTTATCGGGGTCGACGGCCAGGTAACGGCGCCGAGCCTGCTCGGCTGCGTGTCTACCTCGTTCCACGTGCTGGCGGCGTAGTTGGTCGGCTTCGGCGGCACGACTTTCCAGCTCAGCTTGGACGGCAAGGGCGACATCGAGAGCGACGGGGGTGACGGTGTCCAGCAGTAGTCGGCCAATGGCGGAGTCGACGCCTTCGCCGGGTACGCACTGACAGCTTGGCGTAGCCCGCTCGATGCCTTTACGTTGGCAAAGGTACTCGGGGAAGGTGACCTCACCTCGGGTGTGGTAGCGCACCGTCATACGGTCTCCACACCGCCCGCAAACGACCATGCCCTGCAGTAGGGCAGGCCCTTCGCGCGGAGGGCTTGCCCGGCGATCTTCGCCTCTGGCTTGGGAGGCCTCGGCCAGGCGGCGCAGGTTGTCCTCGTAGGTTTCCCAGCTGATGTAGCTCGCATGGGCATCGGGGATGAGCGCAATCCAGGCATCTCGGGGCTGCAGAGCGTGACGGGTGCGACCGTCGGGGCCTCGCCGCTGTCGGCGGCGCCCGTAGGTGAAAGCGCCGGCGTACCGGGGGTTGTGCAGGATCTGCAGGACCCGGTGATGGCGAAGCGGCAGCCAGGCGAGGGTTCCCTTGTTCGGCCCCGTTTGGATCCGGGAAGGGAAGGTTAGCCCCTCGGAAATGAATGCTTTGACGGTGGCTCGGGCAGATCCGGTCCGGGCAAAGGTGGCGAACAGGTGGGCGACGGCATCGCGCACGCCCTGGTCGGGGTCGGCCACGACCTTCCCCGCGTGGTCGTAGACCAAGCCGACAGGAAGGGGGCAGATCAGCTCGCCGGTGCGGGCCTTGGCCAACACCCCACCCCGCAGACGACCCTTGAGCAGATGAAGTTCGGCTTCGGACATCTGGCCCTTGAGCCCCAGCAGGAGCCGGTCGTTGAACGAGCAGGGGTCGTACAGGCCATCCTCGTCCAAGATTAAGGTCTCGGTGAGAGCGCAAATTTCAAGCAAACGATGCCAGTCGGCGTTGTTTCTGGCCAGACGAGACACTTCCAAGCCGAGCACAATGCCGGCTTTACCCATGCCAACATCGGCGACCAGGCGCTGAAATCCTTCCCGATCTAAAGAGGTGGCTCCCGAGCGTCCCTGGTCCTCGTCAATGACCACGACCTGATCGGCGCCCCACCCAAGCGCGGTCGCTCGCTGTCGGAGCGCGTACTGACGATCGGTTGAAGTCGTGTTCTCTAGGACTTGGCGCAGAGTGCTCTGGCGGACATACAGGTAAGCGTCACGGCGCAGGTGCTCGGTAGCCACCTTCTCGCTAGCGTGACCCATCATCTACCCCCCTCGGCGCAAGCCAGCGCCATGCTCGCTAGCACGGTAACGATCTCCGCGGGTGCCGTGGCACCGGTTGACCGGCCTGAAGTTGGTCGCGGCGTGCAGGCCTGCCAACCCCGGATCCACGCCCCCATGCCTTTGGCCATGAGCAGGGCTGCTTCCAAGCCCAAAGCTCCGTTGCTTTTACAAAGGGCTGACAGCCGTACGGCTTCGTACCGGGCTGCCAGATCCCGGCGATCTGCCCCGGCCGGTCGGCAATCATCAACTTTTGGGCCACTGGGAGCGTTCCAGGGCCCGCTCGATGGATCGCGGATGGACTCGCAACCCGAAATCGCTTTCGACCCTGTTCGCAAGATCGGCGGTACGCAGCGCCGGCTGTTCGACCAAAATGGCGCGCAGATGCGCGACGACTTCATCGGTGAGCTTGTGCGCCCGGCGAGGGCCTGGGCGCACCGGGAGCAGCCCAGGCAGACCGTTCTCTTCCATGGCGGCGGCGGCCGCGTACCAGCTTGGCCGGGAGAATCCAAACGCCGAGGCAGCCGCTGACACGCTATCGCCTTGAAGCCGCACCCGTCGCACCATCTCGTACTTGACCTGAACCAGATCGCGGGCGTCCAAGAAATCCGATTCAGCGAACTCCTGATCGACCACGGTGTCGGGTCGGGGGTTCAACGCCCGCACTTGCCGGAGCGCCTCCTCCTTCTGGTCCTTCACTGCTCTGGCCACTCCCACCTCCGAATTACAATAATGTAAGTCTTATTATGCCGCAGACCAAACCGGGTGACAAGTACTATCTGACGCTGAACTGCCTGACTTGCAGATGACAGAATTACCTTTACACAAGTCGGCGCAATTCACTTTACATTCTTTTTCCGGCACTCAGTTCTGAGGTGCTCCACCAGCGTGGCCAGCAGAATCAGATCTTCGATTCGAAAGGGCGAACGGCCCGAGGCAACCACCAGGAAGGGGTCAGCCGGGACGACATCGGTCCACCCCGCCGGCAAGCTGCGCAGTTGTCCATTGTCATCAAATATGAACACCCGATCCTCAGCCCAGGTGTGCTTACGAACTACCAGGTCGAACTCCCGACCGGCCATCGGGTGGAACGGGTGAGTCACGCGTACACGTTGTTGGGCAACCGTCCGATCAGGTGCAATTGACGGGTCGCTCCAAGGGCAAGATCGAGCGTCCCTTCTTGGAGATGAAAGAGGCGTTCCTTCAAGAGATCGAGGCGACCGGTCCTCCCGCCACCATTGACGAACTGAACCGCAGGGCTGCCAACTGGCTGGAGGCCTACGTTCATTCCCGGCCCCACCGGACGACGAAGGTGGCTCCGAATGAACTCTTCAAGGAAGAACTCACCCTGCTGGGCCCGCTGCCCCGCTCAAGATTCGATACCGCTCGCCGGGAGTCCCGCCGGGTGGGTCAGGCAGTCCCACTGATCGAGGTTGACGCAGTGTTCTACTCGGTGTCGCCCACCCTGGCCGGCATGGTGGTTGAGATCAAACTGCCGGTGGACCGGGGGATCATCGAGGTTTATCACCAGGGGCAGTTTCATGTTGCTCATGAGATTGCGCCCACCGGATCGGTTCCGATTTGGGATCCTGGTCATCGTCGCCAGGCCGAGGAGCTGGCCCTGTCCCGGCACGACCGATCCCGCAAGCAGATGCGCCTACCTCAATCCCAACCCGCCGGCCAGCTCGAGCTTGGTTACCGCGACTACGACGTTGCCGCTCCTCGGCTTGCAGATTTCGACCCAGATCGGCTCGGTTGCGGATGTGGAATAGGAGGTGAAGCGTGAGTGAATCGGTGTATGAGCGAATCAAAGATGGACTGGGGTACCTAAAGCTCAACAAGGCCGAGGAATCCTTCGCCACCTTGATCGAGCAGGCGCGTAGCGAGAATTGGGACCACCTTCATTTTCTTAACCAGCTGGTGGACCAAGAGGTGACCGCCACCCGCAACCGCCGGCTCGCCTCCCGAATGAGATTTGCCCACCTGCCCGGACAAAGGACGCTTGAGGAGTTCGACTTCGCCTTTCAGCCCTCGATTGATCGCAAACTCGTCGAGGACCTGGCCTCACTCAGATTCGTCAAGGAGGGAAGACCGGTTTTGTTTCTCGGCCAGCCTGGATGTGGGAAGACTCACCTGGCGGTGGCGCTTGCCACCCTGGCAGTGCAGGCCGGCTACCGAGGCTACTTCACCTCGGGGGCAGACATGTGCTCTTCAATTGCCGCCGCCTACGCCGAAGGAAACTACCGGCTCAGGATTCGCACCTACACCACCCCCTCGGTACTGGTGATCGATGATGTCGGGCTGGTGCCGTTGGACCGAGCCGCTGGCAACGCCTTCTACCAGGTGGTCAACCGGCGCTACGAGATGAGATCGGCCACCATCGTGACCACCAATAGGGGCCTGCCTTCCTGGGGTGAGGTGTTCGGCGACCCGGTGGTGGCCGCCGCCATCTTGGACCGGCTGATGCATCGGGCGGTGGTTTTCAACATCAAAGGTCCATCCTGGCGGATGCGTGAGCACCAGGCTCTGGCTGAGGCTGCCAAACAGTGATCGGCCCCAGCGAAGCTCCACAACAAACCGCCGAGCAAACACGACGGAGTGATGAATATCGTTACAAGGCTTGGGCCCCGGCATCTGCCCCAAACACGACGGGTGCGTGCCGGTGCGTTGTGCACGCCTGCTGTGCCCGATGCCGGCCCACGTGAGGATGGGACCCGGACACCCCCGCCGGTTCTGCTCTCCCGCATGCCGGGTGACACATCATCGATTGATGTCTTGAGCAACCGTAACAAACGCCACCAGCAACGCACGAAGAAAGGTTGTAGATAGAATCAGAACACAGGGAGCGCCACGCTCAGTAACCGCGAATTTGGATGATCATAAATCGCGAATTTCAGTGATCGCCGAGAGGGCACACCGAACGCGAGGTCAGCCTTGCCGGTCAGGAGCACCCTCCCGTCGCAAAGATAGACCTTGATCGGCTGCTCTCCTCTGGGAGCCATCTGCCGCCCGATAGCCGGCCAATCCATCATGAAGCTGCTGACGGCATTGTTGCTATCCCGGATGAGTTCGTGCACAGCTTCGGGCGACAACGACGCCAAAAGCTCCTTCTGGCTGGCGCTGGCCTCCTCCCTGTTGACGAGATGAGCTAGTGCGCTCTCAACTAGTCACCCCGCCCCCTGGCGGGGCCTCCTTCAACAGATGAAAATGGTGGTGGGCCGCTCGGTGACGTCGGTTCGCCCTTGACGCCTTTGAGCTCGTGTACTAGCAACCGTCCGGTTGTCAAGTTCTACTGCGAGGCGCGTTCGATTGGCCGCCCCGCTGAAGCGGAAAAGTTGCTTCGAATTGGTAGAGCTGATTTCTTTCGATCGGCGGCTTCCCTGCGGCACACGCTGACAATACGCGACCTCATCCTCCACTTGGGAGCGGGCCAGGCAACCTCGTTCGCGCTCGCTTCAGTGGGAGAGGCCCGGTGTCATGCTAATTACGATGTCCTCCGAAGAGGCGTCATAGTCAGATCGACATCAGTCCGGACCTCTTCCGCCGAACCCGGTGGGTCAGCCCCGAGCGCGTGA
>JBQTHR010000007.1:0-4403 GCA_052389675.1 Actinomycetota bacterium
TTGTCATGACCACCGTTGGCTCCTCTTTCTTCTTAAAGGGATTTGGAGGATGTCACGGTGGTCCTTCATTTCAGGGGATCTGGCTGATCAAGCCTTCCGTCGTACACCACTTCTGTGGACACTACTATTCCGTCACGGGGTATATGTGGTCGGCTGGAGCTTTCCACTCACGCCATCAGCGCAAATCTGGTCGCATTCGATGAACAGTGTCTTCGATGTCAATTAGAAGCTTATGTAGATGAAAGGCACTCTGAGCCTTCGCGAATTTCGCCGCTTCTTGAATCGGTCCGAGTGATCTAATTTCAGAAACGCCTTGGTGAAATCCTCGGAAATCCTCGCGCAAGACCGCGTAAACCAAGTTTGATACCTCAGGAACCAATTGGCTGACCAACTGATGCAACTCGGCATCAGGGTCGACGGTAGACAACACAAAGGGTGCACCGAATACTGCGCATTGCTTCAGAAGATGAGCTAGCGCTGAAGCGAATTCTTCCGGCACACCCATCTGACGGAAGCGTTTGCTTAGCTCGACTCTGAACTCCGGGCTCAGGGCCTCGGGGAAGTCAGTCAGAATTTCCTGAAACCGTTCAGCAGTTTTTGCACTCAGTAGTGCTCCGAGAAGTCCGTCCTTCGTATTCACGTGAACGTACCTCTCCTGGCCTCGATCAAGACCTCCGAAGGCGCTGCGCTGATGTTTACTAGTTTTTCGGTTGCTTCAGCATGATCCCGTAGTTCGACAAACGGGTACTCCTTGCCTACGACCAGCTCCCAGCGCGGACCCAGCAGCTCACTGTCGGCGAACTTCGCACCTATGCGCAGTTGCCGGTCGTCCACCATCACCCGTAGCCCAGCCGCCAATAAATGAGCGCCCAGTTCCGCAATTTCCCTGTGAGCCTCCGAAGCCAGGTCTTCTGAGGCCAATATCACATTGACGTGATAGGGAGCCAGTTCGACTGGCCAAACCATTCGGGAACCGCGGGCGTGGTGCTCTATCGCAGCCGCAATCGTCCTTTCGATACCAAGGCCGAATGAACACATCCAGACTGGTAGTCGTTCCCCTGTTGGGCGATTGAACTTGGCGCTAAGCGCTTCCGAATACTGCGTTGCCAGTTGAAACGTGTGAGCCAGCTCGAAACCCGACGTCCGAACTAGATCCGACTTTCCGGCCGGCTCGAAGAAGGCCTCTTTTCCGTCCGCGGTGACCCAGAAAGAGCTTTCACCAAGATCGTTGGGATGGAGGAATTCATGCGATACCGCTCCACCGATAGTTCCAGTCTCGGATGTCTCAATTGAGAAGACTGGCAGATCAACGCGACGAAAAACCGCGACATAGGCCTCATGAAAGAGCGAATAGCTTACTTGAGCCTTCTCCTCGTCTTCATCGAAGGAATACAGGTCATGCATCGTGAACTCGCGGGTACGCAAGACTCCACCCCTGGGCCGAGCTTCGTCACGGAACTTGATTTGCGTTTGGTAAAGCCTACACGGCAAATCCTTGTAGGATCTGATGTCGGAAGTAGCCAGCAGAGCCGCTGCAATCTCATGGGTAGGGGCCAAGCAAGTCTCTCGACCATGCCTGTCAGGGAAATGAAACATATCGTCCCCGTAAATCTCAAACCTTCCAGCTTCCTTCCATATGCTTACTGGTTGTAGAGCCGGGAAATGAAGGCGGCTCGCGCCTCTGTTCTCCATTTCCTCGTCAATAATCGTCTCTAGACGGCGAGTTACATCAAAGCCTAGGGGAAGCTTCGAATAGGCTCCAGACCCAAGCTGCCTGATCATTCCCGCCCTCACCATAAACTTATGACTTGGCTGAACGGCGTCGGCTGGGGCTTCTCTTTCCGTCGGCATGAACGTCTTGCTTCTATAGGTCAAAGATCCCTTCATCTACTTGCTCCTCTTTAGAAGAACCCACATATCGGGCCCTCGCGTGGACAACAACTGAAAGGAAGTGACGGTGCCTGCCGTGTCCACTATGCACACAATCTTCCACGTTCCCCTGTTGATGCGCGCTTGGCTCCTTAACTCTATTGAAGCAGCTGTGACTGCTCCGGACCTGAGCGAAGATGGGTGTCAATGGACACTGAGATTTCCGGGTAGATGGCCAACAGAGTTCCGGCTCCATGGCCATCAGAATTCCGGGTGGACGGACAGCAGAGCTACGGTTTCTAGCTGAGCGGCATCACCCCCTTTCCGGTCATTGCCTGAGCCAAGCGCTGCGATTCTCCTTCGGTGTTTACCAAGGGAACGCAAAGCTCATCGTCCATGCAACGCTGCGCCTGAACGCAACGACTGCAGGCCTGTACAGCCGTCCTGAAGCGCGTATCAAGAGCCTTCGCCGCCCACCAGTAAGCTCAGGGATGTCTAGTGATTAAAGCCGCACTGTCTAGGACTATGTGCCGCTCGACTTGCTCTGCCCTCGCACTAGAGGCTAAACAAGTGAGCAGACAAGGGGAACGAAAGGGAATGAACTCGTCCGATGGGTTGAGGGCGGCTATTAATGCTGGACATTGCTTGTTGGTTCCAGTACCGTCAACTCGACGAGAGGGTTCCCATGACGGAAGCGACAAGAAAAGCGGCGCTGGAGGCGGCGGGCCTGGTTCATCCCAACCCGCAGGCGGTGACCGCACCCTTGTTCGATGGACGCCTTCCCTTCTTCCTAGCCGAGGACAAGGTCCAGGTGAAGTACGAGATGTAGCGTGCCCATCTGGTCGACGGGGTGAAGGTGAGCTCGGCTGCTGCCAAGCATGGCTACTCCAGGGCTTCTTTCTATCTGGTAGCGGCATCCTTTTCCGAAGCGGGGATGGCTGGGCTCCTAGACCAACGGCGTGGACGGCGAGGCCCGGTCAAGTTGCGGCCGGAGATTCTGGATTTCATCTCGGAGGCCGGACCCGGTCAGTCGGGGGCGGCGCTCGCCAAGGCGATTGCTTCACAGTTCGGAGTGTCGCTGCACCGGCGCACCATCGAGCGCGCTCGGACCTGATGAGGCCTTTTTGGCCCGCCTCGGAATCAGCTCAGAAAAACTACGAAACTTTACGTCAGGCGGTACTCGCCGGCGGTCAGGTTCTAAGCATCGCGGGCGGCAGCTTCGAGCGTCGGGGGCTTGCCGGGCTAATTGCCTGGCCAACGGCTGAGCCCGTTTTCAGTGCGCGCTTCACCGGCGCTATCCGCCCCCCGTGGACACCGCACCACGACCCCAGACTGGAGGCGCTCGCCGCCGCCTACGAGATGTTGCTGGCCTTGCCCGGCGAACTGACGATGCTCAACGAGGGACAGCAATGAGAGTGGCCATTTACGCTCGGGTCTCAACCCAAGCTCAGGAATCGCGTGGAACGATCGGCTCCCAGCTTTCAGTGCTTCGCAAACGGGTCGAGGAGGAGGGTCACGACTTGGTGGCGGAGTTCCCCGACGACGGCCATTCCGGTGCTCGTCTCGACCGGCCCGGTCTCGATGCCCTGAGAGATGCCGCCGAAGCTGGACTGTTGGATGCCGTTTGGTGCTTGTCGCCCGACCGTCTGGCCCGGGTTTACGCCTACCAGGTGATCGTGCTCGACGAACTGGCTCGACATGGCGTGGCCGTGCTCTTCGCTGACGCACCGGATCTGGGGGATGATCCCCATGCCCGCCTGCTCACCCAGGTGCAGGGAGTCATCGCAGAGTACGAGCGGGCCAAGATCGCCGAACGATACCGCAGGGGCAAGCTTTGGAGGTCTCGAGCTGGAGAGATCATTTCCTGGAAGGCTCCTTACGGCTACCGCCGCCTTTCCCGCTCAGTTGACGGCCCGCCCCGATTGGAACCTTACGAACCGGAGGCGGCCGTGGTTAGGCGGATCTTCGAGGACTACGTGGCCGGTGGCCACTCTACCCGGGAGATCACCAGACGCCTCAACGCCGATGCAATCCCAACCCCAACCGGATCCAAATCGGTGTGGGGAACCTCCACCATCGGGCGCCTGTTGCGCAACGAGGCCTATGTGGGGCGGGTGTACTACAACCGAACTGAGTCGGTGCCCGATTCGCGGCCCGGACGGGGCAAGCGCCAGGTGCCCCGCCCTCGGGAAGAGTGGATCCAGATCCTGGTGCCGGCAATCATCTCGGAAGATGTTTTCGAAGCGGCGAGCCGGGTCAGCCGAGACAACTCCAAGTGGAGCCCTCGAAACACCGATGACGACGCTTGGCTGCTACGTGCCCTGGTCCGCTGCGGCAAGTGTGATGTCGGCGTCAGCTGTCACAAGATGAAAGGCCGAAACGGGCAGTTCCATCGCTACTACTACTGCCGCAACCATGATCCACTGAGGGCGGGCGGCGAAGACCGACGCTGTCGGGAACGCAACATCCGCGCCGATGCCCTCGACAGCTTTGTCTTCGATCAGGTCCGGGAAGCGCTGCTACGTCCCGAAGTC
>JBQTHR010000008.1:0-29473 GCA_052389675.1 Actinomycetota bacterium
CGACACTACTCACTATCCTGTTCGGACGTCATCAGGGCTTGGCAGCCCCGAAGTCTCGCCGGATGCAGGCAATGCCCTGCTGGAAGAAATCACCAAGCGCGCAAAGGTTTGTGGTCGCGGCACTAGCGGACAACTTCCGGTCGTTCCGACCGGATCGATGTGCAGATTGCTGCGGGGAGGAGCGAGACCACCGGGGCGTAGCTCAAATCGCCTCAGCAACCCGGTTCCTCGTCAGGATCCAGATCCCAGGACCGATGACCAGAAAAGTTGCGCCAACCGCCAGGGCGGTCACGCCCAAGGTCTGGAGAACGGCTCCCCCGGAGATGGCCAATACAGCTCCGGTCATCCCGCTCAACAAATCGTTAAATCCCAGCATCCGGCCCCGCTCTGCAGCACCACTTCGGTCGGCCAGTTCCGCGGTTGCCGCGACGAACGACAGGTTCCACCCCAGGCCCAGTACGAACAGGCTCGCCGCGATCGCCGGCACCGATTTGATCCACACCAGGCTCAACGCCGAGACTGCCATGAGGAACAAGCCGCTCGCCAGTGCGCGCAATCGTCCTATCCGGTCGATGAGGCTTCCCACCACCAGCACCAGGGCGTACATCCCGAACAGATGGGCTCCGATTATCGGAAAGACCACCGATCCGGCGTGGTTGTGATGATCGACGACCATCGGCCCGGTGAGCGTCATCAGTCCCACCATCACGCCGAAGCTCGCCTGAGCGGCGACAATTGACGGAACCACGCCCGGGCGGCTCAGCAACACGGGTAGTGGTGTCGCCACCCGGTCGTTCGTGGGAGTAGGGTCCGGTTGGATCCAGCCGGCAATGGTGCGGGGGTCCGGGCGCACCAGCAGCAACAGGATCAGGCTGACCAAGGTGAATCCTGCGGCGGCCAGCCACAAGATGGCCAGCGCTTCTGCGTCGAGCGCTCGCCCTCTCACCAGTGGGCTGAAAACGAACGGTCCCAAGACGGCCCCGAAGACCGACCCCACCAGAACCAAAGAAATGCCCCGGGCTCGCCGCTGCGGAGGGTACATGTCGGCGGCGGCCGCTCTGGTCAACAAGGACACTCCGGCTGAGGCGCCCACCCCCACCAGTGCCAAAACGACCAGTGGGGCCAAGGAGTAGCGGCTTCCCGCAGCGGCCAGCGCGCACCCCAGGAGGCCGAGCACGGCTCCGCCGGCCAGCACTGGAATCCGGCCCACCCGGTCCATGAGCCTGCCCGCCGGCAACGCAGTGAGCGCGCCGGCGGTCAGGGCGATGGCCGGGCCCAAGCCCAGGAGGTTGTCGAACTTAACCACTGTTACCAGGGTCAGCGATGCCACCGCTGCCTGCAGCTGCAGCATGCCGCTGCTGGCAGCCTGAGCGGCGCCCAGCAAAATGGTGTTGCGTTTGACAACGGCACCGATGTCAAACGCTGGATCGTTCCTAACGGGAGTCATGGCTTCAAGCGTAGAGGATCGAACCTTTTTCGCCGCCCCCGTACGGTTCGGCGCCCGAGTGTCGTTTACCGAGGTGCAATGGGACTATTCGAGAAGTTCGGCGAGGCGCGCGCCAGCGGTCGACATTAGAACTTCGACGCCACTGTGTTTATCAAGGTGGTCACCAGGCCCGGGTTCGAGAACATGATGGCGTGGGACCCAGGCGTCTGCAGCACCGTTGAACCGGCTCGCCGGGCCATTGTACGCTGGAGTTCAGCGGGGATCAGCTGGTCATTTTGAGGTATCAGGAACCAGGATGGGATGCCTCGCCACGCGGTCTTGGTGGTCGGCTCCAGGGACAGGTAGAGACTGGTCTTTTTCTGGCTGTCGGCCAGGGCGCCGGCAACTTCGGGTGCTACGTCCCCGGCGAACACATCACGGAACTGAGCTTTGCTGATCCGGGTATCCAGCCCGATCCCTTCGCTGTTCAAAAACAGCTCGGTTTCCAAGGCGGTGAGCAGGCGGGTGCCCGGCTGGGATAGGAGCAGCCCCAGGAGGCTTTCGTTGATGTCGGGGGCTAGAGCTGCGACGTAGATCAGCGCCTTGACATTAGGGTTGTTGGCCGCCGCGTTGGTCATAACGGAGCCGCCGTACGAATGCCCAACCACCACAATAGGCCCACGGATTCCAGCCAGGACGCCCGTCAACCCTGCGACGTCTGCGCCCAAGGAGCGCAGCCCGTTCGTTGGGGTGACCACCGGGAAGCCCAGGCTGCGCAGCCTGGGAGCGATCCTGTCCCAGCTAGCCGGGGTGGACCAAGCGCCGTGCGCCAAGACGACGGTCGGCTTGGTGGCCGCCTGGGCAGCGCCCAGCGGAACGAGCATGGTCATGAGGGCGCAGAGAAGCAGTCCCAGCGCCACCGTCGCCCGGCGCTCGGGCCTGTTCGGGGTGCGGTCTTCGGCCGAGGAAGCGCTGAGCATGGTTAGTTTCCTTTCTGTAGCACAGTTGTGAGACTGATCCGAAATTCTAGGCGCGCATGCACTGTTCGGCACGTCCGGACCTTTTTTGCCGGGGCGGATCGAGTTGGGCCTATTTCGGGGTATCGGGATGCCAGCGATAGATGTAACATTAATCGGTGATGTTATTGCTGCCATGTTCAGGTAATACACTTTCCGCAACTGTCGACGGAGGCATTGTCATGACGGACGAACGGGTTTACTTGTGGGAACAGACGCGAGGCAAGAAGGACGAGGAGATCATGGACTTCGTCAACAGGCTATCCGGGCGCAAGCCGGCGACATTTTTGGAGTTGATAATGGCCCTGTTCCCCAATGAGATCGATCCCGAACAGGCCCAAGACTGCACCATTGGGCTGGAGATTACCGCCGACGAAAAGCAGTACACCTATCTAATAGAGGTGAAGGACAAAGAGGTTGTTTATGCCGACCGGGGGGACCCCTCCACCGCCGACGCCACCATGGCCATGTCGCTTCCCACGCTGATCAAGATTGTCACTGAGGAATTGGGGGGTGTGAAAGCCTTCCTGCTGGGCAAGCTGTGGGTACGGGGGGATCCGGTTTTCGCTTACTCCCTGCCCAAGATGTTCCCATTTAAGGAGAGGAAGGAGCTTGTCGGATGAAGGGTTTCCAACCGTACCGGCCGGCCGAGCCCGAGCTTGCCGAGGGCGCTCCCCCCTACAGCCTGGGCTTCCAAACGCTGGAGAGCGAGGTTGACGAGCCGGTCCTGACTACCACGGGAACCATTCCTTCTTGGGTTTCCGGGACACTGCTGCGTACCGGGCCGGCCAAGTTCGAGGTGGGCTCGCAGAAATACAACCACTGGTTCGACGGGCTGGGTATGCTCCACCGGTTCGAGCTCAACAACGGTGACGTCTCCTACTCCAACCGCTTCATTCAAAGCCGCGCCTACCTGCACGCGATGGAAAACGACCAGATCTCCTTCCGGGAGTTCGCCACCGACCCTGACCCGGAGAAGTTCAAGTACGTCTCCCAAGGATACGAGGCCCACGGCACGGACAACGCAATCGTCAATGTGGTTCAAATCGGGGACAAGGTTCTGGCAATGACCCAGACACCTCTGCCTATCGAGTTCGACCCGAAGTCGCTCAAGACCGTAGGCGTCTACGACTTCGACGACAGTATCCCCGACGGTTTCACGACTCCCAACCCGCACGTGGATCCGTTGGAGAAGCTCATGTACAACTTCACCATCAGCCTGGACCCGCCGGTCAGCCACCACCTCTACCGCTTTGACGGTCAGACCCGGGAGCTGATCACCTCAATAACCACCGACGCTCCTGCGTTCGTCAACAGCTTCGCCCTTACCGAGCGCTACGTAATCCTGGTTGAGTGCCCCTACCGGCTTGACTACATGAAGTTGATCGCCGGCAAGACGCCGTTCGCCAAGTGCTTCGACTGGAAACCGGAGGAGACGTCGATCTTTTGGATCATCGACCGCTCCGACGGCGAAGTGGTACGCCGGTTCGACACCGAGGCATTCTTTTCTCTGCATCACATCAATGCCTACCAACTGGACGATGAGTTCGTGGTGGACATGGTTACCTACGAGGATCCTGAAATCATCGAGTCGCTCTATCTGGACAATCTTCGGTCCGGTGGGACCATTCCCAAGCCGGAAACCACGCGCTTTCGGTTGAACCTGCTGGACGACAACGTCACCGTGGAGCGGCTGGGCGACGCGTTCATCGAGCTGCCCCGGATCAACTACAACCTGGTGAATGGCAAGGAGTATCGCTACTTCTACGGGTTCGGCGGCTACGGGACGATGCTGCGTAGCCAGCCGGTGACCTTCGACAACGCCAATTCCCTGGTCAAGGTGGACGTTCAGACCAAGCAATCCAAGGCGTGGCAAGCGGAGGGGTGCTTTCCGGGGGAGCCGGTCTTTGTGGCCGACCCAGAAGGCACCGAGGAGGACGACGGGGTGCTGCTGTCCGTTGTGCTCGACACCTCGGTGGGCAAGTCATTCCTGCTGGTGGTTGATGCCCGCACGATGGCTGAACTAGGCCGGGCAGGGCTACCCCACCACGTACCCTTCAGTCTGGGCGGCAACTTCTTCACCGACGCTCAACTCCAGCAACAAGACATGTTCGCCGAGCCCACCTACGGCGAGCAGATGTGGGGGGACCACGCCGAACTGCCGGAAGCGCCCCAGAACAACGCCATCGGCGCCTGGATGAAGCTGTTGGGGAGGGGCTCCGATTAGCTGTTAGCCGGCGATCCGGGCCGGCGGTCTGCTGCTATTGTCCAGCCGTGAACCTCCGCAAGATCCACATCCTGCTCGGAGTGCAAAGCTTGGTGATAGTACTGGGCTCGGTCAACCGGCTCGGTTCGTTCACCTTGGCTCCGGTGGCCGGGAACGAGTTCCTGCGCTGGGTAGATCTGGTGAATCTGCTCCCCCTTCCGATCGCAAGCTTGATTGCCCTTTACCTGCTCAAATCTCAGATCGAGTCTGGTCATGGTGAGGAAAGGGGCGGCCGCCGGGCTCTGGGGATCGCCTTTACTGCCGGCGTTTACCTCTTGGGAGCCGGGTACGGGCTGCACGAGTTCGCTAATTACCTGCACATCCGGTTCTGTACCGGCGTCACCGGGGATTTGTGCCGGATAGTAGCGTTCAACGACGACGAGTTTTCCCATTGGCTGTTCTTCGGCGGATTCGTCCTGATCAACGGGGCCTTGCTGCTGCTCCAGGCGATCCTTCCTACTTTGATCCCGGCAACCCGGGTAGACCGGGCGCTGCTGGCATTCAACGGCGTCTTCATCGGGGCTGGCGTGGTGGCCAATCTGGCCTTCGAGGCGATCGGTGTCGACATGTATGTGGTTGTGCTGCTGGCCGTGCTTTCAGTTGCCCTGCTCAAGCGGAAAGGGCCGCAGCCGCTGCTTGTTTATTATTCGGTTGCCTATGTCTTGGGCCTCGCGGGCACTCTTGCAATCAGGGGGCTCGGAGCGCCCTGAGCCCGGTTCAGTGCATCGCGTGGCGGGAGAAGAACCAGGCCAAGCCCGCACCCAGCGCCGCCGGGTTCTCTATCTGCATCAGGTGGCCAGCGTTAAATATATCTAAATCCTGGGTTCGGGGAAGCCACCTGTGCAAAAGCGGCCGGCCCTCGGCGAAGAAGGCGGCCGCACGCTCACCCAGGATCGACAGAGCCGGCCGGTCGATCACGGTTCGAGGAGGGAACTCCCACGAACTCAGTGTGAGCATGTCGTTTTCGAAGAAGGCGTCGGCATCCCGGATAGCTGCGTCCAGCGAGCCGGGCAATCTGGCTTCCAGCATGGTTTCAGTGTCCGGTCCTCCGTTCAGTTCCAAAAACGTGCGAACCGCGCCCGCTCGATCGCCCTCAAGGTACAAGTCGACCGCCGGAGACATCCCGCCCATTGCCTGCTGCCAGGAAGGCACCGAGAGCAAGGCGGGCTCGGCCAGCGCTAGTGTATGGACCGCCTCCGGCGAGTCGAGCGCCATCTGCAGGGCCACCACCGCCCCGAAGTCGTGCCCCACGACGTGTGCCCGGTCTATGTAAAGTTCGCGCAGCACCAGCGCTGCGTCGCAGGCATGGTCGGCGACGGAGAGCAACTGTTCCGACCGGCCGCTCCCGGCGTAACCCCTGCGGTGGTAGCGCACAAGCTGGTAGTGCTGCGCCAGTTCCGGGACATCCATCAGCGGAAGGAAGGAGTCGGCAATGCTGGAGCCGTGGATCAGCAGGACCGGTTCTCCCGACCCTTTGATCTCGAAGTCGAGCTCAATCCCGTCCGAGCGAATCCGGTCCATATCGTTGCCCCTCCGGACGATGATCGAACAACGAATAGTACTCCGGCCCGGCTCGGTCTCCAGCGGAGCCACGTGGGCCTTTCGGCCAGGGTTCGCGAAGAAATCTTGGAGAGCGCGAAGAAATCGTTGGTATCGGTCTTGACCCGGTGGTGACGGGTACTTAAAGTACGTCTTGCTCCGAGATGCGAAACGGCTTAGGCCGGGACGTTTCTCGGAGCGCTATTCTTTCTGAGCCCTACTCCTGCTTGGGCGGCGCACAGCCCCTGCTTGGGCTGCGGGGTTGTCGCCACCGGCGCTCTGCCGAGGCTGATCCGGCCAAAGCTTTTAACAGTTTAAGCTGCTAACCTGCGTAAAAGAGCTCCCTTATGAAAGGTTAGTTGCACGTCCGGCTTCGAGGTCACCATCGACTGGCACGGAAGGCCGATTAAAGCCTGGGTTCCCGATCTGCTGGCCGGAGGCCCGGGCCCGTTCGAAGATGCCGCCACGGTCCGCCTTACTGAACGGGCCGCTGGCGCAGTAAGGCGGGTAGGGGACCGTCTGCCTGCTGGGTGGGAAGCGCTTGCCCGGATGCTGCTTCGTGCAGAGGGGATAGCGTCATCCAACATCGAAGGGATCCGGGCACCGGTGGAGGCAGTCGCGGCAACGCAGCTGGGTGGATCTGGGGGCCCAGCCGGCTGGGTTGCGGACAATCTGGCGGTCATCGAGCAGGTTCTTCAAGATCGACACTCTAAGTTCAGTCTTGAGGTACTAAATGCCTGGCACCGGCGCTTGATGGTGGACTCCACCCTGCCCCCGGAGATGGTCGGGGCGGTCCGGCAGCGCCAGAACTGGATCGGGGGGCGTTCACCCCGGGAGGCGGTGTTCGTGCCTGCGCCCCCGGCCTACCTTCCTGCTCTTATGGAGGATCTGGTGGCGTTTTGCAGCCGGGACGACCTGGATCCGGTGGTCCAAGCCGCGCTGGGGCATGCCCAGTTCGAAACCATCCACCCTTACGGCGACGGAAATGGTCGAGTAGGCCGGGCATTGGTCCTGTGGATCTTGGCCCGGCGCCTGGACGTTGCCGTACCGCCTCCGATGTCAACGATTATTGCCCGGGACATCGGAGGGTACCTGTCGGGATTGCATTGGTACCGCAGCGGCGAGAAGGACCGGTGGGTATCCTGGTTTGCCGGGGTTCTCGAGCACTCGGCGACGGCGTCTTTGGTGTGGATCCTGGATGTCGAAAGGACGGTTAATGGCTGGCGGGCAGCCGTGGGAGGGCTGCGTTCGGACGCCGCCGCCCGTGGAATCGTCGAGATCCTTCCCTCATTTCCAGTAATTTCTTCCCAGGAGGTTTCCCGCAGGCTGGGCATATCTATGACGGCCGCCCGAACCGGTCTGGAAGCCCTCGCCGGCCGGGGCATTGTCTCTCCTTACGTGCATAGAACTCCCGCCCCGGGCCGGCCGATCCGCTACTGGGCCGTCACCGATCTGATCGACCTTCTGAACAACTGGATTGGCTGATCTTTGGGCAGCGGGGGCCGGTCAGCAGATCAAGGCACCAGCCCCGAAATAGGCTGTTTTCGTCTCCCCTGCTCGCTGGTGGTCCGTCTCGTGAATAGGGCGTGCACCGAGAGCGTCCTTCACACAGTTGAGCGAAGCGAATCCAAGTCGAGGGTTAGTATCGACTGCATGGCGCAGGCGCAGATCGGAATACTCGGAGGCTCGGGCTTTTACTCGCTGTTGGACCGTTGCGAGGAGGTGCAGATTGAGACACCGTTCGGGCCGCCCTCGGACCTGATTGCCCTGGGCACGATTGCCGGGCGGGAAGTGGCGTTCATGCCCCGGCATGGACGGGCTCATTCGCTGCCGCCACACATGATCAACTACCGGGCCAATTTGTTCGCATTCCGGGAACTCGGGGTGACCAGAGTGCTGGCACCCTGTGCCGCTGGGTCGCTCAACAAGCAGGTCCACCCGGGCGACTTCGTGGTGTGCGACCAGTTCGTCGACCGCACCCGCAACCGCAAGGACACCTTCTTCGACGGGCCAAACACCACCCACGTCAGTCTTGCCGACCCCTACTGCCCGCAGTTGCGCAGCGCGGCGGCCGAGTGCGGGCGGGCCATGGGCCTTACCATTCACTCCACCGGCACGATGCTGGTCATCGAGGGGCCGCGCTTTTCCACCCGGGCGGAGAGCGCCTTCCACTCGGCCCAGGGCTGGACCGCGGTAAGCATGACCCAGTATCCGGAGGTCGCGCTCGCCCGGGAGTTGCAGATGTGCTTCACGGGCGTTGCCTTAATCACCGACTACGACGCGGGCGTGACCGGCGCGGAGGCGGTATCGGCGGCGAAGGTTATCGAGGTCTTCAAGCAGAGCAACGAGCGGCTGAAGGAACTGCTTCACCGCCTGGTGCAGACCCTCCCCGAGCAGCGGAGTTGTCCGTGCGGCCGGGCGCTAGAAGGCGCTTCGCTTTAGCTGGCCTGCGGTCTATCTGCGGCGGGACCTTCCCATGAGCGAAGAGCCGCGCCGGCCGCTGGTGTAGGCCAATCGGGGAGGAGAGATCTTCATGCCGCTGCTCTCGAACTCCTCTTTCAGTTTGAGGATAGAGGCGATGCGGCTGACGTCGCCCTGCTGTTCGGAGAGCACCAAGGTGGTGCCAACGCCGCTGCGCCCGGCACGAGCGGTGCGCCCGACCCGGTGGATGTAGGTCTTGTGGTCTTCGGGTGGGTCGTAGTTAATGACGTGGGTTATGTCGTCCAGATCAATCCCGCGTGCGGCCACGTCGGTGGCTACCATGGTGTCGAATCGGCCGGTGGCGAAGCCGGACAGGGCCCGCTCCCGGGCCCCTTGGGTGAGGTCCCCGTGCATCGCAGTGGAGGGGATGCCCTGCTTGGCGAGCCTCTGGGCGAGCCGGTCTGCGCCTCGCTTGGTCTTGACAAACACCAGTGTGCGCTCCCCTTCCATCCTCAGCAGTTCAACCAGCGCCTCGACCTTGCTATCGGCGGTCACCTGCACAAAGCGGTGTTCGGAGGAGTCGACAGTGGGTGCCTCGTACGCCACGTGATGGGTCTTGGGGTTATGGGTGTAGAGAGAGGCCAGGCGGCCCACATCGCCATCCAGGGTCGCTGAGAAGAACATGGTCTGGCGCTGCTTGGGAAGCCGGCGCACAATCGCCTGGATCTGCGGCTGGAAACCCATGTCGAGCATTCGGTCGGCCTCGTCGAGGACCAAGATCTCCACTTCGGCCAGGCTGATCAGCTTCTGCGATGCGAGGTCCTCCAGTCTCCCGGGCGTGGCCACCAGTATGTGGGCCTTGGCCGCTCGCTTGGCTTGGCTGGGCAGGCTCACACCGCCGTAGACCGCTGCCACCCGCAGTCCCTTACATGCGGCGACGGTATCTATCTCGAGCGCCACCTGCGAGGCAAGCTCTCGGGTGGGTACCAGTATCAAGGCGGCCGCGCGGGTGCGAGAGTTTTGGACTCGCTCGACGATCGGGATGGCGAATGCCAGCGTCTTGCCGGAGCCGGTGCGGCTGCTGGCCAGGATGTCGGTGCCCGCCAGGGCGTCGTTCATGACCAAGGCTTGGATGTCGAACGGTGCATCGATGTTGCGGCCGGCCAAGGCGCGTGTGACTGAGTCCGACACGCCGAGGTCGGCAAAGGTACAGGTGGGCATTCGGGTAGAGCTCCCCTCTATTGGATTGTCAGCCGGCCGGATGCCGGCGAGCCTCGAGTCGCTCGAAACTCATCCAATACCTGGGTCAGGCGGGGAGGACCAAGCGAACCAAATCTCGAAACTTGTAGTTCCTGCGCTTCGACAGTAACACGCAGAACGAGCGTACACGGGAATTCTTTGCCTCAACGGCTCGATCCGGGGGAGAATACGGGCCGGGAGGTGGCGATGGAACAAGCTCGTAAGGAGCGCTTGAAGGCGTACTTCATACTGGCGTTATTCGTGGCCGCGACAGTTGTCTACGGCCGGGAGGCAGCTCCGCTGGTCAGCTCCACCATGGATCCGGTGCTCCCCCCGGATGCCCTCATCATCGGGGCGGTCCTGGCGTCGCTGGCTACTTTGATTCCGTTGGTGACCACTTTCCGGCCCACCGAAGCGGGCAAGCTGCTTAAAAGGATGCGGGAGAAGTCCAGAAGGTCGGGCAAACAGGTGACCATGCAAAGTGCCGGGCGCAACTTGAGCTTTTTAACGGCATCTTTGGCGGTCACTCCGATGCTCTATGGGCTAGCGGTGGTATTTCTCATCGGCGAGTTCCAAGCGATGCTGATCCTGCTTCCCGCCGCGGTGCTCATAGCAGTGGTCGGCTGGTTCGTACTTGGTCGCCTGCTTAAGGAGATGGAGTTGCACTTCCTCCGGTGAGCGAGCAGCAAAACAAGGCGCTGCTTCGGGAGCTGACCCAGATCATCGTCGGGGGCGATCTGGACTTGCTGGCGGCGCACCCCGGCTACTACGAGACCCGGCAACGGATTCCCGGCCTGCGGGCTGCCTTTCCCGACCTCACCGCCACCATCGAGGGGCAGTTCGCTTGGGGGGAGATGGTGTGCACCCACGCCTGGTTCGAGGGAACCCATACCGGGCACTGGCTGGGAATCGCCCCCACCGGCCGGAACGTGAGGTTCCAGAACATCTCGCTCGACCGGGTGATCGAGGGCAAAGTGGTGCAGCACAACGCCGAATCGGGCTGGCTCTCGCTGCTGATGGCGCTGGACGTGCTGCCCCTGAAGGATTAGGGCCTTTCAGCCGTCGTTTCTGCCGGCGGCGCGCCCGTTGCGGCCGTGGCCCCGGGATTCCCGGCCCCCTGCGGCGAAGCCTGGCTCGGGCGGCCGTTCGTTTCGGCGGCGGCCCGGTGGGATTCCCAGCCCCCTTGCGGCGAAAGCCTGGCTCGGGCGGCCGTTCGTTTCGGCGGCAGCCCGGGTGGGATTTCCGGCCCCTGCGGCGAAAGCCTGGCTCAGCTGAGGAACTCGTCGAGGGATTGTTGGTCCTCTACGAAACCCGTTGCCTCCACAATCCGGCCGCTGGCGTCGAAAAGTAACACGTGGTGGCAGGTCATCGCCACGTGCCGGCCGAGGCGGGAGGCGTCGAGTTGGAGCTCCACCAGCGCTGCGCAGGTGGCCTCGTTCACCAAAACCCGCTGGACGGCCAGTTTCCATTCGTCCAGCGGGGCCATCCGCTCCAGGCGCTCCCGGAAGTACTGAGCGGCCCCCAGATAGGTTCCCGAAGCCCGGTTGGCGCCCGGGACATGCCAGCGGAAGTCCTCGGCATAGGAACTCCGGGAGGCGGTCAGGTCCCCCTCGGCAAGCCCGAGATAGGCTCGCCGGGCGAGGGCCTCGATATCGCTGCGGTTCATTCGGAGGCCAGGAGCGATTCTAAGGCGCTGCCCAGAGCCACCAAAAGGTCTTCCCGCCAGGGGGCGGCGACCAGTTGCAGCCCAACCGGCAGTCCGTCGACTGTCCCGCAGGGCACCGAGACGGCCGGCAGTCCGGTCAGGCTCCACGGGATGGCGTTACGGGAGAGGGTGAGAAGGTAGCGGCTGAAGTCCTCGACCGCAGGCGCGACGACCGGCACGGTGGGCATCGCCAGTACATCGCACGTCTCGAAGGCGCCGGTCATCCGGTGCGCCAGTTCAGCCCGGATGCGTTGGGCATCGATATAGTCCATGGCCACCACCGTCCCGGCGGCCGCCAGCTGGTCGGCCACCTCGTCCCAGTAGAGGGAGCGGTCCAAGCCGAGGTTGCGGTGGTAGGCGGCCGCTTCGCACCGGCTGATCAGCATGCCGGCGGCGTTGGCCAGTTCGAGGTCGGCGGCATCGGGCCTGCTGGCGCAGGATCGCCGGATCCCCAGTTGGTCGAAGGAGGCCAACGTCTCCTCTACGAGGGCGGCGATTTGTGGTTCGGTGCCCTCAAAGGTGCTGCCGGGAATCCCTATCCGCATACCCTTCACCGCTGAGCCGGCGTGCCCTGCCAGGTGCCGGCCGGGCGCCAGGACATCGAACAGAAGGGCGGCGTCGGCAACGGTGGCAGCCATCGGGCTGATGTGGTCCATGGTCCAGGAAAGCGGCACGATCCCGCGGGTTGGGATGCTGCCGAAAGTGGGCTTGAACCCTACCGTTCCGCACAGGGCGGCGGGGACCCGGATGGAGGCCCGTGTGTCGGTGCCCAGGGAGGCCAAGCCCATACCGGTGGCCACGGCAATTGCCGAGCCGCCGCTGGAGCCGCCCGGGATACGGGTCTGGTCGAACGGATTGCGGCTTTGCGGGCTGGTTACCCCCAGAGCGAACTCGTGGGTGGTCGCTTTGCCGATAATCACCGCGCCCGCTTTGCGCAACAGGTTTACGGAGTCGGCGTCGGCTATGGGGACCCGTTCGAAGGCGGCCGATCCGGCCCGGGTGGGCATGCCGGCAACGTCGATCACGTCCTTGACGGTAAGTGGGATGCCGTGCAGGGGGCCGCGCCAGCGCCCGCTTCCAGCCTCCCGGTCGCAGTTTTGTGCCTCGACAATCGACGAATCGAACTCGACATGGGACAGCGCGTTTAGCGCCGGGTTGAGCCGGCGAACCGTAGCCAGTGCGTCATCCACCAACTCAGCGCTGCTGACCTCGCCCCGGCGAAGCCTTTCTATCGCCTTTCCGATTCGACCCGGAAGGCCGGCTGGCGCGCCGTTGGCGGATCCCAAGTCCGGCGGCCCCCCGGGAAGGCTGTAGCAGTAGGCAGGCGGGCGTTCCTGCCAGAGCACCTCGTGGGAGCGTACCGCCCGGCAGGCCGCGTCGATGGCAGCCAGGCCTTGGCTTCCCGGAGGCTTCAAGCTGCTTCGAGGGTTTTGAGCAGAGCTTTGGAGGTTGCCACCGCGCCGAATACCCCGCCTTGCATCTTGATCATTTCAAGGGCCGCCAGGTAGTTGTTATGGTCGGTGGCCCCGGTGCAGTCCTCAAGCAGCAGGCATTCGTAACCCCGGTCGTTGGCGTCGCGCATGGTGGTGTGGACGCACACGTCTGTGGTGATGCCGGTGAAGATCATGTGGGTGATGCCCCGGTTACGCAGCATGAGGTCCAGTTCGGTGGCATAGAACGAGCCTTTGCCCGGCTTGTCGATCACAATCTCCCCCTCCAGCGGCGCCACCTCGGGAACTATCTCCCATCCCGGCTCTCCCCGCACCAGGATGCGCCCGCATGGCCCCGAGTCACCGATCCCGGCGCCGATTCGCTGCGAGCGCCAAAGCTTGTTGGGGGGACAGTCGGCCAGCGTGGCAACGTGGCCTTCCCGGGTGTGCACGATGTTGAAGCCCCGCTCCCGCATGGCCGCCAGGACTTGAGCGGTGGGCTCCAGCCCGGCGCGGGTGAGGCCCAGGTCGTAGCCCATAGCGTCGACATAGCCGCCCTCGCCGCAAAAGTCCACCTGCCAGTCGATCAAGATCATCGCGGTGCGCTGCGGATCGAACCCGCCGTCATAGGGCCACGGATAGGGGTCTGCCTGGACCGTGCCGTAGAGCATCTTGCCTCCTAACTCGATAGTGCTGCACTCAGTGCGCCGGTGGAGCCGATGGCGCCGAAGATCCCGCCTGACATGGTGATGCTGTTGAGCGCCCGCTGAGCCACCGGCTTATCGTGAGCTGCCGCGGCGTCGGACAGGATCAGGCACTCGTAGCCCCGGTCGTTCGCTCCGGTAACCGTGGAATACAAAACGGTCTCCAGGCCCAGGCCCCCTATCGCCAAGCGGTCCCGCCGACAGGACCGCAGCAAGTGGTCCAGGCTGCTGGCGAAGAAGGCGTTGAGGCCCGGTGTGTCGACAACGAAGTCGCCCGGCTCAGGGCGCAGCAGCAACTCCCATCCCGGTCCGCCTACCTCCGGGCCACGGGCCGGGCGGCCGTTCGCACCGGCCACCCCGGCGATGCGGGTGAAGACAACCAGCCCGCCTTGGAGGCGCATTACGCCTGCGAGCGTGTTGATCGCCCGAAGGACATTGCGGCTTTCCTCGGTGCGCTCAGCCCACCATCCCTGGCAGCCGACCGCCAGCAAAGCCAGGCGCGCTGGCTCCAACCGCCCGTCGAACGGCCAAGGATAGGGGGCCGAGGCTTCCACATATCTCAACTTCAGGAGGGAAGCTTCCCTACCACTCCGTCCACGAGCACCACGATCCCTTCGATGGTTGCGTAGTCGGGAACGGTCCCGGCAGGGACGATCTCGTTGCCCTCCTGGTCTTTGACCGGGCCTTTGAACGGCGAACCGTCGGCGCCGGAGATGGCCGTCTTCGCCTGATCGATCAACTGCTTGGTCTCCTCGGAGACCGAGGGGCCGTAGCTGGATTGAACGAACGGGTTGTCGCCGGTCTTGAGGCCCACCCGGTAGTTGGCGTTGTACTTGCTGCCGGTGAACCCGCCCGATTGAATTTGCTCGACTATTTCCACGTACAGCGGTCCCCAGTTCCACTCGGAGCCGGTCAGCCATCCCCGGGGCGCCAGGCTGGATGCGTCGGCGTGGTACCCCACGGAGAATATGCCCTTTGCTTCGGCGGTCTTGATCACCGTGGCGGTGCAGTCTTGGTGCTGGGTTATGACATCGACGCCCCGGGAGATCAGGCTGTTCGCCGCCTCCGCCTGTTTGCCCGGGTCGCACCAGTTCGAAGTGTTCACCAGGTTGACGGTCACGCTCGGGTTAACCGAGCGGGCGCCCAGGGTGAACGCATCGATGTTGTTAAGTGTCTGCGGGATCGGGAAGGCGTAGACGTAACCGAGCTTGTTGCTCTTGGTCGCCTTGCCTGCGGCGATTCCAGCCAGGTACACCGGTTCGTAGACGGTGCCGAAGTAGGTGCCGAAGTTGGCGGGCATCTGTCCCTCTACCAGGTTGCCCTGCTGGACTACCACCACGTCCGGATGGGCTTGCGCCACCTTGAGGGCCGGGTCCTTATGGCCGTAGCTGGTGGCAAAGATGATCTTGGCCCCCTTGCTGATCATGCCTTCCATGATCCGGGCGGCGTTGTCGTCCTCGGGCACGTTTTCCGCGGTGAGTACTTCCAGATCCGGGAAGGCTGCTTTGACCGCCTGGCTCCCGTCGAAAGCGGCCTGGTTGTAGCCGAAATCGTCCTTGGGGCCGACGAATATGAACCCGATTGCCGATCCGCTGGTTCCTGGATTTTCGACTGCCACAGCGCCGGGCGGCGCTTCGGTGGTGTTGCTTGCACATGCTCCGGCCACCAGGAGCAGGGTGGCCACCAGCCCGCGAAACCGATTACCTCTCATCCTTTTCCTCCGTTTATCGGACAACTATTTCCATGGCGACATTGCCAAGATCCGGGTGAGTCCCTCCGGTGCGGCATCCAACCGCTTGCGGGACAGGACCACCAGGACGGCGATGGTGACTACGTAGGGGATGGCGTCGAGCGCGAACTGGTTCAGGCCGAGCCCCCGAGCCTGCAGGGCAGGCGAGAGTGCCAGGGCGGCGCCGAACAAGTAGGCTCCGCCCACCGCCTTGAGCGGGTGCCAGGCGGCGAAGATGACCAGAGCAACGGCGATGAACCCCCGCCCCTGAGTCATGTTCTCGAACCAGGCGTTGGCGTAGGCGGTGGACAACTGAGCTCCGCCTACGCCTGCCAGCATTCCCCCGGCCAAAACCGCGGCGTACTGGATGCGCGCCGGGGAGTGGCCGTAAGCCGACAGCACCTCCGAACGCTCGCCCGCTGCCCGGATCAGCAGGCCCCAGCGGGTGCGGAAAAGCAAGTAGAAGATCGCCGGTCCGGCAAGAAACGACAGGTAGGTGAGGGCGTCATGTCGGAAGAAGATCTCGCCCAGCCAGGGCACGCTGGAGAGTACCGGCACTGGCACCGGGTTGAACGACTCGGTGGTCCGGCCTACGAAGGCCCCGCCGAACAGCGAGGTGATCCCCAAACCGAGGAACAGCACCACCAGCCCGGAGGCAAGCTGGCTGGCTCTGCGGCCGATCACCAGCACGCCGTGGACGAGAGCCAGTACGCCGCCTGCCGTGGCGGCGGCAACCACGCCCGCCCACGGGTTGCCCGTGTTCGCCGAGACCGCATACCCGGCGAGCGCCCCCACGAGCATGCATCCCTCGGTGCCCAGGTTGATCACCCCTGCCCGTTGGGAGACCGTCTCGCCCAAAGCGGCGTAAAGAATGGAGGTGCCGCCCCGCACCGCCCCGGCCAGGACCTGCAGGATGAGGTTCATGCCGCTTTCCGGGTGGTTCGGAAGTTTCCGAAGCCCATTACGGCCACCAGAACCAGGCCCATAAGCACGTTCACCGAGGCTGCGGGCAGACCGGAATCCAGTTGAAGGCTGTCTCCGGCGATGGCGATAGCCGCGAGCAGAGACGCCGCCAGGGCGACCTTGATCGGCGAGTGCCGGGCCAGCCAGCTGGCGAGAAAGGCGATGTAGCCGAGGTTGGCGGTCATGCCCGGCCGCAGTTTGAGCTCGGCGCCGGCGAAATGGGCCATGCCGGCCAGTCCGGCGAGCGCGCCGCCCACGAGCATCGCCGACATCAGCAGCGTGGGTACCGGCAGGCCGGCCCGCCGGGCGGCCTCGCTGTTGCCCCCAACCACCCGCAGCTTGAACCCCCAGGAGGTCTTGGTGAGCAGGAACCAGATTGCCCCGGTGGCCACCAAGGCAATCAGGATGCCCATATGGACCCGGGAGCCGGCGAACAGCGGCAAGCGTGCTGCCACCGCCAGCGGTTTGGTTGCCGGTTGGCCCGAGCCGTTGGGGTCTTTCCAGGGGGCGTAAATCAAGAACAGCAGCAGGTCTATGGCCACGTAGTTGAGCAGCAGGGTGCTGATCGCCTCATTGACCTTGACCTTCTGGCGAAGCATCCCGGCCAGGCCGGCCCACAGCGCGCCGCCCAGCGCCCCGGCGAGCATCATCACCATGATCGTCACCCCGCCCGGGAGCACCTCGTCCAGCGCCAGGGCGGCGCCGCCGGCAGCCACGGCGCCAACGACGATCTGGCCCTCGCCACCCACGTTAACCAGTCCCGCTCTGGCCGGCACCGTCACTGCCAGCGCAGCGAGGATCAAAGGGGTTGCCTTGATGAGCACCTCTCCCAAAGAGGCAACGTCGAATGTGGAGCGGATCATGTCGGCGTAGACCACTAACGGATTCGCCCCCTTGGCAACCACGAAGGCGCCGAACATCGCCACGGCCCCGGCGGAGGCAGCGGCGATCCGCCCTGCGCCCCGGGCGGCGGTCCCGAAGCGACCTCCCGTTGGGGCGGCCGCCACGCTCACGGTTCACCTCCGCCCAGCATCAGGCGGCCCAACTCGTAGCGGTCGGTGCTGGCAGAGTTGACAACCCCGGCGATCTCGCCGTTGTGGAGCACGGCGATCCGGTCGCACACGGCCATGAGCTCGTCCAGATCTTCCGAGATGAACAGAACGCCGGCACCCGCGGACCGCTGTTCCAGAAGCAACTCCTGGGTGCGCCGGGTGGTCGCCACGTCCAAGCCCCGGCTGGGGTAGGCGGCGGCCACGAACTTCGCCGGCCGGCCGAGCGCCCGGGTCAAAAACACCCGCTGGATGTTTCCTCCGGACAGTGTTGACACCATCCGCTGCGCTGCAACCATGTTCAAACCGCAGCGTTGCTGCAACTTCTCGAAGCCGGCTTGAACCTTGCCCCAGTCCAATCCGATTTTGCTGCGCACCTGCTCCAGGTTTCCCAGCGCGATGTGTTCGGCGACGTTCAGTCCGGGAACCACAGCGTCGCTGATCGGGTCCTCCGGTACACCAACGCCACCGGCGGCGATGCCCGTCTTCGGCCCCCCGTTGGCCAGATCGACGCCGGCCAGGCGCGCCGAGCCTTCGGTGACCGGGCGAAGTCCCAGAGCCACTTCGTAGAGTTCCCGCTGCCCGTTGCCCGAGACTCCGGCCACCCCGAGGATCTCGCCCGGTTGGATATGCAGGTTCAGATCCTTGAGCGCAAGGTGGCCCCGGTCGGCCAAGGCTGATACGCCCGCCAGCTCCAGCGCCAGGGACTTCGCGACGGACGGGGCGGCGCGCTCCGCCTTCAAAGCCGGGACGCTGCGGCCCACCATGGCGGTGACCAGTTCGTCGTCGCTCATGGTGACCGGATCGACGGCCCCCGTGATTACCTTGCCGCCCCTTAAGATGGTCACCCGGTCGCAGATTGCTCGTGCCTCGTGGAGCTTGTGGGTGATGATCACCACCGAGAAACCTTCGGCTCTCAGCTTGGCCAGGCCGGCGAACAAACTGTCGACCTCCTGGGGCGCCAGGACGCTGGTGGGCTCGTCCAGGATGACCAGCCGGGCGCCGCCCATCAGTACTTTCAAGATCTCCACCCGCTGGCGCTCGCCGATTGACAGGTGGCGCACCAAGGCGTGCGGGTCGGCCGCCAGACCGTAGCGGCCGGCCGCTTCGGTGATCTGCTCGGCCACTGCTTTGCGGTCCAAGCCGATACCTTTTCCGGGCAGGGCCAAGGCGACGTTCTCCGTCACGGTGAACGCCGGGATCAGCCGCATGTCCTGGAACACCATGCCGATGCCCAGGCTCCGAGCGATCGCTGGTGACGCAATCTCCACGTAGCGGCCCTCGAAGCGCAAGCGCCCCGATTCGGGCCGGTAGACGCCGTAGATCAGCTTCATCAGCGTGCTTTTGCCCGCCCCATTCTCCCCGAGCACAGCGTGGATCTCCCCGGCGTACACCTCGAAGTCAACACTGTCGTTGGCGACGACCTCGCCAAAGCGGCAGGTCAGAGCTTCCACGGCAAGCAGCGGCGTCACCTTGGTCTGCGCCAGTGCGGTGGTCACGAGCGGTCCTCCGCAGCCGGGGCCAGGGCCGGCTGCGCCAAAGCCGGCTGCGCCAAAGCCGGCTGCGCCAATGCCGGCTGCGCCAAAGCCGGCTGCGCCAAAGCCGGGGCGTTGGGTTTGGTGAGTATTCGAGCGAGCGCCCGGGCGGCCGCTTCCTCCACCTGCGCTTCGCTCTCGCTGATGTGCTCGGCCATCCGGCCGGCGGCAAGTCCGGCATCCCCCCGGCGGATAGCCGCCAAGATCGCCCGATGCTGCCGGTAGGTGTCCAGTACCCGCTGCGCAGTTACGAAGTCGGCGGACCGGATGATCCGGATGTGTTCGTTGATGGAGCGCAGCATTGCCAGCAGAGTCGCGTTTCCCGCTATCTCGGCCAGGCGCTCGTGGAATGCCTCGTCCTGGTAGACCAGTTCCGGATCCGTTGCCGGTATTTGATCGCCGGGCACACTCCATTGCTGCAGGAGCTCATCAAGTTGCTCTGGTGGGGCAGAACCGGCAAGGCGCCGTACTGTGGCGACCTCCAGGATCAGCCGCACCTCGTAGTGCTCTTTGATGCGGGGAAGATCGGGTTTGGGCACCTGGTACCCTGCCCAGGAGCGGTGTTCCAGGAAGCCCTCCCGCTCCAAGCGGCGCAGTGCGTCGCGCACCGGAGTGCGGCTGACTTTGAATTCGCGGGCCAATGCCTCCTCGCCCAGGCGCTCCGCCGGGAGGTAGTCCCACAGGATGAGCCGCTTTTTGAGCTCACGATGGACCATGTCGCTCAGTGGAGCCATGAGAATCCAGAGTTGGATACAAAGCCGTACATAATGTGCCGACGATTTCAGGCCGCAATGTCATCGGCGTAACGCGTCGGTGAACCCTGGGTTACAAAGTTGTTCAGCCGGAGTCTGGTGCCAATGGACGAGGATTCAGCCCGAGGAAGGGCTGGGAACGCTAGATCAGGCGGAGGTGGGCCCTGAGGTTTGGCCTCTCAGAATTCCGGGCTCAGTGCGCGCCAGTTCTTACTGGTCCACCGGGTCAACCGGAAAGCGCTCCCGCCAGGCGTCCAGGCCGCCTTGCAGGACCCCCACCCTTGAGAACCCATCCGACAGCAGCTGGCGCGCCACCCGGGCGCTGGTTCCCTCGCTCGGTCAGGTGCAGTACATTACGTAGGGCTGGTCCCTCAACTGCTTGGCCGCCCACTCGCCGACCGAATCCGGGAGTACCCGCACGTCGCCCGGGATGTGGACTGCGTCCTTGTCGTAGCTGGAGCGTGACCGTACGTCCACCAGCGTGGGAGCTTCCTGGCCGTCCAGGAGACCCTTGAGTTCGTCGGGCGTGACCCGCACGACGTTGTCTGGAGCTTGTCGACCGAACAGCGCAGTCGCGGTTCCCACCCGCTCCTCGGCCAGAGTCTCTGTGGCAACCCGTCGCCCGTACCAGGCGGCGAGCGGAGTGGCGGAGGCGCCGTGGGCGACCACCGAGACCAGCACCACCATCCCCACCGCGGCCAGCAGGAACTCTGCTCGGGGGACGTCCGCCTGTACCACCAGCAGCGCGAACAGCAAAGAGTTGAGTCCCCGTGGGCCGAACCAGGCGATGAACGCGCGGGCCGTTCGGCTGAGCGCAGCGGTGCGCAGGCTGAGGATGGCTAGCATGGCCAGCGGACGGGCGACGAAGATTGTGAACGCCGCCAGCGTAAGCGTGGCTGCCGTGGGGACCAACCTCAGCTGGTCGGCCATGAGCGCGCCGAACAGGACGAACGCAAGCAGCATGGACATCTCAGCCACGGCGTCGCCAAGCTCCAAAAAGCAGTCGCACAACGCTTGGTCAAGCACCGTGATCGCGATGCCGGCGAAGAATGCCGCCAGGAAACCGTCGCCACCGGCCGCTACCGCTCCGGCGTAGGCGGTCAGAACCAGGCCCACTCCGTAAAGCGCTTGGTACTCCCGCCGGATGGTGAAACGGGCGTCCGCCCGTGCCAGCAGCCAGGATCCGGCCCCGCCCACAACGAAACCGATGGCCGGGCCGACCACAAAGATCTGAAAGCCCAGCCGGGACCAGTCGGTAAAACCCTGCGGAGCGGAGCCGGCGCCGGACAGGGCGATAAGTATCAGGATCAGCGGCAGCACGATGATGTCGTTCGTCCCGGCCTCCACCGACAGGACCCGGCGCACCGGCCGCGGGACTCTCTCGTCCCGGACTACGTCCCGCAAGACCACCGCATCGGTCGACGCCAGGACCGCTCCAAGAATCAGCGCGAGCACCAATGGCAAGTTGAGCAGGAGGTGGGCGGCTGCGGCCACAGCTGCTATGACCGCGAAGGTCCCCGGGCCGAGCACCAGGGCGGGTACCAGCCAGTCCTTGCGGGACCGCCCGCCGTCCAGCGTCAAAGCATCCATGAATAGGACCAATGCCAGAGTCAAAGTGGCGATGACCTCTAAGGCGGGCGAATGCGGGTCTACCTCCAGCAGGCCCGGGCTCTGCCCGGCGAGCAGGCCCAAGCCGAGAAAGATCATCGGGAAGGAGATTGGTCCGCGGTCCACCAGCCCGGCAACGAGCGCCGAGACCACCAAGATCACGCCGATCAGGCCGAAGCCACTGATCAGATCCAAGGTACCCCTCCCCAGTCCGGCTAATTGTGACTCAGCCCCGGCCACCTGCGCCTAACCGGTGCCCTCTGGGGGCGCCTGACCTCCCTGACAGCCGTTGCCCTACTGAAGGCCGGCGGAATGCCGGCGCCTTCGGGCGGCGCAGCCGCCGATCCGATTGTCCCTGCTAAATCTCCGGGCGGAGCATCGAGCGAAGCTTCGCCTGCCAATCGAAGCCGTCCCGGCTGAGTTCCTCGCTGATGGTTGGAAAATCGGTGTCGCTCACCATCGCCTGCCAGGTTTCCAGATCGACAGTGCCGTCCGGATCCAGCCGTTTCAGCACCTGGAGCCGGCGGACGCTGATGTCGGTCTTCATCGAATAGATGCCGTCTACGCCGGGGAGTGTGCCCCGCACGAACAGCTGGTACTGAGCGGCCTTAACTGCCTCCCCCCGGTCGCCCAGGCGTAGATCTACCGCCAGCGCTTCCCAGACTGCGCTGTCGACTGTGCGGCCGGACGGCAAACCCCTGGATTCCCTGAAGGCGATCGTCGCTTTGCCGGTTGTTTCGTCGAAGGCCGAGGTGGGGTTAAGGTTGGCGCCGTGGTGGTTGAGCAGGTGCTGAAGGGTTCGTACGGCCGGGTCCTCGTCGCCCTGCTTCTTTTCCGGCCAATCCATTCAACCCGTCCGATTCCGGTAATGGAGCTGCCTGGCCACCTGGGGGGTGAGCGCCGGTCCCACGTCAAGCGCCCAGGGGTTCAGCAGGACCTCCAGTGGCGCCCCCGGCTCCCCGAACTGGTCCACGGCCAGGTCTGCCCCCGCCAATTCTTCGGTCAGGGCGTACTCGCCCCGCACCGCCAGGCAGGCGGCACCAACCGCCATGCTCGCCCGTACTCCGTTCCGGGAGTCCTCGACTATCACCACATCGCCCGGATCGAGTTGCAGCCGGTCTAAGCACAAAATGAATGCGTCGGGGGCAGGTTTGAGGTTCTCGACCAGGTCACCGGTGACGATTGTCTCAAACGGCTCCAGGTTCCCGACCCTAACCAGATGGTCCATCAGCGGGTGCACCCAGCTGGCCGTCCCAGTGGTGGCCACCGCGGTGCGGATCCCGGATTCCTGCAACAGCTTGATGAAGCGCACCGACCCCGGGCGGGGCGGCACCTCTGCCGAGGTGACAACTTCGGTGAACAGCCGGGTCTTGACCCGGTGGAGCTCTTCGGCCAGCGGGAGGGCCTCCTCCCGGGACATGCCGTTGTAAGTGGTGAAGTAGTGAGTCAGCCGGCGGACTCCTCCGGTGGTTTTGACAAGCTCGCGATACATCTCGTCACTCCAGGAGTCGGGGAGGCCGCGCTGCTCCATCGCCCGGTTGAAGGCAACACGATGCCCGTGGCGCTCGGTCTCCCCCAGGGTTCCGTCAACGTCGAAGATAACCGCTCGCAACTTTGTCTCTGCCATGTCGCCGCAAGATTATCAAGCCGCAGGCGAATGTTCCGGCGAGTCACGCTTGGTACGCTGGTTGGGGGTTGTCGACAGGGTGGCATCGCCGAGTGAGGTGGGAGTGGACTCAGACGGGCCTTCTGACGAGGAGTACGGGCGCACTACCAACCTTGAGCGGTTCGCCGTACTCCACGTGGAGATCGCGGAGCTGATCGAGCGCCTTGAAGATCAGCACGACGTACGCAGGTCAGTTCTGGCCGACCCGAGCTTCCCCGTCAGCATGCAGGACCGCAGCCAGCCAGTTGTCCGGCTCACTCCTGAGAAGGTAAACGCTGCTCCCATCGAGGTCGTTCGCACGACGTTCCCAGGTTTGTACCTGCGGTTCGGGCGTTCCACCATTGAAGGCTTCCCCACGTGCGGTTGCGATGGCTGCGCAGAATCCGGTGAGGGGGAAGTTGAGCGCGTGTCCTGGCGGATCGATCAGGTTGTCCGGGGTCGCTTCAAGGAGTACCGAAAGAGTGGATTCGCAATATGGGACTTGGAAGGTAACAGCGTCAGCAGCGTGGTATCCCGCCGGAGACGTGCCGAACACTACGCACCTTGGTGAGGCACCCTTCTCCATCCGGTACCATCGTCCCCGTGCCCGACTTTATTTGCACTGGCTGTGGTCGAAACTTCAGCTTGGGCGCTGAGGTCCTCAGCCGTTACCCCGGGTGGACGCCGCAGCGATGCATGAGCTGCAAGACTGCGAAAGGCGCAGCAACATCGGGGGCCGGATCCGCCAGAATCGGCTCATCGGTTGCAGAGCTGTCTGAAGGCCTGTTCACCGACGGAGCGTGCAGCGGAAACCCGGGCCCTGGCGGGTGGGGAGTGGTCTGGGTACGCGGGGGCGAAATGATCGCTGAGGCTAGCGGAGGTGATCCTCACACCACCAACAACCGAATGGAGTTGACCGCGATCATGGAGGCCTACAAGATGCTCAAAGGCGGCTCCACGGTGACGATCTGGAGCGACAGCACCCTGTGCGTGAGAACGATCAACGAGTGGGCAGCCGGCTGGGAGCGGCAGGGTTGGAAGAGAAAGACCGGCCCGGTGGAGAACCTGGATCTGGTGCGGCCCCTGTACGAGCTGTCAAAGACCCAGCCAGACGTCAAGCTACGCTGGCTCAAGGGACACGCCGGGCAGCGCTGGAACGAGCGGGCGGACGTGCTGGCAACCTCGTTCCAGCGAAAGGCCACGCCCTGAAGAGTCAAAGCTACTCCGCAACCTAACCTTGCGCGGATCCTGCCGAGTGGCTGGCGCCCAAGTGTCGCAAGTGATTCTGCGGAGCGCCCTAAAGGTCCGCGAGGCGGTTAGGTGCGCGAATGAGAGCGCCACACCACTATTCTGGGCGCTCCGGCGCGTGGGACGCCGGCACCTGGGAGGATTCCATGTCAGAGGGCTTCAGCGGTCTCAAGGCAACCTTCATCAACTGCTCGATCAAGTACGACGCCGCCTCGTCACACACCCGGCGGCTGATGGCCCGGTCCGCCGGGATCATGGCATCCCAGAAAGTGTCAGTCGATTTTATTCACCTGCTGGAACACGACGTCGCCTTCGGCATGGTCAAAGACGCCCGGGCGGAGTCCGGCCGGGCTGTCGACGACTGGCCGGCAATTCAGGGGAGGATCATGGCGGCGGACATCCTCGTCCTGGGAACTCCGATCTGGCTGGGAATGAAGTCAAGTGCCTCGATGCT
The DNA here is from genome assembly GCA_052389675.1 of Actinomycetota bacterium. Classification (GTDB taxonomy): domain Bacteria; phylum Actinomycetota; class CADDZG01; order JAHWKV01; family JAHWKV01; genus JBBDRH01. The sequence goes on from JBQTHR010000008.1 coordinate 24,730, forward strand.
TTGTATCGAGCGCATGTACGCCTACTCGGGTGATCGCAACGAGAAGGGTCAGTACCTGTATTACGGGAAAACCGCCGGCTGCATCGTCACCGGCAATGAGGACGGCGTGAAGGCCTGCTCGATGGAGATCCTCTATGCCATGTCCCACGTCGGCTACACCATCCCACCCCAGGCCGACTGCGGATGGATCGGTGAGGCCGGACCGGGCCCAAGCTACAGCGACCTGCTGGAAGGCTCGGCCGTGCCGGTCGGCTACGACAACGACTTCACCCACAAGAACTGCACCATCATGTCGTGGAACCTGATGCACACCGCCCAGCGGCTGAAGCAAGCCGGCGGCGTGCCCGAGAAAGGCAATTTGCCGGAGCATTGGCGTGAGGTTTCCAACGCGTATGACCAGGATCCGGAACGAACGAGTTTTTAGCTTCGCATGCGCTCAGCCTGCGTAGGTGGCGGCCAGTTCAGCCGACACTAGAATGGCTTTTGTAATGAGCTGTGAACGGCTGGAGAAGGGCTGGGGGCCCAAAGGCCCACCCAGGCGACAAACTGTTGCTACTTTGTCGGCGCTGATCGGACGGCCGGCACTGCCGTTGGTGGCTATTGCGGTCGCCTTATCGGCTTGCTCGGCGGGAAACGCTCACCATGGCGACTCCGCTGCCAGTTCATCTGCTCGCCCGGCGTCCACGGCGCGGCTGACCATAGTCGAGCCGGTGGCCGGAGCCGTGGTGACCGGTCCCGAATTGGTGGTTAGGGTCGAGTTGGAGGGGGCGACGGTCATCCCACAGGCCACAGCGAAATTGCGGCCGGACGAAGGTCATGTCCATCTCAGCTTGGACGGCGAGCTTCTGGCGATGACCTTCGGGCTGGAGCACACCGTCGCGGTGACGCCGGGGATCCATTTGCTCCAGGCGGAGTTCGTCGCTGGCGACCACGCCCCCTTCCGTCCTCCGGTGGTGGTAGTGAAGTCCTTCGAGGTTCAATGAGCGCAGTGTTGCGCCGTACCGGCCGGTTGCCGGTCTGGGCGGCTGCCGCAGGCGTGGCCGCTCTGGCCGCACGGGTGCCCTCCGCCCCGGCGGTGCTGGTGACCGCCGCCGTCGGCGCAGTCGGTGCGCTGGTGCGCCCGGCCCCTGCCGTCCCTGCCGCCCCTGCCGCCCCTGCCGCCCCTGCCGCCCGTCTGCTAAGGGTTCCTGTTGTCGTCGTCCTCGGCACCGTTCCGTTCGTTCTTGCCGGAATCCGGCTGCCGCCTTCGTTTGCTCTGGTAACCGCCACCACCGTGGCGGCCAGCCTCATTGCAGCAGTTGCTGAGGAGGCCTTCTTCCGCCGGCTGGTCTACGGCCTGCTTGCCGGCTGGGGAGTGGCCTGGGCGATAGGTGGCGCCGCGCTGCTCTTCGCGCTGGTCCATGTCCCGGTCTACGGCTGGGCGGTTCTGCCGATCAATCTTGCCGCCGGCCTGCTCTTCGGCTGGCAGCGCTGGGCGAGCGGCTCCTGGACGGCCCCCGCGTTCACCCACGCCTTTGCCAACATGCTGGGTGCGATGTGACGCCGGACCGCCGGCTGCGTGCCGGCCTCCTGCTGTCGCTGCTGTACCTGGAGACTATGTGGCTATCGGTAACGCTTGGTTGGGTGGCTACCCGCCCGCTTTACGACGGTTTGGTGCCATTGCCTCCGTACAAGTGGTTGGAGCCGCCCGCCGACAGGGTTGCTGACAACCAGCTACCGGTTTCGGAAAGATTCACCGTCCGGTTGAGAGCCGACGGCGTTGCGGATCCCGCGTCGGTCACCACCAGCGACGGGCAGGCGACGCTCACCTTCGACCTGGTCTCGCCGCTGGCCGGCGAGTCGTTCGACCTTACAATCACCCCACTGGCCCCGGACCGGTTGGCCGCCGCTCCGGGTGACGGTTACTTCGACGGCAACGCCTACCGGTTCGATGCCGCCTACGCCGGTACGGGGACGCCTGTGAAGGGATCTTTCACGGTGGTAATGCGCTATCCAGTGCATGCCCGCCAGGTTCTGCAGCTTCAGGATTTCGCCTGGGACCCGCTGTTTCGACCCTTCGTCACCATTGCCGACCAGCGGGTCAGCGCCCGCTCCTCCCGGCTCGGTAGCTTCGTCGCGGCCGGCCGAGGAGAAAAGCCGGCGGTGGGCGAAGCCCACCCCGACAACCCATCCGATTCCGGTGACCGGCAGCCCTATCGCTGGGTCAATCCGCCCGCCGGACGGGCTGGCGATAACGAAGCGCCTCTGCCGGAGAAGTTCTCGGTCAGGGTCGATGCTTTCGGGCAGACCGACGTTGCCGCGATAGTGACCAGCGACCAGCAGATGTCGATAACCTTCGACTCCCTGCCTCAAGGCGATGGCGTTCGCACGCTGGACGTGACCATCACGCCCACGGATCCCGCCGGCCTGGGTAGCCCGCCCGGCGGCCTGATGTTCGACGGCAACGCCTACCGTGTTGAGGCGGTATTCCAGGGAGAGGAGCCGGTCCAGGGGCTTTTGGCCACGGTAAGCATGCTTTACCTGGGGGACGCCCAGCAGGTGCTCTTGGCTGGGCCGCAGGGCCTTCAGAATCTTATCGAGCCGGCCCGCAGAGCCACTGACCGGCGCATCGCGGTGAAGTCCACAGGACTGGGTACTTTCGTGGTGGCCTCCGCCCCGCCGGCAGCCGGGGTGCGCACGGCCGAGCCAGGCCGGATCACTCTGTTCACCGCAGCGTCCGGTCTGCTGCTGCTGGGTGCGCTCTACCTCATGCGGCGGCGGGGGCCCTCAGCCGACGACCAGTGAAAGGCAGGTGGGCCCGGCGTCCGCCCGCACGAACTCCAGCAGGTCCAACCGTACAACTGTGAAGCCGGCCGCTTCCAGGTGGTGGTGCTCGGGGTAGTCGCCCGAGGCGATGACCGTATCTCCGACCGTTAGCACGTTGCAGGCGGGGAGGCATTCGATTTCGACCGGGATCTTGTGCATGCCGGCGAAAGCATCGTCGGCGATGACCTGGGGCAGGCCGATAACCAGCCGCGAGCCGGGCGATGTCGCAGCGGTGGAGAGGTGGAGCACGCCCTCCGGCACTTCGACCGGATGAACGCTCAACCCCAGCGGCACGCAGAATAGTCTCAGCTGCTCGATTCCCGCATCGTTGGTCCGTTTCGACCGGCCGACCAGGACTCGCCGACCTATGCGCAAGACGTCCCCGCCCTCCAGTGTGGCGGGCGGCGCCAGCTGGACCATGCCCTCAACCAGGCCGGCCAGTACCGGAAGAAGCCCCTGCGCTTCTGCTGCTCGGGAGGCCACTCCAGCACGGCCGATCAGTGCTCGGCCTTCCAGCACGATTGCCGGATCCTGCGTGAAGCAGGCGTCAGGATGCCCTTCGTCGGGCGGAAGAACCACCAGTGAGGCGCCCAGCGACTCCAGAGCTGCCAGGTAGGCGGCGTGTTGCGCCCGCGCCCGGGAGGGTTCTATCAGGTAACGCTGCGGATGACGCGAGACCGCGTGGCGGAAGCTGTCGCCGGGAGGCCGGACAATCGACGTGCTCATCGGCTCCCATCAAAACAGATGGGCCGCCCATGGGGGTGGCCCATCTGTTTTGATGATCTAGAAGCTAGTGTCCTGCGTCCGAAAATCGATGAAGATATCCCGCCAGCGTTTCCAGAATCTCGTCGGCTGTCTTGTGCCAGACAAACGGACGAGGGTTCTCATTCCAGGCAGCAATCCAGCTGCGGAGATCTCTGGTGAGGTCGTTCACGTTTCTATGGGCGGATCGTTGCAGCAGGCGACGGGTGAGCTCAGCAAACCAACGCTCGACCAGGTTAAGCCAGGAACTGGAGGTTGGAGTGAAATGAAGCTGGAAGCGAGGGTGTCTGAGCAACCACTTCTGAATCTCAAGGAGTCTTGTGGGTGGAGGAGTTGTCGAGGACGACATAGACCTCCAGGTCCTGCGGAACAGCCTTATCGATCTCAGCCAAGAAGGACCTGAACTCAGCAGCCCGGTGCCGGGAACGAAGCTGGTGGTGGACTTGCCCGGTAGTCAGGTTCAAGGCGGCGAACAGATCGGTGGTGCCGTTGCGGGCGTAGTCGTGGGTGCGTCGCTCAACCTGGCCAGGGCGCATCGGCAGGGTGGGCTGAGTGCGGTTAAGCGCCTGAATTCCCGTCTTTTCGTCCACGCACAGCACTACTGCCCGCTCGGGCGGGTCAAGGTAGAGGCCCACGATGTCGCGGACCTTGTCGATAAACAACGGATCTTCCGACAGTTTGAAGGTGTCGGTCAGCCATGGTTTCAGACCGAATGCGTGCCAGATCCGGCCGACCGAGGACGCCGATATCCCCACCTGCTTGGCCAGGTCCCGGGTGGACCAGTGGGTGGCATCGACTGGCTTGGTCTCAAGAGTTCTTACGACCACAGCCTCAATGTCATCGTCAGTGATCTTGCGAGGTGTTCCGGATCTGGGCTCATCGACCAGGCCGTCGAGACGTCGCTCGATGAAGCGCTTGCGCCACTTCCCCACGGTGGCAAGGTGCACCCCCACTGAGAGAGCGACCTGGTTGTTTGCCAGCCCATCTGCACAGGCAAGGATGATCCGGGACCGCTGCGCCAAAGACTGTGGGCTCTTGGGGCGTCGAGCCCATCGTTCAAGGGTTGTTCGTTCTTGCTCAGACAGCACCAACTCAACTTTGGGACGTCCGCGATTTGACATGATCGGAGACTATCGTAATGCTCATACAAACGCGAGCTTCTTCTGACGCAGGACAC
>JBQTHR010000009.1:0-51705 GCA_052389675.1 Actinomycetota bacterium
CAGGAGCTGCGTAACTATGTTCGAAAGACCATCGGTAAGCCGTGTGCGGGAAAACCGCATGCACGGTTTGAAAGGGGAATGCGGAAACGGGCTCGCAAGAGCACCGCGCCGCTGACTACCAATGATCCTTTTTCTCGTTCGTCACGCCCTGACTCCGGTCACCGGCACTCAGCTGACCGGCCGGCTTCCCGGATTCAATCTTTCCGACACCGGCCGGCAGCAGGCGCAATCCGCCGGGCAGCGCCTTACCGGGGTTCCGCTGAAAGCGGTGTACTCCAGCCCGCTGGAGCGCTGCATGCAGACCGCCGGGGCGATTGCTGAGCTCCACAAGCTTCAGGTCCAACAGGTTCCGGAGATGACCGAGGTGGACTATGGCGACTGGCAGGGCAAGTCGTTGAAGGCGCTGTCCGCCACCAAGGGCTGGCAGAAGCTGCGGGCCCGCCCAGGCGATTTCCGCTTCCCCGGCGGCGAGACCATCCGGGAAGCTCAGACCCGGGCGGTGGGAGCATTGGAGGCGCTGCGGGTAAAGCACAAGGACCGGCCGGTCGTAGTGTGCTCGCATGCCGACATGATCCGCCTGGCGGTAGCGGCTTATCTGGGTTTGGCAATCGACCTTTATGATCGGATCAATATCGCGCCGGCCTCGATCACCACAGTGCACCTCGGCGACGGGGTTCCCCGGCTGCTCAATCTGGGCGACGCCGGATCCCAGGCAGAGCTGTTCGAGAGCTTTGCTTCGGCACTGAGGCAGCGCCCGGGAGGCAAGAAGTGAGCGAACTGGAATTCGACGCAGCCGACGTTTTCACCACCGGCGCGCTGGGTGAACCCGGCCGCAGGGTCTTCATGCTGCAAGCGAGTAAAGGCCCGTTCCTCCAGACCTGGATTCTGGAGAAGGAGCAGGTGGTGGCGATGGCCCGGGGGGGCTACGAGTTGCTATCGCAGATTGGGGAGCACGAGATGACCCGGGAGTTGCTCGGCCGGGGGATGATCGGAGCCTCGTCGCCCGAATTCACCGACGCGATGTCGCTCAAGCAGGACGAGCCGGCTTTTCGAGTGGACGGCGAGACGATCACCATGACCTACGAACAGCAGCGTCACATGATCAGGATCGGCTTCGCCGAGCTGATCGAGCCCGGGTTTGGTACGCCGGCATCCGTGGGCATCTGGGTTACGCCCCGCCAGCTGGCCTCGTTTGGTATCCAGGGCATGAAGGTGGTTGCCCAGGGCCGCCCGATTTGCCCGCTGTGTGGCCACCCTATGGACGACGAAGGGCACCATTGCCCGGCCTCCAACGGCCACAACCCCAGAGCGTCGGGGTAACCTCGCCTCTGGAACCAGCCGATCTGATCCGAGGGGATCTTGAGATCCTGGGGCTGCTTGCCGGCAGTTCCAACTACACTTTCCTGGCCCGGCTGGACGGCGATCCGCAGGCGCCGGTGGTGTACAAGCCGCAGCGCGGGGAGACACCGTTGTGGGACTTCCCGAGCGGTACTCTTTGCCACCGAGAGGTCTGCGCCTACCGGATCTGTGCCGCTGCCGGGTGGAGCTTCGTCCCGCCCACGGTCCTTCGCGACGGACCGCTGGGAGCGGGGGCGGTGCAGCGGTTCGTGGAGCATGATCCCGCAGTGACCGCATTCGATCTGGGACAGGATCACAATCCGGCGCTGATGCGAATTGCCCTGTTTGATGTGATCGCCAACAACGCTGATCGCAAAGCCGGCCATGTTTTAGTAGACAGGCAGGGGGTGATTTGGGGCATCGACCACGGCTTGTGCTTTCACGTGGAGCACAAGCTTCGTACCGTGTTGTGGGACTACATCGGCGAACCGATCCCGGATCGGGACTTGCTGGGCATAGAACTGCTACTGGAAGAGCTAAGTTGCGGTCTGGCGGTGGAGTTGGGTGGCCTGCTGGCGTCCGAGGAGGTGGAGGAAACCAGGCACCGGGCCGAGCGCCTCCTGGCCGCCCGGGTGTTTCCCCATCCCGGTCCGGGCCGCCCATACCCGTGGCCGCCCATCTGACGTACTCTGGTGGTCATGCCGACCGCCCCCGCCGAGGTAGACAAACCCACCGGCTCCGGCGCGATGCAACCCGATCTACCCTGGCTGGTGATCGTGTGGAACGACCCAATCAACCTGATGTCCTACGTCACTTTCGTCTTCCAGAAGCTGTTCGGCTACAGCCGGGAGAAGGCTCATGAGCTGATGCTGCAGGTGCACAACGACGGCAGGTCTATCGTCACCGGTGGTCCCCGGGAAAAGGCCGAGTTCGATACCGCTCGCCTGCATGCCCATGGGCTGTGGGCAACGATGCAGCGTTCGTAGGCCGGCGTGCCCGCTGAACCCAGGATCGTCCGCAAGGGCCGGGGCAGTTTCGAGCTACGGATCCCACGGGCGCACAGGGCGCTGCTAGCCCATCTTCCTCAAGAGTTGGGTGAGGCGCTTGACATGAATCATCCCTCGCTGCGCAGGCTGTTCCCGGTGGCCTATCCTGACGACTCGGAGCGCTCCGCCGAGTTCGATTCGATGGTGCGCGCAGATCTCATCGCCGGCAAGCGGCAAGCGTTGCAGATAGTGCGTGACACGCTTGACTCCGGCCGGCTGGACACCGAGCAACTGTCGGCCTGGGTGGCGGTCCTCAACGACCTGCGGCTGTTCATCGGGACCTCGCTCGACATCACCGAACAGACCTATGATCGGCCGGTCGACCCCCGGGATCCCGACGCCCGGTTGATGGCTCTTTACTCCTATCTCAGCTGGCTGCAGGAGCAGGGCGTCGAGGCCCTGGCTGCCGACCTGGAAGACGTTCCAGACCGGTAGCAGGTGGTTTGATTCGGCGGTGGCCGATGTCGGGAAGAGGCGCCGGCCACTCGGCAGGTTCCGGGCAGTAAGTGAAACTGCTTGATTTAGAAGCCGGAATCCGTAAGCCTATTGTCACAGTTTCCGAGAGGACGCCAGATGGCTAGAACCTTCAGACGAACCGAAGACCAGATGCGCAGGTCGGTCAGAGGGCTAAGTGTTTCAGCTCATTCGTCTGCGGAGGTTCCACCGGCCCCCGAAGCGCCGCCGTCCCGCAAGCCCAGCCGGGAACCGAGGCAGGAGCCCGAGCCGGTCGTCCGTACCGAACGGGTGCTTCCCGACGCTGCTGCGCCCGCAAAGCGCAGCAGGCTGGGACTGCGCCGGAGCAAGCCGGTTTTGGAGCGGGTGACTGTGGAGCCGGCTGCTGCGGGACCGTCGCCGGTGGAACTGGTTTCGGCCCCCCGGTCCCGACCCGTAACCGACCCGATGCAGACCGTCCGGATGCCTGCCGTAGAGGTTGAGGCAGGGAAGGGAGAAGTTGCCGAACCTTCCGGTCCGCAGGAGCTAGCCGATCGAGCAGAACCGCCGGTCGACCAAACACCGGCAGCCGCCGCTCAGGCACCGGCCGTTGGGCCGGGCGGAGCAGACCCCGCCCTCGAGACGGCCCTGGCAGAATCAGCAGACACGGTAGTTTCGCCGGTTTCGCCGGCCGCCGGCCCGCCCGGCGAAGCCGCCGCCGTCAAACCAGGCGAACAAATCCCCGGCGAACTCAAAGTCAGGCTGTGGGCAGACAAAAGCAAGCGGCCGGCTGCCAAATCCGGTTCGGAGCCGGAGCCGGAGGCTTTGCCATCCTCCGCTGCTCAGGCGGCGCCCAGCGCCTTCACAGAACCGGTAGTTGCGGCCGCAGACTCCGCCGCTTTGCCCGACCAGAAACCTCCTGTGGACTCCCCACCGGCTAAGCCGGGCCGTCCGGAGGTTATCCAGTGGCAACGCCGAGCCTTCCCCGGGCAGGGGGAACCTGTGCCAATGGAAGTGGTGCCCCCAGCCGTAACGGCGGAGGCTGGCGCGGGCGGACCCCAGTCCGCTGACGGCACGGTTGCGGTTGAAGTCTTGGACGCGGTCAAGGTGTACGGGGAGGGCGCCAACGCCATCCGAGCAATTGACGGGGTGACGCACGCCTTCCCCAAGGGCCGGTTCACCGCGATTATGGGGCCCTCCGGGTCGGGTAAGTCCACACTGTTGCATTGCCTTGCCGGCTTGGACAACCTCACCTCCGGCCGGATCACCGTAGACGGCGTCGATCTCGCCCGCTTGGACGAAAAGGGCAGAACCATGTTGCGGCGGGACAAAGTTGGGTTCATCTTCCAGTCTTACAACCTGGTCTCCACTCTCACCGCGTTGGAGAACATCACGTTGCCGATGGCGCTCGCCAAGCGTGATCCGGACATGAATTGGGTCAAATACCTGGTGGCCACGGTTGGTTTGAGCGATCGTTTGGACCACTTGCCCGCGGAGCTTTCCGGCGGCCAGCAGCAGCGGGTGGCCGCGGTGCGGGCGCTGGCCGGCAAGCCGGCGATAGTTTTCGCCGACGAACCTACCGGCAACCTGGACTCCCGGCGCAGCGGAGAAATCCTGCAGTTCCTGCGCACCGCGGTGGACGAGTTCGGGCAGACGACAATCATCGTCACTCACGACCCAATTGCCGCCGGCTATGCGGACGGCGTGGTCTTCCTGGCCGATGGACAGATAGTGGAAGAGCTGAACCGGCCGACGGTGGATCAGATCCTGGAACGTATGAAGACCCTGCAGACCTGAGGCCGGCACCTTTATGTGGAAGGCGACCGTCAAGAGTCTCCGGGCGCACAAGCTGCGGCTCGGCCTGAGCGCGCTGGCGGTGGTGCTGGGCGTCGGGTTCATAACCGGAACCAACGTTTTGGCCGATACGGTGGACCGGACCTTCGATCAGCTGTTCGAGGACGTGAATCAGGGCATAGACGTCTTCGTCCGCTCGAAGAGCAGCTTTGAAACACAGATCGGCGGCAGCCGGCAGCCGTTCGACGACTCACTGATCGAGCGGATCAGGGGGATTCCCGGAGTCAAGGCGGCAGCCGGTTCTGTTCAAGGAATCGCCCAAATCATCGATGCGCAGGGCGATCCGATCACCACCGGAGGCGCTCCTACCATCGGCGCCAGCTGGGCCGCCGAACCGCAAGGGGCCGCAACGATCCGGCGCGGCCAGGCCGCCCAAGCCCCCGACGAGGTGATGATCGACGCCCGGACCGCAACCGAGCGCGGGCTGGATCTGGGGGACCGGGTCAGGATTATCACGGTCGACTCCCCTCGGGAGTACGAGATCACCGCGGTGGTGGGTTTTGGCGACGCCGACAGCCCGGCGGGCGCCACGCTGGCGATATTCGATCTGCGCACTGCGCAGGAGGTTCTGGGTAAGGCGGGCAAGCTCGACAGTATCGACATAGCCGCGGCGCAGGGCGTATCGATCCCTGAGTTGATCGAGCGCATTTCCGACCGGCTTCCCGTAGACCTGGAAGCGGTGTCCGGCGCCCGGGCGGCGCAGGAACAGTCGGAGGCGATCAAGTCCGGCTTGGGCATCTTTAACACGGTCATGAGAGCGTTCGCCGCAGTTGCCCTGTTCGTGGGGGCATTCATCATTTTCAATACGTTCTCAATCACGGTGGCGCAGCGGACCCGGGAGTTGGGGCTGCTACGGGCGCTGGGCGCCGGAAGCGGGCAGGTGACCGGATCGATTCTTCTGGAGGCGCTTATCGTGGGCGTTATCGCCTCGGCGGTAGGAATCCTGGCGGGGGTGGGGATAGCCCTGCTGCTCGGCGTAATACTGTCCACTTTCGGTATCGAACTGCCCTCGGCCGGCTTGGTCTTGCTGCCCCGGACTGCCTTGGTCGCCGGAGGCGCAGGCGTCGGAATAACTGTAATTTGCGCGCTGCTGCCTGCCCGCCGGGCGGCAAGGATCTCGCCGATGGCCGCTCTTCGCGGGGAGGGGCCCGGCAAGTCCGAAACATCCCGAGGGCGCACCACCGTGGGCCTGGGAATCATCATCGCAGGCCTAGCAGCGCTGTTTGCCGGCTTGTTCTCCGATATCGACCAACCGGTGCGGCTGGTGGGCGCTGCGGCCGTGATCGTCTTCTTAGGCGTGGCGGTACTGGCCCCGCTGTTCGCCGGGCCGCTAGCCCGGGCGGTCGGGGCGCCGGTTGCCCGGTTCAAAAAACTGCCGGGTAAGCTCGCCCGGCAAAACGCCGCCCGAAACCTCCGGCGAACCGCGTCGACCGCCGCTGCCCTGATGATCGGCCTGGCACTCGTGAGCTTTGCCAGTGTAGTTGGCGCCTCGCTCAAGGCTTCCACGAACAAGCTGGTGGACGAGTCGCTCCGGGCGGACTACACGGTCACCGCCGGTTCTCTGGCCGGCCTGCCGGTCATCAGCCCCGAGGTGACCAATGAACTTTACGACCTGCCCGAGGTGGCAGCGGTGGCCCCGATCCGGTTGGGTGAGTTCAAGGGGGAAGACGGCCGCAGGTTCTTCGTTGTAGGCACTGACCCTGATGCCTTGGAGCAGGTGGCCGACCCGGAGGTGCTGGAGGGCGACCTGCAGGCCCTTGACGAGGGTGGCCTTTTGCTCCACCGGCAGGTGGCGGCGGATCTGGGGATTGAGCTGGGCGATCAGTTCACCATGCAGTTCCCCGCCACCGGCGACCAGCAACTGGAGGTTGTAGGCATCTTCGGCAAGAAGGCGGTTGTTGGCTCCGATTACTTGGTGGCGCTGTCCACCTACAACGCCAACTTTCCCGAGCGAACCGACGCTCAGCTCCTGGTCAAGCTCAATGAGGGGGTCTCCAAGGTAGACGGGGACCGGGCGATGGACAGCGTGGCCGGCAGGTTCCCCAACATTGCCATCGACGACCGCCAACAGAGCAAAGAGCGCACCGCCGGCCTGGTGAACAACCAACTGGGGCTGGTAAGCGCGATGCTCGGACTGGCGTTGATCATCGCCCTGCTGGGGATCACCAACACGCTGGCGCTCTCAGTGTTCGAGCGTACCCGGGAGCTCGGCCTGTTAAGAGCGGTCGGCATGGGGCGCGCACAGGCAAGAACCATGGTGCGCTGGGAGGCGGTGATCATTGCGATCATCGGTGCCGCGCTGGGTCTGCCGGTGGGGGTGTTGTTCGGCTGGGCTACGGTTGCAGCGCTGGAAGGTGAGGGCATCACCGAACTGGAGATTCCGATCGTTCAACTGGCTGCCTTCGTGCTGGCCGCTGGCGTCGCCGGTGTTCTGGCGGCTCTGCCTCCCGCTCGCCGAGCCGCACGGTTGAATGTGCTGGAAGCCATCTCCGCCGAGTAGCCAAAGTCTGGCCGGGCGCCCGTCAGCTTCCCAGGTATATTCCCAACCTCTATCATGGGCCTCAACTAGAGCTTGTAAGGGAGGACGGATGCCCCGTCGAACGCGCTGCACCTGCCTGCTTTTCACGGCTTTGGCCGTTCTGTTCGTCCCGGCACCCGCGCTGGCCGCCGACTTTCGCAGCGGGGAACGCAACGTCGAAATCACGGGCACCGTGGATGACGATGTGTACGCCGCCAGCCAAAACGTTTCTGTTCCGGGCGATGTTGCAGGGGACCTGATTGCGTTGGGCCAGAAGATCACGCTTAGCGGGTCGGCAGGCGGGACAATGCTGGCCGCCGGGCAACAAGTCACGGTGTCCGGCTCAGTCGCCGGGACACTTCGCGCCACCGGTCAGGACATTGTTGTGAACGGCTCGGTGGAAGGGGACCTGATGGCGGTAGGAGACGATGTCTCCGTTGGGTCGGACGGTTCGGTGGGCCGGGATCTTCTGGTGGGCGGCGGGGATGTGGAGGTGGCCGGTACGGTCGGCCGGGACTTCAAAGGAGAGATGGACCGGCTGACCATCTCCGGAACCGTTGACGGAGACGTCGAAGTCAGGGTTGACCGGATTGCGCTGGAGCGGGGCGCCCGCATCGGGGGCGACCTGATCTATACGTCTGACGAGCGCTACGAGATCCCCGATGGCGTCACCGTGGTGGGCAGGGTGGTCCGCCGGATCCCCGCCGTGGCGATAGGTCCAAACGATCCCATCGCCTTCGTCTTGGGCGTTTCCCGCAGCGCCGGAGTGGTCTTGGTGCTCGGGCTTTTGCTCACTTTGCTGTTTCCCCGCTTCCTGCCCGCCAGTTCATCGGTGATGAGGACTTCCCCAGCGGCCAGCTTCGGCGTGGGTGTAGCCGCTCTGCTTGCCATCCCGGCGCTTGCCATTTTGGCGGGGATTCTGAGTGGTCTGGCCGGGGCGGGCTTCTCCCTGGTAGTGATCCTCGCTGCGGGCTTCACCGCGCTGATACTGCTGGCCAAGGTGATCGCGGCCTACTCTCTGGGCGCGGCGATAGTCCGGGTGCGGGTGAGCGAACCGCGGCCCCCGGCCGGCAAGTCGATCCTGGCGCTGCTGATCGGCGCGGTCATCGTGGGCCTGCTGTCCTCCCTTCCGATTGCTGGAGCGATCGTTAACGGGTTGATCTTGCTGTTCGCTATCGGAGCAGTGGTGGTGGCGATTTTCCGTTACCGCAGACCGCTGCCCGGCCGGGGTGGGGACCCGGCCGCCCGCCCGGCCGAGCCGTCGCCTGCTCCGGTCCCCGCAACAACTTCGGCTGCGAGGCCGCTATGACACCCAAGGGAAAGCGCAGCGTCGGCGACATCATGACCTCGCCGGTGATAACCATTGCCTCCGGTGCCAGTCTGCTGGACGCCACCAAGCTGTTGGCCACCCACCGGGTAGGTTCGGTGGCGGTGGTTGACGATGAGGCTCTGGTGGGCATACTCACCGAGCGGGATCTGGTGCGCCTGGCATCTACCGGGGTAGATCTGGCCAACGCAACCGTCGCAATCTGGATGACCCCCGATCCGCAGACCGTGGACGCAGGCGCCGAGGTGGACTCCGCGCTGCACCTTCTGGCCGGGTCGAAGTTCCGGCACAGCCCAGTGATGGATCAGGGCCGGATGGTGGGCATCGTGTCCATCCGCGACTTGATGAAGATCGCCGAGGTGCGCCCGTTCGGCACGCCCGCAGTCGACGTTCCAAAGGGGCTCAAGGGGGTGGTGGTGGCCGAGACGGAGATCGGCGATGTCCGGGGGGCCGACGGCTTTTACCACTATCGCCAGTTCAATGCGGTAGATCTGGCAACCGAGTGCAGCCTGGAGGAGGTCTGGCATCTGCTGCATCGGGGCAGCCTCCCGGACACGGGGCAGCTTGAAGCTTTCAACTCTGAGGTGCGTGGCCGAATGGTGCTCCCCGAAGATCTAAAAGGGCTCCTGCCCGCCATAGCCAAGGCGGGCAAGAAGTTCGTGCCGCTGGAGGCGCTCCGCTCGTCCATCTCGCTGTTGACCTCCTCGTGGGGCTTTCGTCCCTGGTTGGACATCCCGGCAGAAGATCTCAAGGAACAGGCGCTCATGGTGTGCGCGGTTCTTCCCACTCTGGTCACCGCGCTGCACCGGCTGAACCAGGGCCTGGAGCCGGTGGACCCGGATCCGGAGCTCGGCTACGCCGCCAACTACCTGTACATGTGGAAGGGCGAGCAGACTCCAGCCGAACATGTGCGAGCGATTGAACAGTACCTGACCAGCACCATAGACCACGGCTTCAACGCTTCCACCTTCACCGCTCGGGTGGTCACCTCCACCGGTGCGGACATGGGGGCGGCGGTGGTAGCGGCGCTGGGATCGCTCTCTGGCCCGCTGCACGGCGGTGCGCCCAGCCGGGCGTTGGAGATGCTGGAGGCGATTCGCTCCCCTGAGGAGGTTGACGACTGGATCCGCTCGGCGGTCAACCAGGGCAAGCGGATCATGGGCTTCGGTCATCCGGTCTACAAGACCGACGACCCTCGATCGGTCATGCTCCGGGGGATTGCCGAGCAGTTGGGCGGCCCCCGGGTAGAGTTCGCTAAGTTGGTAGAGGCGCGGGTGATCGCCCTGCTGGAAGAACTCAAGCCCGGCCGCCAGCTCTATACGAACGTGGAGTACTACGCCTCCATCGTTATGGAGTCAATCGGCCTACCGCCTGAGCTGTTCACCCCGACCTTCGCGTGCAGCCGGGCGATCGGTTGGACCGCCCACATCCTGGAGCAGGCGGCGGACAACCGGATCATCCGCCCAAGTGGCCGGTTCATCGGCTCGCCGCCTCCTCAGCCTGTCCCACCGCTGCACGAACGCTGAGCGCACTACCGATACGCTAGAGGGTGTGGCCGACCACCCCAGCCTCCTGGCGAACCGCTTCCGGATCGACTCGCTTCTTGCCGAGGGCGGGATGGCCCGGGTGTACCGGGGTACCGACCGGCTGCTCGGGCGGACCGTCGCCATAAAGGTTCTTGCCGCCTCGCTGGCCCGGGATCCCAGCTTCGTCGCTCGCTTCCGGCGGGAAGCGATGGCGGCGGCATCGCTCAGCCACGCCAACGTGGTGTCCGTGTTCGACACGGGGTCCGACGGTGACTTCCACTACATAGTCATGGAGTACGTGTCCGGCCGGAGCTTGGCCGAGGTCATAGCCGCCGCCGCTCCGCTTGACACCGTGGAGGCGGCTGGCATCGCCGCCTCGGTCTGCCAGGCGCTGGCGGTAGCTCATGGCGCCGGTATCGTCCACAGGGACGTGAAGCCGGCAAACATCATGATCGACGATGCCGGCCTGGTGAAAGTGGCCGACTTCGGCATTGCCAAGACCTCCTCCGACGGCTTGACGATTGCCGGCTCGGTGATGGGTACGGTTGCTTACCTGTCGCCGGAGCAGGCGGCCGGAGAAGCGGTGGATCCCAGAACTGACATCTATGCGCTCGGCTGCGTGCTCTACGAAATGTTGACCGGCCGGCCGCCGATTTCCGGGGAGTCGCTGATTGAGGTGGCCCATAAGCTTTCAACCTACACGCCGCCATCGCCTTCCGAACTGAACCCGCTGGTTCCTGCAGCACTTGATGAGATAGTCGGGAGGGCGAGCGCCAAGGAACCGGCGCAGCGCTACCCGGATGCCCGGGAGATGCGCCGGGCGCTCCAAGGGATGCTCCAGCCGGGTTTCGCGGCCGCCGGCACTGTTGGCGCATCCTTCGCGGGGCCCCTGGCCCCTGGCCCCGGGCCGGGCGCCGGCCTCCCTGGCCCCAGGCCGGGGGCCCGCCCCGCCGCAGCCGGCGGGGGGCCCGAAGCCGAAAGGGAGGTGCTTGAGCGGACCTCGGTACTGCAAGGAACCGGTTCGCCTGCAGGTCCGGCGGCCAAGACCCGGGTCCTGCCTGGGCCGGGCGCCGCCGGACCCCGGAAAGCTCGCTTCGGACTGCTGCTGGCCGGAGTTGTCCTGCTTTCCGCCGGAGCGGTCGCCTTTGTCAGTGGGCTGGGCGACAGTAGCAGCCGCAGCCTCAATCCGGAACTGGTCATTGGGGAGCAGCCGGCCCTCCCAACCACCCCGCCGGTCGCCACTACCGAACCGCCCCCCGAGCCCTCCCCACCCCCGACCACCACCACTCTCCCATCCGGCCTCTCAGTGAATCCGGCAGTGGCCCGGGCAGCACTCTCCCGGCTGTTCGCCATGTTGGGCGATGGGGAGCAATCAGGGGTACTGACCAAGCGAGCAGCCCGCAATGTGCTGATGGATCTGGAGCAGGCGCAGCGTCAGATCGAGGACGGCGACTACGACGATGCTCTACAGGACCTGCAGGACGCTCGCAGCGAGATTGCCAAGTACCTGGAGCGCGAGGAGATCCCACCGGGGCAGGCCGCGGCCCTCGGCGCTGCGATCAACCAGCTGGCACAGGCGATAGGTGGTTAGGCGGGTCTCGCGGCGCACCGCGCTGGTGGGGCTGCTGGTGATAGCGCTGGCCTCGGGCGCCTACCTGCTTTCAGGCGGTGGCCGGGAGACCGGCGGATCGGCTGAGGGCGGCCGTTATGACGGGGCGATCCGAGCGCTATGCCGGGCGGGCGAACTTGCCTCGGAGAACCTGCCTGCCTCCCGGGACGAGTTTTTCGCCCGGGCCCATGACCAATTGCATGAGATCGCTCGTGAGACCCAGCGGACCCACCGGGCAGTCACCGCCCGGTTGCTGGAAGTGAAGAACCGGGTGGAGAGCGATTTTGGCGGTTCCGATGCTGCCCGGACCGAGTCGGATCTGCGTTCGCTGCTGAGTGTTTCTAAAGAGGCACTAGTATCGTTGGGTGCCTCCACGCCGAACTGTGACTGATTGCTCGCGCCGTCGCCGCCTGGCGCCGGTACTGGCATTCGCGCTGCTTGCGCCGGCATGTGCTTCGGGTGCCGGCTCCAGCCCGCAGACCATCCGTCCGACGGTTATGGAAGAACTGGTTGCTAAGGTCGCCAGCTACGATCTGGCGGTGGGCCCCCAGCGTTTCATGGTCGGCGTGCTGACTCAGGACCAGGTCCAGGTGGGCTGGGGCACAGTTGAGCTAGCGTTCGCCTACCTGGGAACCGCCGACGAGCAGCTCTCAGGCGACGTCGTGTTCGAAGCCACCGCCTCCTACCTGCCCATCCCGCCGGAGTTGGGCAGGCCCGCCGCCCAGCCCAAGGACGGGCCGACGCTGGTCACCGGGGCCGAGGGGCGGGGGGTCTACGCCGGTCAAGCCGAATTCGACCGGGCCGGCTTTTGGGGTGTGGTGGTGAAGGCCGAGGTGGACGGCCGGCCGCTGAGCGCCCAGGTGCCGTTCGAGGTCCGGGGAAAACATCTGTATCCCTGGGTGGGCGAGGATGCTCCCCGCACCGAGAACCTGACAATAGCCTCGACTGACGCCCCCCGGGCGGCCATCGACTCGCGAGCCGGCACCAGCGGACAGGACCCCGACCCGCTGCTGCACAGCAAGACGGTGGCGCAAAGTATCGTCTCGGGCAAGCCTACGCTGCTGGTGGTATCCACCCCGGTCTACTGCGTGAGCCGCTTTTGCGGCCCGGTCACCGACGTGATCCAGGATCTGGGTAACAGTTACGGCGAGGCCGCCAACTTCATCCATATCGAGATCTGGCGAGATTTCCAGAATCAGGTGATTAACAAGGGCGCGGCCGAGTGGGTGCTGCGGGAGAAAAACGTCCTGGAGCCCTGGGTGTTTCTGATCGACAAAGATGGCAAGATCGCCGCCCGCTGGGATAACGTGGCAACCCGCCAGGAGATCGAGCCGCTACTCCAAAGGCAGCTCGGGGCTTGAACCGGTTCCGCTGGGCAGGTGCCGCTGCCTTGGCGGTCCTGCTGCTGGTAGGAATCCTGTGGTCGCCACCCTACCTGATCATCTCGCCCGGCTCGGCAATCGATCTGACCGACGACATCACCATCACCGGCATCGCCACCGGCAAGCCCACCGGCAAGTACCTTCTGGTGACCGTGCGCTACAACCGGGCAACCCTGGTACGGATGGCCGCCGCCGGACTCAGCCGTGATTTGAGGGTGGTGCCGGAGTCCAGGTTGGTCGCGCCGGGAATGTCCCGTAGCGATTACCTGAAACTCCAGCAAGAGGTGTTCGTACAAAGCAGGCAGGCGGCCGCCGCCGCGGCTGCTCGCTCTCTGGGAATGACTGTGGCCACGAGCGGCGCGGGCGCCACCGTGGTGGATATTCAAAGGGAGTCGCCTGCGGCCGAGGTCCTGCGCGTGGGCGACGTCATCACCGCAATCGACACCACAGCGGTGAGGACCGTCTCCGACCTGATCGCAATAACCACCGGCGAGCCTGCCGGGACCGGATTCCACCTGAAAGTGGACCGGGACAACCAGTCACGAGCTGTCCGGGTGCGTAGTGCCCGGCTGGGGGGATTCACGGATTCAGGCACTGGAATAGGCGTGTTGACGACCACCAAGGAACTGAGGATCGATCTGCCCTTCGGAGTTGAGTTCAAGAAGCGCAACATTGGCGGCCCGTCGGCCGGGCTGGTATACGCACTGGCCATCGCAGACATGCTGAGCGAGGCGGATCTTGCGGCGGGGAGGGTGGTTGCCGCCTCGGGGGCGATCCAGTTGGACGGAGCGATAGGATCGGTAGGCGGGCTGACCCAGAAATCGACGGTCGCACGCAAGGCCGGCGCCGACCTGTTCTTGGTGCCTGAGGCCGATTTAAGCGGTGCCGCAGGATCGATGGTCAAGGGGGTGAAGACGCTGAGCGACACACTGGATCTTTTGGCGCAGGCGGGATGATTACTAGCACCGCTCGCTCTTCGAAAGTGGGAAGCCGCTTGATTGCCCTGGCCAAGGCACTTTGCCTGGTGGGCTTTCCGGTCATTCCCCTGGCCATCAATCGTAGCGGTGTGCATCCCAGCCTGCCCGGGCCGACCTCGGCCGATCAGATCCGCCAGCTTGCCGAGCAGGCCGAGCGCTGGACTCAGGCGCACTTCGCCTTCAGCGTGGCCGGTTTCCTGGGGATCGCGGTGATCCTGGTTCTGCGCTCGAAGGTGGTCTCCAAGGCCAACGCCCTGCTGGTGGAGGGGGCGACGGCGGTGGGGATCGTCGGCGCAGTGATCTTCACCGGAACGGTTCTGATGGAGGTGCGGGTGGTACCGGCCCTGTCTAAGGCGTGCGCCGCCTCCCCGCTGTGTCTGCTCAATGGCAACTCGGCGTTCACCGACCAGCTGGCCAACGAGGGCTGGCGGGTCCTCCCCGGTTTGACCCAGGGCGGCCGGACGATGATGGTGGGAGTTGCGTTGCTGGCGATGATCGGCTTTGGCACCGGGGCGCTAAGGGTTTGGGAGGGTGGCCCGATCTTTATGGGCGGTTTCTTGGAGGTCGGGCTGAACACCGGCCTGCACGCGTGGGGCAACTTCAACCTCTCCCGGGGCATGCCTGGCCTGGCGGCAGTGGCGCTGTTCCTCGGCGGCGCCGCCCTGGCGGCGCGCCTGGTTCGTGAGTCCTGGCTGGTGCGAGCGGTGGAGCGCGTGGACAGCCCATTGTTGTCGGCCACGGCGGCTGAGGCTCCCCCCGGCTCCCTGGTTCGATCAGTGGAGAGCGCCGAGGACCCTGCGCCGCCGGCCACGGCGCCAGCGGCCCCCGGCGAAGTCATTCTGCCTGCGCAGCCGCCGCAAGCCGCACCGGCAGACGAGGCGGCGCAGCCGCCGGGCGGCTAGCGGCGGCTGGGTGTCAGCTCGTTCTCGTAGATCCGGCGGTCGAGTTCTCGGGGGCTTAGCCCCAGCCGGGCACTTGCCCGATCCACAGCTTCCGGTAGGTCTTGATCGGTTACTGGATGGCCCAGCGTAGCTGATACGAAGCTCACCAGATGCGTTCCGGGCTTGATCGGTCCGTATCCTTGGCGGATCTGCATGCCTTCATAGACCTCGAGCCCCAGGCCCTTCACCCGGCCCATGAAGTCCCGGTAATGACTGGCCTGTGCCCAGTGAGTCAGCAACGCCCCCGTTGTCACGCCTCTGGTCTCGAAATACTTGACCAGGTTGCGGAGTTCCTGAACCCGCCGGGCGGCCTTGAACCCCCACAGGTTGGACCCGGCTTGGAGGTTGCCTTCAGGGGTGTCGGGATACTGCCCCAGGAAATGCTTCAGGTCTTCGATCGTTCGAATCTTGCTCCAGTGACGTTCCTTATAGGTACGAAGCGCCTTACGGACGTTGTCGGCGGTGGAGCTGTAGTCGAGCACCGCCAGGAACAGGTTGGTGACGTAGTCCCTTTGGACGTAGATGCCCCGGGCAGGGGGCAGGGTGCGGCAGCGCTCGGCAATGGCCGTAACGTCTTGCTCGGATAGGCCCATGGGAATCCTCCTGGGGAAATGGGTTCATTAGTATAGGAAGTGCTCCCGAGAACTCACGGCTATCGAAGGACTTATGGGCAGGGATTTTTTCGACCAGGTTGACGACGAGGTGCGCGGCTTGGTCGGTCCTGAACTGCGGAGCTTCGCCACTCAAAAGGGTAGCTACCTGCTAAAGCTCTGGTACGCCGATCCGGCCACGCATTTCGAGGTGCAACTCCTCAGCGGGCGATGGGCCCCCCGTCCGGGTAAATGCGTGGAGGTTGGCCTTCATCTTGAGTCCAAGGAAGCTCGGCAGAATCAGGAACTGGTCGACTTGATTATGCAAAGACGGGATACCTGGGAACCATATCTGCCCGCCGCCGAGCATGGTAAAGCAATAGGGCCCAACGCCCGGTCGTGGCGCCGACTCTCGGAGATCATGTACTCGGAAACCCTTGAAGCCGACTTTGCCGGCGAGGTTGCCGAGCGGCTGGCCGGTTACATCGTCGCCCTCCATCCGCTACTGCCTAATGGTAGGAATGGGCCTCGTCCGGAAACCTGCCTTCCTCAACTTCGCTTCGAAAACTCTGAACTGCGCCGGTGATGGCCTCGCGCAGGTTGAGGTAGCTCTTCACGAACTTGGGCGGACGGCCCGGGGTCATCCCGATCAGGTCGTTGATCACCATCACCTGAGCGTCGCACCCCGCCCCGGCACCGATGCCAATGGTCGGGATCGACAAAGACTTGCTGACCGCGGCCGCCAGGGATGCCGGGATCGCCTCCAGCACCAGCGAGAACGCTCCGGCTTTTTGTATTGCCAAGGCGTCCGAGGACAATCGGTCGGCCTCCTCCGGTGTCCGTGCCTGCACCTGGTAGCCGCCCACCGAGTAGACCGACTGCGGGGTCAGTCCGAGGTGCGCCATCACCGGGATGCCCTGGCCGACAAGGTACTGGGTCACCTCCACTTTCGGCCCCTCCAGCTTCACCGCTTGCGCTCCGCCCTCTTTCAGGAAGCGCACTGCGTTGGCCAGCGCCTCCTGCGGGGAGTTTTGATAGCTACCGAAGGGCATGTCGGCAACGATGAGTGTGTTGGGTGCCCCCCGGGCCACCGCCCGGGTGTGGTGGAGCATCTCCTGCATGGTCACCGGAATCGTGGTTTCGTAGCCGAGCATTACCTGGCCGAGGCTGTCGCCCACCAGGATCACCGGTACTTCGGCAGCCTCCAGGATTCCGGCGGTTTGGAAGTCGTAAGCGGTTAGCATGACGAACCGTCGGCCTTGCGACTTCAGCCGGGCAAGGTCGCGGATAGTGGTACGCACGGGCGCAGTCCCCCTGTTCGGTTATCCGGTCCCGGGGCAGGTGCCTCCGGGCCTGAAAACGCAGTTTAGCGTCGAGTTCTTTCCGGCTTGGATATCATGGAGATCAAAGACTGTTTCGACGGGAGTACCCCTTCCCGTCTCGTCGTAAGGGACATTCGATTTTGACCGCTAGAGTCGCCGTTTTGTGCTTCGAAGAAAGCCGTCCCTGGGTCAGCGCGCTTCGTCAGGGCGGATTCAGCGTACCTTGGGTGGAGGAGCCGAAGGCGGAGTTCCAGCGCAAGATCGGGGACGCCCCGCCTGACCTTCTGCTGGTGGACCTGACCAGGATGCCCGAGCTGGGTGAAGGCATGGTGGCCCACTGGGCAGCTCAAGGGGGCTTGGCCGGCGTACCGGTGGTGTTGGTTTGCCCTCAGGGCGACGAAACAAACAGCTTGACCGGCAAGGTGGACGACCTGAGCATGACAACCCCGCAAGACATTGTGTCCGCAGTAAAGGCGGCGCTGGTCAGAAAGTAGTCCGGAGTTTCTGAAGCAGGCGGTTCGTCGGCCGTAGAATTGGCTCTGATGGCTCAGGTCGAGAATCCTCCGGCAGCGGCGCTAACCCGCCAACCACGTCTCAAGCCCACCGATATTGCCCAGCGGCGCTTCCCTGTGATCTATCGCCGGCTGAGCAAGCAGTACCCGGACGCCAGGTGTGCTCTTAACTTCTCCAATCCCCACGAGATGCTGTTTGCCACCATCCTTTCCGCCCAGTGCACCGACGTAATGGTCAACAAAGTGACCGCAAAGCTGTTTGTGAAGTACCCCACGCTCGACGACTATGCCTCAGCCGACCTGGAGGAGCTGCAGAAGGATGTCAAGCCGACCGGGTTTTTCCGCCAGAAGGCCAAGAACCTTCAGACCACCGCGCGCAAGCTGTTGGAGGAGTTCGGTGGGGTCGTCCCGTCCACCATGGCCCAGCTGATCACCCTGCCCGGCGCTGCCCGCAAAACCGCCAACATCGTGCTTGGAAATTCGTTCGGCAAGGTGGAGGGCATTGCCGTGGACACCCACGTACGCCGGCTCTCTCAACGCCTGAACCTGACCGGCCACGAGGACCCGTTGAAGATCGAGCAGGACCTTATGGCTATCGCTCCGAGGAGCAAGTGGTTCCAGCTCAGCTACCTTTTCATCGAGCACGGGCGGGCGGTGTGCAAGGCGCCTACACCCCGGTGCGGGGTATGCGTGCTGGCGGACATCTGCCCGTCCTCCAGCAAGGCCTCACGGACCAGGCGCGCCTCCAGGCTTGCGATACGCCACTACGAGTCCAATCCAGGGGGATCCGGCGACGCCAGCAGAGCGCGCTGATGGCCGGCAACCTGCTGGTGGGGACTTCCGGATTCGCTTTCAAGGAATGGAAGGGGAGCTTCTATCCGGAAGCAATGTCCGATAAGAAGATGCTCCAGTACTACTCGCAACTGCTGCGCACCGTCGAGATCAACTACACGTTCCGCCGGATGCCCTCGGAGCCGACCCTGGAGAACTGGCGGGCACAGGTCGGCGACGATTTCCGTTTCACGCTCAAGGCGCCGCAGCGGATCACCCACTTTAAGAAGCTGCGGGACACCGACGAGGACGTGGCCGAGTTCGTCCGCAGAGCCCGGTTGCTGGGCGACCGGCTGGGGACAATCCTTTTTCAGCTCCCGCCGACCTTCAGGTACGAGCGGGACGTGTTCGAGCCGTTTCTGGCGTCTCTTCCGCCGGTGGCTCGCTACGCGATGGAGTTTCGCCACGGGTCTTGGAGGGACCAAACGGTCATGAATCTTCTGACGGATCACGGCGTTGCCTGCTGCGGGGCCGATACTGAGGAGACGCCATTGGAGGTACCGCCGTTGACCGCACCCCATGCGTATCTGCGGCTACGCAAGGAAGACTACAGCGAGGAAGAGTTGGAGCTGTGGGGCGCCCGGATCCGCCGGTTATTAAACGAGGGAACCGACGTGTTCTGCTATTTCAAACATGAAGGCGGAGGGATAGGCCCCCGCTACGCGCTGGCGGTGCAAGAAGCGGCCATCGTGAGCTAGGGCCCGAGAGGCAATTAGGTGCGCGACGGAGAGTGTCCTTATCCGGCCGGCGCGACTATCCCGATCAAGTGTTCCAAGCCCGCAAAGTCGTCGGGGTTAAATGTGTACAGCGCCGCTCCCTCCACCCTGGCGGTGGCTGCGATCAACAGGTCAAGGACGCGCGGGCGGGGACTCCTACCGGCGATGACAACGGCCTGGGCGCACTCGCCGTAGGAGCGCGCAACCCGGCGATCCACAGGAATCGGATCAAACTCGTGCTCTACTTCGCTGAGACGTCGGATACGGTCCGCCAGTCCCGGTGTGCCCGCAGCTTTCAACACGCCGAAATGCATTTCAGCAAGGCTAACAATTGATATTGCGTATTCGTCGTCGTCGGGTGGACGCCAGGAGCCAATTAGGACACTGGTGTCCAGGATCGCTCTCAAACTTGTCCGGTCCAGGGGTCTTTGGGCGCCGCGCTGAATAACTCTGATCTCGCGGCGTGGTCGGCGGGCCAGGCCGGGTCGGTCGGCAGATTGAAGATGGTCCCTATCTCACGACCTTTGCGCCACCGCATCTTGCGAACGGGAACCAGGCGGGCTGCTGGGCGCCCGGACACAGTTACCACTATCTCTTCTCCGGCTTCAACCCGCCGAACAAGTTCGGAGGCTTGCTGGCGCATCTCTCGAAGACCTATGTGATCACCCATTAAGCTCACTGTAGCACAAGTGCATGAACAGGCTCGTTGAACAGGTTGCGGACTGTTAAAACCGGCAACACCATCTTCGTCTGATGGCTTCCAGCTCCAGATCCTCTTTATAGGAACTTCCCGCTGGAGACCGGCGAGTGATGATGCACAGGACGCCGGGGAGGCAGAGCGGTTCAACCCCGAAAGTTTCGACTGGTTGGCCGGTGGTCTGAGCAGCGAAGGCGATCCGCGTGCGACGCCACCTGCCTGCCGATCGCCTTTAGCATCAGGTTTGCTCCCAGTCCTTCGCAGGCGGGGCGGTGAAGAACAGGACATCCCGGCGCACGCCGGACACGTAGGCGACCGTTCCGATGTAGAGCAGCGCTAGCTGGATGAGGATCCACAACCGCTTACTGCGGCCTGCCTCCTGCCAGGCACGGGTTGGGATACGGACAGCGTCGAGGATCCCCCAGATCGGGACCGCGATGAAGCAGAGCAGGAAAGCGACCTCAACGGGATGCAGGCGGTCCACGAACACAAAGTTACACCGGGTGTACCTTGTGCCATATGGCCCAGATGACCGACCTCTCGGAGCGGCCCAAGCTCCGGCTCACCGGCCCGCAGGCGCTGTGGTTCCTGGATCAGCTCGTCACCAACCAGGTGGTCGAGCTTCCCGAGGGCAGCGGTTCCCAGGCGCTTCTGCTCACCCCCAAGGGTCGGGTCACCGCCGAGTTGCGGATTCTTGCGATGATAGGCGAGGCTCTGGTGGACGTGGTCGCCCAGGATCCTGCGGCGGTCCTGAACTTCCTAACCATGCGTGTGTTCGCCACCAAGGTTCAGATCTTCGACGCAACTTCTCACTTTGCCCTGCTCCGGGTAACCGGCCCGGAGGCGGGCCGCTCGGTCGCCTTGGCGCTGGGAACGACCGAGCCGCCGGAGGCCGCCCACGCCCTCTCCGCCTTCGATCTCTCCTCGGCGGTCGGCCCGCACCAATCAGGCCCGCCCTCCGCAGGCCCACCCTCCGCAGGCCCACCCTCCGCAGGCCCACCCTCCGCAGGCCCACCCTCCGCAGGCCCGGATGAACTCCTGCGGGGATGGCTGGTGCGGCTCGCCCCGCCGCTTGTTGGTGTTGACGTCTGGTTCCCTGCCGCAGCAAAAACTTACGTATCGATGACAATCGCCTTGGCAGGCGTCCAAATGGTCTCCGGTGGCGAATACCAGGCGTACCGTGTTACTGCAGGCGTTCCCGAGTTCGGAGTGGACTATGACTCGACGTTCCTCCCGCAAGAAGCGGCAATGGAGCGCGCGGTCCACTTCCAGAAGGGCTGCTATCTCGGTCAGGAGGCGGTGGCAATGACCCAGCGAGGCAAGATCAAGCGCCTGCTGCGCCATCTGGAGTTTGCTGGCCCCGCCGCTCTGGGCGAGTTGGCCTTACAGGGGGCTCCGGTGGGCGTTGTCACAAGTGCCGCCGGGCGGTTCGGCATCGGAGCGGTCCGTACCTCAGTTACACCGGGAACCCTTGTGGAAGGCCCGGGCGGTGTGCCGGTGACCGTCAAGGTTTTGCCCGCCACCGTGGAAGGTCCGAGCGTCCCGAGTGCCCGGGAGCTGCGGGAACGCCTCCAAGGATAATGGGGCTGATGGGACAGCGTCGTAGCGCGTTTCTTCGGGGCGCCGGCGGCATGGCGGCGGCGCTGCTGCTGGTGTTCGGAATATCCAGCCCGCTGCCGTTGGTGGCCAACCCGGCGTTGCGCATTGCCGACCTCCTCATCCGGGTAACGCCCGGCGGCTTCGCAACAGCCATGATCGAGACACTGGGGGCCAACGCCAAGCGCGGCCTGGCGGTTGGGGTAACCCTGGCGGCCATCGTTGCCGGAGGCTTGATCGGTATGTGGATTGACCGGGCCGGGACCAGCGCAGGCAAGTCTCGCCGGGCGCTCATCGCCGGGGCCGGAGTCTTCGCCGGGTCGGTGCTGCTGACCATAGGCACCCAGGCGGCCGGGTCGATCATGGTGGCCTTGGCCTACGCCGCCTCCTCTTTCGTGTTTATGAAGCTTGCCGCGGGAGTTCCACTGCTGGCGGCGGTGGAGCCCAAAAAGGTGGAGGGCGACGAGACCCCGCTCGACGCAATCTCCCGCTCCCGCCGCTCGTTGTTCGTTCGCTTCGCCTGGCTGATGGGCGGGGTGCTGGCAGCCGGCACTTTTGGGCGCTCCTGGTACCAGGACCGGGCCAGCAAAGTACCGATAGTTCCGGCGGCAAAGCCGTTCGACCCGCCGCCGGTGGACCCGGATTTCCCCTCGGTGCCCGGATTGGCCCGGGAAATCACCCGGACCGAGGACTTTTACAACATCGACATCAACCTGGTTAAGCCAGCGGTGGACCACCAGAGCTGGCGTCTTAAGATTGGCGGACTGGTCGGGCAACCGTATGAGCTCAGCTACGAACAAATGCAGACCGAGTTCGAGGTCGTAGAGATGGTTCACACGCTCACGTGCATCTCCAATGAGGTGGGGGGCCACCTGATCTCCACCGCGGTATGGCGGGGAGTGCGCCTGAAGGACGTGCTCCAGCGGGCGCAGGTGGATTCCGGCGTTGTCGACTTGGTATTCAAGGGCGCCGAGGGGTACTCGGACTCCATCCCGTTGGGCAAGGCGGTGCAGGACACCACGTTGCTGGTGTTCGGCATGAACGGCGAGGCGCTGCCCAAGGTGCACGGCTTTCCCGCCCGGATCATCGTCCCCGGCATCTACGGCATGAAGAACGTGAAATGGTTGACCGAGATTGAAGCAGTCGACCACGACTACCAGGGCTACTGGATGGTGCGGGGCTGGAGCGACGAGGCCCGGATCAAGACCGCCTCCCGGATCGACACACCACAAGACGTCGCCTTCGTGCCAGGGGGAACCAAGCTGGCCGGAGTGGCCTGGGCGGGAGACCGGGGGATCCGCCGGGTGGAGATCTCGGAAGACCGGGGCGCCACCTGGACGCCGGCAGTGCTCAAGCGTGAACTCGGGCCGCTTACCTGGCGGCTGTGGGCAACCGATCTCAAGCGCCAGCAGGGCAAGGTGCGGGTAATGGTGCGGGCGGTGGACGGATTGGGCGAGGTCCAATCAGACCGGCCGGAAAGGCCCCACCCGAGCGGCTCGTCGGGACTGCATTTCATAGACATCAACGTCGAGTAGCCGGGCAGCTTCGCCGGGTAGACTCCCGAGGGTGAAGGCCGATTTAGCAATTCTGGGCGGTGGTAACGGCGGCTATGCCTGCGCTCTGCGGGCGGTCCAGTTGGGGTTGGAGGTTGCCCTGGTGGAGAAGTCCAAGGTGGGCGGCACCTGCCTGCACGTTGGTTGCGTACCCACCAAAGCGCTGCTGCACTCGGCCGACCTCATGGAGAGCATTCGCACAGCGGGCACCTTCGGCGTGCAGGCGGGCGAGCCGCAGGCGGATTGGTCGAAGGTGCTTGCTCGGAAGGACTTCGTTGTTTCTAAGCACTACAAGGGTCTCCAGGCGCTGCTGAAGGCCAAAGGAATCAACGTGGTGGAGGGATTTGGCCGGCTGAGTGGGTCGGGTGCGATTGAGGTTGAGGGACAAGAGTTGGTTGAGGCACAGGCTGTGGTGCTGGCCAGCGGTTCGTACGCCCGCTCGCTGCCATTCATCGATATCGACGGTGAAGTGTTCATCACCTCGGACCATGCGCTGTCGCTGACAAAGATGCCGGAATCGGCGATAGTCATCGGTGCCGGAGCGGTCGGCCTGGAGTTTGCAAGCGTTTTTGCCTCCTTCGGTGCGCAGGTCACCATTGTGGAGGCGCTTCCCCGGCTGGCGCCCGGGGAGGACGAGGAGATCTCCAAAGAGCTCAAACGCCAGTTCGACAAGCGCAAGATCAAGTCGCACCTGGGGGCGAAGGTGAGCCGGGCAGCCCGGTCGGCGGGCGGAGCGGCGCTAACCTTCGATACGGCTGCCGGCAAGACCGAGACGGTGGAGGCACAGGTGTGCCTGGTTGCCGTAGGCCGGGGACCGGTTTCGCAGGGCTTGGGCTACGAGGAGGCGGGGGTCAGAACCGATCGAGGGTTCGTGGTCACCGACGGGCACTGCCGGACCGGTGTTGAGGGGGTGTGGGCGGTGGGGGACCTCATCGCCCAACCGCATTCGGCTGGCCCCTTTCCTCACCTGCAACTGGCACACGTGGCGTTCGCCGAGGGCATGTACGTTGCCGAGCAGGCGGCCGGGACCACCGGCAGGGGAGCGCTCGACATGACCGGGGTCCCCAGGGCTACCTACAGCTTTCCGGAGGTGGCCTCGGTGGGGCTTACCGAAGCGCAGGCGAAGGAGGCCGGCCACCAGGTGAGCACCGCCAAGCTACCCTGGGCGGCGTTTGCGAAGGCGACGATTCTGGGAGAATCGGCTGGTTTCGTCAAGGTGGTAGCTGCCGAGGGGGGCCCGGTGCTCGGGATCCACATGATCGGGCCCAGGGTGACCGAACTTATTGCTGAGGGCCAGCTAATCACCAACTGGGAGGCCTACCCCACCGAGGCTGCCGCCCTGGTACACCCGCACCCCACCCTCTCCGAGGCGCTTGGCGAAGCAATGCTGGCGCTAGCAGGAACTCCGCTGCATCGCTGAAGGTGCCTTGAGGTGCGCAGAGCATCTGCTGTACTGGGCTGTCTCTAGATGCCACATATCGTGGAACCTTCCTCCACCAGGATCTTGGTCACCGGGATCCCAAACCAGCTGTAGCTTTGCATAAGCACACTGGCCGGCCTAACTTCGGTCACCCGGATACCTCTAACGTAGATTCGTTCCAACGGGTTCTCATGGCAGCCTAGCGTCGCCAGATCCAATGCCGCCCGGGCCGCCGGCCGCTGGGACTCGGGCACATCGTTAATGCCCGTTCCAAGAAACTTAGGAATCACATGGCCAATGGCACTCAGGCAAACCAATCCCAGGGCGAGGTATACGAGCCAGGGCGTCTTGTGGCCCTTTCTCGTTCGTTTATTGCCGAGCACAACCTCTTACTTGTTCCAGCCGACCAAGAACGATTTCCCCCAGTTCATCGTTCCCCCTTTGAGGGAGTTGCTCCTGGTTGAACCCATGCACCAGATACTGTCCCAGGGGCAGAATTGTTTCCACACTTCTTGCCCTATTAAAGAGTACGCGCTGGACGAAGAAAAGCCGCCGGAGAAATCCCACGATCCGTAATACCAGTGGTTCCGCCGGATGTGGTTGGCGTGATAAGTGCCGAAGCTAAAGACCCAAATCTTGCCGTTCACCTCCGAAACACCAGCAGTTGGGCAATCATCGTATGCGTTCGGGAGGTCAGTCCAGGTTGTACAATCTTCGAAGTATTCCTTGCTAAGGGCTAGGTCGTGCTCGTAGCCGTTGTCACAGGTACTTGGACCTCCCCATCGGCAGTTGAAGCCCTCGGTCCAGTTGAAAAGGAGTCGGCGAAAAAGGTTCCGTCGTAACACGCCGGCGGCCACCGCTTTGTGCAGTGTTTTCTCGAACAGCTTGTTGTCGGCGTCGGCAGCGATCATGCGGGCCCGCATCAGGCTGAAGGTGGTGGCTGCGATGCCCTCGAAGTCGTCGTCGACACCCATGGCCGCCTTCCGGTCGGCGTCCACTGGGGTGCGCCGGGAGGTCTCATAGTCCGAGGTCTTGTCGTGGGTGGCGCACAGCATGGCCCGCAGCATCACCGGCGGGGGGATCGAGGGCCTACCCATGCGGGGGGGCGTAGAGGCCAGCGTAGTCATCGCCGGCGAGAAACTCGTCGCCGTGCTCGGCCAGCCGTTCGTGGAAGGAGTTCTTAGTCACCAGGCGCCTGCGCAGGTGGCGAGTCTCCAGCAACGAGCCCTGCGCTTTCACACGACCCAGTATCTCCACCTCCGGGAAAGTTGAGAACTACGGTCTTGCAATTCTCGCCTATCCGCCCGCCAATCGCGAGCACCCCGGCCGACCTTGTGCTCGGTCACCTAGAGGTGCGGAGAGGACCTGCTGCGGCGGCCGCTGGGATTCGGACAATCGGCCGCCATGAGGGGCCCAAAGGCCAAGGAAGGCGTTGACAGTCCACGCTGGCAGTTGTAGCTTCGCACAGTGACTGTGCGTAAGGCAGTATCTGCAGCGGCCGCGGCCAACGACATCAGGGTTTACGCCGAAGGCGTTCGATTGATGAAGCAGCGCAGCGCACAGGACCAGATGGATCCCTTGGGCTGGGTCTACCAGTCCCGTATGCACGGAAACCCAATGGCTCAGCCGCGCCGGCCGGGGGATCCGCGAGACTTCAGCCAGTGCCAGCACGGATCATGGTTCTTCCTGCCCTGGCACCGCATGTACTTGCTGCAGTTCGAGCGGATCATCAAGTCGCTCACCGGCCAGCCGGAATTCTCGCTGCCTTACTGGGATTACCCGAACGCCACCAATCTCACCATCCCGCCCGCCTTCACCCGGCCCATCAGCCCGCTGTTCAACCCGACCCGCACTTTCGGGCCGATCAGCCAGCCGATCGCTTCGCCAACCTGGCAGCTGAGCAGCACCTTCGCCGCGTTCGCAGGTGCCTCCCGCAGCAGGCCGGTCCATCGAGGCGAGAACCCCGGATCCATCGAGCTCAACCCTCACAACCCGGTCCACGGTCGCGTGGGAGGAGATATGGGCGGGTTCCAATCCCCGCTGGACTCGCTGTTTTGGATCCATCACTGCACCATCGACCGGATCTGGGAGCTCTGGCTGAACATGGCCGGGCATACCAACCCGTCGCTCAGCTCCAGCTGGGGCAGAACCGTTTTCGAGTTCCCCGACCCCACCGAGCGCGGCGGCCGCCGCAGGATCGCGGTCGGCGACGTAGCCACCACCGCTGCGGCAGGCTACTCCTACGACAGTGACCGGGTCCGAGACGATGAGACAGCTATGATGGACGGCGTGGCTCCCAGGCAACGCAGGGACGACAAGCTCGAGTTGGTGGGCGGAACTTCGTCGGCAGGATCGGTTGCAGGCTCCCAGCAAGTTCCGCTCGACCCCGCCGCAATGTCACGCCGGCAGCAGTTGGACGCCGCCTCCGACGAACCTTCTGCTCCCTCGCCGCTGTTCCTGCGGCTGGAGAACGTCGGCATCGAGGGGGGCGACGCATCTTCGATGTGGAACATCTACGTTAGTTCGGGCGGCAGCGACCGGCTGCTGGCCGGCACTATCGCTCCGTTCGGGCTCTTTGGTCTCACCCGCAGCGGTGGTCGGCAGACCATGACCTTCGAGATCACCGGGCTGAGCGCGCAGCTTCTGGCCGACGAGTCGCCCGTGGAGGTGAGCTTCGAACCGGTTAGCGGCAACGTCGAAGGCCATCCGTTCTGGGAGCGGGTTGCCCTTTACACCACACCGGACTGACATGGGTGCGGGCTCCCTTGGGCGCCCTGGACCCACCGCCGAGTACTACGTGTGGGCTGGGTCGGCGTTGAGCGTAGCGGCCTTAGGGATGCACCACTGGTCGGCCGGAATTGCGCCCGGGTCATGGCACGGATCGTTGGATATGGCGGGCATGATGGCGGCGATGATGACCGCTCTAGCTGGCGAGTCCGCCGCAGAGGTGTCTGGCCGAACGCTGCGCCGGCACCGCTGGTGGTCGGTCACCGTTCACGCTTTGGCATTCGGATCGGTATGGTTCGCGTTCAGCATTGCAGTAGTGGCGCTGGTTGCCTTCGCCGCGCTGCTGGCGCCGATGCCCGTTTTGTTCAGCCTGCTTGCGGGCGGAGCGGCGGCCTGGCAGCTCTCGCCGGCCCGGTCGGCGCTGGTGCAGCGGTGTACCCGGATCCGCACCGCACCGCCCGGGGGGTGGCAGGCACCGGTAGGTCTGGCGGTCGGTGGCGCCGATCAGGCGGTGCGCTGCCTGGGTACCTGCTGGGCATCGATGCTGGCAATGGCCGCCGCCCCTCACCCGGCGCTCACGGCGGCGGTATTCGCCGCCGGCTTTTACGAATGGGCTCCCGGACGTGATCCGTTCGACCGGATCCGCCGGCTTCGGCCGGTGCCGGTCTACCTGGCCCTGGCAGCCGGAGTTCTAGCAGGGGCGCTCCTAGGTTAGGGGTCGCGCCCCCCGGCCCCCCGGGCCGCCTGTTTACAGGGCCGTTGCTTTGAACGCTGCGTTTTCGATCAAACTAGGGAGGACTTGCGTCCGGTCCAATCGATCAGGAAGGGTGCGGCCCGTGCCTTACGACCTATACAAGGACAACCTGCCCGACGCCTACCCCGACGAGACCGCCGAGTGGCTGGCCGCCATCGACGATGTAGCGGGCACTCAAGGTCGGGCCAGAGCCCGCTACTTGCTCCACCGCTTGTTTATCCACGCCCGCCAGCGGCAGATCGACCTGCCGAATATGGTGTCGACCGACTACATAAACACGATCTCACCGGAGCAGGAGCCCTATTACCCGGGCGACGAGGCGCTCGAGTTCCGGATCCGCCAATTGATCCGGTGGAACGCTGCGGTGATGGTCATCCGGGCTAACAAGCTCCACGTTGGGCTGGGCGGGCACCTTGCCACTTACGCCTCCGCCGCCGGGCTCTACGAGGTCGGCTTCAACCACTTTTTCCGGGGGAAGGATCACCCGGGCGGGGGGGATCAGGTCTGGATCCAAGGCCACGCCGCGCCGGGGATTTATGCCCGGGGCTACCTGGAGGGCCGGATTGCCGAGCAGCAGCTTGAGCACTTCCGCCGGGAGGCAGCTTGGAAAGGCGGGTTGTCTTCCTATCCCCACCCCCGGCTCATGCCCGACTTTTGGGAATTCCCCTCGGTTTCGATGGGGCTTGCGCCGATCACTGCGATCTACCAGGCCCGGTTCAACCGCTACCTGCATCAGCGGGGGATCAAGGACACCTCGCAACAGCGGGTGTGGGCGTTCGTGGGCGACGGTGAAATGGACGAGCCGGAGAGCGTCGGCGCGCTCCATCTGGCCGCCAACGAGCCGCTGGATAACTTGATTTTCGTCGTCAACTGCAACCTGCAGCGGTTGGACGGTCCGGTGCGGGGCAACGGCAAGATCATCCAGGAGCTCGAATCGCTTTTCCGGGGGGCAGGATGGCACGTGATCAAGGTGATCTGGGGCCGGGAGTGGGACGTGCTGCTGGCCAAGGACCACGACGGTGCTCTGGTCAACAAGATGAACACCACCCCGGACGGCGAGTTCCAGCGTTACTCCATTGAGTCGGGCGGCTATATCCGGGAGCAGTTCTTCGGCGAACCCAGGCTGCGCCGGATGGTCCAGGACCTCTCGGACGACCAGATCTGGCGGCTAAAGCGCGGTGGCCACGATTACCGAAAGGTGTTCGCCGCCTACCGGGCGGCCACGGAGGTGAACGGCAAGCCGGTGGTTATCCTGGCCAAGACTGTCAAGGGGTGGGCTCTGGGTCCGGAGTTCGAGGCTCGCAATGCCGCCCATCAGATCAAGAAAATGAACGAGCAGGAGCTCAGCCGCCTGGCGGAGCGGCTGGAGATTGAGGTTTCCGCAAAGAAGCTCTCCGGGGAGGAGCCCCCATTTTTCCATCCCGGAGAGGACTCAGACGAGGTTCACTACCTGAACAGCCGGCGAAAAAAGCTCGGGGGCTATGTGCCGCATCGCAAGGTTCGACCCAAGCCGCTGCCTCTACCCGGCGATGACCTGTACCGGGGGTTCGACGCAGGAACCGAGTCTGCCAATCGGGAGGTGTCCACGACTATGGCCTTCGTCGCCTTACTCAAGGACCTGATGAAGGACAGGGTTGCCGGCCCCCGAATTGTCCCGATCATCCCGGACGAGGGCCGAACTTTCGGGCTCGAGTCGCTGTTCAAGGAGTTCAACATCCATTCCTCGGTGGGCCAGCTTTACGAGCCGGTCGACTACAACATGCTGCTGTCCTACTCGGAAAAGGTCGAAGGCCAGATCCTGGAGGAGGGGATCACGGAGGCGGGTAGCATGGGATCGTTCACCGCGGCAGGCACCGCCTACGCCAGTCACGGGCTGCACATGATCCCGTTTTTCCTGTTCTATTCCATGTTCGGCTGGCAGCGCATAGGCGACTTGATCTGGGCGTTTGGCGATGCCCGGGGCCGGGGTTTCTTGCTTGGGTGTACCGCCGGGCGGACCACGCTCAACGGCGAGGGCCTCCAGCACGCCGACGGCCACTCGCTTCTGGTCTCCTCCACCATGCCCAACTGTTACTCGTATGACCCGGCGTTCGCCTATGAAACCGCAGCCATTGTGAGAGACGGGCTGGACCGGATGATCCGCCGGGGGGAGGACATCTTCTACTACCTCGCGCTTTACAACGAGAACTACCCCATGCCGGCCAAGCCGGAGGGAGTTGACGAGGGAATTTTGAAGGGCATCTACCGGTTCCGGCCCTCAACGTTGCAGGGTAAGCACCGGGTGCAACTGCTGGGCAGCGGCCCGATCCTGGCGACGCAGGTTCTGAGGGCGCAAACGATGCTGGAAGAGCACGACGTCGCCGCGGACGTCTGGAGCGTTACAAGTTTCAAGCTCTTGCGCCAGGACGCACTGAGTGTGGAGCGGTGGAACCGGTTGCACCCCGAAGAATCGGCCCGGGTACCCTACATCGGGCAGGCGATGGCTGGAGTCGAAGGGCCTGTGATCGCTGCCACCGACTGGATGAAGGCGGTTCCGGATCAGGTTGCTCGCTGGGTGCCCGGCCCCTTTGTGCCGCTGGGTACCGACGGGTTCGGGCGCAGCGACACCCGGGAGAATCTGCGCCGCAGGTTCGAAGTGGATGCCGAGCACATTGTTGTAGCTGCTCTGGCCGCTCTGGCACTAACCGGCGAGGTCAAGCCGGAGGCTGTGGGCGCCGCTCTGCAGCGCTACGGGCTGGACCCGGAGGCGGCGGAAGCCGGTCTGGAGTGAACGCAAGAAGGTCCCCGCCTTTGCCGGGCGGGGACCTTCGTTGCGCTAGGGCTAGCCGATTCCGGGGATCGGCAGGCCGCCGGGGATCGGCAGGCCGCCGCCGAATCCGGGGATCGGCAGGCCACCGCCGAAGCCGCCCAGGAACTGGCCCATGATGGACTTGGCCAGGCCAAGGCCCATCTGCGCACTTGCCAAGCCGAGCTCAGCCGGGTTGCCGGACCCGAGTCCGGGAACGCTCGGCACTCCGGGGATGCTCGGGATGCCGGGCAGACCGGGGACGCCCGGGACGCCTGGCACAACCCCGCCTGCCGCCTGCTGGGCGGTGGCTGCGGTCTTGAGCGCGAACTCCAGGACCTGTTGCTGGATACCCATCGAATCGCTCACTGCACCGGTGGCCATCCGGGTGACCTTCTCCGCAATGCTGAAGGCTAGCTTCATTGCGTCGTCGGCCACGCTGGTGGCCAGGTCGGTTGCGCCCACTGCGTTGTCGACTGCGGCTTTGACCGGGCCGACCGGGGCACCGAGGACCCCGAGGCTCGACACAAGGCTGCTGACCTGACCCGTCGCCTGCTTGGCCAGGCCGATTGCGCTTTGGCCCAAAGCACTGGCGTCGGCGGCGCACTTGCGAGCGAGATCGCCTATTACGCCAGCTTCGCCGACCAGAGCCTGGGCAGCCGCCGGAGTGGTGACGCTCGGGATCTTGGCGGCCAGCTTGGTGACCTGTGCCTGTACCGAGGCAACGCATGCCTGAGCAGCTGCCTGAACCTTGGCTGCGGCCGCTTGTGCGTCGGCCGCGATCCTCGCGGCGTCGGCGGCGGCGGCTATGGCCTGAGTCTGCATCTCGACAGCCTGCTCCGCAGCCGCGTCGGCCAGCGGGTCGGCGTCCGGGGTGGTGGCGCTGGCATTGACCGAGGCGTTGCTTGCCGGAGTCGATGCCTCAGCGCTTGCTTCTACGGTTTGGCCGCCCAGAAGCGGGACGTTGGGAAGAGCGTTGGTTACGGCCAGACCGGTTACCACACCGGCCACGCCCGTAACGATCGCCAGGATCTTGCCGATTACGCTGCCAAGCAGCCCCTCTAACATTCGAACCTCCTAGTTGGTAGAACCCTGCGTTTCGCTTAGCCGGGACCGCGGCGGTCCTCCGGATTGGACCTTTGGCGGTGCCTAACCGTGCCGGTGGGAAATCTCGGTCCGGTACCGCCTCTCCTGCTTACTCACCAGCGGAAGGGGCGGTGCCATTCCAAGCTCGTAAACGCCGCCCTTGGTGAAATGGACACCACTTAGAGTGAGATTTTGATGATTGGGGTTCGGGAGGGCGACGATGCAGCGTTGGCCGTGGCGCGAGGACAGGCACAAACCACCTGCCGTACGTTCCTGACGAGCAACACAGCAATCCGGGATGGCTGGGCGCTCGAATCGCCACCCTGATTAGCGAGAGCGGGCGCTCGAAGGCGTAGTTCTGCTGGCGCTCTTAGACGGCTGAGCGGCACCGCCGGACTCGTCGTTGTAGCCGGAGCTGTGCTTGAACTCGTAATTGTCCCAGTAGCTGCTCCACGGGTCGGCGTTGTGGGATCCCGGAGGGCTCGTCGAAGGATTCTGGGCACCGCCCTGGCTCTGGTTTACTGCGGCCTCCATCGCCTGCCGGATCAACATGCTCAGCCAGTCCTCAGCGGGGGCGGGGACGGCCGGTAGAGGGGTGGCGGCCGGCGCTGGGGGGACGGGGACAGGTACGGCCGGGGGTGGGAGAGGGGCAGGCGGTTCGGGCGCCAGCGGCACAACCGGCACCGGCACAACCACGGGCCGCTCCTCAGCCGGTGCGGCGATCTGCGGGGAGGTGATGGGTGCCGGGATTTCCAGCCCGAGCACACCGCCGGCCTCGGAGAACACCGTCTGTACCGGCCGAGGAAGAGCGCCCGCCAACGCCAGGCCCGAAGCTCCTACGGCCACCGCCGCAACGATCGCTGCGGCCCGGGTGGCCAGCGACCCGAAAAAGACGCTGTGCTGCCGCCAGTCTGGTGCACCTGTAGGTTCTGGCGTCTTACCGGCGCGGCCCGTCGCAAAGGCTGCGCTGGTAGGCACACGGCTGCCCGAGGCTTTTGCAGCAAACGGAGATGCCAGTCCTGCACTTGCGGGGAGGCTGGTGGTCTTGTTCGGGTCGGCGGGCCTGGCGAGTTGTGCAGTGGGTCGGATGGGGGCCACCCGGGCACGGTCGGCGGGCTTGTAGTGATCGGCGACGGCGGTGTGAATTCGGGGGCTGAGCGCCCCGGCAATTGCCGCGAGGTGCTTGCGCTCCGTTGCCGGATCCACGGGCCGGACGAATGTCTCCCGAAGATCCTGGCCGATCTGATCGATCAGATCGTTATCGGCCCGGTCCGAGTGCTCGTCGCCGGTGTTATCGAATTCCGTATAGGTGTTCCTATGATTGTTCATCAACAAGGCAAACGCCCCGTTGGCTCATATCGATACGGTTTGGGAGGATAATTCTCTGCGGATAGCGGCCAGGCCCCGGCGCTGCAGTGCCTTGACTGCTGTGACGGGCTTGTTGAGCGCTCGGGCCACCTCCTCAATGGTCAACTCGCCAAGGATCCGCAGGAAAACGACGTTGCGCTGGTCCGGTGTGAGATTGCCGATCAGGGTTATAACCCGTTCTCCAGCCAGGCTGCCCAATACCTGATCCTCCACCGACTCCGGGCTCACCCGGTCGGCTCCGGCGTCGGCAATGGGTTCGACCGGCCGCCGGCTACGGTAGCGGACATCGTCGATGAGCTTGTTGTGGGCTATACAGAAGATCCAGGAGCGAAACGAGGCCGGGTCGCCCTGGAACCGATGGATGTTTTTCACTGCCTGGACGAAAACTTCGGCGGTAAGATCCTCGGGTTCGCGAGCGCCTTGGGCTCGCAGATAGCCGGTGACCGCCGGAGCGAGGCTGCGGTACAAGCGGTTCCAGCCCCAGGACTCGTTACGGGCGGCTGCTGCCAGCGCAGTGTTGAGATCGTCGTCCAACTCCAAGGGCCCTCCCGCAACCGGGGCTAGCTAACTGACGCTTATCTATCGGCAGAAAGCCGGTTTCGTTCAGCGCCTTTTTGTCCGGGTGGTGAAAAGACCGGCGGGCGGGTGTTCGGTAAGATGCGGGGAGTTCGGCGAAGGCAGGGGAAGTTATGTTCGAGTTCAAGATGCCTCAACTCGGCGAGACCGTCCTGGAGGCCACCATAACCAGGTGGCTCAAGGTCGAAGGCGATGCTGTGCAGGAGGACGAACCCTTGGTGGAGGTGTCGACCGACAAGGTCGACAGCGAGATCCCCTCGCCATTCTCCGGACTGATCGCTCGGATCCTTGTGGCCGAAGGTGAAACGGTGCCTGTAGGCGCCGTGCTGGTACAGATCGATCCGGACGGCAAGCCCGCCGGGCGTACTCCGGCAGAGTCGGTTTCGATGGCCCCCTCTGTCCGGCTGGTGCTTCCGCCCGAACCGCCCGCAGAGCCCCCGGCGGCTTTGGCGGCTCTGCCGGCCGATCCGCCGGTTTCTGATTCCCCGTTTTCGGCGCCTACCTCGGCTGGCCGGACAGACTCGCCAGGTAGGGAACTTGGCTCCGATGGCCGGCCCGTACCGAGCGATCCGGTCGGGGCCATGAGTTCAGTGTTGTCGCCGCTGGTCCGCCGCCTGGCCATCGAGCGGGGCGTGAAGCTGGAAACTGTGGTGGGCACCGGCAGCGGAGGAAGGATCACTCGCGACGACGTCCTGGCCGCCGCCCCCTCCGCCCCGGCCCCCTCCGCCCCGGCCCCCTCCGCCCCGGCCCCCGGCGCCCCGGCCCCCGGCGCGGGCCACGAGGAGTTAGTGGTGGTGAGCCCGATGCGCCGTTCGATAGCCGAGCACATGCTTGCGTCGATAACGGGTACCGCTCGGGCCTGGAACACCATTGAGGTCGACCTGACCCGGATCGGCCGGCTGCGGGCAATTGCCGGACCGGCGTTTAAGGATGGTGAAGGCTTCTCGCTCACCTGGATGCCGTTTGTTTGTATGGCAGCCTCACGTGCTCTGCTCAAGTTCCCGCAACTTAACTCCACCTGGAACGGCGACGGCACGATCACTCGTAAGCACTACGTGAATCTTGGGATCGCCGTGGCGTTGGAGAACGGGCTGATCGTTCCAGTTGTCAAAAGAGCCGAAGGAATGAATCTGATGGGTCTGGCCCGGGCGGTGCGAGACCTCGCTGAGCGAGCACGCACCAAACGGCTCAGCCCGGACGACGTCCAGGGCGGGACGTTCACGATCACCAACCCGGGAGGCTTCGGATCAATTATGTCGGTGCCGATCATCAACAAGGGCCAGGCGGCCATCCTGGCGTTTGACGCCGTGGTCAAGCGGCCGGTGGTGGTGACGGACTCCGGCGGCACCGACAGTATTGGGATCCGCCAGATGAGTTTCCTTTCCATGTCCTGGGACCATCGGATCGTCGACGGGGCGGAGGCGGCAAAGTTCCTCGCCTACCTCAGGAGCCTTTTGGAAGAAGGGGACTTCACCGCCGATCTGGGCGGCCTGCTGCCTCAGTGAAACCGCTGCGTCGAGTTGATGCCGGCGTGGTACCTTACCGAACGGCGCTCGAATGGCAGCGCAGCCTGCATGCCCGGCGGTTGGAAGGCGAGATCGACGACGTGGTCTTGCTGCTCGAACATCCTCATACGGTCACGCTCGGCCGGCGGTTCGACCCTGCTCACCTGCCGGGGGGCCGGGAGTTGCTGATCCGGCGCGGCGCCGAAGTTTGTGAGGCGGACCGGGGCGGCAGCATCACCTACCACGGCCCGGGCCAGCTCGTTGCCTACCCGGTGATCGACCTGCGCCGCCCGAACAAGCTTCCCGACTTCCCCGGCTATCTGCGAACGCTTGAAGCAGCGATAGTGGACACCGTGATGCCGATGGGCATCGCTGCCGGCACCCGTTCTGGACTTACCGGGGTCTGGGTCGGTGGCGCCAAACTGGCCAGCATCGGCGTCAATATCAGCCGGGGAGTCTCCCGCCACGGGCTGGCGCTCAACGTTTCCACCGATCTGTCCTGGTTCGATTACATGGTGCCGTGCGGTATCCAGGGCGGCGCCATGACCTCTCTGAACCGGCTGCTGCCCGAGGCTCCCCTCATCGACCAGGTTGCCGAAGCCCTCGCCCGCCGGCTGGCAGAGCACCTGGGGCGCCGGCTGCTCAGAGTAACTCCCGGGGACTTGGGGCTCCGGGCTCCTCGCCATCTCGGCATCGGTGCCTGAAGCCATGCCCCGGGCAGTGGTTAACCGGTACGAAGGGGAGCACGGCGAGCCCTCCGGACTCATGGTCAGCCCGGAGCAGGTGATTGCCGACTACCGCATCGCTTACCGGAGCCGGATTCTCAGCCTGGTCGGAACGAAGGAGGTGCACTCCGGCCGGGCGTCATTCGGCATTTTCGGCGACGGCAAGGAGCTTGCCGAGATCGCAATGGCCAAGGCGTTTAAGGACGGCGACATCCGGGCGGGGTACTACCGGGATCAGACGTTCATGCTCGCCACCGGCATGAGCGACCCCAGCAAGCTGTTCGCCCAGCTATACGCCAATCCGGACACCCGGGCGGAACCGGCGTCGGGCGGGCGGCAGATGAACAATCATTTCGCCACCCGCTTTCTTGACGATGCCGGCCACTTCAAGCTCCTGACCGACAAGATGCATTCCTCCGCCGATATCTCACCCACCGGCGGGCAGATGGCTCGCCTGCTTGGGCTGGCTTACGCATCCAAGCTCTACCGCAGCGAACCGGCGCTGCGGGGCCTGGCGGCCGGTTTCTCGGTCAACGGAAACGAAGTGGCCTTCGGGACAATCGGCGACGCTGGGACCAGCGAAGGCGTTTTCTTCGAGACAATCAACGCCGCTGGCGTCCTGCAGGTGCCAATGGCCATAACGGTGTACGACGACGGCTACGGCATCTCGGTGCCCAGCAGCCTTCAGACCACAAAATCGTCAATCTCGGCAGCGCTCAAGGGCTTCGAGTGGGACGCCGAGTCTGGGACCGGGCTGGACATTCACGTGGTGCGGGGGTGGGATTACCCGGCACTGTGTGTAGCCTACGCGGCCGGAATCGAAAAGGTGAGGCTGAATCACGTGCCGGCTCTCTTCCACATCATCGAGATGACCCAGCCGCAGGGCCACTCTTCCAGCGGCAGTCATGAGCGGTACAAGTCGAAAGAGCGGCTGCGTTTCGAGGTGGAATACGACCCTATCGCCCGTATGCGCGCATGGATGATTGACCGCTCTATCGCCTCGGCCGGGGCGCTGGAGCGCCTGGAGGAGCAGGATCAGCGGCTGATTGACCGGTTGCGCCGGGCCGCCTACCGGGACTGCCTGGCCCCAATCCGTCAAGAGCTGGCCCAAGCGCTGAAGCTGGTAGAGGACCTCCACGCTGAGACGGGCATCTTTGCGATTGGGGAGGTTGCCGGCCGCCTGAAGACATCGGACGTACCCACCCGCAGGCTGATCCGTTCGTCCGCGTTCGACGGGCTGGTGGCCTCCCGCGGCCTCGGCGGCTCCGCTCGGGATCGGCTGAAGGACTTCCTGCGCCAGTTTGAGTTGGATAACGACCGGCGCTTCAACTCGCACCTGCACAGCGAATCGGACGCATCGCCGCTGCTGGTGCCCGAGCGCAAGCCGGTCTATCGCGAAACATCGGATTTGGTCGACGGGCGGGTGGTGCTCCAACGCTGTTTCGAACACAACCTCAAACGGGACGCCCGACTGTTCATCGTGGGAGAGGATGTCGGCAGGCTGGGCGACGTGAACCTGGTATACCAGGGTCTGAGCGACCAGTACGGGGATCTTCGAGTCACCGACACCGGCATCCGGGAGGCCACCATCCTCGGCCAGGGGATAGGTGCAGCCATGAGGGGGCTGCGCCCGATCGTCGACATTCAGTACCTCGACTACCTCCCCTGCGCCCTGCAGGTCATGACCGACGACCTGGCTACGCTGCACCATCGCACCGCCGGAGGGCAGAAGGCCCCGGTAATCATCCGGACGAAGGGTCATCGGCTGGAAGGCATCTGGCACTCCGGCTCGCCCATGGGGATGATTCTGCACTCCTGCCGGGGCATCTACATCGGCGTCCCCCGGAACATGACGCAAGCGGCCGGCATGTACAACACCTTGATCCAGGGAGACAACCCCGGTCTGGTGATCGAGGTGCTGGGAGGCTACCGGGTCAAGGAGCGTGTTCCCGATAACGCTGGAACCTTCACCGTGCCGTTCGGGGTGCCTGAGGTGATCCGGCGGGGGAGTGACCTCACGCTCGTGACCTACGGCGCGTGTTGCGCAATTGCTTTGGACGCCGCTGCGGAGCTGTCCGACTTGGGTGTCGAGATCGAGGTGATAGATGTGCAAACGCTCAGCCCGTTCGACCGCCGGCAGTTGATCGTCCGCTCGGTTGCCCGGACGAACTCGGTGTTGTTCTTGGACGAGGACGTCCCCGGCGGAGCCTCCGCCTTTATGATGCAGCAGG
The DNA here is from genome assembly GCA_052389675.1 of Actinomycetota bacterium. GTDB lineage: Bacteria > Actinomycetota > CADDZG01 > JAHWKV01 > JAHWKV01 > JBBDRH01. Next base: position 37,945 of record JBQTHR010000009.1, read on the forward strand.
TGCTCGAAGTGCAGCAGGGCTGGATGCATCTGGATTCGGCCCCTCGAACCCTCACCGGGAAGGCCAATCGAAGTTCCTACGGAGTGGACGGAGGGTACTTTTCCAAGCCGAACAAGCAGGACATCGTTCGCACTTGTTACGAGATCGTCTGGGAGCGCGACCCTCGGGCACTGCCACCGCTGATTTGATGGTTTTTCTCGGCGAGTCGATCCCCACCCGGCAGGACCTCGGTTCCGGGGCCCCCGGCCGAACTCCCAAGCCGCCCTGGCTTAAAACCAAGCTGCGCACCGGGCGCAACTATGGCGAGCTTAAACAGCTGGTCAAGGGCTTGGACCTGCACACCGTGTGCGAGCAGGCTTCATGCCCCAACATCTACGAGTGCTGGGAGGCTCGGGAGGCGACCTTTTTGATCCTGGGTGGCCGGTGCACCCGGCGGTGCGGGTTCTGCGACATTGCCACCGGCAAGCCGGAGCCGCTCGACCGGGATGAGCCCGGGCGGGTGGCTGAAGCGGTGGCCCAGATGGATCTGTTGTTCGCAGTGGTCACCGGGGTGGAGCGGGACGACGCGGCGCCTTTGGAGGTTGCCCGGATTTGGGCAGACACCGTCCGAGCGATCCGGGAACGAGTGCCCGGGTGCCGGGTGGAGGTGCTGACCGGCGACCTGAAAGGAGATCCCGCCGCGCTCGGTGTGGTGATAGACGCTAAACCCGATGTCTACGCCCACAACCTGGAGACTTCCCGGCGGCTACATCGCACTGTCCGCCCAGGCTTTCGCTACGATCGGTCGCTCGAGGTGCTGGCGCTGGCCAAACGGCTCGACCCGTCGATTCCCACGAAATCGAACATCATCGCCGGTATGGGTGAAACCGACGAGGAAATCCTGGAGTGCCTGGACGATCTGCGCTCTGCCGGTGTGGACCTGGTAACCATCGGGCAGTACCTGGCGCCCTCGCACGACCAACACCTGCCGGTGGACCGGTGGGTCCATCCGGACGAGTTCGAAGAGTACGCCCGGTACGGCAGATCGCTCGGCTTTGCCTGGGTGGAATCGGGACCGCTGGTGCGCTCCTCCTACCATGCAGGCAAGCAGTACCGGGCGGCTGGCTACCGGTTCGCAGAAGGATCGGTGTAGCGGGCTTCTGCTGGCCCTACGGCTCCCAATCGTCATCTTCGACGATGTCTTCTACCGGTTGGGGCGCGGGCGCCGGACTCGGTTTGCGAGGCTCAGCCGGTTTGGCGGCCGGCCGGGCTGCCGGGGAGCCATCCTCCGCAGGACTGGCCTTGCCCGTCGGCCGGGCTGCCGGGGAGCCATCCTCCGCAGGACTGGCCTTGCCCGTCGGCCGGGCCGCCGGGGAGCCATCCTCCGCAGGACTGGCCTTGCCCGTCGGCCGGGCCGCCGCTTTAGGTCCGGTAGCTGGCTGATCAGCGTCCTCCGGGCGCCCACGCTTCTCCCGGGCCGATTTGAACACCGACTCTCCCTCGGGGATCTCCGGTTCGGGAGCGGGCTTAGCCTTCGGCACGCGCTCGAGCTTGGCCCTCGGCTCGCGCCGGGTAGCCGGTCTGTCCAGAATCACGGAGCGGGTCCTGCGCTCGCCGTCGCCGGCCGTCGTTTCCTCCTCATTTCTGTGGGATCGGGCGGCCGGACCGTCGACCTTGGCCGGCCCCGCATCCTTTTGCTTGTAGAGCAGGTAGGCGCACAGCGCAAGAACGGCCATGGAGGTCAGCTGGCTTCCCGTCAGGTTCAGGCCGAACCAGTGCTTGTCCACCCGGGTGAAGTCGGTAGCGATCCGACCTGCCGCGTAGAGGCTGGCCCAACTGTAGGTGAGAAAACCCCTCGGCCGGGGAGTGCGATCCAGCCGCATCAGGATCCCAAAGATGACCAGGCTCCACAACATGTCGTAGATGGCCGTTTGATGGACCACCATACCCGGCTTGATGCAGGTGTCTATGGTGTCGTAGATGCACGCCGGAGGTGAGATCAGCTCGCCCCCTTTGTACTCCCAGCCCCAGAACCCGGAAGTTTGCTTTCCAAGGTGATCTCCGATGACCAGGTCGCCTATTCGCCCGATGGCCGTGCCGATGGCGATGCCCGGCGCCCCCAGATCCGCCAGCTCCAAAAAATCCAGCTTCTTTTTGCGGCAGTAGAGGTAGCCGGCCAGGAAGCCGCCCAGCAAACCTCCGACGAGCGAGATGCCGCCCTTGTAGATCTGGAGCCATTCCAGCGGACCGTCGAAATCGTTGAAATGCCCGACAACGTAGGCCACCCGGGCACCCACAATCGCCCCGATGACGGACAGCGCGGCCGCATTCCAGGCGTGGTCCTCGTTGAATCCCCGCTCTCGTGCCCGGCGAGCAAGCAGCACCGCTCCGGCGAAGTAACCGGCTGCGATGCCCACGCCGTGGGGAGAAACCGTGAAACTGCCGAACCCTATGCGGGGAATGACCTCCCAACCGATCATGAGTGCTCCGTTTCAGTACATCGTCAGGCTGCTACCGCAGGGCTGGCGGCCGATATTGCCCGGAATCCGGTGCTGCCGGCGCTCCCCTCCACCCGCGAGTAGATCTTAGTCCCGGGAGCGAGCCCGGTCGCGTCTTCGAGTGTCGCGTCGAACCTGATCACGCCATCGGTCAGCGGTGCGATGATCGGCCGGCTGGAGACTGCTGGCTGAGTTCCCCCGGCCCCTTCGTCCACCACCGTTATGCCCGAAACCTCGGCGAAGCCCAACAACTCGTCCTGCTCGGAGAAGAACTGGACCCGGTCAATCACCACGCGCTGAGCCTTTAGCCGTCCGGGGATCCTCATGGTGAACCTGGTGGTCAACAGGTGGGACACCGGCCCTTCGGCGCTACCGCCGGTCAAGCCGCGCTCGTTTGTGGGAGTAAGGATGTACTCGGTTTGCGATAGGGCGGGAGCGGTAGCAGCGTTACCCACAGTGACCAAAACGATTGCCGACAGCCCGGCCACGCACGCCAAGGCCGCAACGGTCCGGGTGGGCCAGTTCACGGGCAGGCGGGCGCAGCCGGATTGTGCGTAAGGCCGGGCTCGATCACGAAACAGAGCATAACTTCGAAGACGTGCATGAACGGCCGAAGCACCGAAGGGTCCGAGAGGCACTTAGATGCTCGACCGAGAGCGTCCAGACGCCCCGAGTGCAAGGCGCGAGGACAGGCACATACCGCCCGCCGTACGTGCCTGACGAGCAACACAGCAATCGGGGATGGCTGGGCGCTCGAATCGCCCAGATAATTGCCTCTCGGCCCTATCCGCAGTACGCAGTTTCCTGCGGATAGAATGATTGAAGGCGGGGTTGCCCTTAAAATTCTCGACAAGTGGTCTTTCTGAAGGAGTTCAATTAATGGCCTACGTAATTTGTGAACCATGCATTGGAGTCAAGGACCGGGCGTGCGTCGACGAATGCCCGGTCGACTGTATCTACGAAGGCCCCGAGCAGTTGTTTATCCACCCGGAGGAGTGCGTCGACTGCGACGCTTGCCTACCCGCCTGCCCGGTTGATGCCATCTTCCCCGGTGACAATGTTCCGGCGGAGTGGAAGGAGTACCTGCAGCGCAACCAACAGTTCTTCACCGACAACCCCGGTGCCTCCGGTGGTGCTGCCGAATCGGACTTCGCCCCCTCCGAGGAGCGCGAGTAACCGAGCTCAGTGAGGCCAGCCTGGGGGAGAGGATCTCGATTCTCTTCCGAATAGGTGGCGATCCCGAGCATCCTTTTTCCGAGGTAACCGGCGTGCTGATGAGAATCGCCGCCGGCGAGTCAACCCGGACTTTTCACGTGGTGCGGCGAACAGGCGAGGTGGTGGAGGTCCCCGAGGACGCAGTGGTCAAGCTAAAGCTGATCCCGCCGGGCACCGGTCCGATCAAGGCCCCGCCCGGCTGGTCCGGCGCAGGGTCGGAAGCGTCGCAGGATTAGTTCGGGGTTGTTTGCCTCATGGCAGCAGAGTGAAAGAATCTCCTGCGCTACTGCGAACGATGCGGAAATGCCGGTGGTCGAGGGTCAGCAGCCGGGTTGTACGGTAACGCTCGGCGAGCACCACCAGGGAGGCGTCGGCTGCGCCGATGCTCTGATCCCGGTAACGCTCGATGACTCCTGCTACTTGAGCGAGGTCGTCCGCGTCCACGGATGGCAACTCCCATGCACCCCGGGAGAGTTCCCGGATGGCCGCCACCTCGGCGGCGACGCCTCGCCTCGAAGCGAGAAGGTAGTCGAGTTCTGCGATGACGTAAGGGGACACGACGAACGGGCCGGGGTCGGCGTCAATGGCCAGTGCCACTTCGGCGTGGTGCCGATCGCTTGAGTCGAAGAACGCGACCAGCCCGCTGGTGTCAACAATGAGCACTTCAGCGCTCGCCGAACCCGGTCAATGCGGAGTCGACCTCGTCGGACAGCGCTGCGTCACCGCTTGCGTACAGCGCGCCACGGGGGCGTGGGGGCGGCATGGCCTCGATCAAGCGGTGAATGGCGTCGCGGATCACCTCGGCCTCGGACCGGCCGGAGGCGGCGGCCAGCCGTTTGACCCCAGTCCTCAGGGACTCAGGCAGGTAGATCGTTGTCTTGGCATTCTTGGTTGACATTGGGTTATGGTACCACAGCTGGTACCAGCTATTAGCTTTGTGCGACGTCCCATGGAACAGGCAGGACAGGTGCGTACCGCAGGGCGGTGGCGGGAAACAGGCACCAAATTCCTTGGGCCGCGGTGCTCGTCGCTCAAGTAATGAGGGAGCGATCCTCCGTGCAGCGGCCGGTGCGTGGGAGATGTGCCCGTTCTCCAGCCCGGACGAGTAGACCTTAAAACGCTTTTCTCCTACGGTCCCGGCCTGCCTGGCGATGCGGCCGGGTCCTGCGGCACCGCCGGGCCGTCGGAAGGCGGTTGAGTGCAGGGTCCATTGCCGCCTATGTTTGCCATTCCAGTTTCCCTGCTGAGGAGAACGTTGAGATTGAAGCCCTCGCCACCGCCATAGGATTGGACTCGAACGGAGTTATCGTCGGTCCGATCGACCCTGATACCCTCACTTCGCCACACCGCTTCCACTGCAGACACGAATTTGTCCATATCCACCTCTCCGAGGTCGCTTAAGGGGAACCGGTATTCGTAGGACGGCTCAACCTCGCCATCTTTGAAACCCGGTCCCGGGCAAGTACCCTCATCCAACCGAGCCTTGGGGGGCATGGGTCTGCCATCCATGGCGGCCACGAAGGCGGAATCTACCAGCATGATCAACCTATCGGCGTTTTGTTCGAAGGTCCTGCGCTCGGTACAACCGCCGGTCAAGATCAGCAGCCCGGCGATTACGGCCAAAAGGCGATAGCGGCTAGTTGTCATCGCGTACCCATTCCGGCTTGCCCACCAAGATATGTGCCATGTTCTCCAGCCCGGAAGAGTAGACCCCAAGGCGCTTTCCTGCTGCGGTCGCGGCCTGCCTGGCGATGCGGCCGGGTCCTACGGCACCGCCGGATCGTCTGGAGGTGGTTGAGTGCAGGGTCCATTGCCACCGATGATTACCTGGCCTGTGTTCTTGCTGAGAAAGACCTCTAGCTTGAATCCTTCTCCGCCGCCGTAGGATTGGACTCGAACGGAGTTATCGTCGGTCCGATCGACCCTGATTCCCTCGCTTCGCCACACCGCTTCCACTGCAGACACGAATTTGTCCATGTCTACCGCGCCCAGGTCACTCAACGGGAACCGGTATTCGTAAGACGGTTCAACCTCGCCATCTTTGAAACCCGGCCCTGGGCAAGTGCCCGGGAAAAGCTCGGCCTTGGGAGGTAAGGGTCTCCCATCCATCGCAGCCACGAAGGCGGAATCTACCAGCATGATCAACCTATCGGCGTTTTGTTCGAAGGTCCTGCGCTCGGCACAACTCCCGCCAAAAGCTAAGAACCCGGCGATTACGGCCAAAAGGCGATAGCGGCTAGTTGTCATCGCGTACCCATTCCGGTTTGCCCACCAAGATATGTGCCATGTTCTCCAGCCCCAGAGATCCACGTTCGTAGTATTCGCCATGCCCCCTTTGATTGGAATCCAGCCCGAACTCTTTGGATCCGAAGTTGTTGTTGGTCGGGTCATCTCCCAGTGCTGCGAACAGGGTGGAGAACCGAATCATGTCATCCCAGGCCCGGGCTGCCCAGACCTGATCGGCCCCCACCAGGTCCCCGGCGTTGTGACCGGCGGCCCCTGGGCTACCCACCAGGACCAGGTTGTTCACCTCCATGCCATAAGACATCGCAGCCAGAGCGGCGGTGGAGCTTCCATAGCTGTGGCCAAACACCGATACCTTGAGCTTGCCCTGCTTGTTCCCGTTGGCCAGCGAGTGCCCGTCATTCCAAACCCGAAGATTGCCGACGAACCGGGCCAGGTCATTAGCCCCAGCATGCGCCTCCCCCTGGCCCATGGCATCGAACACCGACTCCGGGGTGTCGTAGCCCAGCCAGGCGATCACCGATGTTCGTTCCCCGATCGCAGATCCATGCGCCTTGTATGCCTCGTCGTACAAGGCGGAAGCGCTTTCAAGGACTCCGTTCACGTTGTCCAGCCGGTTGGTGATCCCGGGCACCACCACCCCCACATTGTCCGCACGTCCCGGATCACCAAAGGCGACAACCGCCTTACCCTCGTCCCCGGCAAAGGTGATATCGAAGTCCAGAAGGAAGACGTCTTCTTCCTCAACGGCGTCCCGAGGGCGGCTGGCCACCTCAGTCAGCTGCCGCTTCAAATGCTCCGCTTGATCTAGCCGCTTCTTGATGGCATGCCACTCTTCCGAAGCAGTCTTGTGCGCCAGGCTGATATAGCGACCATTGCGGGGACCATTTTTCGCCTTCTCCAGAACCTTGGCAGCTTCAGCCTCCTGCTCGATGAGCCGGGCAATCTCATTGTTCAAAGCCCGCCGGTTGGCGGCATCCCGAGACCGGGCATCTATCCCCTCCATCTTGCCGATCTGCTCAGGCGCTTCCCTTATGAGCCGGGCCTTTTGTTCATCGGACAAGCTGTTCCACCAATTCAGGTTATCGATGACCTGTTGCTCCTCAGGCAGCAAGGAGCTCCCCGGTAACCCGAGCAAGGGTCTGAGTCCCAGTTCAACCTTGGGCGTTCGGAAGCCCAAAGCAGGCCGGGGCGCCGGCCTGAGTAAGTCCTTGTTAAGTCGAAGACCCGTGAGATGGGGGAGCAGCCTTTGTGGCCCTATGAACGGCGGGGGGCCAACCTGCAAGGGTTCCAGATGAGCCTGGTCGAACGAGGCATCGGGTACTGGGTCTACCGCAGCGTCGTAGTAGCCCGACTGCGCCTTCAGCTGGATGAGCTTGGAGATGTCGGAGAAGTCCTTGAACAAAAGCTCCGGGTTGATGTAGCTGCCGTGCTTCTTGGCTCCAAAGTGCAACTCCGGGCCGTCCCCGTCCTCAGGATGTCCCGCTCCGCTAAGAGCGATCACCTCACCCTGCTTGAGCACCCGGCCCTTTTCCACCTTGAGCTCACTTAAAAAGGAGTAGGTGGTGACAATGCCCTCACCGTGGTCGATGGTGACGAACTTGCCGTCCTCAGCCACTTCCCCGGCGAAGCTGACCGTTCCGTCCCCGGAGGAGCGAACCTGCGTCCCCACCGCAACTGCGTAGTCGATTCCCCGGTGGCTTCCCTTGGAATACTTGTTGGCCAGCATCTTGAACGGCCGGGAAATCTGAGCATCCACCGGCGGCACGAAACGTGGGCTTGCGGCCAAGGCGCTCGAGCTTGCGAGCACAAACCAGCTGAACAGGCAAACCAGGGTGAAAGCTGCTTTTCCTCGCATCCCGTACCTCCGCGAACGATTGCCGTTGACCGGGGGAAGCTGGGGAAATGAACGAGGGAAGATTTGTGGGCCAGACAATAACAGGCCCCTACGACGAAACGTAAGAGTACTTCCGGCAAAGCGGGAAACTATTTTCAAGGATTTTTGAGTGGGATCTCAGGCCGGCAGGTCGTTGGGCATACTGTCGGAGGAGTAGGTAGCTACTCTCTATTTGTTTTCATGCCAGGTCGGCCTGAATTCTTGGCTATGACCGTATCCTTGGTCCTCAAGGTTTGAGATTATGTAAGAGTGGATCACGGCAAGCGGAAAGCCTGGTAAGGATGGCTCTGTTCGACAAGTTCAAGCGCTCCGACCTCAAGATTCTGCAGCAGTTCGCCGAGTCCCATCAAGGGGTTGAGGGTTACCTGGAACCGGAGACGCCCATCCGGTCCCAATCGCTACTCTTGGTAGCCCGCGATGGAGAATGGTCGCGTGCCGCCATCGCAGACCGGGGCCAGGCTGCGGCGTTTTGTAAGAAGCTGAGCATCCCTTACTACGATGCCGCAGTTGTCGGGTACCCGGAGCGGCTTCGGGGCACCAAGGGCAAGCCGGCGCCTGCTGCCCCCACCGCCGAGGAACTCGAGGCCTGGTTCGCCCAAGGTTCGGCCGACCCAGGGGACCGCTAGCAGAGCCCCTGACTTTCGGAGAGGCTTCCGGTTACTATTGGGCTAATCGTCGATCCATCCGGTCATGATGAGTCCGGGGAATTGCCGAGTATTGGATCCGCCGAATCGGTGGATCAAGATCAAGGAGGACATCTTGGACACGACTCTGGAGCACACCGTTGCCCCGAAGGCAGCTCCCACCTCGATTAGCCTCACCTCCGCTGCCTCCTCGAAGGTTGCCGAGTTGCTGGAGCGCGAGGGTAATCCCGACTATTTTCTGAGAGTGGCAGTGCAGCCGGGCGGTTGCTCCGGTCTGCGCTACCAGTTGTTCTTTGACGACCAGACCCTTGACGGAGACAACGTGTTTAGCGATGGGCCGGTTCAGGTTCGGGTGGACCGCATGTCGTCTCCCTACCTCAAGGGAGCGACCGTGGACTGGCTGGAGGGCCTGGAGCAGTCCGGATTCACCATTAACAACCCCAACGCTGCCGGCAGTTGCGCCTGCGGAGATTCGTTCCACTAAGCGTCGGTAACATTTCAAGAAGCCTCCGTTCATGCGGGGGCTTCTTTAAATTCAGGCCGGATCGGTGCTTTACGCACCTCAGTTAACCTTTCGTCTTACTTTTCGCGTTTTCACTTGACGGATCCCCAAACCGCAGTGCTAGAATTCCCCGAGTGTAATTACGCAATCTGTATTTCTATCCGGCGGGTCGCTATGGCTATAGTTCAAACAGGTCTTGCCTGGCAGGGTATGGCGCGCTGCGTCGAAGTAGACCCTGAGATTTTCTTTCCCGAGCGGGGGGGTTCCTCGAAGGCTGCCCGGGCAGTGTGCGGCGAGTGCTCCGTACGTCAGGAGTGCCTCCTCTATGCGCTGGCCAACCGGGAGCAATTCGGGATCTGGGGGGGTACCAGCGAGCGGGAGCGCCGGCGTCTGCGCAGGTTGGCGCCCAGGCAAAACAACGTCTCCGTCCTGGGCTAGCTTTCCCTCCGCAGCATCCACTCGGGCAAGCTTTCGACCACTGCCTCAAGAATTGCCGGCGCCCGACTTAGTTTGAGTTGCTCCCATTGGTCGGTGCCCAGCGCCCGGCGGGGAGCCAAGCCGATCAACTCGGTGGATTCAACGAAGTCGAACGAATCCCCGGCCAGCCGGTCCACCGCATGAAGGACTTCCAGCATGCTCACCTGATCAACCCGGGTGATATTCACTGACACCTGCGCCCGGTTGCGTGCCGCCATCAACAAGCCTAGCGAACGAACCCCGGGCAACGCGCCGTCCCTGATCCGAGCGGCTATGGCGCAGGCCAATTCCAGGTTCGCCGAGCCGAGGTTTAGATTGAAGGCGACCAGCTCTTCCCGGGCCCCCACCACCGTGGCGCCGGCGCTGGGGTGGGGGCCCGGGCCCCCGATATCTGGCGCCAGTTCTTTGAATGCCGACCGCCTTATCCAGGGCAGTGAACTGGCGGCCGGTGTTCTAGCAGCCGCCTCGTAAAGGAAGCACGGGATGCTGAGTTCCCGCCATAACCTTTCGGCGCACCGCAGGGCATGGTCAACCGCCTGGTCAATTGTGGCGGCCACCGGAGCGAACGGGACGACGTCCACCGCCCCCAAGCGCGGATGCACTCCCCGATGGCTCCCGATCTCGATCAGCTCCACTGCCGCCTCGCAGGCGTGCAGGATTGCGTCGGTCAGCATGGCACCGTCCCCCAGCAACGTGACCACGGTGCGGTTGTGGTCTGGGTCGGAGGAGATGTCGGCAACGGGGCACGCCCGCCCGGCTGCGGCGACGATAGCCCGGATCACGTCCGGCCGGCGTCCCTCTGAGAAATTCACTGCCGAAACGAAATCCACAGAGTGGCCCATGCGGCTAGCATAGGTGGGGTGGAAGACGACTTCGGATTGGGGGTCCGCACCCCACTGGACTTCAACGTGGCGGTGATGCGGACCCGGCTATCGCTAAGAGCCCACGGCTTCAGCATTTTGTCGGAGATGCCTGCTCCGGTGGGAGTGGGCGATGAGGCTGGCCGGCGTCACCTGTTCATGGGGGTGTGGGAGCGTTTGATCATTGCAGGTAACCTGGGCGGTCCTGGGCTGGACGTGGGCGACCATCTCCCGTGCAACGTGGTGGTGTTCGAGCAGGATCACGCTACGATGATCGCCGCACTGGATCCCGCCGAGGGGATGGATGGATGGGGGCCGGCTGCCGAAGTGGCGGAGCAGGCGCAAGGCGCCCTGCGGGAGGCGTTGCGGGCAATCGCCCAACCTTTAGGAGCGGAGGCAATTTGATGGAGCAACCCAGGTCGGGATCGGAGTTGCTGCGGGAGGCCCGAGGGCTTGCCCAGGCGCTGCCTCCCAGTGCCGTGGCCGAGATCGTGAAGTCGGAGCCGGTGACCGTGGTCGATGTACGCGAGGGTGACGAGTGGCGGGCCGGCCACCTGCCGGATGCTGTCCACGTTCCCCGCGGGTTCCTGGAGATGCAGGCGGAGGGCAAGCTGCCCGACAAGTCGGCAGAGCTGATTGTCTATTGTGCCGGTGGCAACCGCTCCGCCTTTGCCACCGCCACGCTCAAGCAGATGGGCTACAACCGCGTGCGGCACATGAGCGGTGGCTTCAGCGCCTGGAAAGAGGCCGGATTACCCATAGCTCACCCCCGGGTGTGGAGCGACGCTCAGAGGGACCGATACTCACGCCACTTCGTGTTGCCAGAAGTTGGAGAGCGGGGCCAGCAGAAGATCTCCGACGGCAAGGTGCTGGTCATCGGCGCCGGCGGTTTGGGCTCTCCGGCCCTTTACTATCTGGCTGCAGCTGGCGTAGGGACCTTGGGGATAGTCGATTTCGACTCGGTGGAGGAAAACAACCTCCAGCGCCAGATCATCCACGCCACATCTCGGGTGGGCGTCAACAAGGCGCAGAGCGCTGCTGCGGCAATCGCTGACTTGAACCCGGATGTCAAGACGCTGGTATGGAAGGAGCCGCTCACGCCGGACAATGTTGAATTGGTATTCAAGCAGTTTGATGTGGTGCTCGATGCCACCGACAACTTCTCTACCCGCTACCTGATCAATGCCGCCGCTGTTAAGCACGGCATCCCGAGCATTTACGGGTCGATCTATCGCTTCGAGGGCTATGCAAGCGTTTTCTGGCCGGCCAAGGGTGGGCCGTGCTACCGATGTATGCACCCGGAACCACCGCCCCCCGAACTGGCTCCCACCTGAGGCGAGGCCGGTGTCCTGGGCGTGCTCCCGGGAGTGATTGGAGTGTTGCAGGCCAATGAGGCGCTGAAGATCCTGGTCGGCTACGGGGATCCGCTGATCGGGCGGATCCTGACGTTCGATGCGCAAAGTACCGAATTTGGCGAGCTCAAACTGCGCCGAGATCCGGCCTGCCTCACCTGCGGAGTAGCGGTGGGAGAGCTAAAGGAGCTGTTGCCGGAACCGGCGGTGGCCAATCCGGGCTCAATAGCCTCAGTAGGGTAGGTGCTTGTTGCGTTCTGAAAGTTCGATCGAGCCAGCGGGTGCAAGTCCCGTCCGGGCAGGTGCTGAAGCGCCCGGTAGCAGGCCCCGGTCTTTGAGTGAGAACTCAACGGCTAAGCGGGGCGTCAAAAGCCTTGAACAGAGGGAGCAAGCACGCGGGCCGCAACTTAAAGTGAACTCTGCAGCCTCGTCACATTCACAACGGCAGAGCCGAGCCGCTCATGTCACGGCGAAGGCCACGTCTGGAACTAGGACTTCAGCAAAATCCGCTCCAGGTCTGTCCGGGGTATGGGAGGCGGTACGTGTGCAAGGTTCGATCGGGAACAGAAGAGACCCGTCTGGCCAGCCTACGTCAGGCAAAGACCGCCTGAATAAGCCGAGTGCGAAATCAGGAGGAGGACAGCGGGAGTCCGAGGGGGTCGTAGTACCGGCAAAGGGCGGGCAACATAACCCGTCATCAGGAAAGGGCCCCCACTTTGGTCACGTTCGTCAAGCAGGTAAGCGCAAGGGCATGGGGAAACCCAACTACCCCGGAGGGCGGGAGTCAGCCGGAAACGTGCAACAACTGCAAGACAAGCTATGGACGGCAGCCAAGCAATCTCCCAGGAGACGTTTTCATGCCCTGTACGACCGTATCTCAAGAACTGACGTCCTTGAGGAGGCATGGAGGCGGGTACGCAAGAACAAAGGAGCCGCCGGAGTAGACGGAATAACTCTGGCGGAGGTTGAGGATTACGGGGTGGCTCGGATGATCAGCGAGCTACAAACCGATCTTCAACAGGGCAAGTACCGCCCCAGCCCGGTGCTGAGGCGCTACATCCCCAAACCAGATGGCGGCAAGAGGCCACTGGGCATCCCCACGGTCAAAGACCGGGTAGCGCAACAGGCGGCAAAACTGGTGCTGGAGCCGATCTTCGAGGCGGATTTTTCCGACTCGTCGTTCGGCTACCGCCCCGGCAAAAGCCAAACCCAGGCGATGGAGGTAATCCGAACTAGCTTCACTAAGGGTTACACCCAGGTCCTGGAGTTAGACATTGCCGACTTGTTCGGCAGCTTGCACCACGATCTGCTGATCAAGCTGCTGAAACAACGGATCAGTGACCGCAGGGTGCTCAAGCTGGTCAGCAAGTGGCTGAAGGTAGGCGTCATGGAAGATGGGGCAACAGCACACACCATCTCCGGCACCCCGCAGGGAGGAGTTATCTCACCCCTGCTCGCCAACATCTACCTAAACGTCTTGGATCAGATCTGGAAACAAGAAGGTATCGGCATCCTGGTCAGGTTTGCCGATGACCTGGTGATCTTGTGCAGAACTGAGAAGGGACTGGCTAGAGCCGAGGAGACCCTGAAGATGTGCTTGGGGATTCTAATGCTTGAGGCCAATGCCACCAAGACCGGCAAAGTTGATCTACGAGAAGGCCGGGAAGGCTTTGACTTTCTAGGCTGCCATTTTCATGCACGGGTATCGGGCAAGCTGCTGGAGAAGGGAGTGCGTAAGTACTACCTGCACCGCTGGCCCTCGGCTCGCAGCATGAAAAGAATCCGCCAAAAGATCAAGGCACGGACCGGAGCCAATCGTGGCGGGGTAAAAGACATCAAGGTAGTGATTGATGATCTAAATCCCGTGCTTCGAGGATGGGGCAACTACTTCAGGACCGGCAACGCCGCCGACAAGTTCACCCAGATTGACGCTTACGTCTGGCGCAGGTTGACCCATTTGCTGATTCGTAAGCGCGGGCGCAACCTCAAACCGGGCACGGTCGACAAATGGACGCAAGACTGGTTCAAGGAACAAGGCCTTCATCGTTTGCGTGGAACCATCCGCTACCCAGGAGCTGCGTAACTATGTTCGA
>JBQTHR010000010.1:0-91865 GCA_052389675.1 Actinomycetota bacterium
TAACGTCAGCTCGGCCGCCGACCCCCAGTAGCTCTTGCCATCGTCGGGGAGGGACCCGATCGGGTCGTAGTAGACATGGAGCGCACCCAGCGCTGCCGGGTCCTGCATTTCGACCGCCGTCAGATAGCTCTTGGACCAGTATGAAATCCCCCGGGTTCGGTCATACTCCTCCACTTGGTGCACCCACTTCTTACCCACGAACGGGACGTCGCAGACAATGCGCGGCGTGGCAAAGCCGGGAAGGTAGCCCATGATCGAGCTCTGCAGGGCCTGCGCTTCGTAAAGCGGCACCCGCCAGTGTTCGGCGTTGGGGATCATGTCGCACATGTACATGTAGTAGGGGGTCACCTTGGCGTGGTCCTGAAGGGCGAAACACAGGTCCAGCAGAGCACCTTGAGAGTCGTTCACCCCCCGCAGCAGCACGCCCTGGTTGCGAACGTGCCGGATACCGATGGAAAAGAGGGTCTTTACGACCTTCGCCACCACCGGTGTGAGCGATCTGGCATGGTTGGCGTGGGTGTGGATCGCTAGATCGACGTCCCGCTCGATCGCCCGGCGAGCAATCCGCTCGAGGCCCTTGAGAACGTCCTCTTGCAGGAAGTGCTGAGGCAGGCCGATCAACCCCTTGGTAGCCAGGCGGATATCCTGGATGTGGTCGATTTCCAGCAGGCGGCCCACGAACGACTCCAGCTGGGCGATCGGTACGTTCCCGATATCGCCGCCGCTCACCACCACATCCCGCACGGTGGGAGTCCTCTCGAGGTACTCGATCATCCGGTCGTAGCGATCACCCTGCCTGAGGTCGAATCGGCGTTTGGTCACCTGCGGGACGCTTTCTCCCACCAGATCCATGCGGGTGCAGTGCCCGCAGTACTGGGGACAGGTGACCAGGAGCTCGGCCAGCACCTTGGTGGGGTAACGATGGGTCAGACCTTCCACCGCCCACATTTCGGCCTCGTGAAGGCTGTCTCGCTGCGCCATCGGGTGACTCGGCCAGTGGGGATCCCGGTCGGCCAGTGCCGGAATCATGTACCGGCGAATTGGATCCGTCCATAGATTGTTTTCGTTCATGGTGTTGAGCATCTGGGGAGTGACCAGCATGGACATCGTGGCCAGGTGATCGCGGTCGGCCTCGATCGAGAGCGCAAGGTCCTCCGGGAGCAAATCGCCAAAAACCTGCTTTAGCTCATGAACGTTTCTCACCGAGTTGCGCCGCTGCCATTGGGCGTTATCCCACTCCGCCTGACTCACACCGCCGAACCCGGGAATCCGGCGCCGGTCGGGCTCCTCGAACGCCAAGTCGGGAGGATAGGAGTACGGCCTCGGCACGGCGATCATGGCCGGATCAACGGCCATTCCCTTGTGCTCGCTGAGGAGGCGGATTAAGGTGGCCGCTACGGATCAGGTGCTCGATATAAACATCGAGCAGATCGGATACCGGGGGACAACTGATATTAGATTGAGCTAGGCCAGCATCGGTCTTTTCGCAATGAACGACGCTGGGCGTGAGCCCAGCCGGGATAATCTCCGAAAGCTCTTCGCCGGCGGACCCACTGGACCAGCGCTCCGCGAGCTTGGTTATCTCTACCGGGATCAAAGGAATTAGGTCATGCATGCCTCGGGGCGGATGTGCGACAAACTGCTGGTAGGCGCTCACGGCGAACCGCCTGGCATCCATCCCCCGAAGCGAGAAGCCTGCTCTTCGGAAGGCTACGGCAAGATCCGTCATACTCGCAGAGTTCTGGTTGAAGATATGAAACGCTCGGCCTACCGAACTTTCCTGGCGAGACAGATGAATGACGGCTTTGGTGACGTAGTCGACCGGAACCACCTCCACCACCGCAATGCCCTCCAGCTCAGGAAATACACCCATTTCAAGGAACTTGTTCAGGGACTCCATCCCGGCGGTGTCGTTGGGTATGCCGGTTGTGCTGTCGCCCGCCACCAGCCCGGGCCGGTAGATTGTCACCGGAAGCCCGCGGTCGAATGCGCGGTTCACCAACTGCTCGGCCACCCACTTCGTTTGCGAATACCCCGCCGTCAGGCCTTCGGGGGAGTCCATCTGGAACGTCTCTTCGATTTCACTACCAAACCATCTGTGAGGGGCAAAAACCGAAAGTGATGAGACGTAGTGCACCGGCTTGGTACGGGTGTGGCAGGCAAGCCTGAGGATCTGCTCGGTCCCCACTACATTGGAGCCTTTGAGCATTGAGTAAGGGTAGATCGAGCTGACCCAAGCTCCGTTGTGGTAAATCACGTCCACCTCACGGGCCAGCAGGGCGTAATCGGCATCACTCATGCCCAGCCGCGGCTGAGCCAGGTCCCCGACTATCGGCACCACCCGCTCGCTGTCAACCTCACCGGACAACTGGAAAGCGTCCAGTGTCGCCCACAACCGGCGCTCCGCTGCTGCGAGGTTGGGTGCACGGACGAGACAAAAGATCGTCGCCTTGGTCTGATCCATGAGCTCCCTGAGCAAGTAGGCGCCCAAGAATCCGCTGGCACCCGTCAGAAGCACGTTCTCCACTGGCCCAGCCTTCACGGGTCCGCCAGGACGGATGTCTTCGGGCAAGACCGCTTCTGCTACCAGGTCGACCTTCCGTTCCCCCTGCTCCCCCAACAAGAGCGACCGGTCGATCGAGCGCGCCAAACCGGCTACCGTGGGGTGCTCGAAAAGGGCTCGCAGCGGCAGGACGACCTCAAACTGGTCCCTGACCCTGGCTACGAGCCGGGCGGCAAGCAAAGAGTGCCCCCCCAGAGCAAAGAAGTTGTCATCGATGCCCACCCGCTCCACCCCCAGCACTTCGGCCCAAGTCGGGGCGAGCACGATCTCTGTAGGAGTGGTGGGCAGGACGTATTCGGTGGTTAATCCGGCCCTGACCCCGGACGCGTCGGGCAGCGCCTTACGATCTACCTTCCCGCTCGGTGACAAGGGCAGTTGGTCCAGCAACACGAACGCCGAGGGCACCATGTAATCGGGCAGCCTCGTTTCCAGGCTCCGCCGCAGGTCCATCGAAGTCAGCGCCGACGCTTCCCCGACTGCCAGGTAGGCAACCAAATGCCGATCGATCGGGTTGGTCCCTGCCGCCAGAACGGCCGCCTGCCTTACCCCTTCAATCTCGCCCAGCACGGCCTCGATCTCGCCGGGCTCGATACGGAACCCCCGCAACTTGATCTGGCTGTCGGCCCGGCCAATGAAGGCCAGGTCTCCTTCGGGCAGGTGACGAACTCGGTCCCCGGTCCGGTAGAGCCGGTCGCCCGGCTGCGAGCCGAACGGGTTAGGGATGAACCTCTCGGCGGTCATCGCCGCCTGGCCGGAATATCCCCGGGCCAGGCTCGGGCCGGCCAGGTAGAGCTCGCCCGCGGCACCCATGGGGACCGGGTTCAGGTACGGGTCCAGCACGAACATGCCGGTGTTCGCAAACGGGCGGCCAATCGGGACCAAACCCGGCTCGCAGCGGCCCTGGGGAGATTCGTAATAGGAGCTGTCGATTGTCGCCTCGGCCACACCGTAGCTGTTGACCAGCCTTGCCCCCGGGTTGAGCAGTCGGCGCATCTCGTCGTACTCCCTGCCGAACCAGATGTCCGAGCCGACAATGGCCAGCTTCATTGTGTCCAGAGTCTTGCCGGCGACGGCCAGGTGCTCGACGAGAACCCGAGCGACGGCAGGAACAAACTCACCGCAATCCACCCGATAGCGGCTAATGATCGACGTCAGTTCGGATCCTTCGAGCAGCGACTCACGGGGGCACATGACCAGTGCTGCTCCGCTTCCCAGGGCTCGGGCCACGTCGCCCATGAATACATCGAACGAAAAGCTGGCCATCTGTAGGTGGCATTTAAGCTCCCCGAGCCGGTAGTCGTTCTCCCAGGCCCGGAATGCATTGGCCAGCGCACTGTGAGCAACCATCACCGCCTTGGGCCGCCCGGTTGAGCCGGAGGTAAACATGAGATACGCAAGCTGGCGGTCGTCGATCTCCCACCCCGGATCAGCTGCCCCATAGCCAGCGAGCCGATCTTGCAGATCCTCCAAAACTGCCACCCGGTAGTGCAGATCGGCGGCCGATGCTGCGGAAGAAACCATAACCAGCTCAACCTGGGAGCTCTCCAACACATACCGAAGCCGTTCGCTGCCCTGGGCCGGGTCCATCGGGACGAAAGCGGCGCCCGCCTTCATGCATCCCAAGACGGCGACCAGTTGCTCCGCTCCGCGCTCCAAACAGATGGCTACCCTGCTTTCGTTCCCGATCCCTTCCGCCCGGAGGAATTGAGCAAGCCGATTGGCGCGCTGGTTGAGCTCGCCATAGGTGATCCGCACCTCCGAGCCCCGGGGGCCGGGCACGACCACCGCCAAGGCATCCGGACGGCTCTTGGCGTGCGCTTCGAAGAGCTGGTGAAGGCATTCGCCCGTCAGCCGGTCCACGCAACTCGAGTTGAATTTGTCCAGCAGGCGGCTCCGGTCCCCCTCGTCGAGCAGCGGGATGTCAAACAGGCCGATGCAAGGGTCGTCGACGGCGCTTTCCAGGAGCCGCCGGAAATGCCCCAGCATCTGCTCGACCGTTTCCGGCGTAAACATCGCCGAGCTGTGCTGAAGCCCGGCGTGGATCCGTTCGCCGGTATCGACCACCTGCAAGAAGAGCTGATCACTGCTGGGCGAAATCTGAGCCCGATCCCGCACCTCAGCGGCAAGTCGCTCGACGTCCAATCCGAGTGCGCTCGACCTGAGTCCGGAAACGCTACCTGCTGCCTCCATTTGCACCAACCCGAACCCCACACTGAAGAACGGGGAGCGCTGCAGGTAGCGGTCCGGGTGCAGCCGTTGCACCAGCAGACCAAACGGCAGTTCCTGGTGAGACAGGCCGTCCATACATACCGTTCGCTCCCGCTGAAGTAGCTCGGCGAAGGTGGGGTTGCCCGAAAGGTCAGTACGCAAAGCAAGCATGTTGACGCAAAACCCGATCACGTCGCTCATCTCTGCCTGAGCGCGGTTGGCCACCGGGGTGCCCACCACGATGTCCTCCTGGCACGTGTAGCGCGCCAAGAGCGCCTTGTAGGCAGCAAGCAGCAGGGTGAACAGAGTCACCCCTTGTCGCTGGCAGAGCTGGCGAACCGCCGCACTCAGGTCGGGGGGCAGCTCGATGGCCACCGTGCTCCCGCGGTAGAGCTCGGCCTCCGGCTGGACGACATCGGAGGATAGGTTGAGGCCGGTGGGACAGCCGGCCATCTGAGTCTGCCAGTAGTCGAGCTGCGATTTCAGGAACTCGCCACTCAAAACCCGCCTCTGCCAGACCGCATAATCGGCGTACTGGACCGGTAGAAACGGAAGGGCGGCCGGAGCTCCCGTCCGCTCCGATTCGTATAGAGCCGCCAGATCCCGCACCAAGACGTTAACCGAGTGCCCGTCGAAGACGATGTGATGCACTGTTAACATGACAAGTTGCTCGATGTCGGTGGTCCGGAAAACGGTCGAACGAAGCAGCGGCCCGGTCTCCAGGTCGAAAACATGTTGTGCCTCGGCAATCACCAGCTCCAGCAACTGATCGACCCGGCTGTTGTCGCTTTCCTGCCGCAGATCGACCACCGACAGGACGGGCTCCATCGATTCGTGAACGATCTGGAACGGGATCCCGTCCGGGGCGGTGAAGGTCGTCCGCAGCGACTCGTGCCGGCAGGTAAGGCCGGCCAGGGCCCGGTTCACCGCCCCCAAGTCCAAGTCACCCGTAAGCGGAACCGGTATCACGACGTTGAAGACAACACCGGGCTGCATCTGGTCCATGAACCACGCCCCCTCTTGGGCGTAGCTCACCGGCAGAGGCTCCTCGCGAGAAGCGGGCGTGATGGCCTCGAGCACGACGCTGCGGTTGCTTGCATCCTCCACCGCATGGGCGAGCATGCGCAACGTGGGGGCCTCAAACACACCCCGCAAGGGCAGATCGATCTGGAGCTCCTCCCGTATGAGGTGAACCACCTGGCTGGCTTTCAGCGAGTGGCCACCCAGGGCGAAAAAGTCGCTCCTTGCACCCACCCGCTCCACTCCCAGCACCCGTTGCCAGATCTTCGCCAGCTCCCGCTCCACCGGCGTCGACGGCGCTTCGAACTCCTCCTGCAACTCACCGGACGCCGGATCGTGGGGCGGCAAGCTCCGCCGGTCGACCTTGCCGTTAGGAGAGAGAGGAAACTCGTTGAGAAAAACGAAGAACGCAGGCACCATGTAGTCGGGCAACCTGGCCCGAAGGTGTTTGCGCAGTGCGTGCGCCGGATCGGCCTGAGCCTGGGCGGCACTTCCGCCTTCGCCTCGCTCCATGACAACGTACGCGACCAGATACTGCTCCTGGGAGTCCCGCTCCGCTTGGGCAAGGACCACGCTGTGCTGGACCCCGGAGAAGCCCTTTAGAGCAACCTCGATCTCTCCCGGCTCGATGCGATGGCCCCTCATTTTGATCTGCTCGTCAATACGGCCCGATATCTCCAGTTGGCCATCACGCCGCCATCGGGCCCGGTCTCCGGTTCGGTAGAGGCGGCCGCCTGGGACGATGCTGAACTCGCTTGGCACGTAGCGCTGCGCACTGGACCTAGGGTCGTCCAGATACCCTCTGGGGATGTTGGCTCCGCCGACGTAAAGCTCGCCGACGATGCCTACGGGCACTGGCTCGAGCCGGGCGTCGAGCACGTACATTTCGGTGCCGGCGAAGGATCTGCCCACCGGCAGCACTTGATCGCTGGCCAGCGAGCCCATGGTGTCTTCGAAGTAGCATGTGTCGATGGTCATCTCCGACAGGCCGTAGGAATTTACCACCCTGGTCCGCTCGCCGGCCGCTCGGCGCAACTGGTTGTACTCGGCTGCCGACCAACGGTCCGAGCCGGCTACGATCAGCTTCATGAAGTCCAAGCGCCCGCCCTGCTCCTGCAGGTAGCCGAGAAGGCTGCGCACGACGGCCGGTACGAACTCAGCGCACTCCACCCGGTAGTCGCGCAGCAGCCCGAAGAGCTTTCCCGGGACGAGCAGCGAGTCCCGGGGGCACAACACCAGTTGGGCGCCGCTACATAGCGCTCGGGTGAGATCACCGATGAACAGGTCGAAGGCAAAGTTGGCCATCTGTAGGTGGCATGCCATGTCCTGCAGGTCGTAAGCGACTCCCCATGCCTCGAATATTCCCACCAGGTTGAGGTGAGTGACCATGACTCCCTTGGGTTTTCCGGTCGACCCGGAGGTGTACACGATGTAGGCAAGCTGGTTCTGGTCGAAGCTGAGATCGAGGTTGGCATCGTCCAGCCTCGCAAGCTGCGCCACTACCGAGTCGAGCTCGACAAGCCGGGCCCCGTTACCGGTGAAGTCACCGAGAATGCCCCGCTTGGTGAGGAGGACTTCGATCCTCGACTCGGCGATTATCAGCCGGAGACGCTCCCGCCCCTGGTCGTGGTCGAGCGGCACAAAAGTCTTGCCAGCCTTCATGACCGCCATTACCGCCACCAGCATCTCCACCGAACGGTCCATGCACAAACCGATCCGCTGCTCAGATAGCCCGGAGAGGCTGCTCAGATAGCGGGCTAGCTGGTTGGCACGAGCGTTCAACTCCCGGTAGGTCAGCGATGTCTCGATGAACCCGTTCGCCTGCGTAGGTGGAGAAATTACGGCAATCGAGTCTGGATTCAACTGTGCCTGCTGCTCGAAAAGCTGGTGGGCCAAGCGGCCGCCGGTGTTGACCGGTGGCAGATCGGCGCTCAACTCCTCCAGCACCCGGGTGCGCTCTGCCGGGCTCGTCAACGGCAGGTCCAAAATTCCGGTGTCGGGGTCGGCCACGATTGCCCCTAGCAGCCTGAGCTGGTGCCGAAGCATCTGATCAATGGCCTCAGGTTCGAACAGATCCGCCCGATAATGCATCGTAAGGGTGAAGCCGGCCTCAATCTCCATCACGTACATCGAGAAGTAGTCGAACGCGGGAACGCCCATCGCGAGAGTCCGGTTCAATTCAGCCGCCGCTTCAAGCCTCTCAAAGAGTGGCTTCAAGGGCAGCCCGGGGAGGGGTTCCAGCTGTGCCTCATGCTCGTGCAGCGCGAACTGAGCCTGGAACAATGGGGTTGAGCCCAGGGTTCGTTCGGGCGCTACCTCTTGAACGACCAGACCGAAGGGAATCTCCTGATTGCTGAACCCGCCCACGCACACATCCCGCTCTCGCCTCACCAGTTCCCGGAAACTGGGGTTGCCGGAAAGGTCCGTTCGCAGCGGGAGCAGGTTCACGCAAAACCCGATCAGATTGGCCATCTGGGGCTGGCTCCGGTTGGCCACCGCCGTCCCGACCACCACGTCCTGCTGGCCCCCGTAACGCATAAGCAGCGTCTTGTAGGCAGCCAAGAGCAGCATGAACAGGGTGACGCCCTCGCTCCGGGCAAGTGCGCGCAGCTTGGGGCCCAACTCGGCGGGTAGCTTTAGCCAAAGCGCGTCACCTTTGAATAGCTCGTCGCCGGAGGGGGCCCGGTCTGCAGCCACTTGCAGCCCGGGCGGGCAGGAGGCAAGCTGACGTTTCCAGTACTCGAGTTGCGGCCGATAGAACTCTGCCCCCAGCACCTGCCGCTCCCAAATGGCGAAGTCGCCGTACTGAATCACTGGAGGTTGCAAGGAGCTGGTGCCGCCGGTCAAATTCGCCGAGAAGATCTCCGCCAGCTCGCGATTGAATACCCGGGTGGACCAACCGTCGAAAACGATGTGGTGGACTATCAGGATTAGCGCGTGGTCCAGTGGCCCGAACTGAACCAGGCACATTCTGAGCAGCGGACCCTTTTCCAGGTCGAAGATTGAGCGGGTTGCGTCGACGATCACCGACGAAAGGGCAGCGTCGTGCTCACCGGGCGGCAGCCCGGCCAGGTCGATGCCGGAGACGGGGACGCGAAACGGTGGATTCACGACTTGAACCGGCTGTCCGTCCACCGCCGGAAAAGTGGTACGCAGGCACTCGTGGCGCTCGACCATCTCATCAAGGCTTACCTGTAAGGCCTCCTTGTTTAGCGCGCCGCTCATTCGCACCGGCACGAAGACGTTGAAGGTGGTCCCCGGCTGGAGCCGGTCCATGAACCAGGCGCCCTCTTGGGGATATGAAAGGGGGATCCGGCCGTTGCGGTCGCGAGGCCCCAGGGGCGGAAGCGCACGCCGTCCGATCTGAGCCGAGCGCAGGAAGGCAACCACTTGCTCTTTGCGTTCCTTGAGTTCAAGCTGCAACTCCGGAGTGATCACCCCTTTTGGGGCCTGAAGGCGCAGCTGATCCCCCTCAAGCCTTAGCTTGACGTCCCTGGCTCGCAGATCGGTCAAAAAGTCGGCCAGCCCGGGCGCGCTCACAGAGTTATCTCCTCACTCCCCTCGTCGATGAAGTCCCCGCTCTGCGCCAGCTCGGCAACCGCCCAGACGGTGGTGTCGATCAGCTGCGAGAGCGCCCTCACCGTGGGGTTGTCAAACAACTCGGGGAGACCGATGTTGACTCCGAACGCCTTTCTGAGACCGGTCATGACCTCGAGCGCCAGAAGTGAGTGGCCGCCTAAGAGGAAGAAGTCGTCCTCCCGCCCGATCTTGGCGAAACCGAAGGTCCTGGACCAGATGGCTGCTACTTCTACCTCGGTCGGGGTGCTGGGCTCCACGAACTCAACCCCAATTTTGGGGCGTTCGTGTCGCGAGTGCCCTTCAGGATCTCCGGCCTGGCCCCTTCTGAGTGAGGAAAGCTTGATCCACCGATCGACGCGCAGGTCCAGATCTCCAGTCGAAACAATCAGATTGCCTGGCGGTGCCAGACTCAGAATTCTTTCGAAAAGTTCTATGCCCTCTGCCGGAGTCATTGCAAGGGCGGCAAGTCCCGAGCCCGAAGGACGCTGCCCCTCGGCGCCGGCCCCGAAGTCCCAGGCATCCCACCCGACGCTCGACCACTGCTGGTTCCTGCGGCCGTTCCTCCACTGGGCAAAGGCGTCCATGAAGCTGTTAGCGGCCACATAGGAGCCATGGGCAATACCTCCCAGAGTGGAGGCGAGCGACGATGTGAGCATGCAAAAATCCAGAGGCTGATCGCCCAGGAGCTCGTCCAGAACGAAAAGTCCATAGATCTTGGGACCAAACTGCGCCTCACAGGTCGCCGGATCGAGATCCTGCATCAGCCGGAAGGTTGCACCGCCAAGCTCCCCGGCGGCGTGAATCACTCCCGCGAGCGCACCGAAACGTTCGGTCACCCGATCCAGTATCTGGCGCATTCGAGTTAGATCGGCAACGTCGGCGGAACAAACCTCCACCTGTGCCCCCAACTCTTCAAGCGACTGCACGCGGCCGATCTTGACGCTCACCGGATCCCCGGAGTCGTGCTCTAGCAGCCAGGCCGCCCAGTGCGCCCGGAGAGGCAAATCGGCGCGGCCGGTGAGTATCAGGTTCACATGCGCCTGGCGGGCAAGAGAGGTTGCCATCGCGTATCCGACGTTTCCCAGCCCGCCGGTGATCAGATAGGTGCCTCCGTCAGCGGCCAAGGGCGAAGCATCGGGATTGGGAGCCGGATCCAGTTGATCGAACGTTTGAATCCATCGCTGCGAGCCCCTGTAAGCTACCACCGGCTCCGGCTCGGCCAGCGCCAGTTCCGGCAGCATCAGGTTGCAAAGTGTTCCAGGCCCCTCCCCATCGGAGGGCAAAAGCAAATCAACGTAGGAAGTTCTAACGTTGTGGAGCTCTTGCGGAATTACCCTGCACCCGGCCACCAGAGTAGACTTGCTGGCACAAAGCACATCGTCCGGTAATACGTGCTGGCCGCCGTTGGACCCTACGAACAGCCGGACGGGCTTCCCGGTATGCGAGAACGCCTTCGCCAGCTTGAACAAGCTGAACAGACCGCGTTGTTGCGCCTTGGCGAAACTCTGTGGATCCGCAGCAATCTGCGTCTCGCCCAGGCTCCACAGATGAACGATGGTGTCCGGAAAATCGCCGCTTTCCTCCAGAGCCGCGAAAACTCGCTCGATGTCGCCGACACTGCCAGGATCGACCACAAACTCGTTTGTTTCGGGACGATCGAACCGAGACCCGGGGGCCACTGCGGTCACCCCTCGGCCTGATGCCCGCAGTCTCTGGACAATGAGGGCTCCGGCTCCAAGTTCGTCAAGCATGACCAGATAGCTCCCTCCACCCAGGGCGGGCCCACTTCGGCCTGAAAGGGCTCTGGGGGACGACTTCCACCCCGGCGCGTACAGCCACTGCCTGGTATCGGGCCGCTTCTTCAAGCTCCTGGGAACGCCCGCCGAAAGCGCAACTTGGCCGGCTGAGTCCGGCCAGTAGCGCTTGCGTTCGAACGGATAGGTCGGAAGTGGCACCCGCCTGCGCCGGTAGGGCTCGTGAAGCCTGTCCCAATCGATGTCCACTCCAGAACTCCACAAATGCCCGACGGCGCTCAACATGCTCTGAAGATCCTGTTGTTCCGACCTCGGCGCGGGGAGCGTCGCGGCCACCACCCGATCCGGACCACGATGCGGATGGGCGGCTGCCAGATTGCTCAAGGTGTGGCCCGGCCCCACTTCCAACATGGCCTGGTTCTCGCTCATCGCCACATCCAGGCCGTCGGCAAAACGTACCGTCTGGCGCAAGTGAGCTACCCAGTAGCCCGGATCTAGTGGTTCCTGCCCCTCGATCCAGGTTCCGGTCAAGTTGGAGATGTAGCGAACTGAGGGCGCGTTCAGCTTGATGCCGGTCAGGTACTGCTCGAACTCAGTCAGGATCGGATCCATCAGGGCTGAGTGGAAAGCATGCGACGCGTGCAAGACGATACTGGCCAGGCCGTCCGCCTCCAGGCGGCGGCGCACACTCGCGATACCCGCCGCCGGTCCGGACAGGACGCACAAAGCCGGCCCGTTGACGGCAGCAATGCCCACGCCGTCCCCAAGGTAAGTCCGCACTTGTTCAACACTCAGGCCGGCGGCCAGCATCGATCCGGGAGCGGTCCGGTTCATCAGCCGGGACCGGAACGCCACCAAGTCGAGAGCGTCCTCCAGGGACATCACTCCGGCCAAGCATGCGGCCACATACTCCCCGACGCTGTGCCCTATACAAGCGGCCGGATTGACTCCCCAGTGCTTCCAAAGCTGGGCCAGCGCATACTCGACGACGAAGATTGCGGGCTGGGCCAGTGCGGTTTGGGTAAGCGCGTGCGCGGCCGCCTCGTCCCGGGCATCGGGGTAAATAGCGCTGACCAAATCCAGGTTCAAATGGGGTCTCAGGATGCCCGCGCAGTGGTCGAACACATCCTTGAAAACCGGCTCCTGCTCGTAAAGCTCCCTGCCCATCCCCAGGTGCTGCGAACCCTGGCCGGGGAACATGAACATAACGCCTGGATGACGCTGAGCGGGGTGTCCTTGGTAGCCGGGCCGCGTCACGCTGCGCAGCCCTTCTATCGCATCGGGTACCGAACAGCAAGCCAGACTCCCTCGATGGGCAAACTCCTTGCGCCCGACCTGCAGGGTGTAGGAAACGTCGGCCAGGTTCGCCTTGGAACAAGATTCAAGGTACCCGGCAAGATTGGTGCAGGCCGCTTCCAGAGCCTGGGCGGATCGAGCAGACAGGGTGAGCAAATGAGCCGACTTTGAAAGGTCCGGAGGCTGGTACGGGGGCGCCTCCTCCAACACCACATGCGCGTTCGTGCCCCCTATCCCAAACGAACTGACTCCCGCCCTCAACGGCCCCGGACCAAAGCTCCATTTCGCGAGGGACCGGTTCACATAGAACGGCGAATCGGCGAAGTCGATCTTCGGGTTGGGATTCTCGTAGTTGATTGAGGCGGGCAACTCCCTGTGGCCCAGAGCCAAGACCACTTTTTGAAAACTGGCCACGCCCGCTGCCGCATCGAGGTGTCCGATATTGGTCTTGACCGACCCAATGGCACAGTAGCCGCTCCGCTTGGTACGGGATCGAAACGCCTTGGTCAACCCGGAGACTTCGATCGGATCCCCCAGTTCAGTTCCGGTGCCGTGGGCCTCGATGTAGGTGATGGTGTCGGGATCTACACCGCCCATCTCCTGGGCAAGTGCAATGACTTCCGCCTGACCCTCAGCGCTGGGCGCGGCGTACCCTACCTTGCCAGAGCCGTCGTTGTTCACGGCAAAGCCCCTAACGACCGCAAGGATGGTGTCGCCGTCGTCCTGCGCCTCGGAGAGCCTCTTCAGCAGAACCGCGCCCACTCCGCTACCCGGGACGAAGCCCATGCCCCCGGCATCGAAGGCACGGCAATGGCCATCCGGCGAAAGCGGCGATCCGGACTGATGGGTGTAGCCTGATTTAACGGGCACCCAGATTGAGGCTCCTCCGGCAACCGCCATGTCGCACCCGAAGTCAAGAAGGCTCTGGCAGGCGAAGCAAATTGCCACCAGTGAGGTGGAGCACGCGGTCTGCAGGGAGACGCTCGGTCCCCGAAGATTCAGTTTGTAAGACAGGCGGGTGGCCAGGAAATCCTTGTCGGAGAACGAGCCAAAGCCAAGCTTGGAGCTGTCAAGCGAGTAGATATAGCTGTTGGCGCTGACCCCGCCGAACACGCCGATAGACGCCGGACACCTGTTCGGGTCGTAGCCGGCCTGCTCGATAGCTTCCCAACCTATCTCCAGAAACTTACGGTTCTGAGGGTCCATGGACACCGCTTCTTCCGGGGTGTAACCGAAAAACTCGGCGTCGAACCACTCTGGACGGTCTAAAATGCCCCGGGCGCGGACCCACTGGGCATCGGGGTCCATGAAGGAAGGGATCTCATGTTCCTCTTCGCTGAAGAACGTGATGGACTCAACACCCTCCCGCAGGTTGTTCCAGAACTCGTCCAAGTCCTTCGCGCCTGAGTAGGTTCCGGACATCCCGATGATGGCGATGCTTTCCAACGGAGCCTCGAACTTTGATTCGCTCATCAGGTCAACCTTCTCACGAGGCTGCTTCCCTCGAAACGGGAGCGTGGCGCTTTCGCATTGCCGCCCGCTGCCTTTGCCCACGGTCGCGCGCCGACTCCACTCCGGTCGAATCGGTAGAGGAACCCTCGAATTGCCCGGCCTGGTCCTCCACGGTGGTCAGCCTGAACAGTTCGACAATCGCGATCTCTTGACCGAAGGTGGCCGCCAGCCGGCTCTGCAACTCGAACAGCAAAAGCGAGTGCCCTCCCAGGTCGAAGAAATTGTCCCGTGAACCCACATGCGACTCTCCAAGTACATCGCACCATATGGCGGCTACTTTACGCTCCGCCTCGGACGACGGCCCGGAATCGGATTGAGGTCTTGCCGTCGGCTTGGGCTTGGGGAGTGCCCGTCGGTTCACCTTGCCATTGGGGGAAACAGGCAGACGGTCCAAGACAACGATGAACGGGGGAACCATGTAGTCCGGCAGGCACTCCCGAAGGTACCGGCGCAGTTCGGAAACCAGCCCGTCGGCTGCGCCGTTTGCCTTAGCCGCTGCCTGCTCATCCAGGGCTGGCAGCGCAACGTAGGCTGCCAGTTGCTGGCCGCGCGGCCCGTCGTCTATCGCCACCACCGCAGCCTGTTCCACCGATGGGTGCTCGCTCAGCCGGGCCTCTATCTCTCCCGGCTCAATCCTCAAGCCCCTGATTTTTATCTGGCTGTCCAACCTACCCAGAAACGCCAGATGGCCGCCGGGTAGGTGCTTCGCCAAGTCGCCGGTGCGGTACAGGCGGTCGCCAGCAATTCCGGAGAACGGATTGGGTACGAAGCGCTGGGCGGTCAACGCAGGCTGGTTCGAGTATCCTCGTGCTACACCGGGGCCAGAAACGTACAGCTCGCCCGATACCCCGACGGGGACGGGCTGAAGGAAGAAATCCAAAACGTAGAGCCGGGTGTTGGCGAACGGCCTCCCCACCGGTACCAGAGCCTTG
This sequence comes from Actinomycetota bacterium, assembly GCA_052389675.1. Lineage (GTDB taxonomy): Bacteria > Actinomycetota > CADDZG01 > JAHWKV01 > JAHWKV01 > JBBDRH01. Next base: position 14,865 of record JBQTHR010000010.1, read on the forward strand.
TCGGGAAGAGCTCTAGGGGGCACGTCGAAATAGCTGCTGTCGATGGTGGCCTCCGCCACACCGTATCCGTGCACCAATCGGGCCTGGCTCCCGAGCAAATCCGCGAATCGCCGGTGCTCCCCCACATTCCACAGATCCGATCCGACGATGACCAGCTTGAGGGGCCCAAAGTTTTCACCCGACCTTGCCGCGTAGTCCATCGTCGCCCGCACCACCCCGGGCACGAACTCCGCACACTCGATCTCGTAACGGTGAATGAGGCCCAGAAGCTGTGGCGCCACCAGCAACGCCTCCCGCGGGCACAACACCAGGGTGGCGCCACTGCCAAGGGCTCGCACCAAGTCTCCGGTGAAGACATCGAAGGAAAAGCTGGCCATCTGAAGGTGGCTGGAGATGCTCGCAAGGTCGTAAGCCTTGTTCCACCCCTGAAAAGCGCTCACCAGGCTGCCGTGGGGCACCATGACTGCTTTGGGACGGCCGGTTGATCCGGAAGTATATACCAGGTACGCAAGCTGCAAGTGGTCGATCGGGAGCTCAAGGTTCAAGTCGCTTCGTCCGGAAATCTCACCGTTTTCACGGTCAAGGCGCACCAAGGGTACGCCCGGATCAATCCCGTCCATCAGGTTCTTGTGGGTCACGATCAACTCCGAACGGGAGTCTCCGGCGATATAACGCAGCCGGTCAATCCCCTGGGTGTGATCAATGGCTACATAGGCCGCGCCAGACTTGAGAATACCCAGCACGGCGATCAGCAACTCCACCGAGCGATCCATGCAAACCCCTACGCAAAACTCCGGACCGGCTCCCTTGCCTCTAAGGTAGCGGGCGAACTGGTTCGCCCGCCGGTTCAGCTCGTCGTAGGTCATGCGGACCTCCGCTTCGCCCGGAGATGCTGGCGGAGCAATGACCGCCGGCCGATTGGGAGCTGCCTGGACGTTGCGCTCGAACAGCTCGTGGAAACTCCCTGCCTGCGGATGATCGGCCCGGTTGGAGTTGAAGTCTTGAACGAGTTCACGATGCTCCTGCGCAAGCATCATCTTGATTTCCTGGATGGGCAGTTCGGGGGCCACCGCGAATGACGCCACAAGCTGTTGAAAGTGCGAGGCCATCCGGCCGATGGTCGATTCGTCGAACAGCTGCGGGTTGAACTGGACCTCTGCCGAGTACCCGTTCACCCCCTGCCAGACGACGACTGTCAGATCGAACTCGTCGTTAAAGTTGTGGTGCAGGGGACTGACAGCCACACCGCCACCGAGATCCTCCCGCGGCACCACTTGCTCGTGGAGCATGAAGGAAACCGGACTCAACGCCTGACCGCGCCTTTCGGCAGCTAGTTGAAGCTGAGCGACGATCTTGTCCAGGGGCACGTCCTGGTTCGCATAGGCATCCAGGCAAGTCCGGCGAACGCGCCGGACGACCTCTGTGAAATTGGGCGATCCGGAAAGATCCACTCTCAAAAGCAGGCTGTTCACGAAAAAGCCGATCAGGCCCTCCAGTTCCGTCCGGCTTCTCCCGCTCACAGGTGAGTCCACCAAAAGGTCGACCTGGCCGGTGCAACGGTGCAGCCAGACGCAAAGGATGCTCAAAAAGACCATGTATGGGGTGGCTGCATGTTCCTTGTTCATCTCGTCGAGCAAGTTGCCGGCCTCTTCGGGCAGTCCAAAGGCAAACGAGTGATTTCGGGCGAAGGACAGGCCCGGTGGCCTGGGCCGGTCAACGGGCAGTTCGAGGATAGGGATGTCCCCCGCCAGTTGCCGTTTCCAGTACGAAAGCTGCCCCTTAATGACAATCTCCCGGTACCACCGGCGCTGCCAAACGGCATAGTCTGCATACTGAACCGCAAGTTCGGGCAAATCCGCCTCGGTGCCTGAAATAAGCGCCGAGTAGTTCGCCGCCAGCTCATATCTCATGACCCGGGCCGACCACCCGTCGCTGATCAGATGGTGAACGGTAAGCCCAAGAATGTGGCGGGAAGGACCCAGGCGATGCACCTGGCCGCACAGAAGTGGCGGGGCTTCTAGATCGAACACCTGAGCGTTCATCGCATCGATCAGCAGGGCTGATTCTGCTTGCGCGCGATCGGCGCCCAGGTGGCTTAAATCGTGGAATGCAAGCTTCAATGAAACGGCCGGACGAATTACCTGAGCAGGCCTTCCGTCACACGCAGAAAAGCCGGTCCGAAGAGTTCCGTGCCTGCGGACGATCCGGTTGAACGACTGCTCCAGGATACCCAGATCCAGGGGTCCTTCAAGAAGCAGCGCTTGCGATTGATTAAACAGGCAGGTTCCCGGGCTCAATCGCTCGAAGAACCACAGCCGCTCCTGGCCGAATGAGCACGGCTGTGGCCCTTCGACCCTCTCCGGACGAAGAGTCAACACGTCCTGCGCGCCGGTCAACAGGCGCAGAAGTTCCTGCCGGCGCTCCGAAATTACCCCCGACTGAGAATCGATGGCCGCACCGGCGGACTGGTCACGGCTGGTGATAGGAATTTGGGAAAGTGGCCGGTCAGGCTCGGCCGTCACCGCCTTGATAGCACTTTCGTAGCAGCGCATCAGCCAATCGATGGTTGCCGTGTCGAAGAGGTCTGCCCGGTAATCCACAACCCCGTGAGCCCGGTCCTTGCCAATCCATAAGTTAACGCTCATGTCCAGGGCTGCTGATGGGAAAACCATTCGAGAATCGCCCAAACTGATGCCGGGAAAATCGGGCACCATCGTCTCCTCGCGCTGGACATTGAAAAGAACCTGAAAGACCGGAGCGTGCACTCGGTCCCACTTTGGATGAAGCTCGCGCATGACTATCTCGAACGGCGCCTCCTGGTTCTTGTACGCAGTCAGGCAGGTTTCCCGCACTCGGGCCAGGAGCCCGGCGAAACTCGGGTCTCCCAACAGATCGAACCGAAGCACCAGAGGTTGCATGACGCAGCCGACAACGTCGTCCAAAACTCGTGAGCGGCGGTTGGAGACCGGTGAACCGACAGTTATGTCCTCCTGCCCGGTACACCTGTTCAGTAGCACCAGCAGGCCCGCCATCAAAGTCATAAACACAGTGGTGCCCGCCTCGCGGCTCAGCTCGACAACTCCCCGGGTCAGAGCCGTCGAAAAGCTAAACTGATGCTCTGCGCACCGAAAAGCGCCAGAGGCCGAGCGAGGGCGGTCGAGCGGCAGCTCCAGAGGCGGGCTCCCTCCGGCCAACTTCTCCTTCCAGTAGTCGATTTGTGACCGGATTCTTGGAGTCACGGCCTGCGCCCGTTGCCATGCCGCGTAGTCCTTGTACTGAATCGCCGGCTGAGGCAGCGGCGAATCGGCACCGAGCAAAAATGCCCGGTAGAGGGTGGAAAGCTCCGAGGTCACCACGCCCGACGAGACCCCGTCGAAAACGATGTGGTGGACCGAAAAAATCGACAGGTACTCCTCGGCCGATAAGCGAACCAGTTCTATCCGCATCAAAGGCCAGGTGTCGACCTGCATCCTCCGGGCAGCCATCTGATCTACCAGCGATTGAACCGCTTGCTCCCGCCGCCCCTCCGGCAACCCGGTAAGGTCGTGTACCGGGACCTGCGGAACAGCGTCGTTGTGTAGCACCACGACGGGCTCGGTCTTGCCCGCAAAGCTTGTCCGTAGGATCTCATGCCTTCGAAATATCTCCCTGACGGCTTGCCTGAAGACCTCAACATCGAGCCGACCGGAGAGCCCGAGTACGTTCATATAGGGCCCGAGGGAAGCTCCCGAGACCACCCTCTCTGAGATCCACATTCGCTCCTGGGCGAACGAAAGCTGGGCAGGGCGGGTCGACACGGCAATGGGAGCGCCCTCGGACCCTTGATCAACCAGGAGCTTCAGCAGTTCGGTTCTGGAGTCGGAATGCTGCCGCGAGGGCGAGGGCACTGGATTCAAGTCAGTGCCCCTGAGTGAGCGAGACCCTTAGTGGGCTCCACGTTGCCGCTACCCAGACAGCTGCCTACGCTTTTCTGCTAGCAGGGCCTCGACTGCCTCGTCCGACATTTGCGCAACCTGCTCAAAAGCTTTAGTGAAACGGTCATCCGGGCCGTCAGTACCAGCTTTGAGCTGGTCGCGCAGCAAGTCTGCCGCCAGCGCGGACAAACTTGCTCCCTCCAGGAAGGCCACCAGCTCAACGACGATCTTGAGGTCGCCCTCCACGTGATTTCGAAGCTCAACCGCCATGAGCGAATCGATGCCCATCCTGTTGAGGGGCTGGCGCAGTTCTATCTCTGCGGGGGGAAGCTCCAAAACCTGAGCACAACGATTCCGGAGGTACTCCTCCAGGATCCCTTGCCGGGAGTCCTGCTCAGCCACCAGTAGTTGTTGCCTGATACCAGCGGATTCCCGCTCTGGAGCCAGGAGGGCAACCGAGGGAGCGTTCGGCTGCCGAAGAACCGGCTGAGGAGCCGCAACCGGCTGTCCGGACAGCTCGGACAGCAGCGGTGAACGGGCGGCCCGGATCGACGAGGCGGCCAGAGTTTGAAGATCCACCGCCAGAACCGCCACTTGGGGCTGATCCTGCTGCCCGAGAAGATGCGAGAGGACGGTGATGCCCTGCTCTGGGCTGATAGTCCCAAGGCCCGCCTGAGCTGTTCGATTTGCCAGCGCCTCCTGTCCGGCCGCCATCCCAACCTCGGACCACGGACCCCAGTTGATGCTGAGCGCCGGCAGCTCCTCCGAGTGACGGTAGTGAGCCAGAGTGTCCAGACCGGCATTGGCCGCGGCGTAGCTGCCGAACAGCGGCGTGACGACCACTGAGGCCGCGGACGAAAACATAACGAAAAAGTCCAGCGGATCGCTCAGGGTCAGGCGGTGGAGGTTCCAGGCTCCGTCAATCTTGGGCGAGGTCAGTTTGCGCAGACGCTCCATATCGAGCTCGGAAAGTGCCATCGCTTCGGTCATTCCCGCCGCATGAACGATCCCTTTCAGCGCAGGCATGTCCCGCCGGACCTCGGCAAGCACTCTGGACACACCCTCTTCCACCGAGACGTCGACCTCATAGGTGCGGACGGTGGCTCCAGTGGACTCGAGATCTCGAATCGCTGACACCAGCTTCCCCTCACGGCTTGCGGGGTCCAACTGCTGCCAGGTGGATCGGGCCGGCAAAGCGCTGCGCTGAAGCATCACGAGATTTCGGACCCCTTCGCCGACCATCCAGCGTGCAACCTTGAGTCCTAGCCCGCCCAAGCCACCGGTGATCAGGTAGGTGGCTTCGGGGTCCAACACCGGCTTGTCCGAAGGTAGCTGGTCCTTCCTGCGGGTTAGACGGGCCACCATCCGGGTGTTGCCGCGCCATGCGATCTGATCCTCGCTTTGCGAAACGACCATCTCGCCCACCAGCTGCTGGGCGCAGATCCGAGGGCTTGAGGCAGGATCAAGGTCCACCAGTCCACCCCAAAGACGCGGATTCTCGGTACCTACGGTCTTACCCAGGCCCCAGATCGACCCGGCGGCCACGGACACCGATCCGCCTGGATCGATGACTTGCACCCCTCGGGTACCGATCCACAGCTTCGGCGCCTCTTCCCAGCTCACCGAGGTCATCGCCTGAGCCAGATACAGCAGGCTGCCCGCTCCGATGGCCTCATCCTCCCGGAGCGAGTGAAGCGTAGTGCGTTGCGGAGGCCGGACGTTCAGGCCCCATAGATGGACGATCCCCCGACACACCCGCAGATCTGCTCCGGACACCTCCGCTACCAGGCGCTTGAAGTCTTCGGGGCTGGACGGATTGACGGTACAGCAACCCTTTTGGGGCGGCCGGTACTCCTTGCCAGCGGTCACCAGCAGCGTGGTGTCCCCGCGAGCCTGCAGAAGGCTCGCGGCTACCTCACCCACACCCTTATCATCCGAGAAAATCAGCCATGTCCCGGAAATGGCAGGGGTGCCGTTCTTATGCCCTTCAACAGGCAGAGGAACCGGTCTCCAGGTGACGTCGAACAACCAGCCGGCAGCGTCGCCCAACGGATCGATGGCTCGATGCCCGGCCAGCACAGACTCCAGACCCATTCGCTCGACAACCTCGGCATATGGCGTCGGGTTGCCGAGCTTTTCCCGGTTGATCCGGGCGATCTCACCGTGGGTTTGAAATCGGTCCTTTTGAATAGTCAACATTGCGTAGGTCGCAAGCTTCTTGCGGAACAAACCCCCCAGGCCGTCGTAGCTGGCCATATGTTCGGCAAGTTCACCTTCGTTGCCTATCCGCTCCACAAGTCCTTTGAGGTTCTTCTTGGAGTTGGGGTCGTACAGCCAGTTGCCGGTCTCCTTGCTGGCGTCAACGCAATCGTGAACTCGCAGCTTGTAGGTGGCCAAGATGTCGGCCCACCCGTCGACGGTCGGAAAAAACGAGTTGGTGGGCTCGTGCCGGATCTCGGAAACTGTGTTCGATATGAAGTCGGCAAGCACCACGAAACCGCCGTCGTTCAAGTGCCGGTCGATGTTGGAGAACAAGCTATGTTTGTCCCGGATGTAGTGAGCTACTTCGAACCCAATCACCAGGTCGTAGCGGCCGGGAAAGGCCTCTTGGCCGCTGTCGCGCTGGTAGATACGCACCCGGTCGGCGAGTCCTGCGGCTAACGCCTTCTGATTCCCGAGCTCGGCTTGGCGCCCGGAAAGCGTGTAACCGTCGCACAGCAAATGAGGGTGATCGGCGGCGAGGTTGCGCAGGTCAGTGCTGTAACCGCACCCAAAGTCCAGTACCGAACGAATCGACGAAAAATCGATTCCCTTGAAAATTACCTGTCTGTATTGAATGTGCGCCTTCTTGACCATCTCGGCCCATTCGGGATGATCCTTATGCTCAAACTGGGAAACAAGCCAGGAAAACCCCGGCACCACCTCCGGGAAGGGAACGAAAGTCAGGTGCCCGAAGGAGCCATCGGTTTCTGCCGATTCGGCCACCTTGTCGTAAAAGCTGGAGATGACCTCCTTGGCTTGTTGGATCGAGTCGGCAGCTGGGGCCGCCGCGGTAAAGGAGGGCAGTTGGGTCAGCCAGTACCTTCGCCTCTGCCAGGCATAGTTGGGAAGTGCAATCGGGCGGCCCCCGTCCGGATGAAGGGCGGAGAGCTCTATCTCGCAACCGGCAACGAACAGCGCTGAAGCCGCGTTGAGAAGCGACATCTTTCCCGGCTGCCCGGACCTGAGCGAGGTCACGATCGTGCCTTCGGCGCCGGCGGCTTTGAGGCATTGAGATAAGGGAGTAGCAAGAGCCGGGTTGGGACCCACCTCCAAGAAGACGTTGAAGCCGTCGCCGATCAGCTTGTTCGCCGCGTCGGCAAAACGTACCTGCTCACGCACATTGCGCACCCAATACGCGCCATCCACATCCTCGCCGGGCACCTCGCCGCCGGTAACCGACGAAATCAGCTCCACCGTTGTGGCCATGGGATGGATGCCCGATAGCGAGGACCGCAACTCCTCCAGGAACGGATCCATCTGACGGGAATGGAACGCGTAATCCACTCCCAGGTCCTTGCAGAACAGGCGCCTTCCCCTCAATTCGGTCAAGACCTCCAGCAAGGCTTCGGTCTGCCCGGCTATGACGGTCAGGCCGGGGGCGTTCACGGCGGCAACCTCAAGACGGCCCCCGTAAGGCGCGATGGCCTCCTGGGCGTCTGCCTCGGTCAACCCGACCGCGGCCATCCGACCCTGACCCGTAGCCCTTTGCATCAACCTGGAACGGTGATAGATCACGCTGACCGCATCCTCCAGGGAGAGGGCGCCCGAACAGTAGGCGGCTGCTACCTCCCCGGAGCTGTGACCGACCACCGCGTCAGGCTTGCACGCCCAGGAGTCGTAAAGGGCAAGCAACCCCACCTGTACTGCGAAAATGGTCGGCTGGGCAACTTCAGTGTCCTTTAGGCGAGAGTCTTGCTCACCGGCCGCTAGCCGTTCGATTACCGACCACCCGGTCAGTTTGCCCAGCAGGGTGTCGCACCGTTCAACCGCCGACCGGAAAACGGGTTCGTCGCGCATCAAATCCCGTCCCATGCCCAACCATTGAGACCCCTGGCCCGTGAACATGAACGCAACCCGTTCGGAGAGGCCACCAACGACTGCACGCGCAGAAAGGGCTTTCGCCGGCAAGGACCTGAGCCGGTCCGCCAGCTCATCGTTGGTGGAACCGACGACGGCTGCCCGGTAGGGATGGTGGGAGCGACGGGCGGAGGCGGTGTAGCAGATATCGGCGGTGGCGTGGCTCTTGCCCGCATCGCCGCTCATGAATCCGCCAAGAGCGCTGATCTGATCCTGCAGAGCGGCCGAGCTGCGAGCGGAAACGGGCAACAGGTACGGGCCCGGACCCCCGGCGCCCAAGCGCTTCACCAGGGCTGGAGGGTGGGCTGGAGGGTCTTCGAGGATAACGTGGACGTTGGTACCACTCAGACCGTAGGAACAAACGCCAGCCATCCTGGGCGTATCGGTCCTCGGCCAATCGGTTGTTTCCAGTGGGACGAACAAGCGGGAGCCGTCGAAGCTGATAGCGGGGTTGAGTTCGTCGATGTGAATCTGACGTGGGATCTTGTTGTTTTGCAGTGAAAGCACGGTTTTGATGAGCCCTGCCACCCCCGCGGCCGTCTCCAGGTGGTTTACGTTCGCCTTTAACGAGCCGAGTGCACACCCGACCCCGTCGGGCCGAGGTGCGCCGTAAACTGCGGTAAGCGCCTGCACCTCCATGGGGTCCCCTATGGCGGTTCCCGTGCCGTGAGTTTCAATAAATGTGACCCGCGACCCATCCACCGCAGCGTCGGCCAAGGCTTTGCGATACACCTCCATCTGGGCCTGGATGTTGGGGGCCGAAAGCCTCGTACCCCGTCCGTCCTGGGTCATCGCTGTCCCCCTGATGACCGCCAGCACATTGTCCCCGGCGGCCACGGCATCCGATAGGCGCTTGAGGACCACGAAACCACAGCCTTCACCCCGGCCAAAACCGTCGGCTGCTGCCGAGAATGGCTTGCAATGTCCATCGGGAGCAACGGCGCCCAGCTGGCAAAGGGCCACACTGTGGTGAGGCGCCGATATGACGTTCACTCCGCCGGCCAGAGCGGCGTCGCACTCCATATTGCGCAGGCTCTGACACGCAAGATGGACTGAAGCGAGCGATGAAGAGCAAGCCGTATCAATGGCTACGTTGGGACCGTGAAAATCGTAAAAGTAAGAAAGCCTGCCGGCCGCGATGCAGTGGACCGTTCCTAGCGAAGCGTGCCCGGTGAACTCTTCGATGAAGGGCACCTGCAAAAACCAATAGTCCGTCCCGGTGATCCCACAATACACGCCGGTATCGCTGCCTTCCATGCGGTCCGGAGCCAGACCAGCGTTTTCTAATGCCTCCCAGGAAACCTCCAGCACCAAGCGCTGCTGAGGGTCCATAAGATTTGCTTCGCGTGGGGATATCCCGAAGAAATGAGCGTCAAACAGGTCGACGTTGTCCAGGAAGGCTGCCGCGCGCGTGAACATCTTCCCGCGCACCGCAGGCGCTGGGGCGTAAAATTCTTCGATGTCCCACCGGTCCGGTGGAATCTGCTTTACCGGGCAGCCCCCGGATTCGAGGAGCTCCCACAGTTCCTCGGGCGAGTCGGCTCCGGGAAAACGGCAAGCCATGCCGATAATTGCAATCGGTTCCGAACTCTTCGCGGCGCTCTTCAAGGCATCACCCCCTTTCTCTGCATCCTGTAACTGCGGCGGACCATCGTGGCTGCTTAGGCCGGAGTTTCGTGCGGTCCCATTTCTTGAGCTATGTGGTGAGCTATCTGGGCAATGGTGGGGTGGTTCCAAATCAGGGTGCTGGACAGCCGGACCGCCATATCCTGCTCGATCGTAGCCGTAAGCTCGTTGCCTTTCAGGGAATCGATCCCGAACGTGCCAAGCGGCTGATTAGCAGCAACATCGCCTACGGATAAGCCCACCATATCAGCCAACAACTCCCGCAGGTAGGTGACAATCGCCCGGTGACGCTGGTTAGGCCTCAACCCAACGAGCGCCTCCCGGCCGATCACGCGACTCTTCCTTGAAGCTCGATCGTGGGGGGCGGGGTGAATCATCGACTCCCAGACCACATCAAGCTTTCCTTCTATGAAATCGGCCCTGCAGGACTGGCGCTGCACCTTACCGCTGGAGGTCATGTGAATCCCACCGACATTCAGCAACTGAACGCAATAAGTATCTAGATCGAACTCCTCGGAAACTGCTTGACGAATCAGGTTGGCGACTTCTTGGAGAGCCTCCGGTTCAGCTTTTCGGTGGTGTCGTTCCAATTCAACCGCCACCACCAGGCGCTCCTCGCTCTCCACCTCGATCGAAAACGCTGCACTACGGCCCAAACGCAGGGCCGGATGCGTCCTTTCGGCTACCAACTCGATGTCCTGCGGGTAAAAGTTGCCCCCGCGAATGATGATCAGGTCCTTGAGCCTGCCGACGACGAATAGCTCGTCATCCCACAGAAACCCCAAATCCCCGGTGCGCATGAAGGGCCCAACGCGGCCATCTGCCAGATAGGCGGCGAATGTGTCTGCGGTCTCCTCCGGGCGGCGCCAATAGCCAGCCGCGTTGGTGGGGCCCCCCACCCAGATCTCCCCCACAACCCCGTGGGGGCAGCGCACAGATATGGCCGGGTCGACGATTGCTATCTCCATGTCCATGAACGCGTACCCGCAGCCCACGACCGAGCGCGAGTCCGAGTTCTTGGAAGCCACCGGAATTGCCAGCCCATCCTTGAGCTCCGATTTTGAAAACTCCAGGACCTTTGGACCCCCCAGCCGGGTGTTGCCCGAGACCATCAACGTAGCCTCCGCCAACCCGTAACACGGGTACAGGGCACGCTTGTCGAAACCGGCCGGGGCGAAGTACTCGGCGAAACGGCTCATCGTTTCCGAACGCACAGGCTCGGCACCGCAATAAGCCACTTCCCAACTGCTCAGGTCCAGCCGATCCCGCTGCTCGGGCCTGATCTTGTTCACGCACAGATCGAATGCGAAGTTGGGGGCGCCGCTGTGGGTGGCCTGGTACTCGGAAACAGCCTCCAACCAGCAGAGCGGGCGTTGTACGAACTGGGCAGGCGAGAGAACCGCGGTCGGATACCCGAGATACGGCGGGTTGAGTAGACCTTCGATCAGTCCCATGTCGTGAAAGTGAGGGAGCCAGGTGACCGCCACGGTCTCGGCGTTGTGACCATAGGCCTGGCACATGTAGCCGCAGTTGTACACCAGGTTGGCGTGGGTGACCATCACTCCCTTGGGGGTGGAGGTAGAACCGGAGGTGTACTGCAGATAGGCGATGCCCGGCAGCGGGGGCCGTTCGTAGAAGGCCGCCAGACCCGTGATTTGGGCCAGCTCGTTGGTCAACAGGTACTCGGCACGCACTCGATTCTTTTCGCACAGGGCTGCGATTTCCGGGAGCCGGGAGGTTTGGGTGAGCGCCAGGGTTGCTCCCGAATCCGCGAGCACTGCGTCGAGCCTGGTGGACGAACGGTTGGCCCTGGGCGGGTAAAGCGGGACGGCAATGACACCGGCGTAGAGACAGCCCATAAAAGCCGCTACGAAGTCTGGGCCGGAAGGGTAAAAGAGCATTGCCCGGTCCCCGGGGGAGGCCACCTGCCCCAAACGGGCGGCAATTGACCGGGCAGAGCGGTCGAGATCGCCGTAGGTGACCAGATCATGGCTGTCCGGGGCCCCGGTTAGGAAGATGTAGGCCAACTGGTCGGGCTGGTAGGCGGCGCGCCACTGAAGGATATCTACGAGCGAACCTGCCTCACTGCTGGGGCAGGTGACCGAGGCGGTGTCTGCTCTGGCGATTACCATGGCACTACTTTCCAGAACTCAACAGGTCGAGGGAGAACCGCATCTTTCGAGCCAACGATGATGGACATGCTTGTGATCAAAAGTAGCCGCTAGAGGTTGCGTCGTCAAAGCCAGTCGGCACAATTTACACTTTCGATACCCGGCCTTAATGTAGCGGTGTGTTCCAAATACGGTCCGGTCCAGTCGGCTCGGTTGACACCCCCAAGCTACTTGCACTCACGCGGGGAACAGTGCTCGTTTGGAAAGCCTGGCTGGACGGCCCGGATGCACATCGGCGGCTCCGGACTCTGTCCCTTGAGGAACGGACCAAAGCGGCTGGCTTTGTCTTCGATCGCCACCGAAACCGCTACATCCAATGCCGGTCGGCCGTTCGGGAACTGCTTGCCCGGTACCTGGAAATAGCACCGGGCGAAGTAGTTTTCGACTGCGGCCCATTCGACAAGCCGGAGGTACGCTCGCCCGGCCTTGCGCTGCGGTTCAACGTCAGCCACTGCGAGGAGTGGGCCCTCATCGCTTTGACCCTTGAAGACCGCTTGGGCGTAGACCTGGAGGCGCACCGTGGTATCGAGGACCTGGACGATCTGGCGGGGACCTGCTTCTCGGAAGCCGAACTCGAGGTGTACTTCGCCGTGCGACCCGACCAGAAAGTTCAAACGTTCTTCAACTGCTGGACCCGAAAGGAAGCCTTTGTCAAGGCATGCGGGGAGGGCCTTTCGCACCCCTTGAAGGACTTCGATGTCACCCTGGCACCCGGCGACCCGGCCCTCCTCAAGGAAATACGCGGGGAAAGGGACCGGGCGCGGGACTGGACCCTGATCGACCTGAAGCCGATGCCCGGCTTTGCAGGAGCGATTGCCGTAGAGCATGCAGCAGCAAGTGTGAAGGTGGTCGGCTGGACAGGGGACCAGCCCCCTGAAACGCGAACTCGCCAGGCCAACTCGCCGGGAAAGCCTGAAACTACAACTTTCTGGGGTGGGCCCTGACGGCATAGAATTCAACCCTGGTGCCCTACTTCGTTCAAGGAGCCTGTCGATGAGATTTCCAAAGATTGTGGCGGTCGGACTGACGGTTGCAGCGTTCAGTTCGCTTGCGCTGGTCGGTCCCGCAGCCGGTCAGATCCCAATCCCCACCAACTGTTTCATCGCCCAAGCAGGCTTAAGCGACGCTATCGTGATCCCGATTAACCTCTGTGCAGGCACCCTCCCGGAATTCACCTGCAACGTACAGCTTTACGCGTACATTTTCGGGTACTTCGATCCGGGCGAAGACGCCAGGGTCAGCGCGGCATGCGGTGAACCGGGCGCTACTGCCCATGCAGAAGTTCCGGAATTGATCGAGTTTGATTTCGACGACGAGGACAGCGCCTCCGACGGACCCGGCCCGTTCAACGCGGATGCGCCCTGTAACTTCGATCCGCCGGGCAGCTCCTTCACCTTGTGGTACATGAGTTGCACCTATACCTCGGTGCCCTGACGGGGCCTAACCCGACTGCGGTCGGTCCATTGTGCCGATCCGCGCGGAGAGCGAGGGGTCGAGCCTGAGGGCCTCGTTGATTTCGGCTTGCCCTTCGTCGGGATTTCCGAGCTTGTTCTTCAGGAGCAGCCCCAGGTTGAAGTGGGTGCCGGCGTGGTCTGGATGACTGCGAAGGATCTGCCGGTAGATCACCCCTGCTTCCAGATTGCGGCCGGCAACCTCTTCGAGGATCGCTAGATTGAAGAGCGCCGGCAGGAAGTTGAGGTCCCGAGCAAGCGCCCGGCGGTAGTAGTAGGCCGCCTCACTACCGCGTCCACCACTTTGGGCGATGATCCCAAGATTAAAGTAAGCGAACTTGTTGTCCGGATCTTGATCAATGATCGACAGGTAATAGATCTTCGCCTGCTCGGTTGCTCCGGTTCTAAGTGCATCCTCTGCCAGTTGGAACGCTCTGGCCGAGCTCGAAGGTGGGCTCTTAAATACTAATGCTAGAGCTATAACTCCCACCGCCAAGCAAATCCCCAGCACGATCTTCGTAACGCGGGTGGGCCTCGGCCGCTTCGCTGACTCCTTCTTTCCTTTAGTAGCCTTTTTGGCCGCAACGGCTTTGGTAACCGGCGCAGCAACCGCGGGCTCGGATAACGGGCCAGACCTGGGGGGTGATTCACCCCCCGGCGGAAGGGCGCGCCTGCGTTGATCGATCCGGCTGCTTGAGGGCACCACCGCAACAAGTTCCCGCTCGTCCAACAGTGGGACTTCTTCCGAGAGAACTTCGAAACCGTCCACGCCGCCGACGATCTCGCCGTTGATCGTGCCGCTCCAATGCGCCGCCCAAGCTCCGGCCAGCGCATCCGGCGGGACGTGGTAGTCGTAGTGGTAGAGCCCCGCACCGTTGCGATAGGGAACCGCGTTGGAGACCATGACGGTGTTGGCTGGACCCAATATCCGGACTCGTGGATTGAGAGGGTCGGAGGGCAAGTCGCCGGAAAAGAACTCGGCCGGAAGGCGAATACTGTTGCCGCGCACCACCTGGAGGCGCATCACAAGAGCACCTATCTAGCTTCTTCTGCTTGGAACGCAGCCAGCATGTACTCCAAGCCCACCCACCTTGGTATCACCTTTGCATCGTAACCTGAGCCAACTGGAGCCCGGACCTGAAACGACCTTCTCAGGCGAACCTCAACCCTCGCCGGACCCGTGCCGGATCCGGCGACGAGCAGGCCATCACGGGTCCGTATGGGAAGATGGTTTGATCAGCATCAAACAGCAGAACTGCGCACTATACTCCGCCGCATGAGGGCTGGGTCGACAATGAGATCGCTGACCATCGCCCTACTCATTTTTGTCTGCGGGTCGTGCGGGCCCGATGATGCTGACTCGTCCGAGGTATTCATCTCCGAGGAAGGCAGATTCCTGGTTGAGTTTCCAAACAAACCGAAACGCGAGGCGGCAAGCGTGGAATCGGGAGAGAACACCTTGACTTCAGTAGTTTTCACCGCTTCCACTGACGATGAGGCGGTTTCGGTGTCCTACGTCGACTACCCGGACGACATTACAGCCAAGCCAAGAAATGATGTGCTGGCCGCCGTGGCGAAAGGTTCTGCTACCGCTCTTCAAGGAAAAGTTGAGTCCAGCACTCCGGTCACGTTTCTGGGCGGAGAGGCGCTGGACTTTCGAGTGGAGGCCCCCGAGGGTTTCGCCACCGCTCGATCGTTCATGGTCGGCAACCGCATGTACCTGCTACAGGTAGTTCGCCGGGATAACGTCGAGGGCCCGGCCAGTTTTCAGCGTCTGGTGAATACCTTCCGGTTCGCCTGATGAGTGCACGCATCCGTCTTTTGGCAATGGTTTTGAGCCTGATCGGGACTGGCTCGGCCTGCAGCAGCGCGCCGGCGTCAAGGGCCACCTCAACAACTACTTCCACGACCACAATCGCGACCACCACAACCGCCCCCGTCGCCTCCAGTACTCAGCCGGCTTCCCCGGCACCCGTAGCCCCCACTACCGCTCCTACGGAGGCGGCTACTGCTTCCGGACCGGCCGCTTGCGCCCAAGTAAAGACTGCTCTGGACAGGGCCGCTGGCGGCGCTGAACTATCGCTCGAGTCGGGGACTCCCGCCGGCCTCCAAGAGTCCGTTAGGGTCCTGGCGGAGTTCGCCAGGTCTGCGCCGCCCGAGATCAAAGCCGACGTCACCATCATCAGCGAAGGCTACGCCCAGTTGGTCGCCGCGATAGTTGCCAGCGGAGTAGACCTATCCGGCCGGGAGAGGCCCTCCCCGGATCAGTTGAATCGGCTGATCCAGGTGGCGCAAGACCTGGCCACCCCCGCCTTCCGAGCAGCTGGAAACCGCCTGAGCGACTACGTGGACAAGAACTGCTGAGCAAAACCGCTCAGGCGAAGGGCTCCCGTTCAATGAAGGCGCCTTTGGCTTCGGCGTCCAGGACCGAGATCACCCGTTCGTACATCCATTGGGCTTCTTGAGGTGAGTCAGCCACCGCGGTGAGACCGGTGCGGCCGATCTCCGGGAGAGCGCTCACCATGTGGAAGACCACGCCGGTCTGCTGAGCGTGATCGAAGTGGAGGCGATGGCGCACCACGATGTCGAACAAATCGTCGGGGGAGAAGCCCCGGTAGGAGGGCGACTCCACGTGGTCGCTGGCTACGAAGAACTTCCGGCGGCCATTCGGGGCGATGAACGCGCCTTCGTCGGGCAGGTAGCGGCCGTCGGTCAGGAACTGCAGGGTCAAAAACGGGTGGGTCGTGCCACCTTGCCGGAGGTTGAGTTCGATCGCGTAGGGCTCCCAGGCCCCGCCGTTGCGGATCACGACGAAGTCGATAGCCGCCCGTCCGATAACCCCCTCTTTTGCCAGCCTCCGGCCGATCTTCCAGGCTTGCTTCGTGATCACCGCGGCATAGGCCGGGTCGGCAGGAAAGGTGCACCCCTGATAGACCTGCCCGTCTTCCCCGCCCAGCAACTGGTCATGGGTTGAGAGCACCCGGACCTCGCCCAGCGGGCTTATCAGCATCTGGGCGCTCGGACTGCGCAGTTGCTGGCCGGTGAGCAGTTCCTCCACCACCCCGCCTTCCCGGGCCAGCTGGTGGCCCAAGTGACTATGAAGCTCCCCTTGCAGTTCGTGGAACAGCCTGGCGCTGACCGCCGCCTCCTCGTCTGGGTCGCCCGGTGCGGGAAGCCCGGACAGATCCACCCGGGCATTGCCGAACCCGCTCACCCCTTCGTTGGTCTTGACAATGACTGCCGCCAGCGTGGGATCGGCCTGTCGCAGCCGCAGGATGGCGGCGGCGACATCCTGGGTGCTGGTCAGATCCGTAAAGCCTTCCGGATGAGGCACTCCCTCTTCCGCGAACAAACGGCGGCAGCCGCTTTTCGTCCCGAAGTGGTTGAACCTGGGGTCGGCTCCGTAGAGCGGAATCCCGAGTTCCAGCGACAACTCCCGCTCCAACGAGGTGGCGTTGAACACCAGCACGTAGGCCCGTTCCGGGTCCGCCACTGCCTGCCGGATCCGGTTCAACAGCCGCGGACGCTCCAAGAGCTTCTCAGTCAGCGGGCGCACGGTCCCGTCCATCGCCGAGATCATCTTCAGCCGTGGCCGCGCCTGGCTGGGAATGACCCCGGGCAAAAGCTGGAGGTAATAGTCGACGACGTTGGGCAAAATCGGTTGGGAGGTCACGTAAACCAGCCGGGCGGCCGGGTTGCGCAACAGCATCAAAAGGATCAGGAAGCGCTCTTCGTACTGAGCGAGCCCGTGGAGATGGTTGAGGACTGAGGGGTCGTAGCTGAGGGAGGGAACAACCACGATGGTGTGCGGCTGACGAGGCGAACTAATCGCTTCCCACAACGACACCAGCCGGCTCTGGAGCTCAGCGAACCGAGCGTCGATCCCGTTGTCCTTCGGTCCCATCGTGGCTAAAGAGTACAATCCCTTTCATGCCGATCTACGAGTACCGTTGCCGGGAATGCGAGTTGCAGTTCGAGAGCCTGGTATCCGTTTCCCGGGCGGAGCACACCGCATGCCCGTCGTGCGGGGCAGCGCAACCCCGGCGCCTGATGTCGGTGATTGCCGGCATGGGCGGGCGTTCGGCGGGCGGGTCGGCCATGCCCTCCGGCCCGGTATGCGGCGCAGGCGCCTGCGAACGCTGTAGCTGATACCACTCGGCGGCCCCGCCCGTAAAGGGCGGTAACCTCCTGCTTATGGTCACGGTCGCCCCCTACGGCTCCTGGAAGTCTCCGATCACAACCAGCTTGTTGGTTGAAAGCGTCGTCGGACTCGGCTACCCACTGCCCAGCGGCAACATGTTGTACTGGGTGGAGTCACGGCCCTCCGAGGGTGGGCGCTACGCGATTGTCCGGCGTCAACCCGACGGCTCCGTCCACGAGGTTCTCCCCGCCGGGATCTCCGCCCGGACGCTGGTCCACGAGTACGGGGGGCTGTGTTACGCAGTACAGGGCGAGGATGTTTACTACTGCGACTTCGCCGACCAGCGTATCTACCGGACTACGGGCAACGGGCCGCCGGTGCCGATCACCCCGGAACCGCCGGAGCCTAACTCCCTTCGGTACGCCGACTTGGCGCTCAGCCCGGACGGAGTCTGGCTGGTGTGTGTTCGGGAGATCCATTCGGCATCGGGAGTCTTCAACGACATAGCCATCGTGCCCACCGACGGGTCTGCTGACCCGGCCCCCCTGACCGCAGGCCACGATTTCTACTCCTGCCCCCGCTTCAGCCCTTCCGCGGATCGCTTGGCCTGGCTCAGCTGGGACCATCCCCAGATGCCCTGGGACGGGACGCAACTGTGGGAGGCGTCATTCGACGGCGGGGCCGGCGGGCCGGGCGGCGGCGGGCCGGGGGCCGGCGGGCCGGGCGGCGGCGGGGCCGGCGGGCCGGGGGCCGGCGGGCCGGGGGCCGGCGAAGGCGTGCCGGCTCTTGGACCGGCTCGGATGGTGGCAGGCGGGCCTTCGGAGTCGATCACGCAGCCCCGGTATTCCCCCGGCGCAGATCTCCACTACATCTCAGACCGGACCGGCTGGTGGAACATCTATTCGGACGACCGGGCAATTGATCACCGCAGCGCTGAGTTCTGCGGACCGGACTGGGTCTTCGGCCAGTCGACTTACACGTTCCTGGACGACGGCACGCTGGTGGCCGGTTGGTCGGAAGGCGGTATGGATCGGCTGGGCTACCTGTCGCCGGGTTCCCGACGGTTCACCCCAATCGAACAACCCTACAGCTCGGTCGAAGCGCTGAGATCGTTCGGCGGCGGGATCGTCGCGGTGGCCGGCTCCCCCAACGAGAGCCCGGCAATTGTGGCGATATCGATCCCTTCCGGCAGCGTAGAAGTGATCCAACGCAGCCGGGACGGCGAGGTGGATCGGGGTTATATCTGCAAGCCGCAACCGATCGAGTTCCCAACCGAGAACGGCCTCACCTCCCATGCCCTGTTTTACCCGCCTGCCAATCGAGACTTCGCCGGGCCCCCTGGCGAACTCCCGCCGCTCATCGTGATGAGCCACGGAGGACCCACCTCCGCCACATCGTCCGTACTCAACTACGGTCGGCAGTTTTGGACCAGCCGGGGTTTTGCCGTCGTCGACGTCAACTACGGCGGCAGCACCGGCTACGGACGGGAGTATCGCAACCGCTTGCGCGGCCGGTGGGGCATAGTCGACGTGGACGATTGCATCAACGCCGCCCGCTGGCTGGCCGAAAGAGGTGAGGTGGACGGGAAGAGAATGGTGATCCGGGGCGGGAGCGCGGGCGGGTACACCACACTGTGCGCCCTCACCTTCCACGATGTGTTCGCCGCCGGCGCCAGCCTCTACGGGGTTGCCGACGCCGGAGCCCTTGCCCGGGACACCCACAAGTTCGAATCACGCTATCTCGACGGCTTGATCGGCCCATGGCCCCAAGCTCGGGACCGCTACGAACAGCGCTCCCCAGCCTTTCATACCAGCCTTCTGCGCACTCCGATGATCCTGTTCCAGGGTCTGGAGGATAAGGTGGTGCCATTCCAGCAAGCGGAGACGATGGCCGGTGCCCTGCGCACCCGGGGCGTACCCTGCTCTGATCACCTACCCGGACGAGCAGCATGGCTTCCGAAAAGCGCAGAACATCAGGCGTACCGCCGAGGCGGAACTGTACTTCTACGGGCGGATTCTTGGGTTCGAACCGGCCGGGCCAATCGAACCGGTAGAGATAGAGAATTTGCCCTCATGAACGAGGCGAATGGTCCTCGCCCCGCTGCTGGTGCTATGAGCAACGCCGGCGCCGCCTGGCTGGTCTTCTTGGCTTCGGGGGCGGTGCTGATGCTGGAGATCCTTAGCCTGCGCCTGGTCGCCCCCTATCTGGGACTCACGCTGGAGACCAATACCGCGGTGATCGGGTTCGCCCTGGCTTCGATCGCCGCCGGCTCTTGGGTCGGCGGCCGCATCTCAGACCGAGTGGCACCGGAGCGGCTGATCGGCCCGGCACTGCTCACCTCAGGAGTATTCGTGCTGTTCGTGGGGCCGATTGTGCGTGCCACCGGCGAGCAGGTTAGAGGTGGCGACGCCTCTGCCGTGCTGCTTATGGTCGCTGCGGCGATCTTCGTCCCGGCGGCACTGCTCTCCGCGGTCACCCCGATGGTGGTGAAGCTTCGGCTGGCCACCCTGGCCGAGACCGGCCGGGTGGTCGGACGGCTATCCGGCATAGGTACGCTGGGGGCGCTGATCTCCACCTTCACCACCGGATTCCTTCTGGTGGCCAAGCTGCCGACCACCTTTATCCTGCTGACGTTGGGCGGGGTGCTTATCGTCCTGGGTGTGGTACTGACCATCCGGCTGCGTAGCGGGCGGGCGGTAATTGCCCCGCTTCTGCTCAGCGCTGTGGGAGCCTTCTTCCTGACCGCGGTGCCGCCACCTTGCGATATCGAGACCGCCTACCACTGCGCTCGGGTGGACCAGGATCCCGCCAACCCCAGCGGGCGCTTCTTGATCCTCGATACGCTTTTCCATTCGCACATCGATCTGGCCGATCCGACGTTTTTGCTCTTTTCCTACATCCGCGGCCTTTCCTCGGCCGTCGATGCCGCCATGCCGGAGGGCCCGGTGGACGCGCTCCACATTGGGGGCGGAGGCGTGTCTTACCCACGCTACCTGGAGGCCACCCGCCCCGGCTCCACCAGCTTGGTTCTTGAGATCGACCAAGGGGTGATCGACCTGGACGTCGCCGAACTCGGGTTGCGCCTGGGCGGCGACATCGATGTGCGAATCCAGGACGCCCGGGTGGGACTGGCCAGCCAGGCGACCGGC
Organism: Actinomycetota bacterium; assembly: GCA_052389675.1. GTDB lineage: Bacteria > Actinomycetota > CADDZG01 > JAHWKV01 > JAHWKV01 > JBBDRH01. Next base: position 35,436 of record JBQTHR010000010.1, read on the forward strand.
AGCCGGGACCTGGTAGTAGGCGACGCCTTCGGTGGCCTGGCGGTGCCCTGGCACCTCACCACGCTGGAGATGGTCCGAGATATCAAGCGGGTGCTGAAGCCGGAGGGGGTTTACGCGGTTAACGTCATCGACTACCCTCCACTGGCCTTCGCCAGAGCCCAGGTGGCGACAATAGGGCGGGTATTCGAGCACGTGGCGGTAATTGCCCGGCCGGACATCTTGAGCGGCCAGCAGGGAGACAACCTGGTGATTGTCGGGTCCGACCGGCCGCTGCCCGGCCCGGTGATCGAGGCCAACCTGATGGCTAGGGTACCCGAACTCTCCTTGATTACCGGTCCGGAGCAGATTGCCGAGTTCGTGGGAAACGCAACGGTCCTGACCGACGACTTCGCCCCGGTGGACCAACTGGTGACAACTCGCCCGCAAGCAGGATGAAACCGAACGCACGGGAATAAAAGTGCGGCCTTGATACGCTGGTCCTTGAGACAGTTGCTACCGCCTCCACGGGCTCGTCACGGGTGCAGTTTTCGATACTGGGACTTTTCGAACCGATTCGAAAGGACGTGAAAGATGGACCAAACCGGCAACGCAGACCTCCAGCCCCCGCTCGACCCGGCGCCACCGGTTGCCTCCAGCTCAAAGCGCGTCAAGAAATTGATCATCGCCGGAGTGGCTGCGGCAGCTCTGGCCGCAGGTCTGCTCGCCGGTGGAGCGCTTGGCCCCGGAGTGGCCGCCGCTCAGACCGCCACGCCGGACCCCAAGGCAGATTCCGGCTCCGCCGGCAAGGCGGACTGCCCGGATAAGGGCGCGTCGGGCAGCCCGGCAAGCCAGGACACGGTAGTTTCGTAGCAGATTACCGAAGAAGGCCCGGAAGGCCCGGTTCCCTAAAAGGGTGCCGGGCCTTTTCCTTGGGACTTGTGAGCGCCCTGCAGCTGCCGGGCCACCGGGCGGGGAGGAGAGCCTGTGCCAGCTTTTGGCCACCGTCCAGCCGCAAAAACCGCTAACGGTGCCGTTGACCTCCGGTTACGACGGTGAAGCTGCCGGAGTAGGGGCCGCAGGGCTGGGCGAGGCCTGCGGCTGGCTCACCGGAGCCTCCACCGGCACCGCCGGGGTGGTCGCGCAAGCTTGCACTGCCGGTGGCGGGCCGGGGAACCATTCCGAGGCGCCCGCCTCATTGATTGCCCGCACCCGGAAACACACCCGGGTCTCGGGCAACAGATTGGCCCAGGTGAAAGTGACTACGTCCCTGGCCACCCGCTCAATCACCGGGGCGCTACCCTCGGCCACGATGCGGCTGATCTGAAAGCCGGTCTCCTCAGTAGACCCGTCGCCCCAGGCCAGCCGGACGCTGGTGGCGTCCACCGCTGTTGCTTCCAGCGCTGTGGGCGCCAAGGGGGCACGGGGCGCGGCCGGAGCCGGCAAAGGCGGCGGAGACGGTTCGAGCGTGCCCGATCCGGCACCACCCGCCTCGCTGGATCCGCCGGCCCCCAGCGCCGGAGCGCCCGTCACCGCGCCGCCGTCGGCTCCACTCGCAGAGTCGCTCGACGCGCCGGTCGCGCCGTTCGGCCCGGCGGAGGGGCTGGCTGAAGATCCAGCAGCGCCACCGGTAGTGGGAGGTGCTGCCGGCCGGCCCCCGGCCGAGCGCTCCTGCCCGGCCCCGCCTTCGCCGGCCGGCAATGCCGGGGGTTGCTGCTTCTTATCGTCACGGATAATCACGAACTGCAGGATCCGGGGCGGCTCCAGGCCGGCGGAACTCCACACCGGAGCGATCAACTGCGGCACGAACAGCACCACAGCCAGCAAAGCAGCAACGAACCCGAAGGCGTCCGAACGCTGGAGCGACAAGTTGCCGGCCAGCGTGCGCAGCCGGCCGTGCGAGCGGGTCCCCGGAACAAGCACTTCTTGATCGCCGGCGACGCGCTGCTCGGCTTCGTCGATGCTCGTCAGCGCAGCCCGCCGAACCCGCAGTGCCCGCCGCCCCACCTGCGTCCAGAAAGGCTCGGTGAACACCGGCACGACGGTGGCGCTCTCCCCGGTGGCGTCCAAGGCGGCCTCCGCCAGGACCTGCTGCTCGGCTGCCGCCAATTCCACTACGGCCAGACGGCGAACCGCTCCGGCGCGGCGGTTGACCTCAGCCCAAAAGGTGTCGTCGAAAGTGGGTTCGGTCATCAAGCCGGCTCCGCTTCTTCCGACAGCTCAGCACGCAGCGCGGCGAAGGCCCGCTTGAGATGAGTCTTGACCGAAGCCACCTCCAAGCCCATCCGGCGGGCAGCCGTTTGCCGGTCCAGACCCTCAAGGTAGCAAAAGGTAATTGCTTCCCTCTGGCGCTGGGGCAACCCTTTGATTGCCTCCTGCACCACCAGCCGGGCAAGATGGCGATCGGGATCCCCCTCGACGCTGTCCGGCTTGCGCTCCGCCCATCGCAACATGCGCGTGCGCTGGCGGTTGAGGCTTCTGCGCTTGTTAAGGGCCAGGTTCTTGGCGACGGTAGTCACGTAACTCTCGCAGTTCAAGGGAGCCTCGAACCGGGCCAGCAGGGTGATCATCGTCTCACTCGCCACATCCATTGCCTCGGCATGATCGTCCAGCACCTGATTAGCGGCGCGGTAGGCGATGCCGGCCAGAGCGTTGTGCTCGGCCGGTGCCGGCTTCGGGGGCTCCTGGGAGGGATCTTCCAACTGCGGCATGGGCTTCAAATTTGTTGGTCTACTCCCCCTCGGGCGCCCTCCGGCTGGACCGCTACTCGTGCTGCCCTTCACCGGTTCGAACACCGCCCGCACGCCTTTCGGGGGACAACCACTCCAACCTACAGGGTGATCGGCCAGATTTCGGCGAAATTTTCTAACTTCCTGTCCCCCGCGGGCTGCCCGGGCGGTGTTGGTTCAGTCAAACGATCAAGCAACAGATCACGCAAACGACCAGAACGTCAACACAAGCCGGCACGGCGAGGAGCAGGCAATGGGATGGATGCAGTTCTCGGGAATGATCCTCGGGTCTGTTCTTGCGCTCGCCCTGGTCCGAGACTTCCTGGCCGGGCTTGGTCGGGAACGCATTTGGAGCGATCCGGCTCTTGAAGACACTCGGGTACCGAACAGGTTCTCCGAATTGGGGTTAGCCCCCGTGATACCCATCCTCAAGGAGGAACGACTTGACGACATGCACGCATTCACGGACGAGCCCAGCAACGACCTCCGGGGGCGCCTCGCTTAGTTCACACGCCAGCCCGGCTCGGGCCTTTCTCATGGCCTTGGCCGGCGGAGCGCCGGGCCGGGATCATGATGGCTCATCCTCACTAACCCGTTGCCCCTCGTGCGGCTGCCTGGCCACCGTCTCTTCTGCCTACTGCGGCTCGTGCGGGGACCCGCTGAGTGCGATCGAGGACACCTTCGCCCAGGACGATTGGTACTCTTGGGCCTGATCGACCCCCATTTTAAAGGTCAACGGCGGGGCTCCCGAAGGGGCCTCGCCGTTCCAATTTCCGGTTGGCCACTGCTGGTTGCCTCCACAAGAACTGGCCTCACCAAGCGCCGGACTGATCATCCCATCAGCATCAGCCAGAACAAACACCAGCAATGAGACGTCGTCGTGTAAGTCCCGTCCGACCTGCATAACTTCAACCACCCGCTCGGCCGACTGCTCAACCGACGCCCAAGCGGCCGACACGTGCGCACTTTACGCAAAGTAGCCAAAAAACTTTCATCTTCCGGCAACCGGCGCTTAAGGATCCCGCCTTTTGTGCCGATAAGGCTACCGACCTAGCAGCATCCGGGCGGAACGAGCGGAGTCATCGATGAGCTGGATTCAGGTGGTCCTGGCAGTACCGGCGATCGTTCTGGCCGTCGCCTTGGTCCACGACTTCTTCGCCGGTTTGGCCGACGAGCGGCTGTGGGCAGATCCTGCAACTGACGATCGCTCGTAGGGCCTTAGCGCTGCCCTAGCCGTTAGGGTCCGCCACATAATTAGGTGCACACTGAGACCGATCCTGCGCGCCAAGCGCAAGGAGCGAGGGCGCATACCAGACGTAATTAACCGACGAAGCAACGCCCCGATTGGGGATTCAGGGGCGGTCGAATGTTCAGATAATTCTGTGGAGCCCTTAGGCTCCGCTGCGCATCATGCAGGTTGCGCAGCGGTGCTTCGAGGTCGACTCGTACCATTCGTCTTCGGTTACAACGACGGATCCCTCGAAACCGCAGATAGGAGCGTCATTGTGGGGCGAGAGCGCATGCTCCACCCGGGGCGCCGAATCGCCTTTCCAAAACGACGGCAGGCCACCGGTATCCGGCCCCTTCTCCCTCCCCAGCCGGTACTCGGTCACTCAGACATCCTAAGTCCTCCGAGCGCCCAGGCAGCTAGACTGAGCTTGATCGGGCACGCGCCCGAGGGCCTCTAGCTCATCCGGCAGAGCTTCGGACTTTTAATCCGACGGGCAGGGTTCGAGTCCCTGGGGGCCCACCCAATGCACGTTTGTTCAAACCCTCGACACGTGAAAGGGTCAAGCGTGTCTGAGCGACCGGCGGTTCCTGGTCGCCAATGGCGAAACGCAACCTCGGTGGTACCGATGGTATTACTGAGGTCGGCGGTGGTGAAATCAAACCGGCGCGACACCGAACGGGTGGCTGGCGCGGCGCGGCGGCGGGTGGCGAGAGTCATTTCCCGGGCTGACTTCGGCGCAAAAGGCCCCTCGCAGAGCCCACTTATCTGCCGGACGGCGATAAGATCGCAACTATGAACGAAGAGCAGCGGATTGGCATGCTTCGCATAATGCAGGCGGTCATCGACACTCCGGACACGGCGTTAGAGGCAGTGCGCTCAGAGATGCGGGACATGCCCGACCAGTGGGAAGACCTGGTGTGGATGCTCAAGATGAGCCGGTTGATTGACGTAACCGAGGGTGATCCGGGCGAGGGAGGCCGGCGGACCATCGCATCCATCAACGGCCTAACCACCCGGGGCCTGCGGGAGTTGCAAAGGTCCTACTCGCCTCCACAGCAGGTCCACTCCTGCCCGACCGACGGCAATGACGGTCACATGGGGTTCATGGGCGGCGCATAGAACCGCCGGACCACCAAGGCACTAACTGCTGCCGGCTAGCTCCAAGAGCATGCGCACGTGCTGATCCTGCAGGCTGTAGTAAACCGTGCGGCCTTCCCGATGGCTGCGTACCACCCGGGCAGTGCGCAGCAGGCGTAGGGCATGGGAAGCACTGGTCTCCGAGACCCGGGCTGCTCGGGCCAGATCGGCCGCCGAAAGCTCCCTCTGTTCCAGCAGAGCATAGAGAATGCTTGTGCGGGTCTGGTCTCCAAGCAGCCGGAACAACTCGGCCACCCGGCCGGCGTCCACGGCGAGAACCGCGTGGCCGGCATTGCCTGATTCGCTGCTCACCTCAAGAATGATACGCCCCGTCCGGCCATCCACCACCAGCACGCCGAACACAAAGGGACAGCGGTGCCGCCAGCGCTACGCTGAACCGATCCCCAGATCCCAATAGCGGACGAACTGCGCCTCGCTGAGCAGCGGACCGATGGATCCGGCCACCAGCGGAGTGGCCGTAGACTGGATCAGTTCCCGGAGCAGGGCAGCGTCGAAGAATGTAGCTTCCAGTCCCACCTCCCACATCCCCTGAAGGGTGACCTGCTCTCCCCACACCAGTTGCAACTCCCCCAGGTCCACCCTTACAAGCGAGGGGATGCGGGTTGGGTCCCCGGCCAGTGCCTGGGTTTCCCGCCAGGTAAGGTCACCTCGAAGGTCCCGCTCGTCCCGGAACAGGATCAGTCCGAGGGCGTTGTCCAGGCTGAGCTGCCCGTGAAGCGACTCCAGCCACTCTTCGGCGTTCATGGCGGTGGTCCAACGAAGGCAGATCCGGCCCTCGTCGAACTCGACCTTGGCGTGCTCAGTTCGGCTGAACTCGTAGAAGCGGGCCTCACGGCCAGAAACGACGTACTTCTCGTGGAAAAGCTTCCGGGGCTTCCGATCAACCGTCCAGGCCGGGTCGTACCCGCTCACCAATTCATCGGAGGGCCTTCGCCACGCCGGCTCCCGAGAGTTTCGTTTGATCGCTTGCTTGCGCAGCATGCTGAGCAGCGGACCGTAGGTGAAGCGGGGGAAATTGAGCGAGAGCTTGACCAAGGCCGGGGTCTGCATAAACGGCAGGAAGCGGTCCGGGAACCCGGGCATGGTACAGCCGATGCATATCCCGCCGACATTCGGGCAGCCGCCTTTCCCGGCGACCCATCCCCGGGTTGCCACGTTGCACTTAACCACCGGCCCCTTGCAACCCAGCTTAATCAGGCACTTGTGCGACCCATACTCGTTGGCAAAGTCGCCGACTTCGTAGAACGCCGCCCTGTTGCATCCCTCATGCACGGTTCGCTGGAACAGCCAGGCCGGGCGGAGTGCCTCGTCCAGCTGAATCGGAGGCGCAACTCCGGCGACCATCATCAGCAGGTACAGCAGAGTCTCCGTGAGATTGTCCGGCTGAGTGGGGCAACCGGGGATGCACACTATCGGCGTACCGGTACGGGAGCGCCACTGCCAGCCGAGGTAGTCGGGCAGACCCATCGCTCCGGTGGGGTTGTTACGCATGGCCGGGATCCCGCCGTAGGTGGCGCAGGTACCCAAGGCAACCACGGCCTCGGCCCGCGGGGCCAGCCGGCTGATCCACTCGTTGGTGGTGATCGGCTGGCCCGACTCCGAATCAAAGCTCAACCCACTCCAGTGACCTTCCCCGTTGATCTGCTCATTGGGGATGGAGCCTTCCATGAGCAGGATGAACGGGTCCAGCTTGCCCTCCTCGGCGTCATACCAGGCCTGCATGAAGTCCGTGCCGCTTTCATAAGACAGCAGCGGGTGGTGCAGGACCAGCCGGGGCATGCCCGGAATCACTCCGGCAATTAGGTTCTCCAGGCTGGGGTTGGTGGCGGCAGTGATGGCAACCGACTCTCCGTCGCAGCTGAGCCCTGAGCTCATCCACAGCGCATGCACCACCGGCGCGCCCGGGTCCGGGGGTGTGGCTGCTTCAAATCCTGGCATCGGTCACCCCCAGCGGGCCGGCGGGCATGTTTGGCAAGAGTAATGGAACGGATGGCCGTAGCAAAGCTCTTTTGTGTCTTGTTTTGCTGCCCGGCGGGTGCCCTATCAGCTCTCCCCGGGGTTGTGCGGGTTGGGCGCCGCCTCGGCGAAGTCGGGAGTCTCCAGCTCTGCCAGCAGGTCACGGGCCTCACTGAGCGATCCGCTGATGATCTGCTTAGCCACCTCCAGCAACTCGAAGATCCTGGGATCGGAAACCGAGTAGTACACGGTTGAGCCCTTTTTTCGACCTTCCACAATGTTGGCCCGCCGCAACGCACTGAGCTGTTGGGAAAGGTGGGAAGGTTCCAGACCGACCTGTGGGATGAGCTCTCCCACAGAGAGCCGGCCATCGCGCAAAAGCTCCAGAACCCTGATGCGGGCGGGATGGGAGAGCGCCTTAAAGAACTCCGCCTTTACTTCGGAGATTGGGCGCTTCACGCGGAGCCTCCCTGGACAACTGGCAATTGGCAACAACCGGCCCGATTATATGGCCAGCCAACGCCGATGCCGGCAGACGGTTGCGAATCCACGATGCCCCCCACCGAGCGAGAAAATCTCGCTCGACATACTACTTCATAGAATCATAACTTGATGGATTGACGATATACTACACCCCCTGTATGTTCTGGCTTCCGTTCCCCTTCGGGAGATCGGGATAGCCGGAAGTCGGGGCAGAACCTGAAAGCTCCTCCCCGCTCCGGCACAGGTTCGTCGGTGCGGGGTCGGTAGGGACACCAGTCCCAGGGGGCCGACCCCGGACCGCGAATCAACCCTCAGCAGTCGCCTGAATGTCCTCCAGCGCCATCTGGACCCGGGCACGGTCCGTCCGGAACGAGAGGATGCACGCCCGGAGAGTGAACGCCTCGCCGCCTTCCACCGGGAGCAACGTGCTGGAGAGGTGAACCCGCCTTCTGCCGTTGATCCGGCCCAGCCAGCGCTTGTTGCGCCCGTTCCAGCAGGCCAGGCTTTCGTTCGCCCGCCGGAAAAGCCGGAAGGCGACTATCGACAGCTGAGGCTCAACCGGCACTTCCACATCCATACTCCGCAACCCTTCGCAAAGAAACCCGGCCAGGTCGAGCTTGTCTTGCAGCGCCCGGCGGAAGGCGTCCACACCGTGCAGGGCGAGCGGGAGCCACACGAGCAATCCCCGGTCGTTTCGGGAAAGCTCGGGTCCGAGGTCCGCCGGGCTGGGTGGACCGCTACCGGCAAGATCTTGCAGGTAGTCCGCCTGGTAGGAATGCGAACGGGCTAGCGGTGCTACATCGCGCACCAAAAGCGCGCCGCAGCCGTAGGGCAGAAACATTCCCTTGTGTGGATCCAAAGTGACCGAATCGGCCAGCTCAATCCCTGCCAGCTTCGTCCGGCCCGCCTCCGTGAAGGCGAACATCCCGCCGTAAGCACCGTCGACGTGGTACCACAGGTTTTCCTGCCAGCTCAGCTCCCCTATGGCAGCCAGCGGGTCGATGGAACCGGTGTTGGTGGTTCCGGCGGATGCCACCGCCAAGAAAGGCCGGAAGCCTGCGGCCCGGTCGGCCGCAATAACACTGCCCAGCGCACCCGGATCCATCCGCAAATCCGTGCCGGCAGGGACAACCCGCACGTTGGCAGCGGGGATGCCGGCAAGCCGGGCGGCCTTGGCCACCGATCCGTGCGCCTGCGACGAAACGTACATTGTGGCGAGAGAAAAGTCGCCGCCGCCGCCGAAGGCGTCGACGCGTGCGGCAACTACAGCCGACAGGTTCGCCATCGACCCGCCCGAGGTCAAGATCCCAGTCCCGTCCGCCGGGAGACCGAGTTCCCGAAGAAACAACTCGATCACCGACCGTTCGAACCGCGCCATAGCCGGGCTGGCCGCGCTCAAGCCGGTGTACCGGTTGAGGCTGAGCGAAACGAACCCGGCCAGCGCGGACGCGAAGAGGCCTCCGCCCGGGATGTAGGCCAGGTAGCCGGGCCCCCCCGGCTGCAAGCCGACGCTGGCGGCACGCCCGATCCGGTCGAGCGCCTGGGCAAAATCGATGGGCTGGTCTGGAATGCCCACCGGGAGGGTCTCAAGCAGATCTTCCAGTTCCCGGCCCTCAGGACCGCTCGCCGGAGCGGCGGCCAGCCCGTCGATCTGGGCCTGGACGAATTCGGCAGCCTCCCGGACCCATTGCTCCCGGAGGGCGCGCTCGGGCTCCAAGGGCACGGTTGGGCACATGTTCTCTTTCTAACCGAAAGCTCGCGTGAACGCTTCGCGAACAGGTGGTTTCGGCGGGCAAGAGGGCATCAGGGCGTGGATAGCATGGCGACACCGGCATGGGAGGCGAAAGGACGGACATGAACAGGCGAATGGCTAAGGTCGTAGCTATGGGGCTGGTAGCCCTGATCAGCGTGAGCGCTACGGCGGTCGGCCCGGCCGGCGCGGCCACCGGCGAAGCCGAAGTCGCTATGTCCGCCGGGGCTAGCTCCAGCGGCATTCACCTTGAGCCCGTGGGAACTATAAACGCTTCCATCGGAACAGCCGGGGGGGCGGAGATTGTCGCGTTCGACCCCGCAAGCAAGCGTGCGTTCACCTCGAACGGCGCAGGCAATCGGATCGATGTGATCGACCTCACCGACCCATCGGCCCCCGCATTGCTGGCACCGATCGACCTGGCGTCTTTGGGTAGCGACGTGCAAAGCGTGGCCGCTCAAGACGGCATTGTAGCGGCGGTGCTCAAGCCGCTGAGTGCCCACCCGACGCAGGACCCCGGCAAGGTGGCCTTCTTCAACTCGGCTGGCCAGTTCCTCCGGCAAGCCACGGTGGGATCACTGCCCGACGCGGTCACCTTTACCGAGGATGGCAGACATGTGCTGGTGGCCAATGAGGGGGAGCCTCGCTGCTCCGGTTCGGTCACCGCCGACAACCCGGAAGGATCGATCAGCATAGTCAACGTGGCCACCGGCGCGGTCAGGACAGCGGATTTCAAACAGTTCAACCGCCTGCGGAGCTACCTGACCGGCATCGGAGTACGGCTCAACTGGCCGGGCGCTACGGTAGCGCAGGACCTGGAACCGGAATACATCGCCACCAAGGGGAACCTCGCCTGGGTGAGCCTCCAGGAAAACAACGCCATTGCCATTGTCAACATCGCAACCGCCCGAGTCCTGGTGATCACTCCGTTGGGAAGCAAGCGGCACGATGTTGCCGGGCAGGGCCTGGACCCGAGCGACCGCGACTCGGCCAGCAACGGCAAGTCGGTGGCCATTGTCGAGCGGCCGGTAGACGGGCTTTACATGCCCGACGGAATCGCGGTGACCTCCTCCGCCCTGCTGGTGACCGCCAACGAGGGCGACGCTCGCGACTACTCCTGCTTCTCGGACGAGTCCCGGGTTTCCGCCCTGGGCTCGGCGCTCGACCCGGCCGACTACTCCGGCGCCATCTTGGGCAACGGCCCGGCGGGTATGGGGCGGCTGACGGTAAGCCGGACGGACGGTGACCTTGACGGTGACGGCAAAATCGACCGGCTGAAGGCCTTCGGCGCCCGTTCCTTCTCCATCCGAAACGCCGCCGGGACACTGCTTTACGACAGTGGCGACCGCCTGGAGCAGTTGTTCGCCCAAGACCCGGCGCTAAGGCCGTTCTTCAACAGCGACGGCGAGAGCAACGACCCCGCAAGCGCCCAGGACAGCCGAAGCGACAACAAGGGTCCCGAGCCGGAAAGCGTGGTGGTGGGCACCGTCGCAGGTAAGGAGCTGGCATTCATCGGCCTGGAACGGGTTGGCGGTGTGGCGGTGTTCGACCTGACCAACCCGTTCAACCCGGCATTCGTCGACTACGCCAATCCACGCATAGAGGGGCCGAGCATCCTCACCACCGACCGGGCACCGGAGGGCCTCAAGTTCGTACCGGCGTCGCAAAGCCCCAACGGGGTGCCGCTGTTGCTGGTGGCCAACGAAGTCAGCGGCAACACCCGGATCTACGAGGTGCGCAGCTAAGGGTCCGAGCCGCCGCTGGTTTTCCTAAGACTCCGCCCAGCGGACTTCGGAGCCCAAGGCCTGCGGAGCAAGGAAGCTGAGCAGCCGCTGGCCCTCTTCCTCCAGATCCGTCCGCACCGGAGCCGAAATTGGTTCGAACGGCTCCAGCACCAGTGCGGGGTGCTTGCCCGCAAGGTCCACCCGCCATGCCCCGGCGACGAAACCGTCGACCAGAAAGGTTGAGCGCACCCGTAAACCGGGCAAGAAGACCCGAGGACGATGTGCCTCGGCAATCACCCGAGAGCGCCTTTTGTGAGAGAGCAGCAGGTTGTCGTACTCGGGCAGGAAGCGCACCGGGGCCGGCGTCTGCTCGTCGGGGGCCGGTGCCTGCGGCAGATCGAACAGTTCCACCCGGCCTGCCATGTGGACGGTCAGGCCCGGGCGAACCTCGTGGATCCGCTCCTTGATGCGCAGGCCCGACCAGGTTTGGAAATCTGCGGCCGAAGCTGGCCCGAACGCTGCCAGATAGCGGTGGAACAACTCTTTCAGGCGGTCCTGCCCGGCAAATTGGCGGTCAAGCCAATGATCGGCCAGGGCAAACTGCGGATTGCCGGGGAAGCTCCACCGGGTGCCAGTTGGAACCTGGACAAGCGCCAGATGGGTGCGCACGGTATAGCGGAGCGGCCCGATTTCGATCTGCGGATACCGTTGCTGCAGCATCTGAGATATTTCGGCGAACGTGCGCGGCTGCCGGGCGATGAACTGCCGGCCGGCCTCCACCACCTCAGCAGTGTCGAAGCCCTCCGCCCTCCCCTTGCATACCGATTGCGACGCCGCCGAGAGCATCGGCTGGAGCGTGCTCCGGAAGCTGCGGTAGTCCTTCTCGACGCACAGATGCAGGGTGGCCCGCACGAATGTGGCCTTGACCACCTCCCGGCGAGCGATCGCGTCGGACAAGTCCCGGGAGCTGAATCCGGCGATCCGGCTCCACAGGCCGACGAACGGCGCCATCGCATGCTGCGCCTGCATACCGGCCAGCCGGCCGACCACCTCGAGCGCACCTAGCTGCGCACGCTCGAGCAGGAGCTGGCGGGCCAAAGTCGCCCGGTTAAGCTGCCGGTCGGTGAGCACGGTACGATTCTTCCATGACTGCCTTGGCCCCCGGAGACCCTGCCCCGGATTTCCGGCTTATCGATCAAGACGGCAACACCGTCAGCCTCGCCGGCTTCGCCGGCCGCCCGGTGCTGATCTACTTCTACCCGAAGGCGGACACACCCGGCTGCACCGCACAATCGTGCTCGGTGCGCGATGCGCTGCCCCGTCTGGAAGAACTCGGCGTGGCCGCACTCGGGATCAGCCCGGACCTGCCGGCCAAGCAGAACAAGTTTGACCGGAAGCACACCCTGGGCTTTCCACTTGCGTCCGATCCCGACCACGCGGTGGCCGATGCCTACGGCGTGTGGGGGGAGAAGTCCATGTACGGGAAGAAGTACATGGGCATGGTCCGCTCTTCCTTTTTGATCGGTGGAGACGGGAACGTCATCCAGGCTTGGTACAAAGTGAGCCCAGCGGACACCGTGCCCAATGCCTTGGCGGTGCTAAAACCGGCGAAATAGCTTCATATCCGGCGCGCCTGAGGGACCGCCGAAGGCGTTCGGGGTCGATTATCGAACAGCCGTACTCGCCACTGCCCGCAGAGATAACCCATCGCCCGCGTTCCGCCGTTTGAAGCTGCGGCGAACCGGGTATTTGATCGGTTAGCCGAGACACCAATGAGCATCCAGGGAGGCAAATTTCGTGGCAGGCATGGACGACAAGCTGGAAGGCAAGACCGAGCAGGTTTCGGGCAAGTTGAAGGAAATGGCCGGCCGAACCTTCAACGACGAGGACCTCGTTGCTGAGGGAGCGGCCGAGCAGGCCAAGGGCAATGTCCGTGAAGGCATTGGCGAAGTCAAGGACGCCGCCGGCCGGGTCAAGGAAAACATCAAGGACATAGTCCGCTAACGGATTTCAGGCATCATTGAACGAGAAAGGTCGCAAATATGGGTATGTTGCTTTGGATTGCTGCAGTGGTATTGGCGATCATGGGAATCGTCCAGATCATCTCTGGAAGCTTCCTTTGGGGCATAATTTTGCTTATAGTGGCCGCAGGAATCGGCCCGGGCGGCTGGAGCTTCTACCGGGGCCGCTCAACCGTTTAACGCTGTCCCCTCGCAAAGGCCGGCCTTCGGGCCGGCCTTTTCGTGTGATCCGGCCTTCGGGGTGGTCCGGCCTTCGGGCCGGCCGATCGCCCTACTTCTTGACCACGGAGCCCGTGCCGCTCACCCGCTGGGAAACCGACGGGTTCCCGACATAGAAAACGCTGCCGGTACCACTAAGCGAAACTTCGAGAAACTCGGCGGCAGCCACCACCACGTTGGCGGTGCCGGACAAATCCACCGTCACTCGGCGGCTTTGCAAGAGCTCGCCGTCGTAGGATCCGGCCCCCGACATGTTGACCGTCTGCTGCTGCGCCCTGCCCGCGACCTTGACGTCCACCGCCCCGCTCAGCTCCAGGGCCAAGCTGGGTGACTCCAAGCCCCGCACCTCGGCGCTAACGCTGCCCGAGACCTCCAGCCCATCCAACTCCTTTACGGTCAACCGGTAAACAATCGGCTGGCCGATCCTGATCCGGGTGCCCGGCTTGAGGCCGAGGATCAGCGTGCCGCCCTCCACATCAGAGCGAAGCAGCGGAACTATGTTGTCCTCAGCCTCGATCCTTAATGATTCGGTCCCGGTCTGTTCGACGATTAGCTCTCCCAGCCCGCCGACATCCACCCGCCTGAAGCCAGTCACCTGCCTGACCTCACGTACCACGTTGCCCGACCCAACCACCTCGGTGCCGTCCGGACCGGCGGCGGGCGACGCAGGCGAGGTGGTTAGAAAACCCTCCGCCGCCCGGTCCCGATCCTCGCCCGACCCGAGGTTCATGGAGCAGGCCGGAAACATAGCCAACAGCGGCAACGCGAGCCACCGCTTTACCCTCACGCCCATTCGACTACTGTAGACCCGGCCGCACGGGAGCAAGTCCCTCACCTCGAATAAACTGGCCACATCCTTCCCACAAGATCCTTAAGCACTCGAAAGGAGCCGCTTTGAGCACGACTGCCACCGCCCGGGCGCCCGGCACACAGATCGGTGGCTACCGGATCGAGCGCCGGGAACCCCTCCCTCACCTGGACGGCACCTACTATGAGCTCACCCACCTGGGCGCCGGCGCCCGCCACATCCACATCGAGACCGCAGACGACAACAACGCATTCGTGGTGGTCCTGCCCACCCCGCCCGACGATTCCACCGGCGTCCCGCACATCTTGGAACACCTGGCGCTGTCCGGCTCCGAACGCTATCCGGTCAAAGACGTGTTCTTCTCCATGAATCCGCGCTCGCTGCGCACCTTTATGAATGCCTCAACCAGTTCCGACGCTACCTCCTATTACTACAGCACCCGCAACGAGAAGGACTTCTACAACCTGATGGCCATCTACCTGGACGCGGTGTTCTTCCCCAAGCTCACCGAGCTGTCGTTCATGCAGGAGGGCCACCGCTTGGAGTTCGAGGAGCCGGGCGACCCCTCCTCCGGCCTACGCTACAAGGGCGTGGTGTTCAACGAGATGAAAGGTGCGATGGCCAACCCGGTAGCGGTGCTGTTCCGGGCCACCGGCCGGGCGCTGTTCCCGGACCTCACCTACGCCCACAACTCGGGCGGCGATCCCAAGGAAATCCCAGATCTGACCTGGGAGGGCCTACGAGCATTCCATGCCCGCCACTACCACCCGAGCAACTCCTACTTCTACACCTACGGCAACCTCCCACTGGACGCGACACTAGGGGTGATCGACAGCCAAGTGCTAAGCCGGTTCGAACGGATCGACCCGGGCATCCACATCGGTGAGCAGACCCCGTTCGACCAGCCGGGCTCGCTGTTCGACAGCTACCCGCTGGCCGAAAATGACGACCCCGCAGCCAAAGCACAGGTCCACGTGGCCTGGAAGGTGGCACCTACTGCGGACAGCTTCGAATCATTGGTTTTCGAGGTGGTGGAGCGAGTGCTGCTGGCCGGCGCCGCCTCCCCATTGCGCAAAGCGCTGGTGGACTCTCAACTCGGCTCGGCACTCAACGACCTCACCGGCTACATGGTCTACGCCAAAGACGGCATGTTCGGTGCCGGGCTGAAAGACGTACGTGAGGAGAACTTCGAAAAGGTCGAGCAGTTGATTCTTGAGACATTACGCACGGTGGCGGAGCGGGGAATCGACCCGGAGCAGGTGGAGGCCGCCATCCACCGGCTGGAGTTGGAGCGCCGGGAGGTAAGCAATGCCGGGAGCCCTTATGCGTTCAAGCTCTTTGACCGAATGGAGGCCGCCTATCTGCACGGGGGAGACCCCAACCGCTCGCTGCAGTTCGACCTGGACTTGGCCCGCCTGAACGATCAGCGGCGCGCCGGGGCCTTCCTGGAGGAGTTCATCCTTACCCGCTTGGTCGACAATCCCCACCGCAGCCGGATCGTCGTGCGGGGGGACCGGGATCTGGTGGCTAAAGCAAACGCCGAGGAACTGGCGAAGCTGGCCGCGATCGAAAGTGTGCTGAGCGAGCAGGACAAGCAGGCCATAGTCGAACAGGCCCGGGCGCTGGCCGACATGCAAGATGCCCGGCAGGACCTGTCAGTACTGCCGACGCTGGAACTGGGCGACATCCCGATGGAGTTCGAAGACATCCCCCACACAGTGGAGCGGGTTGGGGGGGCGACCATCGGACTGTTCCCCCAGCCCACCAACGCAATCAGCTACCTGGACATCCGCTTCGACTTCTCCGGTTTGGACGACGACCATCTGGAGCTGCTCTCGCTCTTCGCCTATGCGCTCACCCGCTCCGGAGCGGGCGCGAGCAACTACTTGGAACTGGCGGCACGGATAGAGAGCCACACTGGGGGCATCGGCGCCGGGGCGATGCTGCGTTCGCCGATCGACCCGGCGGCAGGGTTCACGCAGTCATTCACCATCTCCGGAAAGGCGCTGGCCCGCAACCACCGCCCGTTCGTCGACATTCTGCATGATGTCCTCACCGGTACCTGGTTCGAGCCGGAGCGCTTGGCGGACCTGATCGGCCAGCACAAAGGACGCCTGGAGCCGCAGGTCCTGCAAAGCGGCCACGTCTTTGCCCAGAAACTAGCGCTGGCGTCACTGGGCCGGTTCGGTCAGGTGGAGGAGCGGGTGAACGGCCTGTCGGCGCTGTCGGCCATCAAGCGCCTGGCGCAGTTGCCGGGCGCCGAGCTTGCCCGGTCGATAGATCAGCTGAACCAGATGATGAAGTCTTTGTTCGTGGGCACCGCCGATCCCCACCTGTGCCTTACTGCCGACGAGGTCCACCTGCCTGAGCTGCGCACCATGGCGGTGGAGCTGATCGGAGCGCTTCCCGCCGGTACCCCGGTCAGCGCGGTTGCAACCGAAACGCCGGCCGCCGTACCGCCGCAGGCCAGGACCACATCCGCACCGGTGGCCTATAACGCCAAGGTCAAGAAGGTCGTCGGCTTCACCCACCCGGATGCCCCGGCGCTGATGGTCTTGGCCAACTACCTGGATGACAAGTACCTGCTACAACAGATCCGGGAAAAGGGCGGAGCCTATGGTGCCTCGGCAAGCTTCAGCAGGGAAGCCGGCTACTTCTCCTTCACTTCGTATCGGGACCCGCATATCGCCCGGACCCTTGGAGTCTGGGAGGCAGCGGTCCCGGCGGTCACCGAGGGCGACATCCGGCCCAACGACCTCAAGGAGGCCATCCTGGCGTCGTGCGCTGCGGTAGACCCGCTACTTTCCCCTGACACCAAAGGGCGGAGCAGGTTCTTCGACGATCTTGCCGGTTACACCATCGCCCAGAAGCAACGCTTCAAACAAGGCCTGCTGGAAGTCAAGATAGAGGACCTGACCAGGGTCGCCACCGAGCACCTGGCCGGCGACGGTTACGCTCTGGCGACCATAGCCAACCCGGCAATGGTCGAAGAGGCGAATAAGGAACTCGGAGACCTGTTCGAGGTCTCAGCGATCTGATGTGTGCGTTCTTCGGCCCCGCCTGCCCTTGTTCAGCGGCCCTTTCCGGTTCCCGGGAACCTCGCGGGGCCGGCGGGGCGTGCGGTTCCGGCGGGGCCGGCTGGAGCTGCCCCCGCGAGAGCTGCCCTTGCGAGAGCGGCCCCTGCGGGCCGCAGTGGAGTGAGTAACTTCGCCTGGGAAGCTGAGTTGGAGTTCGCTCTGGAACTGGCCGCGGCCGCCGACGAGATCAGCATGAAGTACTTCACCAAAGCGCCGCAAACCTGGACGAAGGCGGACGGCAGCCTGGTGACCGTGGCCGACCGAGAGGTCGAGACAATGATCCGCGAACGCATCGAGCATCAGTATCCGAACCACGCAATCCTGGGCGAAGAGCATGGCTTAGCGGGAGACCCGTCCGGTCCGATTTGGATCATCGATCCCATCGACGGCACCAATAACTACGCCACCGGCGTCCCCATCTTCGCCACGTTGATTGCTCTTCGGGTGGATGGGGTGAGCAAGGTAGGAGTGGCGAGCGCCCCGGCGCTGGCCGAGCGCTACGAAGCCGCCGAAGGGTCGGGCGCCCGGATGAACGGCCTGGCCATACAGGTCAGCGCGCAAGGCGAACTTGCGGCTGCTGCGGTGGCGGTTGGCTCCTACCGAAGGATGGCAAGGTACGGCTACGAGGAGCAGCTGAACCGGATCTTCGACGGTTGCCGCAGGGACCGGGGCTTCGGCGACTTCTGGGGCCACATGCTGGTCGCCCGCGGCTCCATTGAGGTGATGATGGAGCCGAATCTGAACATCTGGGACATAGCTGCGCTGGAGGTCATCGTCCGCGAAGCCGGTGGCGTGATCACTACGTTCAAGGGTGCGCCCTACCCGGAGTCCAGGATGTTCGGCGGCTCCGAGGAGGCCAGCCTGCTGACAACCAACGGGTTGCTTCACGAACAGATCCTGGCGGCCCTTAGCGACAGCACTCCGGTCCCTTAAGCCGCCGCAAGCCGCACCGGGGGCCGGCCGGCAGCCTGATACGCTCTTTAGCGGGCCCCCATCGACCAGCGGCCCAGGTCACCACCCTTTCAAGGTGGTAACACGGGTTCGAATCCCGTTGGGGGCACGCCCATTTACGGCATCGCTAGAATGCTGTCGTCAGGTCATTGCTAACAAGCGGGCGGGACATTGTTCGAATCAACCGGTTATCTGGAGCAGGCTCTGGTCGATGTGGAGTCAAGCGTAGCCGCCGCGCTCAAGGAAGCGGCATCGGTGACCAAAGAGCTAAAGAAAGCCAAGGCTGCCGCCGGAACCGGGCAGATCAAAGACCTGAGGAGGGCTCTGGAATCGGCAGAGGTTCTAGCAGGTCAACTGGCAGATTCCGCCGGCTTATTGCGTCGCGGCTTCGAGTTCGACGAAGTCTCCCATATGAATTCTGGTGCCTACAGCAGTGAGCTGCTGGAGACCGCTCGGTCCCAAGGTGTCTCGATGTTTGAGGAGGACGAACGGCTGCTTTGCTACCCGTCGCTGGTAAAGGTGATCCCTGTGGACGCGGCAATTGAGGTGGACCGCAAGCGTGACAAGCGGCTACGCCCGAGCGTGGTGATTCGCCTTCTCAAGCAAGCGCAGGAGCGAGGACCCAGTTTCAAGCCTGAGCCGTTTCTGGAAGCACTTGCATCTGCCTATGACTTGGTGGTTACCGGCCAGCAAAAGGGCAGAGCCGCCGTGGTCCGGGTGCAGGACATCTGGTCGATCTTGACGCTTCTTCCCGGCCAGAGCCGGGAGTACTCCAAACAGGAGTTTGCTCGGGACCTTTATCTACTTGACCAGTCCGGCTGCTCTTCAACCAGAGACGGGCGGCAACTGAGTTTTCACGCCAGCACCGGCACCAAGGGCGCTGGCACATTGACCACCGTCGCCCGCAATGGCCAACCGCAGCGCTACTGGGGCGCATCCTTCGAGTGACCTCCACGTTGCATGTTGACGCCTACCTTGAGTTCCTGAACAAGGAGTACCTTGGCGACTTCATCCGGGGCGGCGGCTCGTCGGTCAAGTTCATTGCAACTGTTGACGATGCTACCAAACACAGGTTCGCTCGAGGCCTGAACGCTGCGGCTGCCCGCAACGGTTTCCAGCTTGTTCAGTTCGACTCGGTTTCCACACGGGCCCATCAGATGGACCAGCTATTCTTTGCGCTCTCCAGGCAGCTCGATTGGCAGAGTTTAGCTACTCATTTTGTGCGCTCGGCCTACGATCTTGTGTCTTTCCCCGTTCCCGATGAGCCGGGTGCGCTCAGGGTGGCGGCCGCATCCCAAAGGCATGGAGTGGACCAGCGGGAACTCTACCGCAGTGTGCGCCGCAGCCTGGAAGCGCAGATCCTGCACGACCGGCGGATGGAGCAGCACTTCCGCCTGGCAATGTTTCGCCTGTGCCAGAGTCAGCTTGAGGCAGGCGATGTAGATGAAGGCGAAGTTCAAGCGATTCTGGAGTGGTTAAGAGGCGAACTCCGGCAGATTTCCCGACTCCGTGGATCGTTCATATACTCACGAATCGCCAGACACAACGCTCGCCAGATGCTCTATTCCACCAGCCATTGGCTGTCTCGTACCAATTGTCCGGGGATGGTGTTGTCCGCGGACTTGAGCCGGCTTTTTGCCACCAAACGCCCCACGGTGGAAGAGCGGTTGGGGTTCTACTACTCCAAAGCCATGGTCTTGGACGCTTACGAAGTCTTGCGCCAGCTCCTGGATGCCACCGACGATCTTGAATCCACCCTGGTTATCGTCAGGGTCCCCATCGATTTTTTGGTTGACGAAGCCAGAGGCCTCTCAGCCTATTCTGCGCTCCAGCTCAGGCTGGCCGACGAAGTGCGGGACCGCCAACGCCCCAACCCTTTTGCCGGCCTGGTCCGGCTGGAAGAATGCCCGTGAACGCCGAGCAGGCCGCAGACCGGGTTGCTGCCCGCAGAGTTATCGAAGCACTGCGGTGCGGAGTTCCCAGCCGCGCAGCAGTTGCCTCCTTGGGGTCGGCGCAATCCGAGATCGAGGACAAGTTCAACGAGATGCTCAACCAGATCAACGCCCAGGAACCGCACAGCCGGACTCCCGCAAGCTTGTTGATCGGCGGAGACTTCGGGTCCGGCAAGAGTCACGCACTGGAGCACCTTGCGCATCTGGCACTGAACGGCCGATTCATGGTCAGCAAGGTGGTCATCAGCAAGGAGACGCCCCTGTTCGACCCGGCGAAGGTCTTTCGTGCAGCCGCCGAATCGGCAACTTTGCCGGGAATGCCCAGGGTGGCCCTGGACCAAGTGTCCGCCGAGCTGGAGCTGGGATCGGCAGCCTACGCCGATCTGTTTCGTTGGGCCCACTCGCCGGGCGCCGCATTGAATCAACGGTTCGCAGCATCGCTGTACCTGTTCGAACGCCTGTTGAGTTCAGACGAGGAATTCATTCAGGCCGTGGTGCGCTTTTGGAGCGGCGATCCCATCAAAGTCTCTGATCTTCGACGCCGCCTGAAGCAGACCGGCAATCCCGTGGCCTACTTGTTCCCATCGGTCAATCAGCGAGATCTGGCGCTCCAAAGATTCCGTTTCGTCGCCCGCCTGGCCCAAGCTGCCGGCTATGCCGGTTGGGTGATCTTGCTGGACGAGGTGGAGCTCATCGGGCGGTACTCCATTTTGCAGCGCGCAAAGTCCTACGCCGAGATAGCCCGGTGGATGCGAGCGTCCTCCGACGAGTGTGCGTTGGGCGTAGTTCTGGCCATAACCAGCGACTTCGAAGAGGCGGTGCTGTCGGCACGCAACGACAGGAAGCTGGTGCCCGACCGTTTGCGCTCCAAAGGCACTGTCGCGATGGAACAACTGTCGGGTCAGGCCGAGGAAGGCATGAGCTTTATCTCGAGGGAAATGGTGCGGCTGGCCCCGCCCGATAACGCCGAACTGGACCGGCTTTACCGGCGGCTCCGGGATATCCACGGTGCCGCGTTTGATTGGGATCCGCCCGATGTGCCCGGACTGGAACGCAAACTCTCCACCCGAATGCGTCAGTATGTCCGAGCCTGGATCAACGAGTGGGATCTGGTACGCCTGGATTCAAGCTACGTTCCCGAGACACAAGTGGTTGAGGTAGCCTCCGACTACCGGGAAGACATGGATCTGGAGGGCACCGAATAGCCGGCGGATGTGTTGCTGCGGGTTCGCGGCGGGGGCCTTGGTCGCCGGGGTAACGGCCGACCTGGCGACCCCTTCCGCTGCCATCGTGGTGGTCGCAGCGTTGACCGCAGCTTCGGGGCTGGTCGTAGCAGCAAGGCTTACGAGACTCACCCCATCGGACGGTTGCCGGTCCGGTAGGGGTCCCTAAGGGCCCGGACTGGGATACCATCCCGGTACCGACTCGAACGTTACCCAGGGAAGAGGCCGAAGATGCCTGAAGCGGATCCCCCAGGCGTTGCGATACCCCCGGCGCTTCCGGCGACCGCCTCAGAGGAGCAGCAGGAGAGCGAGAGGCGGGGGCACCACCAACAACTGTTCTTGGAGGCGGTGCTGGAGAGCCTCTCGGACGGGATAGTGGCCTGCGACGCTACCGGCACCCTGACCCTGTTCAACGCCGCCACCAGGGCTATGCATGGCCTTCCGGAGAAGCCGTTGCCCCCTGAATCGTGGGCCGAGCACTACGATTTGTTCCACGCCGACGGCATCACCCCGTTGGACATCGACGAGATCCCGCTGTTCAGGGCCTACCGGGGCGAGCATGTGAACAACGCCGAGATGGCCATCGTCCCCAAAGGAGGCGAACCGCGCATCCTGCTGGCCAGCGGGCGGCCGATCCTGGACGAACAAGGGCAGCACCTGGGAGCAGTTGTAGCGATGCACGACGTCACCGACCAGCGCCGCTCCGCCGCGGCTCTACGTGAAGCGGCACTCAGGGAGCAGCGAATGCGCACGGAGGCCCGGCAGGCGGAGCAGATGAAGCTGCTCAACTCCGCAGCCGTGTCCGTAGTCCGTCCGAGCACACTTCTAGAGATGCTGGACACACTCAACGAGGAGGCGGCGAAAATCGTAGGGGTCCGCCACTCAATCACCAGCGTCGATCTTGGGCCAGAATGGTCCCGAGCCGTCACCTCAGTGGCGCTTTCGAAGCGCTATGCCTCCCTGTTGCTTGACGATCAGACCGCCGATGCGGCCGCTCGCTTAGTAATCGTTTGTGAGACCGGCCGGCCGGTCCGACTGAGCCGTGCCCGGCTGAAACAAGAAGTTGACCGGCAACGGGAATCCGTCCTGTTGGAAGCGCCGCTCTGCGACGAGGACGGCTCCGAACCGGGGCTGAGTCAACCGTCCGACAGGCCGGAAGGCCAGTTCACTGAGGAGGACGGCTTCGAACCAGGACTGATTCGCCCCTCCGGCATTCTGAGCGTGCCGCTGTGCGGCGAGGACGGCTCCAACCTGGGAATGATCCAGCTATCCGGCAAGCTGGAAGGGCAGTTCACCGGCGCCGACGAAGCGCTGCTGGTGCAGCTGGCGCAACTGGCATCCCTGGCCATCGAGAAGATCCGGCTCTACGAGCGGGAACACAGCATCGCCGAGACACTCCAGCGCAGCTTGCTGCCCGCATCATTTCCCGAAATTCCCGGACTGCGGGTTGCCGCTCGCTACCTGCCCGGAGCTGCGGGAGTAGCCGTGGGTGGGGACTGGTACGACCTTTTCGCTCTGGCCGGCGGCCGGCTGGGAGTGGCCGTTGGCGACGTGGAGGGCAGAGGACTGGCAGCTGCCGCCACGATGGGGCAGCTTCGCGTGGCCCTTCGGGCCCACGCCCGAGAAACAAACGATCCGGCAGCGGTCCTTGACCGGGTCAACCAACTGGTGGAAGAGCTCGAGGCAACCTACATGGCTACGGTGGTATTCGCAGTCGTCGAAGCCGATCTGGGGTCACTGCGATTCTGCAACGCCGGGCATTCCCCACCCCTGCTCATCCAACCGGACGGCTCGGCGGGCTACCTGACGGGTGCCTTGGGTGCGCCGCTGGGGCTTGGGGTAGAACGATCGAACGACACGGTACATCTGCGACCCGGATCCGTAATCCTTCTTTACACCGACGGCCTGGTGGATAGGCGGGACCTTCCGATTGACCAGGGTCTTACGACCCTGTTGGAAACGGTGCGCGAGCACCGGAGTCAACACCGGTGCCTGGAGTCACTTTGCGATGCGGTCCTTAAGCAACTTCTGTGCGACGGGCCGAGCGACGATGTTGCGCTGCTGGTGATCGAAGTCGTTAACGATCCTTCCGACTGCCAGTAGCGTTGTTCGGCGAACGCCGGTGGAGTAGTAGGGCCGGTTGGGACCCATCCGCCGGCGCCTCGGTTACGAATAGCTCAAGTAGCGTGCAAGCGATCGCTTATACCAGTGAGCACCCGGACCCGGGCGCCAGCCCCGTACGGTTCGCTCGGTCTCCCGGAACATGATGTCCCGTTCGCCCTGCCGGCAATCGAGCGTGCAGACCCATACCCGAAGTAGAGAGGAGCGGTGATGAGCAGCATCGCACAAAAGTTCGCCAAGATTTTTGGTGCCGTCTACATCCTGGTAGGCGCAGTGGGTTTCGTAAGTGCGCTGGGCGGTACCGCCAGCCAGACCCCCAACGATCTGCTCGGGATCTTCGGAGTTACGCTCACCCACAACGTCGCCCACTTGGCCATAGGTCTATTGTTCATCGTGGGCTCGTTCACGCCACACAGCGCACGCGTAACCTGCGTGGGAATCGGCGCCGCTTACTTGCTGCTAGGCACAGTTGGGTTCTTGAATGTCGAGTCGCTCGACGGGCTACTCAACCTCAACTTCGCCGACAACCTGCTTCACCTGGCAACCGGTCTGCTCGCACTGATCTTCGGACTGGTCGAAGTGCCCGCCGAGCCGTCTCGCCCCAAGAATGTGAAGGCGCCCAAGGTTAAGAAGGCCAAGGCTCGCCGGGAGCGCAAGGTGAAGGTTGCCCCAGCACCCGCACCCCTGGCCGACTACCTTGCCCAGGAATCTGCGGCCATCAGTACCTACGCGCCCCTGGAAGCACCAAGCGACGAGCCGGAAGAGCCAGCCATTTCTGCGCCCGAAGTGCCCTCCCCCGTGGCATCGGTTACCCAGCAATCTCCGACCGATAGTTCCTCGCCGGAAGTGCCGGCCGATGCTGCGGGCGGTGAGCCGATAGTCTCGGACTCGCTGGCAGCCGGACCTCGTGCGGCCACCGAAGGAGCAAACACGGCCGGTATAGCGCCACCGCCAGCCCCGCTTGCTCCCGCTCCGACCAGGATCCGCTGGGAATCAGCTGCGTTGCGGGCTGAGCGCAGTTCAGTTGGCGACTCAAACTCGGCGTCCTATTGGATCGGAGGCGTAGCCCCGACCGCGCAGGGCACCCACGACTCTGCCACTGCCCAGCAGCCGGAGAACGGCAAGTCCAGGAAAGCCCGGCGCCTGGAGAAGCGTGCCCAGAAAGCCGCAGGCAAAGCGGCGTCGGCGGCTGTTCCGGCTGGCAAAGCGGCGTCGGCGGTGGTTGTTCCGGCAGGCAAAGTTGCTCCGGCACCGGCTGCACCGGCTGTTCCGGCGGCTCAGGCGCAGGCTGTTCCGGCGGCTGAAGCTGCGAAGCCTCGCCGGGAACGCATCTCGCCCGCCGAGCGCACGCTGCGGCGGCGCCAGGCCAAGGCTGACCGCAAAGCGCGCCGAGGCACACCACCGGGTCAAGACGGCGCCGAAACGGCGGACGAGCCGGTGCTGGTGGGTAGCGGTCCCAGCAGCAAGAGACCTGGATCGGCGTGAGGCCGGGACCCTTCAGGCAAGCTGGTCCGGCCGGGGTGGCTCCACCGGCCGGACGTCGGAGTCCAGTTGGAGCGAGACCACCTTCCAACCATCGCCGGTATCCGCCAGTTGCACCGTGAGCGAAGCCGGACCGTGCGGGCCCTCAACCCGATACACCCGATAGGGGATGCTGCCGAACGAAACCTCTCGGGCCGGGCCGGCACGCTCATACCGTCCGGTCAGCAGGACGCCGAACGAGCGGGCCAGATCCCTGCCCTCAGGACCGCTCGTAAAGCCGGAGGCCTCCTGCCACCCCAACTCCAGCAGCGCCCGGACGAAGCCGTCAGCCACCAGTTCCGCGCCGGTATCCAATGGTCCAAACCTGCCCGCCGGCACGCCCGCGGTGGACACCGCGGAGCGCAACCTGGTTCCTTCGAACGACCGGACGTGCCCGCTGCCACTGTAAAGGACCAGCACACCACCGCCCACCGGAATGTCTCGATCCATGACCGCACCACAACCGTCTACCGATTCCACCAAAGTGATCGTGTCCCCGGCGAAGTTGACCGGCAAGCCGCCACTGCCCAGCAGAGCCATTGACCGCGAGGGGTAGGGCAGCGGCAGGAACGGCCCACGCCGGGAAACCGCCTCCAGCTGCCACCGGCCTTGATCTTTCAAAATCGCACCGACGACCCTGACCGTCCGGGTACCGTCTTCGAGCAGGAACAGACCGATCCCAAGGTCTTCGTGCAGGACGATCTTTTCGATCTCCACCAGTTGCACCTCGTTCCCCTGGGCACCGGCTCCCGGGAAATTAGAGCGATAGAAGTCGACCGCCGTTTTGCTTACCGCGTCCAGGTCGTCCTTGGGAAAAAGGTGAATGACCTGCTGGGACGGAGCGATCTTCGGGTCCCAAGTGCGCTCGCCGGACCTTACGCACATTGCCTCACTACGAAACCTGAGCACGGCAAGTGCCCCAGCCGCCACGATTAGCATCGCCAAACCTGCCGAGAGAATCTTGCGGTAGGGCAGGTCCAGCCGAACTGCGCTCCGGCCGGCCGGCCGCAAACGGGCTTGGATGACTGCAAGGATGGCCGATCCGATGGCGAGGGCAATTCCCATCGTCAGGGCATTGGACGTCCATGGCGCGGGGCCGACCGCCTGATAGGACGCAAGCCCGAACCAGGGTAGCTTCCGCCAGACGCTTCGGGTGCGCGACAGGTAATCGATCACCGCCAAAACGGCGGTGCCCAAAGCAAACGGCGAGATCAACGCAACGCTGAATACGATGTCGGTGGCCAACCATTCGCACGCCCGGGCCACCGCCCCCGTCCCCGCCCCGTCCAGAAACGTCCGGACCGCCGACTCCCCGCAACTGCGCCGCGGATTGAACGCGGCGTGAACCGAAAACGCCAGCACCCAGATCCCGCATACCAGGCCCATCACCACGAGCACCCGGCCCCTCAGGGTGCGCCTGCCCACTTTTGGTTGGTCCCGGTCCCGCAGCCTGGCAAGCCCGGCATCTATACCGGTGAGGGCTGGCTCGGAGCGCTGTTGCTCCGGCGCATTAACTCGGACCTGCTCAGCCCGGTCCCGGAAGGCGGCACCGATGACAATAGCCATTACCGCCGCTCCGGATAGCATCGGTTGGTACTGTGCCCACGCCAGCGCTGCGCCAAGGGCGGCCGCTCCCAGCAACACCAAGGCGGAACCGATGCGCTTCAATGTTTACCCCTGCTCCGTTCCGGCTACAGTTGAGCCATGTCCCAACTCTCGCAGACACGCGCCGCGGCGCGCCCGGCCGGTCGGGGTATCGTAGCTGCACAAGATGGTAACGGCGGCTTAGCTCGCTGACGTGGCAGCGGACGGAGAAGGAACTGTTTAGTGACAGGGTCGAGGCATCCTCGTCCGGGTTCGACATCGAGCTACCGGCCACGCCCGAGTCTGCCAAGGCAGCTAGGAAGGCAATCGAAACGCTCGGGCTTACCGCATCGATGCTGTCAGACGCCCTGCTGCTCACCTCTGAGCTGGTAACCAACAGCATCAAGTACTCCGGGCTCGGCCCTGATGAAAACATCCGGGTAACCGCTTCCTGGAAAGGCCCGGTCCTGCGCATCGGCATCCTCGACCGTTCAGGCCCACCGGAGGCGCCGGTTGCCGGAGCAATCCTGCCGTCGCCCGGAGCCACTTCCGGTTGGGGGCTGTTCTTCGTGGACCAACTGAGCGAGCGCTGGGGCTATGAGAACGGCAAGGGCTACTGGTTCGAGTTGAGGCAAGGCTAAGCGCGGGGGTCCTGCTCCTCAGCGATCTCCGCGGGTTCCCCATCCGCCTTCTCCACCACCTCGAACCGGTCTGTTTCGTCGACCTTCGCCTCGATCTCCGGCATGGTGTGACCGAATGCCACCACGAAGTGCCTGGGGTTGCGCCGAACGGTTTCGTACTCGCCAACGGTAATTGCGACCACTCGCTCGCAGGTGTCCCGGCCGCACTCGCAAACCATCCGGATCAGGCCCTTGTCCCCCTGGAGCGAGTCTTCAATGGACTCGTTGATCTCACGGGCAGCAACCTCGTTGCGCGCCAAGCGCTCCTCACGATCAGACACAGCGAGAAGACTACAACGACCGATGGCCGCCGGCCCCCTCCCGGCAACTTCCACTCGTTTGATAGGCTCCTTGACTCGGGGAGGCGGGGGAAAGGTAGACCATGACAGCAGTCCAGCGGGCGTTCTTGTCGACTGTTGCCGTCCTGGCACTGCTCGCCTCGGGTACGTTCATCTTCACCACCACCAGGGCGCAAGCCAACGCCGGGCAGGCCGGGCGCTCATTGGCACTGGCCCCGCCGCCGGTTGCCTACCTGGCGGCCGCCTTTTTGGCCCCTGCCGCGCCGCCTCAGCCCAAATCCGCGCCACCGGTGGCCGACCCCATCTCGCCGGTACCCGGTCTGCCCGGTGCCCCGCTGGTATTCAACCATCCGGGAGCCTCGGAGGCAGCCGATGCCCGAGTGGCCAGCATCGCGGTGTTCGACGCGCCCGGGGCCGCCGTCCCTGTTCGCTCGCTCTCCAACCCGACGCAAGAGGGAGTACCGCTGGTCCTGCTGGTCAAGCAGCGCCGGGGCGACTGGCTGCGGGTGCAACTACCCATCCGGCCCAACGAAACTTTCGGCTGGGTCAAGGCGGCCGATGTCAGTGTCCGAACGGTGCCCAATCACATAGTGGTGGAGGTCGCCAACCGCCGCCTGAGCGCCTGGAAAGGCTCCGAACTGTTGATGCAGACGCCGGTTGGCGTGGGCAAGTCGAAAACGCCGACTCCCCCGGGCAACTTCTACGTCGACATCTCAGTCAAGAACCCAGGAGGTGCCTACGGACGGCACATGCTGAGCGTTGCCGGCTTCTCCAACGTGCTCCAACGTTTCGGGACGGGCATTGGCCAGGTGGCGATCCACGGAACCAACCAACCCTCCTCTGTGGGTCAGTTCTCCAGTAACGGGTGCATGCGGCTGACCAACGAGGCGATCCAGAAGCTGTCGACCCTCGCTGGGACAGGAACGCCGGTTTTCATCGTCCCGTAGCGCCGAACTGCTGCGCGGCTCAGACGGCGGTGAGGTCCACCTTCATTCCAGCCTCGTAATGCCCCGGCTCGTGGCAGCCGATCTTCAACTCGCCGGCCTCCTTGAAAGTGTAGATGAGCTCCCCGCTTTGGCCGGGGTCAAGGTCCAAGGCGTCGCCACCGTGGCCGGCGTGGCCCCCCTCCGCTGTCTCGGCATGCTCCTGCTGGGCCTGTTCGTCGCCGATCACTGCATCGTGTGCCAGCGATCCGGCGTTTCGGAAGACGAACCGCACCGTCTCACCTTTGGTCACCTGGAGCGACGCCGGCTGGAAGGCGTTGTCCACCATGGCTATCTCCACCGACCGGTCAGGCTCCGGACTACACGCCGAAAGGGCTCCTGTCAAAGCAACCAAGGCAAATAGCCGTCTCATGGCCCCATTGTCACCGACCCCGGGTGGAATCAGACAATAGTTTGTAGCACTAACTATTTGCGATCGATATAATAGGCGGAACGTATGGACGGTTTGAACAGTCAGCGGATCGGGGATGAGTTGGGCTTCCTGCTCGCTCGTCTGGGCACCGCAACCCGGCTGAAGCTGGGCGATGCAGTTGCGCCGCTCGACCTCACGCTGCGTCAGTTCTTGGTCCTGCGCGCGGTGGCCGGCAGCGAGGGTCTCTCGCAAGCGCAGTTGTGCGAGCGACTACGGATCGATGCCAGCTCCATGGTGCAAGTAATCGACGACTGCTCTGGCCGAGGCTTGGTTGAGCGTCGGCCTAGCATCGATGACCGTCGCCGGTACGCCATCCACCTGACTCCTCGAGGACGCAATGCGCTGCGCCGGGCGGGCCGAGTGGTCCAAAAGGTCCAGCGGGAGTTGTTCACTCCCTTGAGCGAGGAGCAGCAGGGCAATCTTCTGGAGCTGCTCTTCACTCTGGCCGCTCACGGCCCGCTGGCCCAGCCGGCTGCCGCTCCATCCAGGAAGGCAGCGTCGGGACTGTGACCGGTACTAAGGTTCTGGCACCCGCCGCAACTGAGGGGGCCGGCGCACATGAACAGGTCGCCGCACCGGGAGGGGCCGGCGCTCCGGAGAAGGCCCGGCTGCGCAGCGGGCGACTGGTCCTTCCCGGATGGCTGGCTCCGGCGGCGGCCGGGGTCTTCGCCGGGACTGCCTTGTTCGATCTGCTTCCCGCCGCCGCAGCCGCCGGAGGAGGAACCGCCGGGTGGGCGGCCGCCGGGCTGGCTACGATGGCCGCCATCACCTCGCTCTCCGCCCGGAACGGCCGCCGGTGGGTCTCCTACCTGGCGATGGCGGGGGTCTGGATGCATTCGATCCTCGAAGGGCTGGTCGCTGCTGCCGGGTTCGCCGCCCCGTCGGCCCTCGGGTCAAAGGCCGGACTGGCCGCCGGGCTGCTGGTTTCGTTGGGGCTGGTCTCCCATCTGATCCCGGAGAGCCTCGCCCTGTTCGGGCTGTTGAACGGCTGCGGCGCTCGATTTCGCCGGGCGGTGACCGGCAGCGTGGCCCCCTGGCTGCTGGTAATAGCTGGGTTCGCCACCGGCCAGCTATGGCTGGACGGCCGGCCGGCGCCCGTCCTAGGCGCAGCAATTGCCTTCGGGGGCGGAGCGTTTTTGTGGCTGGCCCGCCTGAGCTGGGGCCGCCGCACTGCGACCGCAAGCCGCAGCGCAGCGGCCTCCCTGATCGGAATGCTCTGGATCGCTGCGCTCCACCTGGTGTAGCAGAACTTCTTGCCCGCCCCGAGGGTCACTGAAATGCCACCGGCGAGGTTGCGGTCGCAGGCACCCCATGGAACACTGTGAACCGGCAGGCATTTAACGAACGGGAAGCCGACCTTGCACACTCCGGATCAAGCGCTGCACATTCCGGCAGATTCGTCGGCAATTGCCGGGGCTCGCCGGTTCACTGAAGGTTTCCTCCGCAGCCACGGGCTGAGTGAGCAGATCAATACCATGGTCCTGCTTATCAGCGAGGTCGTCACCAACGCCATCCTTCACGGGGGTTCGGGAGCGGAGCTTCGCCTGATAGTCTCCGGCGGCTCCATCCGGGCGGAGGTAAAGGATCGCAGTCCGATGTTCCCTTCGGTCAGGCAGTACTCGGAAGACGCCACCACCGGGCGGGGTATGGTGATAGTCCAGGCACTTGCCTCCGCGTGGGGAACCAGATCGGAGGGCGACGGGAAGGTGGTGTGGTTCACCTTAACGGCGGCAGCCGGGGTCGAGCTTCCCGCCGCACAATCGTTGAACATTTCCTTGAAGCGCCTCGATCCGGTCCACTCGACCGCGCCGGGCCGCTCGACCAGCCCGGGCGCCCGGGGATGCGAACGCCCCGAGGGCCTTTTCGCTGGAGTGAGCCGTTGAATGCTCCGGAGCTGATCGAGGTGAAGCTCTTGGATCTGCCGCTCGATCTGCACCGTGCCGCTCGGGAGCACCAAGACGGGCTGGACCGGGAGTTCCTGCTCCTGTCCAAGCAGTTCGACGCCGATCCCGCCGGGGTGCCTTTCCGGCTAATCTCGCTCAGCCGAGAGCTGCACCAGATGTTCTCCAGCTTCTCCGCCGGCCCCACCGCCGAGCTCGAAAGCGCCTTGGAGCAAGGCGAGGAAAGGATCGATCTTTTGTTCAACGTACCGCCGGAAGTGGCTCCGGGGGCTCGCCACTTGGCGGACCTGCTGAATGAGGCGGATGCCTACTGCCGGGCGGGCACCGAGATGCTGACGCTGGTGGCCCCGGAGACGATTGTGACCTATCGCAACTGGTTCCTGGAGGAATTCGAACGCCAGATCCAGGGCATGGCACCCCGGCCGTGGAGCGAGATGGTCTCGGGCTGAACCCGGTCCGACGGTCCAGGCTTCCCGAATATCGGAATGTTTATGAAACCGCGCCCGTCCAATTCGAAGATCGATCCGCGGGAGCGGCTTATTTTTGCCCTGGATTTCAGCACGGCCGCGGACGCCCATCGGATGGTCCGCCTTCTGGGCGATAGCGTCCAGTTTTTCAAGATCGGCTGGGAGTTGCTGATGAGTGGTGGAGCCTTCACCCTGGGCGAGCAGCTTCACAAAGATGGGAAAAAGGTCATGCTTGACCTCAAGTTTTTTGATGTCCCCGAAACCGTCGGTGCCGCCGTTCGCAATATCAAGGCCTGGGCCGATTTCGCTAC
This sequence comes from Actinomycetota bacterium, assembly GCA_052389675.1. Lineage (GTDB taxonomy): Bacteria > Actinomycetota > CADDZG01 > JAHWKV01 > JAHWKV01 > JBBDRH01. The sequence continues at coordinate 66,994 of JBQTHR010000010.1, forward strand.
CGTCCAAGGCTACCCCTCCCTAATAGCTGCGGCTGCGGCGAACAAGCGCGAAAGCGTCGCAATCCTGGCCGTTACGGTCCTTACTTCACTGGATCGCGCTGATATCGAAGACCTGGGATTCAAATGCAGCGTCGAGGAACTGGTTGTTCATCGAACGAAACTGTCGTTGGGGTCGGGAGCTGACGGTGTAATCGCTTCCGGGCTGGAGGTACCGAAATTGCGCCAAGCCGTCGCCGACGAAGCGTTTCTAATCGTAACCCCGGGAATCCGGCCGGAGGAACAACAAAGCAAGGACGACCAAAAGCGCGTCGTCGGCGCTGAAAGGGCCTTCTTAAGCGGAGCCGACTACATTGTCGTAGGCCGGCCCATCAAGAATGCCGATGATCCCCGGGCGGCGGCCCTCAATATTCAGGGCACTATCACCAAGGTCTTCTCGTAAAAAGCGCCGGGATCGGCAGGTACGGCTTTTAAGGTTCGGAGATTAGCACCCGGCTAAGGCCACTGATCTCCAGTACCTTGCGGGTGCGATCGGTCAATGCTCGCAGGCGTAACTCGCCCCCCCGCTCCTTGAACCGCTTGAAACCGGCGACAATCACCGATAAGCCGCTCGAATCGATGAACTCTAACTGCCCCAGATCGAGCACGACGCATTGAGCTCCATCGTTGAATGCCGCCAAGATCTGCTTGCGCAGCTCCGGAGCGGTGTGGAAGTCGAGTTCCCCCGATACATAGATGACAGTCTGGTCGGCAGATTCCGTTTCGGCTGGCATCGCTCACAGTCTAACCCGCTGGCGGTGTGGCGGGAACCGGCGCCTGGGCTGCGGGGCCGGCGGAGGCCGGGGCAACTTCAAGACTGCGCCGCTGGATCTGGAATCTGCAACCCAAGCCTTGACCACCGCTACCGGTCCGTGCCCACCCGAAGCGGGCCGTGCCATTTCCAGGGCGGCGCTTGGTCTCGCCTGAAGTGGTGGTGCCTCCCGAAGATACTGCAAGAAGCTTCCAAAGTCCCCGGATCGGCGGGTCCCGGGGCATGCTGCAACAGCCCGACGAAGTCATCGCGGCCCACGCTCGACGTACCCGCCGGTGCCGGGCAGACCATCGCAGGGCCATTCCAAACCGGTCGCGCCGAATCGTCGTTGTTACGCCAGGCGTGCCACAAGTTGCCCCCCTTATCGAGCGTCAGGACCTCAAGGTGCCCGTTGACTCCGAACCTGCCCTGGATGATCGCCGGTCGCCCGGCAGCGTTGTCGAAGAGTGTCTCCCGGCGGCTCCACCGGCCGGGAGAGCCGTTCTTGTCGCACCACAACGCCGCCAGCACCGGTCCCTGGCGCACCAAAAGCTCGAACCTACCGGTACCCAGCCGGCTTTCCACCACCGCCAGAGCGTCTATTCGGCCGGCGCCCTCGGCGAAGCGAAAGAGCAGCCAGGGCGCAACAGGTTCGGGGCTGTTGCACATGAAGTGCGCCACCCCTTCCTCGAGCGGGGCGAAGACGTCGTACGCTCCGCCGGGCAGCCGGTCGCTCTGAAGGAAAGCCGGCGTGCCGGAATAGAGAAGGTTCTTGCTGCCGGTAATCGGAATCGGAGCACCCCAGGGACCCTTACCCTCGACGACGAAGCGTCCCAGATAAGCTCCGCCCGGATCGTCGACCAAAGCGACAATTTGGCGCATTCCGGGTGTTGCGTAGGCGTCCTCGATCACCACCGGCCCCCGGATGTTCAAGTTCGTCGCTGGGCCGAACCGCTGCCAGGAAGCGGCCGGGTCGCGCTGGGGCCGGCGCCACTCGCAGCCCGGACCCGATTTGCCCATCACCCCGCCTCCGGCTACCAAAAGCAGGTCGCGCCCGGACAGGATCAGCGACGAGCTCGTTCGATTGGTCACCCTGCTCCCCGGTTTTTACACCCGGACCAGTCTAGCGACGTAGCCTGTCGGAGGAGCGACACTTGGCAGTTCCCGCCTCTGGCGGGATCACTCAGAGCAGGTGCCCAACGGGGGAGCGGGGGAGCTCGTGACACCTAACGCGAAAACAGCGGAGGAGGACGGCATGGTGGGGAAATGAGACAACAACAACGACAAGTCCAATTCCCCGTCACCCCGAGTCGCCCGTGGAGGAGGTGTCGCAATGCTCGCTAGGACGACGCCGGCGTTCGTCGAGATTTGGTGGCTGTGGCCGATCTTCGGGGCCATTCTGGTCGCCGCGGGCTACACCGATCGGCGGGTGCGGTGGGAGCAGCGTCCGGGTTTCGATTGGAAGGACGCCATCCTCTCCGTGGCGATAGTCGCCGCCACGGTGGTCGCTTTGGCGCTCGACGCGACGCTGCCGGCAGGGGCTTCAGTGGCCTGGCCACTCGTGTTCTTCGGCGTCATGCTGGCCGCCCTCGGGCTGCGGATCGTGAGCACCGGACTGCTGGGCGACGATTTCAACGGCGACCTGCGGACTCGACCTGGTCAGTTGGTCGTGGACAGAGGCCCCTATCGCTGGGTGCGCCATCCTGGGTATCTCGGTGTGGCGCTCTTCTTCGTGGGCTTCGCCGGGGTCATGGCCTACTGGCCGCCCATGCTGACTGCGGCCGTTGTGATCGCTATCTACCTGCGGCAGCGCATCACGAAGGAGAGGCGCTCAACGTCGCCGGCATCACTGGCTACGACGACTACTGCCGCCGGGTGCGATGGCGGCTGATCCCGGGGCTCTGGTGACGTCGGGACGCTGACAGGGGGCGACATCTCCAATGACAACGAAGCACTTCATGACGTAGGCGGGTGGCCGAGCCTCGACTCCCCGACGAGGCCCGGCCGTGATCCCGCGATCTACCCGGCCTTGCGGGGGCGATCCTCCTGGTGCTTGGCCAGGAGGATGACGTGGGCCCGCTGCAGCTGGGGGCTCAACCGGCGCACCGCCCGCTCGTTGAGCCACGGCGCCCTCAGGCGGACACCGAGGGTGTCTTCGGACTCGTGACTAGCCAGTCCGAAGCGGACCAGCCGGCCGAGGGTCCTGACCATCGGGGAGTGGACGCCTGTGCCGGTGCCTAGCCCCATGGCCTGGGCGAGAGACTCCACCTCGACCGTGTGCGGGTCCTGGGCCCGCAGGCGGATGGCCAGCCGGCGGTAGGTCCAGGCGGCACTGGGCCCGATGACCGGGAGCCACAGGTGCTCAAGGTAGGGCGAGTCGGGCTCGACGCCAAGGGCGTCGATCACGGAGTCGTGCCAGGCGACGATCGTCAGGGTCGAGGGAAGGGACGTGTTCATTGCGGGTCTCCTTTCGAGAGAGTGGCCCGGGCCGGGGAGCGGGAGGGGGTCACCGCTCCCCGGAACCGGGGACCTAGAAGGCCTCCTCGCCGGCGGCGTAGTCGACCTCTGCTGGCGTGGGCGCCGAGGTGGCCGAGCCGTTGCCACGGGGCTTGTCGAGGAAGTCGACCTGGCTGGCCACCACCTCGTGCTTCGAGTGCTTGGCGCCTTCGTTGTCTTCCCACTGCTGGTACTCGAGGCGGCCCGTGACCCCGACCCGCCGGCCCTGTGCGCAGTGCTCGGTGATGGCCTCGGCCTGGGCGCCGAAGGTGACAACGTCGATGTAGACCGGGGGCTGCTCCACCCCATCGCGCTTGCGGCGAGGGACGGCGAGGCGGATGGTGCAGACAGCGGTGCCGCCGTCGGTGAAGCGAAGCTCGGGGTCCTGGGTGAGGCGGCCGATGAGAGTGACGGTGTTCATGGGTGTGTTCCTCCTGGTGGGTGGTCTGCGGTACGACGGCCGAAGGGCACGGCCACCAGGCGGGGGTAGTCAGGGGCAGCCCAACGGGTCGTCCGCAGTCCCGCAGGAGCGCAGCGACGAGGACACGGAGGCGCCTTGACGCCCCCGGCGGCCGTGCAATCGTGCTGTCGTGTCGCCGCTGACCGCCCTGCCAGGAGGGACCACCTGGTGAGCACCGGCCCGTCATCGGTCGCTGAGCTCGGGACGACGAGTCGTCGTGTTCGTCGGCGACGACGCCTGCACCATCCCGCCGGGCGGGGCCCTCGCTGTGGCGATGGGATGGAGCTGCTTACACGACTACTGAGAAGTGTCATTCTCGGTAGTGCAGGCCGGGCTAAGGTTCCGAGAATGCGCACAGGGGCCGGAGGTTCACGCTCCCGGGTACTTCCGAGAACGAGTAGCGGCGTAGACCTACCGTCTCTCGACGAGGTGGTGGCGGCCTACCAGGTGGCTCTCGAGCGGCAGCCGCTGGCGGAATCCACCCGACGGGCTTACAAGACGAAGGTGGTGCAGTTCGCGGCCTGGCTGGCGGTGGCGGATCTTGCCGGCGGTGATCCCCTAGTCGACGCGCACGCCCGGGACTACGCAGCCCGCGACTTCAAGGCTTACCTGAAGGTTCGCCGCCAGTCGCCCAACACCATCAACCAGGCTCTCGCCGCGCTCGATAGCTTCTATCGCTTCGTCGGGCTTGGCTCCCCGGTCGTGTCCCGCGAGGAGCTGCCCGCCGTCGCCCCCCGGGCTCTCGACGCCGAGGAGCAAAAGCGACTTCTGCGCGCCGTCGAGGAGAGGGCACAACCCCGGGACAGGGCCATCATCGCCATCGGCCTTTTCGCTGGTCTGCGCTTGGCCGAGTTGGTGGCGCTCGACATTGACGACGTTCCGATGTCAGCCCGCAAAGGGCGAGTGATCGTGCGCCAGGGCAAAGGTGGCTTGCAGCGGGAGGTGGCCATGCACGCCGAAGTTCGAGCTGCCCTCGACGGCTGGCTCTCGGTCCGGCGAAGCTGGCCGGGGGCGGATTCGTCGGCCCTGTTCATCTCAAGGCGCGGGGGTCGGCTTACGGTCCGGGCCGTTGACCAGCTCGTCGGCCAGCTCGGCGCGACAGCGCACTTGACCGACTTCTCCACTCACGTGCTCCGGCACACGTTCTGTACTCGGTTAGTTCGAGCCGGCCACGATCTGGTTCTCGTCGCCGAGCTGGCCGGGCACCGCCGCATCGAAACGACCCGTCGGTACAGCCTGCCCACCGCCGCCGATCGCCAGGCCGCAGTGGACTCGATCACTGCCGACCGCTGACGCTCTCGGCTCTCGGATTTCGGTCGCAATGGCGTGGGCGGGGACAGCGGCGAACGGGGTGGACACTTCGGATCCGGGACAGCTACGACCTGCTCGTCGACCCTCGGCGAGCCGCTGGGGGAGGAAGGCGAGCTGCGGGAGCGACCGTCGGAACTGCCGCCCCCTCGGGGCCCAGAAGGTCCGCACCCTGGAAATTGCTCGAAGATGGGCCTCTGAGAGCCCCGTAGCGGTCCTCGTCGAAGTGGCCGAGGGGTAGGGGCGCGGCCGATCCGATGCCCAACGTGGTTCCTCGGTCGTCCCGTGACCGGCCGGCGATGACCCGCAGGTCTGCCGCGGTTGTGGATCGTGAGGTCGGTCCCCTTGGGCAGATACTGGCGCAGCAACCCTTTGGTGTTCTCGTTCGTGCCGCGCTGCCAGGGTGACCCGGGCGTCGCAGAAGAACACGGGAACGCCCGTGGTCTCGGTGAACCGGACATGGCGGGTCATCTCGATGCCGCGGTCTGAGGTGACCGATCTCCGCAACGCCACGGGCATGCCATCTATGGCCGCAGGGAGGGGGCCGCGATCACGCTGTCGGCCCCGGCGCCGTCGGGCAGGTGCAGCAGCACGAGATAGCGGCTGGAGCGCTCGACCAGCGTCCCAACATGAGACCCGCCACGACCACTACAGGGGGGTCACCTCAACCCGGCGACGATGGGGGAGAGGCGCACCTGGAGGGAGAGAAGCGCCTCCGCCACCGCCTCGGGCGGTCCACAGCCCCTCGTCTAGGTAGACGTCCATGCCGGTGCCCGTGGCCATGACCCAGGCCGTCACCACGTCACCCCCCGCTCCCCCTCGAGCAGGGCGTCTCGATCGCGACGACTGTCCACCGGCGTTGCGGTCGCGCTTAGCGTCATTTCCCTGCGCCGGTCACCGAGAATTGCACGTTCCCAGGCACCCCCTGCGCCGTCGCGGTCACCGTGATCGCGCCGGAGCTGACGACCGCGACGAAGGGTGGCGCCGTCGCGATCCCCTTCTTGGGGTAGGACCACGATAAGCCCGAAACCCGCAGTAGGCCTCCTGTGGCAACACGAAGGGACGGGCCGCCCTCGGTGCTGACCGGCCGCTGGGAATGATCGCGTTGGTAGGGTTGGCCCTGAAAGGAGGCGGGACGCCGGGGTGAGCCGATGACATCGATCGAGCGCACCGTCTACCCCCGGTTCGGGCGCCTGGTGAGCGCTCGGGAGCTGACCGGGATGAGCCCCTCGGCCGATGAGGTCCTCTGGGCGAGGAGCGTCGCCCGCTCCGATGCCCACTTGCTCGCCTTGGTGCTGTCGCTCAAGAGCTTCCAGCGGCTGGGCTACTTCCCCCGCCGTGGCGAGGTCCCAGATGTCGTCACCGAGCATCTGCGCCGATGCCTGGATCCTTGGCCTCTGATCAGTCGCCGGCGTCGTGGACGACGGTGGCGATGTGCACACGGTTGGCGACGTCGAGCCTGGTCAGCAGCCGCGACACGTGGGCTTTGACCGTCGCTTCGCTCATGAAGAGCGACGACGCCACCTCGGCGTCCGACGCCCCCGAACCCACGGACGGCCACCTCGCGCTCACGAGTGGTCAGCACGGCCAGCCGCTGGGCGGCGGCGCGCCGGCGATCGGACGCCTCGCCGTGTCCCAGGTGGGAGAGCAGGGTCGGGGTCACCGAGGGCGAGAGCATGGCCTCGCCGGCGGCGACGAGCCGCACCGCCTGACGATGTCCGCCGGCGGCGGGTACTTCAGCAGGAAACAGTCGGCGCCCGCCCGCAGCACCCGATGAGGCGATCGACGACGAGGCCGTCGACGGATGGGCCCGAGCCCACGTCCTCGACCTGACCCACGCCAACAGTGCCATGGTGGCGTGGTACCTCCAGACCGCCCGCTGGCTGCGGGCCTGGGGGGCCCTCGCCGGTCTCGTCCTGCCCGGCCTCATCGGAACCGCCTTCGGGGTCCGAGGGCTGAGCGACGTGGCTGTCGGCGGTCCCTTCCTCGGCTACTTGATCGGCGCCCTCTACGCCGAGCTCGCGCTGCAACGCCCGGCCCCTGGCGCCCGTCGCCGAGCGGCACTCGTCCCCCGTGATCTGGAGGGCTACCTTCCCCGCAGGCCAGCGTGCTCTCGCGATGGTGGCGCTCGGACTGGCCGGCCTCACCCTTCTCGTCGACTTCCAACCCCTCGCCGAGGGCTCCAGGGCCTGGCCCCGCATGCCGGCGATGGTGAGCGCTGGCCTGGCCGCCGGTCTTGCCATCGCCCTCGAGCGCATCGAGTGGTGGATTGTGCAGCGTCCGCAACCGCTCACCGCGGCCGACCTTGTGGCCGCCGACGACGCCATCCGCTCGCAGTCGGTGCATTCGGTGGCCGGCAGCGGCCTGGCCATGGAACTCCTCTGCGTCGGGTTGGGTTCATCCTTTTCGTGTTCACCCAGTCGGAGGTCCAGCTGTTGCGTTGGACGATGTGGGCGCCCGGGCTGGCCTGCTTCTTCGGGTCAATCTACGTGTGCCTCTTCTTCGGTCACCGGGCGTGGCGGGTAACCCGCAACCTCGGCGGACAACCCGGGCCGGCGTCGGCGTGATCCTCGAAGTCGACCCTCGATCGGCGACGCCACCGTACGAGCAGCTCCGCCAGCAGGTGACCGCCCTGGTGCGGGCGGGCGCGCTGGCGGAGGGGGCCGGCCTTCCGGCCATACGCCAGCTGGCCAACGACCTGGGACTGGCGGGGGGCACCGTCGCGCGCGCCTACCGGGCCTACGACGAGGATCCGTGCAGGATCCTGAACGTCGCAGTGGTTCTGTCGGCCGCGCAACCGACAGACCAATCTCCGAGAGCACGGTGGCGGTGAAGGTCCTGGTGATCGAGCCGACGTCGAACACGCTTGAGGCGTCGCCGGGGGAGGGTCCGGTCGACCGTTCTGGCTGATGTTTGCCGTCGCGCGACCTTCTCCATCTCCTTGGCGGTCATCCGACGCGACCATTCGTGAAGCTCGCCGCCGCCGCCGCCGTCGCCGCGGTCGTCGTCGCCGGGACGCTGATGCCGGGGCGATGACATTCCGGTCGTCCCCGTAGTTCGCCGCTCGGGCACCCGAGTTGTGTCCGGTATTAGGCCGCTGTCACAGCGACGTGCCTGTCGGCGCTTCGACGATCTCCCGCAGTGTGCTGAGGTGGTCGTTGAAGGCGATGCGGCCCTCGGGAGTGAGCTTGAGCCAGGTACGGGGCCACTTGCCGACGTGACCCTTGCGTATGGCGACGTACCCAGCCTGTTCGAGGATCGAGGCCTGACGGGACAGGAGCGAGTCGCTGATCTCCAGGGTGTCCCGGAGGAACCGGAACTCGAGCCAGTCGGCCTGGGCCAGGCCGGCGAGTAGGGAGAAGCGCACGGGCTGATGGACTAGGTCGTCGAGCCGCGCCCGAGGGTGCGCCGTCATGCGTTGCGCCGAAGCCTCTCGGCCCACAGGAGAAGCGGCACCGCGGCCAGGATGCCCCCCAGGGTGTAGGCGAAGCCGATGGTGCCGTCGAGGAGGCGGGGGAGGAAAAGCCCGGCGGCGATGGCCCAGGCGCCGAGCGCTATCGCCAGCCACGTCGGGGACTTTGCCCGCATCCGCACCTGCCGAGACCGAAGCATGTACGGGACAAGAACGGCCGCCGGGACGGCGAAGCCGACCCACAGGAGAATCCCTCCCGCCACGCTGTCGCCGAGATCACGGAGCGGCCCGTGGAGCGCGATCATGAGACCCCACGCGAAGAACGGCACATGCTCCTCAGGGGTCCGGGTCCGCACCGCTAGCTCGATCCCTTCTGCTTCCTTCAGCATGGCTTCAGCGTCCTGCTTCGTCGGTTCCATCGCTGTCGACCTCCTCTCGTTAGAAGTACTTGACGATAAGGAAACTACTTTTCGGGCGATCTGTCAACCCCCCATCTGGGGAGGTTTGCGGGATGCGACCTCTCATACGGTCGTTTCTGAGACGACGGTCACGGAGCGGTCGGAGAACTCCCTCAGCGCGTTCACAACCCGTGTGCGCAATTACCGTCTCAGAACCGTTGACGATGCCCCCTTGTTGGACAACGTTGGGTCATCGTGGCGCTGCGTCGAGCCCGACTCCCAGCCACCCAGCGCACGTCTGTCGACCGGCTCGCGTTCAGGATCCTGCGCAGATCCTCGTTACAGGCCTACCGCGAGCTCGAGGGCTCGGCAATCCGTCAAGCGCTGGGGAGCCAAGGTTCTCTGGGTGAGGAGTCCACTTCAGAGAAGACTGGTTCTCTGAAGTAAAGTCCGGAGATCACTTCAGAGAACGCGTTTCGGCGCCGTCCCCAGCCTCCGGAAGTCACTTCAGAGAACACGACGCCACCTCGGCGAGGGCCCCGAGGGCGGGTCGCCGTCGAGCTGGGCGAGCCCATGGCGGCCGTGCTCGACTCCTACGCGGATGCCCTGACCGGCGCGCCCCTGGCTGACCAGACCCGGCGCACCTACGCCTCCAAGGTCCGCCAGTACCTGGCCTGGCTCGCCGCAGCGGACACCGCCGGGGACGCGCTCAACACTGCCGACGGGCGGGACTGGGCCGTGCGGGACTACCGCACCCATCTGCAGACCGTGCTCAAGCGCAAGCCGGCAACCGTGAACAGCGCCCTGGCCGCGGTCGACGACCTCTACATCCGCCGACGCCTGGGCCCGGCACGTGCGGCCCGCGTCGAGCTTCCGAACGCCGCGCCCCGGGCGCTCAGCCCCCGGGCCCAGATGCGGTACCTGCGAGCGGCCGAGGGCACTCCCTCGCCGCGGGACCAGGCCCTGGCCCTCGTCGCCTTCTACGCCGGCGCCCGCATCGGTGAGATCGTCACCCTCGACGTCGACGATGTCGCCCTCTCGGCCCGCAAGGGCACCCTGCGCATCCTCGGCAAGGGCGAACGGGCCCGCGAGGTCCCCGTCCACCCCAAGCTGCGCACCGTGCTGGCCGGCTGGCTCGACGAGCGCCCGGGCTGGCCCGGCGCCGGCGACAGCCCCGCGTTGTTCCTCAACCAGCGCGGCCGACGGCTCGGTGTCAGGGGAGCCCACGACATCATCACCGGCATCGCAGCTCGTGCCAGCCTCGACGACGAGATCACCGCCCATGTTCTGCGCCACACCTTCGCCACCACCCTCGTGCGCGGCGGGACCGACCTTGTCATCGTCGCCGAGCTGCTCGGCCACGCCCGCCTTGACACCACCCGGGGCTACACGCGTCCCACCGCCGAGGACCGCGCCCGAGCCCTCGACTTGCTCCTCGTCGACCAATAGAGACGAGTGTCCGGCCGCTCGTCGCTTCGGGCACCCAAGTGCCTCCCGTCGATTCTCGGGGCCTCAAACGGCCGCTGAGAGCACCTCGGCTACCACCCGGCGACAATCTCGGGGTGGCTCAAGGCGGGAGGCCCTCCTGCGAAGCGCTCGGTGCCGGTCGAGGAGCTGGTGATCGACGAGCACTGGCGGGCCCGGATCGCCGCCCTGCTGGCCCACAACGACGAGTTGCAGGCGACGTCGATCATGCGGGTGATCGGCGCCGAGGGCTTCGACGGCTCCTACCAGTCCCTCACCCGCCACTTGCGCGAGGTTCGGGGACCGAGGCAGCGCAGCGCCTCGGTGGTGACGGTGCCGATCGAGACCGCCCCCGGCGAGGAGTTCCAGTTCGACTGGTCGGACTGCAACCACTGGGCCCGCCGGTGGGGCTGGGATCACGAGCTGCACTGCTTCGGGGCCGTGCTGTGCTGGAGCCGCACCAAGTGCTGGTGGTTCAGCTCCTCGATCGAGCGGGCCCACACCTTCGAGGGCCTGGTCCGGTTCTTCGAAGCCGTCGACGGGGTCGCCGCGGTGGGGCGCACCGACCGCATGGGCTGCCTGGGCCGCTCGCGGGGCAAGACCTTCATCTGGCATCCGCCGGCGTTGGAGTTCGCCCGCCACTACCTGTTGACTGAACTACCTGACGCATAAGGGCAGGTCAGCATCCTTGTTTGCCGAAGACCCCTGTGTTAGACCTCCCCACCCATGGACAACGAACAGCCGTCGAGCGACCTCGCTGGGATGGTGGTGCCGCAGGTCGGTGGGCTCGTGGCGGGCGGCGATGCGTGGAGCCCCTACCGGCTCGTCGACGCCGACGGGACGCCGGTCGAGGCGGTCTCGGCCTGGTTCGCCGAGCTCCAAGCGGCGGGGCGGTCGACGGCCACGATCCGCTCCTATGGGATGGACCACCGGCCCTCGACTACAACAGCCTCGACTCCCTGGCCAACTTCCTGGGCCAACTGTTCTGGGCCGACATCGAGCGCCATCATCCCGGCATCGCCGACCTGCACCTGTCCCGTGAGGTCGCCGATGGCTGGAAGCGGCGCCTGCGGACCATCGCGAAGACGACCACGGCGCCGACCGGCGAGAAGGTCGCCCTCAACGTCGAGCGGATCAACTACCGGGAGTGCCTGACCCCGGTGCGGGCCTTGTACTTGGACCTGGCCCACTGGGCCGTCGACGATCCCGGCCGATGGGGCCCGTGGGCCGTCCCGTGCCCGGTGCGGGAGGAGGAGATCAACCGGAAGAAGGCCAAGCGCCGTCTCAAGGCGCGCATGGACGCCCGCACCCGGGAGCGCCTCCCCGTGCTCCCCGTCGTGGTCCGCAGCGTCGAACGCAGACGCGCCGCCGCCGCCACAGTCCTCCAAACAGCTCGTGCCGTCGCGCCTGGGGAGTGTTTCAGCGTCGAGGGCGCGACCTTCCTCCGCTCGGTCATCGGGGCCCGCTCGGGCCTGGGCAAGGTGTGGGTGGAGGACCCGAGCACGGGCGGGCGCCGTGACCTGGCACGTGAGGAGAGCCACGCGTTCTGGGCGTGGGCCGTCGTCGAGGTCCTGCGGGCGACGGGCATCCGGGTCGAGGAGCTGCTCGAGCTCAGCCACCACAGCCTGGTGAAGTACCGCCTGCCGACCACGGGCGAGCTTGTGCCGCTGCTGCAGATCGTGCCGTCGAAGACCGACGCCGAACGGCTTCTCGTCGTCAGCCCGCGTCTCGCCGAGGTGCTGTCCACCGTCATCCGCCGAATCCGGACCCCCGCCGGCGCCGTCCCGCTCGTCGCCGCCTACGACCAACACGAACGGGTGTGGGCGGCGCCCGCGCCGCTGCTGTTCCAACGGCCCGTCGGCAACGAGATCCGGGCGTTCTCCTACAGCACGGTCCGGGACCTGCTGGCGGGAGCCATCGCCGAGAGCGGCCTCGTCGACCCGGTGGCCGGCGAGCCCCTGCACTACACGCCCCACGACTTCCGCCGGATGTTCATCACCGACGCGGTCATGAACGGCCTCCCACCGCACATCGCCCAGGTCATCGCCGGCCATCGCGACATCAACGTCACCCTCGGCTACAAGGCCGTCTATCCGGAGGAGGCGATCCAAGCCCACCTGGCCTTCCTGGCCCGACGACGATCGCTTCGACCGAGCGACGAATATCGCGTGCCCACTGATGCCGAGTGGCAGGAGTTCCTCGGCCACTTCGAGCGGCGCAAGGTCTCCATCGGGACCTGCGCCCGAGCGTTCTCGACGCCGTGCATCCACGAGCACGCCTGCGTCCGCTGCCCGATGCTGTGGCCCGATCCCAACCAGCGGTCCCGGATCGTCGAGATCCGCGACAACCTCACCGCCCGCGTCGCTGAGGCCGAAGCCGAAGGCTGGCTCGGCGAGGTCGAAGGACTGCAGCTGAGCCTCGCCGGCGCACAGAACAAGCTTGCCCAGATCGACGGCTCGCCCGGAGTGCCCGTCGACATGGGCGTCACTCGCCGGTGAGCACCGCGGCGGAAGACCGTCGCCATTTCGGCCCGGTCGCAGCCATTGCGACGGCAACGGCACCGCGCCTTCGAAGAATCAAGGCTGGCGGTCGGCACTCGTCGGCGTCGCTGGTGCGGCGCTCTACTTGAGCAGGTACGTCGCGACCGGAGTCGAGTCACAGCCGGACAGCTCAGAGTCGCTGCTGCGGGCCCGCGAATCGGTTCAGTGAATACGGCTTCGCCCTCAAGACCTGCGACACAGCGGACGCGGCCCGCAAGGGCAAGATCGAGCGGGCCTTCCGCGACCTCAAGGGCGGCTTCCTGCCCGAGATGGACCTCGACCCGCCCGCTGACATCGGCGAGCTGAACCGGCGGGTGGGCCCGTGGCTGGCCACCTACGTGCATGCGGTGGCCCACCGCAGCACCGGGGTGGCCCCCGACGTTCGTCTGCGGGCCGAAGCAGCGCTGCTCGGTGGGCTCCCACCGCTGCGATTCGACACCGCCCGGCGAGAGCCCCGGCGGGTCGGCCGGGTGCCGCTGGTGGAGTGGGACGGGGTGTTCTACTCGACCTCGCCCCAGGCCGCCGCCCAGTTGGTGGAAGCCCGCCAGGCGGTGGGATCGGTGACCCTGGAGCTCCGCCTGGGCGGCGTGCTGGTGGCCGAGCACCGGGTGGTGGCGCCGGGGAGCGACCCGCAGTGGCTTCCTGAGCACCGGGCCGCGGCCGAGGCCATCGCCCTGGGCCGCCACGGCCGCCCGCTTCGCGCCGTGCCGGCGGAGGCCGAGACGCCGCCGCCGAGGCCCGAGCTCCACCTGGGGGTGGGCGACTACGACGTGGAGATCCCTGATCTCGACCTGTTCGAATCGATCGGCCCGCACCCCGATATCGACCCGGCCGACGAAGAGGCCCCTACGGCCCGCACAAAGGGCGGTTCTGAGGGCTGTGGGTGCTTCGGGGGGCTGGCATGACCAACGCTGCGCTCATCGAGCAGATCAAGGATGACCTCGGTTACCTCAAGCTGCATCGCAGCGCCGAGGTGTTCGCCACCCTGGCCGAGGCCGCACGCCAGGAGGAGTCCTCGCCCCTGGAGTTCCTCGCCGCCCTGGTGGCCGAGGAGGTGGCCGCCACCCGCCAGCGCCGGTTGAGCGCCCGGCTGCGCTTCGCCCACTTCCCGGCCCGACGCACGCTGGAGGACTTCGACTTCAGCTTCCAGCCCTCCATCGATCCCAAGCTCATCGCCGATCTCGCCGGGCTCGGGTTCGTGGAGGCGGGGACGCCAATTCTCCTCCTGGGCAGGCCGGGGTGCGGGAAGTCCCATCTGGCCATCGCCCTGGCCATCGGGGCCGTCGAGGCCGGCTACCGGGGCTACTTCACCACCGCCACCGACATGGTGGCGGCCATGAGCGCTGCCTACATCGACGGCACGTTCGCCATCAAGCTGCGCACCTACACCGGGCCCTCGGTCCTGGTCATCGACGACGTGGGCATCACGCCGTTCGACCGGGCCCAGTCCAACGCCTTCTTCCAGGTGGTGAACAGGCGATATGAGAACCGCTCGGCCACCATCGTCACCACGAACAGAGGGCTGCCGGCGTGGGCCGAGCTCTTCGGGGGTGACGCGGTGGTGGCCGCCGCCATCCTGGACCGCCTGCTCGACGGCGCAGCCGTCATCAACATCAAGGGCGGATCGTGGCGCCTGCGTGAGCACCAGGCGTTGACCCAGCCGCTGGCCCAGCTGAACGACGCGCCCGAGCGGCCGTCACGGAAGCGTCGCTAACCTTCCCATGGGGCACGTCCTCGAGCGCGACTTTCGATGAGCAGAAAGCGCGGGATTCGGTGAGCGCCGACACGGGTACCCCGGGAAGCGGCACTCGAACTCTTCCTTCTTTACCCATTGGGCCTGCATGTTCAGCGGGTGAGGCATCCGGTCACGCAGGTTCCCGCCGAACACGTCTATCGCGGAGCGGTGGGTGTCTCTGGGCGGCGTGCCCGCGGCGACGGCCATAGCTCGCACCGCCGTGTACTGCGTGTAGTACCACGAGACGATGAGCGCCGGCAGCGACCAGTCGAGTGAGCGGGCCTTCTCTGGCAGCGAAGCCGACGTCACGGTGAGGGCGCACGTAAGCGACAAGAACAACGGCTCGAAGATGGCAGCGCTGGCCAGGGTGGCACTTCTCGCTCGCTCCGCGAAGTGGTCTTTGCAGGATTGGAACTGCTCTGCCGGCGATGCGCCGTGCTCCTCCACGATCTCCAGCGCGAGAGACCGAGCCCAGTTGGCCGTGGGTGGCGTCCATCCGCTGGTGTAAAAGTCGACGGGCTTAGGTTCCTTCAAGAGCAACCAACTCACGAAGGAGGACCTACACCCGTGACTGCACGAGTATCCCCGACCGAGGCCATCCGTGCCGAGATTGACGAGCTGATCAGCGGTGCCGAGCGGGGCAGCCTGCTCGAGCACTTCGAGGAGGTGGCCCGAGCCGCCGTGCGCCTCGTGTTCCAGAGCGCCCTGGAGGCGGAGGTCACCGAGTTCTTCGGGCGGGCCCGCTACGCCCGGGGCGAGCGCGAGCGCGAAGGATCCCGCAACGGCTACAGCCCGATGAGCATCAAGACCACCGCCGGCGAGGTGACGTTGCAGCGACCCAAGACCCGTGGGAGCGACGTAGCCTTCGCCTCCCGCCTGCTCGGCTCTGGCGTCACCCGCACCAACGCCCTCGAATCCCCCGTCATCGCCGGCTTCGTGCGGGGGCTGTCGGTGCGAAACGTCGAGGCGACTCTCCTCGACGCCCTCGGAGCCGACTCGACCATCTCCAAGTCGACCGTCAGCCGGGTGTGCGAGGCCATCAAGGAGGAGTTCGACACCTGGAAGACGAGAGATCTCTCCGGCGTGAGATCGACTACCTGTTCGCTGACGGCAGCTACTTCCGCATGCACCCGGGGGCGCCGGCCGAGCCCGTGCTTACCGATTTCGGCAGGACTCTACCTGGCGCCGGTGGAAACTTCGCCTCCGCCGGGCGGCTTCAGCGCAACAGCCCCCGGCGATACGCCTCGCCGACCGCTCCCGAACGGTCTTGCTTTCCCAGCTTGCGGTAGACGCTGAACAGGGCGGCCTTGACTTCTTGCTCGGTGATTGCCAGCTTGGCTGCCGCTTGGCCATTGGAAAAACCGTTTGCCACCATCTGAAGGATGTCCATTTCCAAGTCCTCCAGGATACCCTTACCCCGCGGTCCCTCCGGCTCGGCGGGCACCACCGGGGAGGAGGGCGCCTCTCCGGCCGGCCGCAGACGCGTCGCCGAACGGATGGTGGGAACCGACGGTCCCCCCTGCATCAGGCCCCGGATTGAGCGCAACAGATCGTGGGTAGGGGCACTTTTGGGGAGGTAGCCTGCCGCACCGGCCTTGAGTCCCCCACCCACGTCCGGTTCGGTATCGTAGGTGGTCAACAAGAGCACCCTCGGGCCCCCCTCTTTCTCAGCGATCTGCCGGGTGGCTTCCACGCCGTTCATGATCGGCATGCGCAGGTCCATGAGGACGACATCGGGCTTGAGTTCGGCTGCCCGTTCAACCGCCTCCACTCCGTTGGCCGCCTCCCCGACAATCTCGATCCCTTCCTCATCCATCAGGGATAGCCTAAGGCCGTCCCGGTCCAGCGCGCTGTCGTCAACGATCAAGAGCCGGATCATTCGAGTGTTCATCGCCGCTCGTTCTCCTGAGGTCATGCTTCAAGCCGGCGCCATCCGGCCCGCCTCCAACCAACCAACCTTAGCTCTTAGTAGCGCAGGCTGCCCTCAGTAAGACCGGCGGAAAAGTGAGCCCTCAGTTGCCTTCCCCATGCCCCATTTCGGAACTTTTGTCGATTCGACTGATTCCGAGACGAACCTCGTTGTCTTGTGCGCCCCAGGAGAAAGGTGCGGGGAGGGTGCAAAACGGGCAGTTTTCGCCCGCCGAGCGATGCGGAATGATCAAACAGGTCCGCCGAGCACCCTTAGCTGGCGATCTGCCAGTCCGGCGAAGCTTCGCAGAGCGCGGGCATTTGGCGATGCGCGGCGGCCGCCTCGGTCCGGTAGATAAAGCTCTGCCGGTCCTCGATGATCGGATCGCTCCACAGCCTTGCTTCATCCAAGCCGGCCATGAAGTCGTGAGCCAAGGCCACCATGAGCAACGCCACGGGAAGAACCAGTGCCAGCTGAATCCATGTCATCTCGAACCTCCGGTCCACCCGCGTTGAGACTCCCCGACTGGCAATGATCCGCCGTCGGGAGCGGAAAACCTACCCGGCCAACCCCAAACATCCGTAGGTTAACCCCACAGTCGCCGCCCCATAGATCCTGTCGGGGGGCTGGGATATCATCGCCCTCGGCGATCTAAAGTGCTTCGACGGGGGGTACTGGTGTTCAGGTTGGTGGGTTGGCGAGTTTGGCACATCTGCGCGGGCCTGCTGGCGGCACTGATGCTCGTTCTGGCACCGGGGTGCCGGAATGCCCCCAGCAACGCCCCGGACGCGGCGCCGGTGACCTTAAACGTCCTTATGACGCACGACTGGGCGGAGACCGCCCCGTTCCTGGACGCAGTAAAGGAGTTTGAGCAGGCCCATCCCAACGTCTTGATCAACATAGAAAAGCTCCAAATCCGCCTGATGTCGGAGACGGTGCGTTCTCGCGTGAACACCAACAACCCGCCCGACGTGGTCCAATGGCATGCCTTCGCCGCCGGAGCGCAGGGGCTGGCCGAACCTGTAGAGGACCTGTGGGCCAAATACGGCGTGAGCCGGGAGGAATTCTTCCCTGGTGCGGTAGCCGACGTTGCCTGGGGCGGACACCTCTACGGTGTGCCCCTGGATACCAATGCCCTGGTCATGTTCTACCGCCCGGGAGACCTTTCCTCGGCGAACCTGAGCGTCTCTGACATCGCCTCCTTCCCCCGGCTTCAAAGAGCAACTCGGGAGTTGACCTCGGCGGACGGCCACCGGGCGATAGCGTTACCCAACAGCTACTGGAGTGCCTACGGGTGGATCCGGTCCAACGGTGGAGAGATCGTCGAGATCGCACCGGACGGCATCCCCCGGTTCACCTTCAATTCGCCCGAGGTGGTGGAGGCGGTGGACTTTTTAGCCCAGTTGGTCAGATCAGGGCAGGCAATTCCGCCGGCGGCCGCCAATTCGGGCAACGACACACTGTCGCTGTTCCGCTCCGGAGCAACGTCGTTGTTTGTTAGCGGATCCTGGGATCTGAACACGCTGAGCGAGGTGCCGTTCGACGTAGTGCCGATGCCCGGCGGCGTCACCGGGACCACCGAGGGCAGCGTGATGGGCGGCAGCAGCTTGTTCGTGGCAAAAGGATCGCAAAAGCGTGAACTGGCGTTCGAATTCATGAACCTGCTCACCTCGGACAGGTACGCGCTGCGCTTTGCCCAGGAACAGGGCCGGCTGCCGGTTAGGAGCCGGGTTTTTGAAGATCCCTACTTCCAGGACCCCAAGCTCCAGGTCTTCCTTACACAGTTGAAGACCGCTCACCCATTCTTGCTGGAAGCCTTTCCACAGGCCACCAAACACTATGAGACCGCTTTAACCTCGGTCTTGGTGGACGGAGCCGACGCCGCCCAGACTCTGGCCGCCGCACAGGCGGCCGCGGAGCAGACCCTGGTGGCCGCAGGGCCCGGGCCGTAATCTGTTGCCCGGAGATCTGAAGTTTCGCTCCTCGATTCTGCTAGAAATCCTGGCCGCCTTGGGCATCGTGCTGTTGGTGTCGGTCGTTACCAGCTCGCTGTTGCAGGCAACGCTGACCGGGGCGGCCTTGGAACGGCAAGCCCACGAGGTGGCCGCCGGGCGGCTCAGCCTGCTGGTGGAGGGCTACCGGAACCGGGAGCGAGAACTGGAAGTTGATCTGCGAGCCATCGCCGAGAACCTCGAAGCCAACGGACTCCTGCAACCAGCCCGGCGCAGCCAGCTCATAGCCGAACTAGGGCGTTCGGCGACCAGCCTGGAGTTGGACCTGCTCCAACTCCTTCAGGACGGGCAGCCGAGCGTCTCAGCAAGCAGTCGGACCATCGATTCCGCTCAAGTGCCCGCGCTCGACCGCAGCGAGGAGTCCGGCCGCAGCACGCTGGTACAAACAGTGGGCGAGGAGCGCACCTTCGTCCAGGCAAGAGCAGTGCCGATCGGCCGGACAACCTTCGTGCTGGTGGGCGGCTACGACTTCTACGACGCATTCGCCTTCAGCATGAGGGAACGGATCGTGGGTGGCGGGCAGGTGATTTTGGTAGCCGGCGGCATGGTGGTCGGGTCCACCACCTCCGGGGGTACCCGTCAGATCCCGGGCTCGCCTGAAGAGGGGACTCTGTTGCCCTTGGCCCCCACACCGGTATCCTTCGGCGGCGAGACTGTGCTGGTTGCCTATGTCTCCACCGGGGACTCGCCGGTCCCAACAACCGACGCTGCCATGGGGGTGGTTCTCACTGATCCTGTGGCTGCCCTCAACCGCCAGCTGGAGCGGGGCAGGCTCTCCTCAAGCCTGTTTCTGGCCGTGGTTGCGCTCGGGCTCGGCTGGATTTTGGTTCGCCGGATCATCCGGCCGCTGGTCAGCCTGTCGGCCACCGCTGAACAGATTGCCGGTGGGGACCTGCAGGCCGGCTTCTCCGCTCCCCGTATGGACGAGATCGGCCGGCTTGCCGGCTCGCTGCAGCGCATGACCCTGGAGATGCAGGCAAAGACCCGCAACCTCCAGGAGGCCTCCAAGCGCCTGGTGGGAGCTCAAGAGCAAGAGCGCCGGCGGGTTGCCCGCGACCTGCACGACGGTATGCAACAGCAACTCGTCTCACTGGCGGTCAAACTGCGCCGGGCCTCCTCCGTCAACGGCCAAAGCTCCGAACTCGGCGCTTTGGCCGATGACGCCGAAGATGCCGCCTTCGCCCTCCAGGAGTTGGGCCGGGGCATCTCCCCCACGGTGCTGGCCGATCAGGGCCTGAACGCCGCGCTGCGGGCGGCTGCCGGACGGCTGCCCATGCACGTGGTGCTAAACGTCCAACCCGATTTGGAGGATGCCCGGTTCAGCCCGGGCATCGAGGGCACCTACTACTACGTTGCTCTGGAGGCGATGAACAACGCGCAAAAACACGCTCCCAGCTCAACGCTCACCGTCCAGTTAGCCCAGGAAGCCGGGGCAGTGGTGCTCAGCGTGCTTGACGACGGACCCGGCTTCCATCTGGAACATGCCCTCCGCTCCGGGGGCTCCGGACTTCAAAACATGCGCGACCGGATGAGCGCGGAAGGCGGAACCATCGAGCTGACGTCGGCGCCCGGCTCTGGAACCCAGGTGGTTTGCCGGGTACCTCGCCTGTCAGGCGGTGGCACTCTCCTTAAGGTAGATGACAACCGCGGCAACTCGGCGGTTAAGATCGGCCTCCTCTGACAAGCCGAGCTTGTTGAACACCGAGGCGATCCGCTTCTCGACCGTTCCCAGCGTGACCACCAGCTCTTCGGCGATCTTGGTATTGCTGCGGCCCTCGGCCATCAGACGAAGCATGTCCAGCTCTCCGGGGCTGAGCCGGGCGAGCGGAGATCCGGGCTTGCGCCTGCGCATTGAAAGCAGGCTCTCGACGATCCGGGTGTCCAGGACCGAGCCGCCCGCCGCCACCTCCTGCAGAGCCCTCACCAGTTGCTCGGCGTCGGCCACTCGGACCTTGTGGAGGTAGCCATAGCCAGCCACACCCTCCTTGAGCAACGCCCACACGTAACTCTCGTCATCGTGTTGGGTGAGGACCACCACCCCTATCGCCGGGAACTCTTGCTTGATGATGTGAGCTGCCCGGATGCCTTCCATCGTCAAGGTGGGAGGCATCCGTATGTCGGTAAGAACCACGTCCGGAACATGCTTGCGGGTCTCATCAAGCAGCGATTGAAAATCGGAGGCCACCCCGACAACGTCCAAGCCACTCTCCTCCAGAAGGTGGCGTGTCCCCTCGCGCAAAAGATATTGGTCCTCCGCGATCACCACCCTCAACGGGGAAGTTTCGAATTCTCGTATGGCTTTAACGCTCCGGGTTGGCCTCCAGAAGAACGACGCTAACAGTATCAATATGCCCCGCCAGCCGGGCTAACCCCCAACTTTGCCTCCGAAAATAGGGGGGTTAACCCCCCTAAGACCGCCCGGGCTACCCGGGTTGATGTATCTTTCTCGCCCACAATGACGAGATCCAGAGCGGTTGATCAAGGCCTGACGTTGACATCGGGGACAACTGCCGGCAAGCGGCGGTGAGCGCCGGGACCCTTGCGCTCGACGATCACCGGCCGGGCATCAACGTTTACGTCGAGCGCTACCCGCTGCCGGGTGGATTTCAGTTCGAGTCCCACGCGCACCGGGAGCACCAGGTGGTTTGGACGGCTTCAGGCAGCATCGGTGTTGCTATTGGTGAACGAACCTGGGTGTTGCCTCCGACGTTCGCCCTTTGGATACCGGCAGGGGTCGAGCACACAACGTCGGTCCCTCGTGGGGCGGCGATGCGCGGGGTCTACGTGCACTCTCAGATCCCCTCCCCCTGGCCGGAGCCTACCGTGGTGGCCGTCACCACCTTGGCCCGCGAGCTACTTGAGCTGCTATCAGACTCCGAACTGGTCGGGCCGATCCGCGAGCGGGCCGAGTCCCTCCTGCTCGATCTTATGCGCCCGGTTTCAATCGCCTCAATTAGCCTGCCCATGCCAGTCGACCCACGTGCGCTCAGGGTGGCCCGCCACCTAGCAGCACATCCCTCCGATTCATTGGGGCTGCAAGGGTGGGGGCAAAAAGTCGGCGCTAGCGGCCGGACCCTCTCCCGGCTCTTTGTCGACGAAACCGGGCTCACGTTCAGCCAGTGGCGGACCACCGCCCGCATGAGGGCGGCGCTGGGCCGGCTGGCCGCCGGCGACCCGATCAAAGCCATTGCTTCCGACGCCGGATACAGCACGCCCAGCGCGTTCATCGCCGCCTTCCGGCGGGCAACCGGCCAGACCCCGGGGAAGTATTACTGCCACGCGGCGCCCCACTGACCGATCCTCGATATGGTCTGGCTTCCATTAGTTACCTAACGCTGAACGTTAGGTCATATATTCAGTCCCTATGAGTATTTCTAAACGCAACTCGGCCTGGGTTGCTGGCCACCCCGCTGGCCACGCCCGGTTTCGGCAAGTCGCCGCCGCCGCGCTCGGGGTAGCGCTGTTTGTTGCCGGCTGCACCACCAGCGGCGATTCGCCCGCCCCCGAAGCCAGCGATGCCAAAGCAGGCCCAACCACCGCCTTCCCCGTAACCATCGCCCAAAAAGAGGGCGAAGTAACCATCGAGGCCGAACCCCAGCGGGTGGTTGCCCTCGACTTTCCGAGCGCCGATAACGCCATTGCCCTGGGCGTCAAGCCGGTGGGCATGGCCGAGGTAACCTACGTTGAGGGCGGCGTCATGACTTGGACGAAAGCGGCGCTTGGGGACCAGCAAGCCGAGATCTTCAATGTGGACGACGGTTTCCCGTTCGAGACCATCGCCAGGCTCGATCCCGACGTGATCCTGGCCACCAATACCTTCCCGAACATATCCGACAACTGGGAAGAACTCAACGCAATCGCCCCGGTCGTCGGGCACGTGGGGGCACCGTTCGTCGACACATGGCAGCAGAGCGTGTCGCAGGTTGGCAAGGCACTGGGCCGCTCGGCGCAGGCCCAGCAACTTATCACTGACGTTGAGTCCTCCATCTCCGAGGCACGCGCCGCCCATCCTGAGTTCGCCGGTAAAACGGTTACCTTCTTCAGGTATCTAGGGGATGACGGCCTTTTTGCCATCAGCTCCCTGGAGGACTTTTCGATGAAGTTTTTGACCGCCCTGGGCTTCCGGGGAGTGACCGACGCCGTTGCCGGCATGGCGTCCGGACCCAGTGAGCGCCGGGTGCTGGTCAGCCCGGAGCGCTACGCCGATCTGGAAGCCGACCTCATTATGGGCACCGGCAGGACCGGTGTCGAAGGGCTGGACGATTTGGCCCGGCACCCCATCTTCTCCCGGCTGCCGGCCATAGCCCGGGGGGCGTATATCCCGTTCCAAGTCGGACAGTCCACCGCAATGGTTCAGCCTTCTGCGCTGAGCCTGCCCTACGCAGTGCAGGAGCTGGTTCCGCAGATGGCCGGGGCGTTGGCCGGACCCTGACCCCCCAAGCGGCAGCACGCCACGGCGCGCTGCAACGCAACGCCTTATCGGGCGGGATCCAGGGCCTAACTTTGCTGCTCCCAGTGCATCCTTTCCGGGTTTCCCTTAAGCTTGAGCGCATGCGATTCGGTTGACGCGGCCTAACGCCCCGAGCTCGGCGGCTGGCCCGGCGATCTGTTGCATGGGCATTTCTTGCCGATGCGATTCCGATCTATCCCCTCTACGCCCTGTTCTTCACCGACACAGGGATCTCACGGGGGCAGTTGTCTGCCCTTTTCGTTATTTGGTCGGTCACCGGATTGGTCGCCGAGATACCTGCTGGCGCCCTGGCGGACCGTTTCTCTCGCAAAAAAGCACTTGCCCTGGCCGGCATCTTGCAGGCGCTCGGCCACGGCGCGTGGATCGCCTTCCCCGGATTCACCGGTTTCGCCGCCGGGTTCGTCCTGTGGGGATTGGGCGGGTCATTCGTCTCAGGCGCGTTCGAAGCGCTGCTGTTCGAAGGACTGGAAGCGGAGGGGGCCTCACACCACTATGCCCGGGTTGCCGGACTGGCCTCCAGCGCCGCTTTGGCCGCCCAGGCTCCAGTGGCACTGTCCGCAACCTTGCTGTTCCAAGCGGGCGGATACCAGCTGGCCGGGTGGGTGAGCGTGGGGTCGTGCCTGGTAGCTGCCCTGATGGCTACCGCCTTGCCCGACGTGAGGACCGCTTCCCCGGAACCGTCCGCGGACGATCCGGCTAGCAGCTACACGGCCACATTACGCCGGGGCCTGAAAGAGGCTGCCGCCAACCGGGGAGTGCGCACCGCGCTGTTAGCGCTGGCGGCCCTGGGCGGGATCGACGCGCTCGAGGAGTACCTCGGCGTGGTGATCCGGGAGTGGGGAGTGCCCACCTCGCTCGTCCCTGTGGCCTCGCTGGGCATCCCGCTGGCAGGAGCCCTGGGAGCGGCGCTGGGCGGCCGGGCCAACCGCCTGAGTGCCCGGTCGCTCGGCATCATGCTCGGGCTTGCCTTCCTGAGCTTGGCAGCAATGGGAGCGCTTGCCCGTCCGATCGGAATCGCCGGGCTGGCGGCGTTCTATGCGCTCTACCAAGCGGTACTGGTAGTGGCCGGCGCTCGGTTGCAGGAACGGATCGAAGGGCCTAGGGCCACCGTCACCTCGGTGGCCAGCTTGGGAGTTGAGGTGGTGGGCATAGGGCTTTTCGGGCTGTGGGCTCTGGGTGGGATCCCAGCCGCCGCAATGGCCGGCCTGGCGGTAGCCTTCGGCCTCACCCGGTGGCTACGCCCGCTCCCTTAGAAGGAGATATCTACCGGCCGGCACCTGCGAACAGAGCAGTCCGCTGGCCTCAGATGCCTTCCGGAGTCCGCCTGCCCGGCCGGGCTCACGCCCAGCGTCGTTCATTGCGAACAGACCGATGCCGGCCTGGCTCAATCTGATATCTGCTGTACCCCGGTATCCGATCTGCTCGATATTAAATCGAGCACCTGATCCGTAACGGCCACCTTCACCCGCCTCCTCAGCGAGGACAAGCGAACGGCCTATGATCCGGCTATGAGCGTCGTACCGAAGCCCTACCCCTACTCCTCTCGACTTGGCGTTCGAGGAGCCCGACCGGCGCCAAACGCCGCGTCGACCTCAGGTAGGTGATCGGCACGAGCGCAGAGCTCGATCATGGGCTACCTTCCTGGCTTTGCAACGCCGCGCATTGTCTGCGACGTCCCGTTTGCGGGCAAGAAGTGGGTGCACCAAGTGGAGGAGTATGACCGAACCCGGGGGATTTCATACTGGTCCAAGAACTATCTGACGGCGGTCGAAATGCAGGACCCGGCAGCGCTGGGTGCGCTCCATGTCTACTACGACCCGATCGGGTCCCTCCCCGACGATGGCAAGAGCTACTGGGGGTCGGCGGCCGAGCTGACGTTA
>JBQTHR010000011.1:0-53435 GCA_052389675.1 Actinomycetota bacterium
CGGCGTGCGAGCCATTGCACTGCAAACCATGACCGTTCCCGAAACCGTGGTTTCGGTCAACAGCGACCTCGCTCCGGTCCAGGCGGCTAGCGACAGTCTGGCGGCCGGGTTCGGCGGGCGCCGCTAAGCCGCAAGCTAATGGTCGGCCAAGAGCCGGCCACCGCTTCCGATCAGCAGCCGGCCACTCGAACGGGTGGCCGGCTTGTTTTTCATGCCTCCAAAGCGATACGTAGCCGCTCCAACGCTTCCCGGCGGCCAATCAGGGCCATGAGGTCAAAGATCGGTGCCGACACTGCAGAACCGCTTATCGCCAGGTAGAACGGTGCGAATGCGGTGCGGGGCTTTAGGCTCATCTGTTCGGCAATGCGGCGCAGAGTCACCTCTACCTGCTCTTTGTCCCAGGGCTCGATCCCGGCCAGAGCTTCAATCGAGCGGTTCAATAATTCCGGCACGTGGGGCAGAGTCATCGTCTTGGCGGCCACATCTTGATCCATCCCCCGCCGGGTGAACAATCCCCCCACCAGTCCGGGGGCCTCGTCCAGCCGGCGCATACGGGTCTTTATCAGCGCCGTGGCCGCTTGAATCTTCTCTTGCTCGCCAGGGGTCGGAGGGTCTTCAACGAGGCCTTCCTTGATGTACCACGGGCTGAGCAGAGCGGTGAGTTCGTGGTCGGGGGTCATCCGGATGTACTCGCCGTTCATCCATTCAAGCTTTTTAAGGTCGAACATCGCCGGTGAGGGATGGGCGTCCTCGATTCGAAAGCGGGCGATTAACTCCTGCCGGCTCATGATGGTGTCGTCCGCGGTGCCCCAGCCGAGCATTGCCAGGTAGTTAACCAAGGCGTCGGGAAGGAAGCCGGCGGTTCGGAACTGTTCGATGCTGGTGGACCCATGCCGCTTGGACAGCGGCTTGCGGTCCGGCCCCAGCACCTGCGGGACGTGGCCGAACTGTGGGACCGGGTTGTCCAGGGCCTGGTGAAGCAGGATCTGTTTGGGGGTGTTGGATAGCAGGTCGTCTCCCCTGATGACGTGGGTAATCCCCATCGCAGCATCGTCCACCACAACCGCCAGGTGGTAGAGGGCGCTACCGTCCGAACGGGCGATCACGAAGTCGTCGATTTGCTCCAAATCAGTGGTCACCCGGCCGATAACAAGATCGTCGAAGACAATCCGGCCCTGCGGGACGTGCACTCGGATAACTGAGGGTCGATCCTCCAACTCGAACGCTGCGCGCTCATCAGCCGTCAGCCGGTAGCAGCGGCCGTCGTAGCCGGGCTTTCGTCGCTCCGCCATTGCCTGCTCGCGCCGGGACTTCAACTCTTCTGCGGTGCAGTAGCAACGGTAAGCCCGTCCCGACTCCAGCAGCGTGCCAGCGGCGTCCCGGTGCAATGCCGAGCGCTGCGACTGCCGGTACGGCTCCGCCTCCCCCCCTACCTCCGGCCCCTCGTCCCAGTCGAGACCCAGCCAGCGCAGGTCGGCAAGAACCGTGGCGTAAAACTCCTCTTTGAACCGGGTGGCATCGGTATCTTCGATTCGCAGGACGAACCTGCCGCCGTGATGCCGGGCATGGAGCCAGTTGAACAGGAAGGTCCGGACGTTGCCGACATGCAGCGAGCCACTGGGCGCAGGAGCTGCCCGCACCCGTAGCGGTGACTCTGCGTGATTCATTGTGAACTGCCCTGAGCGCTCACAGTGACTGAGAGGTCCCCTATTCCCTCGATCTTCACGGAAAGTTCGTCTCCGTCCACCACAGGGCCGATTCCGGCCGGCGTGCCGGTGAGGATGACGTCGCCCGGCAGGAGCGTGACGTACCTGGAGACGAACTCAACCAATTCGGGTACACCGTAGATCATGCCGGAGGTACGACCTTGCTGAACCACCCGGCCGTTAACTGTGGTCACAAGTGCCAGGTCGGCCGGGTCCAGCTGCGTTTCGATCCATGGCCCGAGCGGCGCGGAAGTATCAAACCCCTTCGCCCTGCCCCATTGGCCGTCGGCCAGCTGGAAGTCTCGGGCGGTAGCGTCGATCCCGCAGGTATAGCCGAGCACAACCTGCCTCCAAGCCGACCTTGGCACCGAGCGGGCCACGCTGCCGATCACCACGCCCAACTCCCCTTCATAGTCCAGCCGGGCGCAGCCGGGCGGGGCGACCAACCGGTCGCCGGGACCGATTACCGCGGTTGAAGGCTTGTAAAAAAAGCTCGGATGATCGGGCTGAGGTTGGGCCATCTCGGCGATGTGGTCAACATAGTTGAGGGCGATCCCCACCACCTTCGAGGGGAAGCAGGGCGCCAAAAGCTTGATTTCGCCCAGATCCAGCACCACCCCCGTGCGCTCGTGAGGCAGAAACGGGGTGGTTGAGATCTCCTCTATGGAGTCGGTGTGGACGATTCCGTAGGCAATGCGCCGGTCAGCCTTGAACCGGGCATACCTCAAACGTACTCGTTCCAGTCGGAGTACTTCTCGACCTCGCCTTTCACCGCGGCGAAGAACACCTCCTGGATTTTCTTCGTTATCGGGCCGGCGTCGCCCAACTCCCGGTCATCAACCGAGCGGATCGGCACGACCTCGGCCGCGGTGCCGGTCATGAACGCCTCGTCAGCGGTGTAGAGGTCGGAGCGCACCAGGTTGGTCTCCTTAACCTCGATCCCTAAGTCCCGGGCGATGACCATGATCGCGTCGCGGGTGATCCCGCCCAGCGGGCCAGACCAGGTAGGTGGCGTGTGAAGGACACCCTCCCGGACGATGAACACGTTCTCACCGGTTGCATCGGCGACGAAACCTTGCCAGTTAAGCATGATCGCTTCGTCGTAGCCGCTCTTAACCGCCTCCACCTTGGCCAAGCCAGAGTTCAGGTACTGGCCGGTTGCCTTGGCCGCCGGGGGTATGGCGTTGTGGTCATTGCGCCGCCACGAGGAGACCTTCGTCTTCACGCCGTGGAGCAAGCTGTCCTCGCCCAGATAGGCGCCCCAGCTCCATGCGGCAATAGACACGTTGACCGGTGGGGTCAACGGGTTCAGACCCATCTCACCGTAGCCATGATAGGCAATAGGCCGGATGTAGCACGATTCCAACCCGTTTTCCCGGATCACCAGCTTGGTGGCCTCCACCAGTTGCTCGTGCCCGAACGGAATCTCCATAAGGTAGATTCTGGCCGAACGAAGCAGCCGCGCGATGTGCTCGCTCAAACGGAAGACCGCCGGGCCCCGCTTGGTGCGGTAAGCCCTGATACCTTCAAACACTCCGGAACCGTAGTGCAGGGAGTGGCTCAGTACATGCACCTGCGCCTTGTCCCACTCAACCAACTCGCCGTCCATCCAGATGAACTTGGTCGGGGTGATGGGCATTGCCGCAGTCTCCTTCCTGATGCTGCTGTAAATGCCGGACCGGTTTGATTCTACCGAAACTTGACCCGGTCTACGGAGCCTAACGGCTCCGGACTTCGAGCCATGGACCGACCTCTCTCGCTATTCCCCCAGGTCGATAAACCTCGCCTCGGTGGCGCTGATCACCTGCTTGATCCGCTCCAGCGCTTGCGCTGGGATCTCGCTGTCGACGGTCAACCCCATGAGGGCATCGCCGCCGGTGGTCTGACGGCTCACCTGCATGCCTGCGATGTTGACACCGGCGTCGCCCAGCACCGAGCCGACCTTTCCGATGACGCCGGGCACGTCGGTGTATTTGAGGAAGCACATGAATCGTTCCGGGCGCATGTCCATGCCGTAGTCGAACACCCGAACGATGCGCTGCTCATCCCGCTTGCCCACCAGCGTCCCGCCCACCGCCACCGAGCCGGCATCGGACATCGCCCGGATCAGCACGACGTTGACGAAGTCTGTGGAGACCGCCGACTTGGACTCCCGCACCTCTATCCCTCGCTCCTGGGCCAGCAGCGGAGCGTTGACGTAAGTAACCGGCTCGTGGACCGCGCCGGCGAACAGTCCCTTCAGGCCGGCCAGGGTAAGAATGCGGGTGTCGTGCTCGGCCAAACTGCCCCGGAAGTCGAGCCGAACTTCGGAGATGCGCTCACCGGCCACGCCATTGAGGATCCGCCCGAGCTTCTCAGTAAGCGGGATGAACGGGCGCAGCATCTCCACGTACTCGGCCCCGCCCTGGATATTGACTGCGTAAGGGGCAAACTCGCCCCGCAGCGCAAGCAGCACCTGCTCCGCGATGGTCACGCCCGCCTTCTCCTGAGCCTCGGCGGTAGAGGCACCCAGATGCGGGGTGACAACGAAGTTTTCGTACTTCAAGAACGGGTGGTCCGCACCGGGAGGTTCCTTGGCGAACACGTCGAAGGCGGCCGCGGCGACGATACCCGCCTCATGCGCCCTAACCAAAGCCTGCTCGTCCACAATCCCGCCCCGAGCGGCATTGACAATCCGCACACCCGGCTTCATGGCCGCAAACGCCTTCTCACCGATCAAACCTTTTGTTTCCGAGGTCTTGGGCAGGTGGATGGTGATGAAGTCCGACTCTGCTAACAGAGCTTCCAGCGTGGCGGCAAGCGTGATCTTTAGTTGCGCCGCCCGGCTTTCGCTGACGTAGGGATCGAAGGCAACGATGCGCATTCCGAAACCGGCTGCCCTCTGGGCAACCAGCGCGCCGATCCGGCCCAAGCCCACGACTCCCAGCGTCTTGCCGTGCAACTCCACTCCGGTGAACCGGCTGCGCTCCCACCTGCCCGCCTTGAGCGACGCGTCCGCCGCCGGTACCTGCCGGGCCATCGACAGCAGCAGGGCCATGGTATGTTCCGCCGCCGACAAGATGTTGCTCTGCGGTGCGTTGACCACCAGCACGCCCCGGCGGGTGGCTGCCTCCACGTCGATGTTGTCCAGCCCGATTCCCGCCCGGCCGATCACCTTCAGGCGCCAGCCCCGCTCGATCGCTTCCCGGTCGATCAGGGTGGCCGATCTGACGATGACCGCGTCGTAGTCGCCAATCGCATCAAGCAGGCCCTGCCTGGGCAGATCGGTCACAACGTCGACCGTGTGCGATTCGCGAAGCTTGCTCACCCCCTCCTCGGCGAGGGGCTCCGGGATCAGAACTCGCAAAGTTTGTCTAAGTGCCGTTGCCGGCGCCCGCCAGCACCGCCTCGGCAGCGGCGACGCCGGTGCCCGGCGTAAGTGGGTAGCCGAGCTCTTGCAAGGTGAGCTCCAATGCGCCGAAGAAACGCAGCACATCCAGCGGCTCGAACCAGCCGAGGTGGCCTATTCGGAAGACCTTGCCTTTCATCGGCCCCTGGCCGGGAGCGACGATGATCCCGTGCTTGGAGCGCAGCAGCCCCACGATCTGGGTATCGGTAAGCCCGGGCGGGTTTTTCACTGCGGTCACGACCACCGCACGCTCCGGGTCCTCCCCCATGAGTGGCAACCCGAGCGCTTGCACCCCTGCCTTGACCGCCGTGGCCAGCAGGACGTGCCGGGCAAGGATCGATTCCCGGCCCTCTTCCCTGGCCACCCGCAGCGCGGCAGCCAGCCCGGCAGCCACCGAGATTGCGGGAGTCCACGGGCTCTCGGCGTCCTTGCGTTCCTGGGCCTCCTTGTAGGCGGTCCAGTCGAAGTAAAAGCGGGGGGCGGTGGAAGTATGGTGGGCCTCCCACGCCCGGGGTCCGACCGCAATGAACGCTATCCCGGGGGTCGCGCCCAGGGCCTTTTGGGAGCCGCCGATACACACGTCGATGCCCCAGCCGTCCATGTCAATGTCCACCGCACCCATACTGGAGATCGCGTCGACGATGCAGATTCGGTTACGCTCCCGCACTGCCCGGGCGATCGGCTCCACGTCGTTCACAACTCCGGTGGAGGTCTCCGAGTGCTGGACGAACACAAACTTGATCTCCGGGTCGGCGTCCAGGGCAGCGATGACGTCGGCCGCCTTGGCGGTCTTGCCCCATTCGTAATCGATTACCTGGGTGTCGCAGCCGAATCGTTCACACATGGTCTTGAACCGATGGCCGAAGAAGCCCACCGAGACAACCAGCACCTTGTCCCCCGCCGAGACCAGGTTGGCGACCGCGCCCTCCATCCCGCCGGTTCCCGATGAGGAATAGACAATGACGTCCGAGTCGGTTTGGATGAGCCATTTCACACCGTCGATAACCTCGTTGAGTATCTTTGCGTAGCCGGGGCCGCGGTGATAAACGAGCGGTTCCGCTTGGGCGGCGAGCACGAACGCCGGCACCGGGGTCGGGCCGGGCGTCATTAAAATTTCAGGGCGTTTGAACACAAGAGCTCCTTAAAGTGCGGGCGGCGCCGGGTGCTGGATGGGGCCGCCTGAGGAATTGCCGCAACCGCTCCAGTCTATCGGCGATGCCTTTGCTTGTCGGATGGGCAGGCAATTCAACCAGCGGGCTGCCCACACCTACCCGGCGCCCAGCTTCTTGCGCAGCAATTCGGTGACGACGTTTGGATTCCCCTGGCCTTTGGTCGCCTTCATGACCTGGCCCACCAGGTAGCCGAACGGCTTGCTGTCACCTGCGGCGATGCGCTGCGCCACCTCCTGGTTGGCGGCGATCGCCTCTTCTATGGCAGCCTCCAGCGCTCCGGTGTCCGATACCTGCTTGATCCCCCCCTCATCCGCCAGATCCTTGGCCGGCCGGCCGGTTTGGAGCATCTTCGCCAGCAGTTGCTGGCCCTGGCTCTTGGAGACCTCGCCGCCGGCGACCATGTCCAGCAACTCCGCCAGGCGCTCCGGCAACGGGTAGCCGGGACCCTCGGCGCCGGCCAGCAGGCCCGTCAAGTCGTTGGCGATCCAGTTGGCCACCGTTTTGGCCTCGGCCTTCCGGGCCAGCGTCGCGGTTTGGTCGAACAGGTCACTCAATGCGCGAGAAGCGGTGAGCACCGAGGCGTCGTAGGCAGACAGACCGGAGGCAACCAGGCGGCGCCGCCGCTCGGCCGGTAGTTCGGGCAACTCCTCACTCAGCTGGCGCAGCCATTCGACCGACGGCTGGATCGGCAGCATGTCCGGCTCCGGGAAATAGCGGTAGTCGAACGCCTCCTCCTTGGTGCGCAGCTCGTGGGTCCGGCCCGCCTTCTCATCCCAGTGACGGGTGGACTGCACCACCCGGCCGCCTCGCGCCACAACATCGTTTTGGCGCTCAATCTCGTACTCAAGCGCCCTGCTAAGCGAGCGCAGCGAGTTCATGTTCTTGATCTCCACCTTGGTCCCCAGTTGCCCGGCCGGGGCGACTGAGATGTTGGCGTCGACCCTCATGGAGCCCTCCTCCATCTTCACGTCCGAGACATCCAGGTACTCCAGGATCGCCCGGAGCTCGGTGGCGTAGCCCTTGGCGATATCCGGGGTGGTGATGTCCGGCTCGCTCACGATCTCAACCAGCGGGGTGCCCGCTCGGTTGAAGTCCTCCAGGCTGTAGTCCGCCTCGTGGATGCGCCCGCCGCCGCCCACATGGGTGGACTTGCCGGTGTCCTCCTCCAGGTGGACCCGGGTGATCCCGATGCGGTGGATCCGCCCGTCGGACTCCACCTCCAGCGCCCCGTGCTCGCCGATCGGGCGGTCGTACTGCGAGATCTGGTAATTCTTCGGCATGTCCGGGTAAAAGTAATTCTTGCGATGAAAGATTGAGCTGGGGGCTATATCGCAACCGAGCGCCATTGCGATCTGGGTGGTGTACTCGATTGCCTTCTCATTAGGCGCCGGCAGCGTGCCCGGGTGGCCCAGGCATACCGGGCAGGTACGGGTGTTCGGCTCTCCGCCGAAGCCCACCGGGCAACCGCAAAACATCTTGGTGGCGGTCTTTAACTCAACGTGGACCTCCAGGCCGATGGTGGTCAACAACCTTTCGGTCCCTGGCTGCTCCCCCGGTTCGGCGCGGGCGCTGATTGCGCTCACGATACCCCCCAGATCGGTGGCTTGGCCGAGAAGCTCAGTTCCTGCTCGAAAGCATAGGCGGCACTCAGCATCGCCGGCTCGCCAAGCGGCGGCGCCATGAACTGGATCCCCACCGGCAGGCCGTCCTCGTCGGATAGCCCTCCGGGCACCGAGATGGCTGCCGCGCCCGCCAGCGACGACGGAACTGTGCAGATGTCTGAAAGGTACATCGTCAGCGGGTCCTGCACCTTTTCTCCCAGACCAAAGGCGGTGGTGGGGGCGCAGGGGGATATCAGCAGATCGAATTGTTCGTAGGCTCGACCGAAATCCCGGGCGATCAACGTGCGGGCCTTTTGCGCCTTGAGGTAGAAGGCGTCGTAGTAGCCGGAGGACAACGAGTAGGTGCCGAGCATGATCCGGCGCTTGACTTCGTCGCCAAACCCGGCCGCCCGGGTGGCCCGGTTCATCCCCTCCACGTCCGGCCCGCCCACCCGCAGGCCGTAGCGCACACCATCGTATCGGGCCAGGTTTGAGGAGGCCTCAGCGGGGGCGATCAGGTAATAGATGTCGATCCCCAGCTCGAAGCTGGGTAGCGACACTTCGCCGATCTGTGCCCCCAGCTTCTCCAGGATCAGCAGCGCCTCATGAAAGCGGGTCCTTACTGGTGTGGAGATGCCCACGTCAGAGATCTGCTTGATCACGCCGATCTTCATACCGTCGATTCCCCTGCCGAGCGCAGCAACGTAGTCGGGCGGCCGCTCCGGCACGGTTGTGGAGTCCCGGGGATCGGGACCGGCAATCACCTGGAGCATCAGGGCTGAGTCGCGCACGTCCCGGGTGATCGGGCCGGCCTGGTCCAGCGAGGAGGCGAAGGCGATCAGCCCGAACCGGGAGACCAAGCCGTAGGTAGGCTTTAGCCCGACCACGCCGCACAGGGCGGCCGGCTGGCGGATACTGCCCCCGGTGTCAGTGCCCAGCGCCAGGATTGCCTGGCCTGCGGCGACCGCGGCGGCGCTGCCGCCCGACGAGCCGCCCGGCACCTTCGACAGGTCCCACGGGTTGCAGGTCTTCTGGTAAGCCGAGTTCTCGGTGGACGAGCCCATCGCAAACTCGTCCAGGTTGGTCTTGCCCAGCATCGGGCAACCGGCCGCCTCCAACCGTTGGGCGACGGTGGCAGAATAGGGCGGGACATACGGCTCCAGAATCTTCGAGGCAGCCGTCGTGCGGATCCCCTCAGTGCAGATGATGTCTTTCAGCGCCAGCGGCACGCCGGCCAGGGGGCCCAGCTTCTCGCCGGCCTTGATCGCCCTATCGACCTGCGCCGCCTTGGTCAGGGCCACCTCGGGCGTAACGGTTAAAAAGGCCCTTATCTGCGGCTCCACTGCCGCCATGCGGTCCAAGACCGATTGCGTGGCCTCTACAGAGGTCGCGCGGCCCGAGGCGATCAAGCCGGCCAGTTGTGCGCCGGTATGCTCCCACAGCTCCATCAGGAGTCCGCGTCGAGGATGCGGGGGACTCGGAACAGGCCGTGCTCCGCCCGCGGGGCGTTGGCCAGAGCCTGTTGCTGAGTGAGCGGGGCCCGCGGCTCGTCGGGCCGAAAGACGTTGAACATGGGCATGGTGGAAAAAGTCGGACTAACGCCCTCGGTGTCCAGCGCGGTGACCGTACGAGCGTGTTCGATGATTGCCGAGAGTTGCCCTTCGAACAACTCCAGTTCCTGTTCGGTTAGCGCGAGGCGCGCCAGCTTGGCCACGTGTTCAACTTCAGCCCTGCCAATACCCATTTGCCACCCCGCCTGTCTCGATGGGCTTAAGTTACCGCACATCCTCGGACGCCTTGCTCATCGGAAAGTCTGCCAGTTTGCGATATCTTGACCGTTACATGGCCTGCGATTCCCAAAACGACCGGTTCCTGCGCGCCTGCCGCCGGGAACCCGTGGACACCACCCCGATCTGGATGATGCGTCAGGCCGGCCGGAGCCTGCCCGCCTACCGCCAGCTGCGCGAGAAATATTCGTTCAAGCAAGTGGCCGGGTCGCCAGAGCTGTGCGCCCGGGTGAGCTTGATGCCGCTGGATGAACTCGACGTGGACGCCGCGATTATCTTCGCCGACATCATGACCCCGGTTGCCTGCCTGGGGATGGACTACGAGATTATCGAGGGGACCGGCCCGGTGGTGGCCGACCCGGTGCGCTCGGTCGACCAAATCCGCCGGCTCCCGCAGATCCCGGCGGCCGAAGCCGTGCCCGCACTGTTCGAAGCGATGCGCATCTGCGCGGCCGAACTGGAGTCCAAGGTACCGCTGATCGGCTTCGCCGGGGCTCCGTTCACCCTCGCCAGCTACCTGGTGGAGGGCCGACCGGACCGGGATCTTCCCAGGACCAAGGCGCTGATGGCCGAGCAGCCCGAGGTCTGGCACGCGCTGATGGACAAGCTTTCCGGGGTCCTGGCAGCCTACCTGCACGAACAGGTCCGGGCGGGCGTCCAGGCATTCCAGCTGTTCGACAGCTGGGTCGGGTCGCTAACGCCGGCTGAGTATAAGGAATTCGCCCTGCCCTACACCTGTGCGATCTTCGGGCGCACCGCAGGGCTGGGAGTGCCCCGCATCCATTTCGGCACCGGTACCTCGGAGTTGCTGGAGCTGATGGCCGAGCCGGAGCCTGAGGTGATAGGAGTCGACTGGCAGGTGGAACTGGACGTCGCCTGGGAGCGGGTGGGCTACCACCGGGCGGTTCAGGGCAACCTGGACCCCAAGTTGCTGCTGGCCGAGCCCGGGGTGATGACCAGGGAGGCGCTAAGCATTTTGGACAAAGTGGGCGGCCGCCCCGGCCACATCTTCAACCTTGGCCACGGCGTGCTGCCCAACTCGCCCCTGGACAACCTCAAGCTGCTGGTCGAAACCGTCCATGAGTACCCGCTGTCGTGACCACTGCTGTACTGCTGATGGCTTATGGCAGCCCTCGCACCCCCGGCGAGGTCGGACCTTACTTCACCGACATCCGCGGGGGCCGGCCTCCCTCCCCCCAGGCGCTCAAGACTCTGAAGCAGCGCTACGCGGCGATCGGAGCTTCGCCACTCAACGAGATAACCGCCCAACAGGCGGGCCAGCTCGCTGAGGAGCTGCAGCGCCGGGCCCCCGGCCGCTTTCGGGTGTTCACAGGAATGAAGCACTGGCACCCGTTCATCGCAGAGTCGGTCGAGGCTATCGCTGACGCCGGGATCGGCAAGATCGTCGGGCTTGTCCTGGCCCCCCATTACTCTAAGAAGAGCATTGGAGAATACGAGCAGCGGATCTTGCGGGCGCGGGAGGCCGGGGGCCGGCAGGTGGCCGTCAAGGTGGTCAGCTCCTGGTACCACGAGCCGGCCTTCGTCGATCTGGTGGCGGCAAACCTGCGGAGCACCATCGGCAACTGGGACACTTCCTCGCCCGGCACCAAGGTTTTCTTCTCCGCCCACAGCATCCCGTCGCGCATAATCGAGCAGGGCGACCCCTATGCCGATCAACTGGCCGATTCGGCCGCGCTCTACGCAAGTGCCGCCGGAATCACCAATTACACCACCGCCTGGCAGAGCGCAAGCGCCACCGGCGAGCCGTGGCTGGGCCCTGACCTGCTGGAGGAACTGGAGATCTTCGCCGGGCAGGGCGGGAAGCGGGCTGTTTCGGCGCCGGTGGGCTTCGTGGCCGACCATCTGGAGGTACTCTTCGATATCGACGTCGAAGCGGCCGCTCGAGCGAGCGAACTGGGCATCGAGTTGCGCCGGATCCCCTCCCCCAACGCCGACTCCCGCTTCATTGGGGCACTGGCAAACATCGTCACCGGCCATGCCGACTAAACTCTGCGTTTGATGATTGTTGCTCTCAGCGCCGGGCGCAGCGCTCCGGCCGAACTCCGTGACCGGCTGGCCCTCAACGACGAGGCTCAAAGGGACCTGTTGCGCGTGCCTCGGCCGGGCGTTGCCGAGCTTATCGTCGTGTCCACCTGCCACCGCACCGAGATCTACGCCACCGGAGACGGGATGGACTCGGACGTACTTCACTCGGCGGCCGCACTGCTCCCCCAACTGCTGCCCACAGATCACCACGACATACGCTTCATGCAGGGCGCCGACGCCATCGATCATCTCTTCCGGGTGGCGTGTGGCCTGGATTCGCTGGTCATCGGAGAGCCTCAGGTCCTGGGGCAGGTGCGCAAGTCGTTGCTGCTTGCCGAACAGGCTGGCTCTACCGGACCGGTGCTGACCAACATATTCAGCCGGGCGATCCGCCTGGGGCGGGCCGCCCGCAGCCAGACCGCGCTCGGCCGGCTGGGCCAGTCGGTCGGGAACATCGCCGGCGACTACCTGCTCAGCCGGTTCGACGGCTTGGCCGGATGCAAGGTCCTGGTCGTAGGCGCCGGAGAGATCGCTCGGGACGCCGCCTTCGTTTGCCGCAAGGCGGATGCCGAACTGACGATCGTGAGCCGCACCATCGAGTCGGCCGGACAGCTTGCCGATGAGTTGGGCGCCCGCGCCTTCACCATGGAAGCGTTACCCGAGCAGTTGCGCCGGGCGGATACCGCCATCGTCGCGCTCAGTGGCAACGTGACGATCGGCCCGGAGGTCCTGCCCAAGGGCGAGCGAAAGATGTTGATCCTGGACCTCTCGGTCCCCCGGGTGGTCCAGGCCGCCGGGCTTAAAGGCATCGAGATTCTGGACCTGGAGGAGCTTCCCGGTCCTCGGGGACCCGAGATCACCGACGCAATGATCGATGGCGAAGCCCTGGTCAAAAAGGAGGTTGCCGACCTGATGCACTGGGCTGACACCCGGGCCGTCGGACCGGTGATCAAGCAGTTGCGCTCCCTGGCCGAGGACCTGGTGCGGGAAGAGGTCCAGCGCACCGTCGGGACGATGGGCCTGACACCTGACCAGCAGGCCAAGCTCAACGCTATGGGCCTGCGCATCGCCAACAAGCTTCTGCATGGTCCCACCACCGAACTACGGCGGTGCAACGATTCCGATCTGGCAACCATCCGGAGGATCTTTCGCCTCACCGGTGCGTAGCCGGTGAGGCGATCGGTGGTAATCGGCACCCGGGGCAGCCGGCTGGCTCGGGCCCAGACGGACTGGGTCGCCGGGCGGCTGCTCGAAATCGACCCCGACTTGGCTATCGAGATCCGGGTCATCGAATCTAACCCAGCGTCCGCCTCCGATGCTCCCCTGCTGGGCGACGGCATCTTCGTGAAGCACATCCAGTCGGCTCTGCTGGCGGGCGAGGCGGATCTGGCCGTCCACTCGCTGAAGGACCTGCCCACCGCCCCGGTTCCCGGCTTGACGCTCGGGGCAATCCCCCAGCGGGCCGACCCCAGGGAGGCACTGGTCGGATCGACCCTGGCTGCCCTTCCACCGGGGGCGGTAGTCGGCACCTCCAGTCCCCGGCGAAGCGCGCAGTTGCGCAGCCTGAGATCCGATCTGTTGATCCTCCCGCTGGCGGGCAACGTTTCGACCAGGATCAAACGGGTCAAAGAGGGCGAGTTTGCTGCGGCGATGCTTGCTGCGGCCGGCCTGTACCGGTTGGGCCTGGAGGCTGACGACCTGCTCCCGCTTGATCGGGTGCTCCCCGCCCCCGGACAGGGAGCCCTGGCAATTGAAATCCGGACCGGCGAAGCCGGCCTGGCGCGGCTGACCGGGGAGCTGAACGACCCAGAAACGTCAGCGTCGGTCAGGGCTGAGCGAGGCCTGCTCCAGCAACTGGGCGGCGGATGCTTGCTTCCGGTCTCGGCGCTCGGGCGGGTGGTGGGGGGCCGGCTGTGGCTGCAGGGATGCGTGATCTCGCAGGACGGCGGATCCACCCTGTGGGCGGACGGATGGGGCGACCCACGTGACCCGATGGAAGTGGCGCAGGCGGTAGCCTCCGACCTGACCGACTTGGGGGCCAACGAGTTGCTAGGGGTCACACGATGACCCGTTCGCTCGACGGGGTCCGGGTGCTCGTCCTCCGGCCTGAGCATCAGGCCCCCATGTTGATCGAGCGACTGCGCGGCGTTGGAGCGGAGCCGGTTGCGGTGCCGGCGATCGAGATTTCGCCGCCCGAGTCTTGGGAGCAGATCGACGAGGCGGTCGGCCGGATGGCCGACTACGACTGGATCGTATTCACCAGCCTCAACGGCGTGGAGCACTTCATGTCCCGGGTGGGGATCGCGGAGGGGTTCCCCGAACGGGTGGGGGCAATCGGACCGGGCACCCGGGACGCCTTGGTGGCCGGCGGAGTTACGGTCGACTGGATGCCCGAATCATTTACCTCCGTGGCCCTCGCCGAAGAACTGCCGGACCCGCCCGCACGGGTCCTGCTGGTGCGGGCAGACATCGCCACCACCGACCTGGAGGACCAATTGCGCCTGCGAGGGTTCGAGGTGGATCGGGTGGACGCTTACCGAACCGAGCCGGTCAACGCCGAACTGATCCGCAATGCACTCGCAAACGTTGCCGCGGT
Source organism: Actinomycetota bacterium (assembly GCA_052389675.1). Classification (GTDB taxonomy): domain Bacteria; phylum Actinomycetota; class CADDZG01; order JAHWKV01; family JAHWKV01; genus JBBDRH01. Next base: position 14,297 of record JBQTHR010000011.1, read on the forward strand.
GGCTCTGACCAGTGCTTCGATAGCCCGCTCGTTCGCTTCCGCCGCCGGTGCAGACTCGGGTGGTCCACTTGTCGCGAGCATCGGTCCGGCCACCTCGGCGGCTTGTGCCGGTCTTGGAGTGCGGGTTGACGTTGAAGCCTCCGAGCACACTATTGCCGGACTGGTCACGGCACTGGGCAACCTGCTTGCCCGGCGGGCCCCGCCAGCCGGGCGAGCAGATACACCCCCGCAACCCCGACCCTCCCTACCCGGCGAGGGGCACTGACAACATTCGCCCGACGAGCAAAGAAGTGCTTGGGTGCCATGAAATTGTGCTGAGCTTAGGCGGAGGCGCTGTTGCGAGAATCCCTTACAAAGCGCAAGAAGCGCAGCCGGTAGCTGCACGACGGGCAGTACATGTCGGAGCGGGCGGACGGGCCCTGGATCTGGCGCAGGATCTCCATGTTCTCGAAGCCGATCAGCGCCCCTTTCGGCCAGCCGAAGAAATCGGGATCAAAGGATCCGAAGCTGACCATGCACGAGTCGCACAGGATCAATTCTTGGCCTTGGAGCACCCGGACCGCATAGTAGGTGTGCTGGCCGGCTTGAAAGCGCTGAAGCGAAGCCGGATCGCCGCCGCACTCGTGGCAAGGCGAGGCTTCTCGAACCTCGAGAGGCCCTGAGCACAAAGGACATTGCTCGTTAGCCATCGACTATTAACTTTACCTTCGGTTGAGATTCCGGCGCAGTTCATAATTGCCGCCGCTAACCCTCGAACCGCAGCTCGAAGTCGTGAGCCGAAAGTCCGAAGGCATCCGTGGTGGCCTGGAAACCGCCCGGCTGGAGGAACTGCTCGAAACGCAGGGGAAAGGTTGACTCGCCGTTGCCGCCCACCTCCAGACCCTTACCGCCCAGCAGAACCGTCACGTCCCGAGGCAACCCATTTACTACACGAAGACGTTGAGTAGGACGCACCTCTATGCACTTGGGCGATGTCGAATCCAGGCCGAGCCTTACCTCGGCAATCGGGCCACTTTGTACCGCGCAGGAGCCGGTCAAGCCAGCGCCCAGATCGGGCGGGGCCAGCAGCGGCGTGGGCTCATGGTCCCCAGCCCCGCAACTCACCGAACCAATCATTAAAAGCGCCAGGACGAGTCTTGCCCGACCGCTCCTGGGCCGTCTCGCTTGGCCTCCTCGGCTCCGCCTAATGCGGCGGCGTGAGCGCACCTGCTTAGGGTCCGACCCCACGGCCCTGCGTGCCAAATCTCGCCTCCGTTGCCCGAATCCGGTTCCCAGGATAAGGTGCCGGGGTGCCCGGCGGGCCGGAAGGTCCTGCCGCGAACCAACCTGCCCAATGAAAGGATGGAGCGAGCGATGAAACTTCTGGAGCGCCTGCACCCCCAGCGAATCGCCATGTTCAATGAGCGCGGCGAAGTCTTTTTGGCCAAGATCCTGAGCGATTGCAGCTAATGGGCAGCGACACGGCGGGCGCAGACGGCAGCCCGATCACTGACACCCCCCGGCTGCCGGGCATGCCCGGCGAGGCCGGCACGGGCATGCCCGGCGAGGCCGGCACGGGCGGGGCGACCGCAGCGACTCACCCGGTCGAGTTGCCGGAGGAGGACGGCCCGGAAGAACCGCCCGCAAAGCTCGCAGTTCCTTCAGCGTTCAGTGGCGGCGCTCCTCCCGGACGGTCACCGGAGGAGCGGCTGGCGGAGTTGGCCGGGGGTAAGGAGTACTACGGCGGTAGCGGCCGCCGACAGGAACTGGAACGGATCCTAAGAGGCGAGGTTCCAGAGTCCGGGGCAAGGTAACAGACTCAACCCCTTCACCCTTTACACTGGGAAGCCTGCGCAAACTTGCGCGTCGCCCACCCCCCCGCAACCGGAACCAGGAGTAATGCTCACGATGGGTCGGACGCTTTCCGAGAAGGTGTGGGAGCGCCACGTGGTACATCGAGCCCCCGGCGAGCCCGACCTGCTCTACATCGACCTGCATCTGGTGCACGAGGTCACCTCGCCCCAAGCGTTCGACGGATTGCGCCTGGCGGGCCGGGCGGTACGCCGCCCGGACCTCACCATCGCCACCATGGATCACAACGTGCCAACCACCGGTATCAACCTGCCGGTGGCCGACCCAGTCTCCGCCAGGCAGATCGAGGCGCTGCGCCGTAACTGCGCAGAGTTCGGGATCATGCTGCTGCCGATGGGCCATCCCGGCCAGGGCATCGTACACGTCATCGGCCCGGAGCTGGGATTGACACAACCGGGTGCGACGATCGTTTGCGGAGACAGCCACACCTCCACCCACGGCGCCTTCGGAGCACTGGCCTTCGGCATCGGCACCAGCGAAGTGGAGCACGTGCTGGCCACCCAGACCCTGGCACAAATCAATCCCCGCACCATGGCGGTTACGGTCGACGGGGCGCTGCCCGAAGGGCTGACATCTAAGGACGTGATCTTGGGAATCATCGCCCACATCGGCACGGGCGGCGGTGCCGGGTCGATTGTTGAGTACCGGGGAGAGGCCATCCAAGGGCTGTCGATGGAGGGACGGATGACAGTTTGCAACATGTCGATCGAAGGGGGCGCCCGGGCGGGGATGATCGCTCCCGACGACACCACCTTCGCCTACCTGGAGGGGCGCAAGTACTCGCCCAAGGAAGCGCAATGGGAGGCCGCCCTGGAGGAGTGGCGTTCGCTCACCACCGACCCCGACGCTGCCTTCGACACCGAGATCTTCATCTCCGCCGCCAACCTGCGCCGCTACGTGAGCTGGGGGACAAATCCGGCCCAGACAGTAGGTCTGGACGACCGGGTACCCGACCCAGAGGACTTCACCGACCCGTCGCTCAAGGAGGCCGCGCGCCGGGCGCTCGACTATATGGCGCTCACCCCGGGCACCCCGATGCGGGAGATCCCGGTGGATGTGGTGTTCATCGGATCGTGCACCAATTCCCGGTTGGAGGACCTGCGGGCGGCCGCCGAAGTGGTAGCCGGCCGTCACGTGCGGGAGGGAATGCGGGCGATGGTGGTACCCGGATCCATGAGGGTCAAGGAACAAGCTGAGGCGGAGGGCCTGGACAGAATTTTCGAGAAGGCGGGCTTCGAGTGGCGGGAGGGCGCCGGGTGCTCGATGTGCCTGGGCATGAACCCGGATCAGCTGGGTCCAGGCCAGCGATGCGCTTCGACCTCCAACCGGAACTTTGAGGGCCGCCAAGGCAAGGGCGGGCGCACCCACCTGGTATCGCCGGCTGTGGCGGCGGCGACTGCGATTGCCGGGCGCTTCGCGGCACCCTCTGACCTGAACGGATCCTGACGGTGGAGCCCGTTGCGCAGATCACCGGCCGGGGCGTGCCGCTTAAGCGCAGCGACGTTGATACCGATCAGATCATCCCGGCAGTTTGGCTCAAGCGGATCGAGCGCACGGGCTTTGGCGCCGGACTGTTCTCCGCCTGGCGGGAGGACCCCGATTTCGTGCTTAACCGGACGGAATACCGGGGTGGGTCGATCCTGCTGGCCGGCCCGAACTTCGGCTGCGGGTCTTCCCGTGAGCATGCGGTCTGGGCCCTGGCCGAAAGCGGGTTCTACGCCGTGATTGCATCGAGCTTCGCCGACATCTTCCGGGCCAACTCGCTCAAGAATGGCCTGCTGGCGGTCCGGCTTCCCGAGCCCGTGGTGCAGGCCATAACCGCCGCGGTCGAGAACGACCCGGCCACCGAAATCACCGTCGACGTCCGGGAACGCACGGTCACGGTGCCGAGCATCGGCCTGGTGGAGCCCTTCGCCCTGGACGACTTCGCCCGCTACCGGCTCATCAACGGCCTGGACGACATAGCCCTGACGATGCAGCGGCAGGACGAGATCTCCGCTTACGAAGCCACCAGGCCAGGCTTCAAGCCGGCAGTCTCGGACCGGACATGAGGATGCTGCAGGTTGAGCCAAACCGATCCGGCGAAACCGGGCACCCGGGCACGGGGCGGGCCGGGTCCGGAAGGTCCGGCGAAACCGGGCATCCGGGCACGGGGCGGGCCGGGTGGAGCCTTTCGTGACCGTACGGCGGCTGCGCCGGCTGCGCGGTTCGCCGGGCATCCGGGCGCTGATGGCTGAGACCCGGCTGGACCCGGCTCGATTTGTGCTGCCGATCTTCGTCTCCGAATCTGCCAGGGAGCCCGAGCCTCTGCCGTCCATGCCCGGCCACTTCTACTGGCCGGCCGACCAGGTGGCCGTCCTGGCCAAACAGGCCGAGTCACTGGGCATTGCGGGAATCCTGGTGTTCGGTGTGACCGAGAGAAAGGACGCAAAAGGCACCAGGGCGGCCGCGGCAGACGGCCCGGCCCAGCGGGCAATCGCCGAGATCAAGTCCGCCACACCCGGCATGGTGGTGTTCGCCGATACCTGTCTGTGCGGCTACACCTGCTCCGGGCACTGCGGGATCGTCCAAGAGGGCGAGGTGCTCAACGACCCCTCGTGCGAGGCGCTGGCCGCGGTCGCCCTCTCCCAGGCCCGGGCCGGAGCAGACTTTGCCGCACCATCCGACATGATGGACGGCCGGGTGGCCGCCATCCGGGCCGCCCTTGACGGCGCCGGGCTGACCGGCACCGGAATCATGTCCTACTCCGCCAAGTTCGCCTCCTCGATGTACGGCCCGTTCCGGGAAGTCGCCGGCTCCGCCCCGTCGCTCGGCGACCGAACCAGCTACCAGATCGACCCGTCCGCCCATCGCCAGGCGCTGGCCAGCGTTGAGCGAGACCTGGCGGAGGGCGCCGACATCATTATGGTCAAACCGGCGCTGGTCAACCTGGACCTGATAGCCGCGGTGCGGGCGCGCTTCGATGCACCGGTCAGCGCCTACAACGTGAGCGGCGAGTACGCCATGGTCAAAGCCGCTTCCCAACGGGGTTGGATGGACGAGCAGCGGGCAGCGCTGGAGATTCTTGGGGCGATCGTTCGCTCGGGGGCGCAATTCGTGATCACCTACCACGCCCTGGACGCTGCCCGCTGGCTGGCCGAAGGTTGACCCCGCCCGAGGGGGCCCTCACCGCAGCCCGGGCTGGCGCAACTGCAAATGTCCGATCCGAGGAGGCGTTCGCCGCCGCCCGGGCCGACGAACCCGCAAAGGCGACTCGGTCCGAGCAGGCATTTGCCGCAGCCCGGGCTGGCGCAACTGCAAATGTCCGATCGGAGGAGGCGTTCGCCGCAGCCCGGGCCGACGAACCCGCAAGGGCGACTCGGTCCGAGCAGGCATTTGCCGCAGCCCGGGAGGTCATGCCTGGAGGGGTGAGTTCTCCGGTCCGGGCGTTCGGAGCGGTCGGCGGAACGCCGGTGTTCATGGCCTCCGGGTCGGGCGCCCGGGTCACCGACCTGGACGGAACCATTTACATCGACCTGCTGGCCTCCTGGGGCCCGCTCATCCTCGGCCACGCCCACCCTCAGGTGCTAAGTGCAATCCATGAGACGGCCGCCCGGGGAACCTCGTTCGGAACCCCGACAGGTCCTGAGGCGCAATTGGCGGCCGCCATCGCCGGTGCGCTCCCCTCGGTGGAAATGCTCCGGCTGGTCAACTCGGGCACCGAGGCAACGATGAGCGCTCTGCGCCTGGCCCGGGCGGCCACCGGCCGGAGCAAGGTACTGAAGTTCGCCGGCTGCTACCACGGCCATGTCGATTCGCTTCTGGTAAGCGCCGGCTCGGGAGTGGCCACGCTCGGACTTCCGGACTCCGCCGGCGTCACCGCCGGCACGTCGGCCGATACCTTGGTGGCTCCTTTCAACGACACGGCGGCGCTCGGCCCACTTTTCGAGGCTCACGGCAGTGAGCTTGCGGCGGTCATCGTCGAGCCGGTGGCGGCGAACATGGGCGTGGTTCCTCCCCTACCCGGCTTTCTGGAAGCGCTCCGTGCGGCATGCACCCGGGCGGGCGCGCTGCTGATCTTCGACGAGGTCATCACCGGCTTCCGGGTGGGTTGGGGTGGCGCCCAAGGCCTGCTGGGCATCGATGCGGATCTGAGCATTCTGGGCAAGATCGTGGGCGGAGGGATGCCGATCGGCGCCTACGGCGGGTCGAAGAAGCTGATGGAGTTGGTCGCTCCGGTGGGTCCGGTTTACCAGGCGGGGACCCTGTCAGGCAATCCGGTTGGCGTAGCCGCCGGACTTGCCACCCTGGGGCAACTGTCGCAGCCGTGCTTCTACGATCGCCTGGAAGAGTTGGGAGCAGCACTGCAAGACGGCTTGGCCGAGCAGGCCAAGCGGGCAGGGGTACCAGCGACCATTCAGCGGGTAGGGTCGATGTTCACGCTGTTCTTCCAGGACCGGCCGGTTACCGACCTGGCTACCGCCAAGCTTTCCGACACCACCCGCTTCGCCCGCTTCTTCCATGCCATGCTGGAAGAGGGAGTCTACTGGCCGCCCGCCCAGTTCGAAGCCGCTTTCGTAAGTGCGGCCCACCTCGATAGCGACATCGAAGCGATTCTGTCCTCCGCCGGACGGGCATTAGAAAGGATCTAGAGGTTCATGGATCGAAAGCTGATGAGGTACGTGTTCTACAAGGTCGACCCGGCGTGGCGCCGGCTCCCCGACGAGGAGCGCTCGCTTCAGAAAAAGGAGTTGGCCGGCGTGATCTGCGGAGCAACCACTGTGCAGGTCCACACTTACTCAACCGTCGGAATGCGGGCGGACTCGGATCTGGCGCTGTGGGAGATCGCCGAAAGCCCGGAGGCAATCCAGGATTTCCAGGCAGCGCTCAACGGCGCTGCCCTAGGCCGCTGGCTCAGCCCGGCCTACTCATACCTGGCTATGACCCGCAAGTCCCAGTACCTCAAGGGCCATAAACACGAGGGTCAGGAATTCAACATGCCCGCCGGGCCCAAGGGCTCGCCCTACCTGTTCGTCTACCCGATGGACAAGCAGCGCCGCTGGTACTCGCTCCCGTTCGACGAACGCCGCAAGATCATGGGTGAGCACTTCCGAATCGGCCACAAGTACCCGGAGGTGGCCATCCACACAGGCTACTCGTTCGGCTTGGACGACCAGGAGTTCGTAGTGGCGTTCGAAGGAGGCTCGCTGGGTGAGTTCCTGGATTTGGTGGAGGAGCTGCGCGGGTCCGAATCTTCGGCGTTCACCGCTCGGGACATCCCGATCTTCACCTGCGTGAAGATGCCCATCGACAAGATCTTGAATCAACTGGACGGAGCCGGCGCCTGACCGGGCTCTTCCCATGTCCGCCGATCCCGTAATAGTCGCCCAAGACCTGGCCAAGCGCTACGGCCGCTCTGGGCGAGGGCTTGACGGCGTCAGCCTGACGGTCGGCCGGGGGGAGACCTTCGCGCTGCTCGGGCCCAACGGCGCGGGCAAGACCACCTTCGTCAAGTGCCTGCTGGGCCTGCTGCGTCCCACCGGCGGCTCGATAACTGTCTTCGGACACCCCGCTGCAAGCATCGGGGCCCGGGAAGGGGTCGGGTTTGTACCGGAGAGCCCGCGCTTTGCCGACTTCCTTTCGGCACAAGAGGTGTTGCGGATGCACGGGCGACTGATCGGGCTGGCCGGGACGGAGTTGCAGCAACAGATCGATTACCGGTTGGCTGCCGCAGACCTGACCGATGCCCCCAAACGGGTCAAGGCCTTCTCCAAAGGGATGGTGCGCCGGCTGGCGCTCGCACAGGCATTGCTCGGCAGTCCGCGTCTGGTGGTACTGGACGAGCCCACCGCCGACCTGGACCCGCTCGGCCGGCGGGCGGTCCGGGATCAGATGGCCGAGCTGAAAGCGGCCGGAGCGACTATCGTCCTCAACTCGCACCTGCTCTTAGAAGTTGAGCGCCTGTGCGACCACGTGGCGATCATGAACAAGGGCAAACTGCTGGCCACCGGCCCGATCGACCAGGTCGTCCCCGAGGGGACGGATCTAGAGACCGTCTTCGTCGACATGGTGAACAGCGCTTGAGTGCCCTCCTAACCATCGCCCGGGCCTCGCTGACCGAACACTTCCGGCGCAAGCTGATCTTGTTCTTTGTATTGATTTGTGTGGTCATCGTCGCCGGTCTTGCCTACCTGACCTTGAGCCGGGGAACCAACTCGGCCATCGTCGGCGCCCTGGTGGGCCTGGGCGCCGCCGCCTCGCTCGGACTTCTGCCTCTCACCATCACCCTGGCCGCGGTGGCGGTATCGATGAACAACGTCGGGCGGCCGTTCTCCGACGGCGAGGCCATGGTCATCCTGGCCCGCCCGCTTGCCCGATGGCACTACGTGGCCGGACGATTGCTGGCCGGCGCAGCGGTGATCGCCGGGCTTTGCCTGTTCGCCGCGCTGCTTATGCAGACGGTGAGGGCGCTGGACGGCGGTTCGTTCGATGCCGGGCTCTGGGGCCACTGGGCGACCACTGCATTTAACCTGACCATTCTGGTGGCCCTCGTTACGCTGTTCTCAAGCCTTTTCAACGCGCCGGTTTTGGCGGCGCTCACCGGCTACTTCGTCTACGCCAGTTCCAACCTGTTCGCCACGCTCTACCTCGCCGTGGCTGCCGGGCAGCTCACCGGAACCCCGGCAGCCATCGTCAGCGCCGGCTATTACCTCACCCCCCGGACTTTGAGTTCCCCGCTGGGAGGGCGGGGTCTGGCGCCGGAATCGGGAATCGCCTCCGACGTCCTCATCCCCAGTACGGGCGGACGGGTCGGCTGGGCGGTGGGCTACCTAGCCGTGGCGGTGGCCTTGAGCATTGTGGCAGCCGGACGAAAGGACGTCCGGTGAGCCAGCGGTGCCGTTGCCGGGGGGCATCCCGGCGCATACTCCCCTCCCGGCAGCCGGACACAAGGAACTCCGCCCGGCCGGGAAACGTCACCCGCCGGGGGTAGGATCTTGAGAAAGAAGGAGGCTCGCAATGCCTAGATCGATCTGGAAAGGGGCCATAACTTTCGGGCTGATCACCATCCCGGTTGGCCTTTACTCGGCTATCGAGGAGAAGGACTTCCGCTTCAATCAACTCCACTCCAAGGACAGCGGGCGGATCAAGTACAAACGGGTGTGCAGCGAGTGTGGGGAGGAGGTCCCCTACGACGAGATCGTCAAAGGTTACGAGTTCGAAAAGGGCAACTACGTTGTGTTCACCGAGCAGGAACTGGAAGCCATCCCGGCAGACAGCATCAAGGCTGTGGACATAGTCTCGTTCGTCCCGCTCGAGCAAATTGACCCGATCTATTTCCAGAAGGCCTACTACCTGGCTCCAGAACCCACAGGCATCAAGGCCTACAAGCTCCTGGAAAAGGCCCTTTCGGAAGCCGGCAAGGTGGGCTTGGCCAAGATCACCCTGCGGGAAAAAGAGCGGCTGGCAACCCTTCGAGTCAATGACGGCGTGTTCATCCTGGAGACCATGCACTGGCCGGACGAAATCCGCCCGCCCGAGTTCCAGGAGCTGGACAAAAACGTGGAGCTGCGCCCGCAGGAGCTGGCAATGGCCCAGAGCCTGATCGAAAACCTGAGCGATAGCTTCGATCCGCAGCAGTTCCATGACGCCTACCGGGAGCGGCTAGAGCAGGCAGTGCAGGCGAAGGTGGATGGGCAACAGATCGCTGCGCCGGCGGAGAAGGAGCCCACGCAGATCCTCGATCTAATGGAGGCACTAAAGGCAAGCGTGGAGGCCACCCGGGCCAAGACCCAACAGAAAGTTGAGGCGAAAGCCAAGGCCGGCTGAGGGCACTGCCGGAAGGCTGGCCACCGCCCAGCCTGGCGTAGGAAACGGTCTCGGTGTGCACCTAATCATGTGGCGGACTCTTAGGGCGCTTCGCTTCTGGAGCCCACCCGGCACTGCTCCGGCAGCTTGTCCTGCCGGAGCCCCTTGAACGACGGTGCTCGCAATTTCATCCCCGAGGTGAGCTCCCGGTACTCAACCACGCACACCAGTTCGGGCCTCACCCAGGTGACCCCCTTCTCCGGGACCTGTCCGGCGAATGGGCTGCTAGGCGCTGCCCGCCCACTCAACCGCGCCAGCAACTCAGCCAGCGTCCGCTCGGAGAATCCGGTCCCCACCGACCCCAGGTAGCGCAACCGGTCCTCAGTGTCATAGGCGCCCACCAGCAGCGCCCCCAGCCAGGCGCTACGGTGACCGGCGCCGGCGCTGAATCCACCGATGACCGCATCGATTTCGTAAACCGCTTTGATCTTCAGCCACTCCTTGGTCCGCTTGCCCGGAAGGTATCGACTCAGCCGGTGTTTTCCGACGACTCCCTCCAGTCCTTTCGCCTTGGCAGCCCCGAACAGCGCTGTCCCGGCCTGAGGAATGGCTTCGGAGCGAAGGACTCGGCCGGAAAAGTCGATTCCCCGGCCGAGCCGCTCAGCGCGCGACTCCAGCGGGGTGTCGCCTATCCACTCGCCGGCGGCAAAGGGCAGGTCGAAGAGCACCAGGTCGAGCCTCACGGCGGAAATCGCACGAGCAATGTCCGATGGGCGAGAGAGGTTGATCCGGGATTGGAGCAGCTCGAATGACGGCCGGGCGGCGGCGTCGAGGGCCACGATCTCCCCGTCCAAGACCGCGTCCGGCAAGTGAAGCCTTCCGTGCAAATCGGCGAACTCCGGATACTGATGAGTGACCTCGCGGCCCGAGCGAGAGTACAGCCGCGTAGACCCGGACCGGCAAAATGCCAGTACCCGCACACCGTCCCACTTGACCTCGAACAGATGATCTGGATGGTCGTAAGGCTGCGAGACCAGGGTCGGAAGCATCGGAGCGAAGGGCGCCGGAAAGCCGGCGATGGGGGAACTCAGCGGATCAGATCACTGCTAGGAAGGCAAAGTGGAGGGAAACGACGGAAAAGCTGAAAATTTAACAAGAAACTTAGTGCAACTGGGGTATTGCATAGTTAACAGAACCGTCATATTCTGCCCCGGTCCCCAAATGAATATTACCAACACCCTAACAGGCCCATGAAGGAAATAACCTTCTATCTTGAGCCAGGCACGTCTCCTGAGACGGACTGGCGTCAAAGAGCTAACTGCAAGGAGATTCCCGACCCGGATATCTTCTTCCCTATTGGCACTACCGGCCCTGCATTGGACCAGATCGAGCAGGCCAAGGCCATCTGCCGTCCCTGCCCGGTCAAGCATGACTGCCTGGAGTGGGCCCTCAACACCCACCAGGAATCCGGCGTCTGGGGTGGGCTTTCGGAAGACGAGCGGAAGACGGCTATCAGCGGCCGCAGGTGCCTGTTCTGAGCTGAACCCGTCATTTAGGTCCCAAACCAGCAACCGCTGGCAGCGTTTCCCAACACCGCCTAATCGGGAGGGGGGTGCATGCCCGCAGGCTTTTGGGTCGGCACATCGACCACCACCCGGGTGCCGGTATCCGATGCCATCGTCAGCGCACCGCCCAGTTCGGTCTCCACCAGCTCTCGCATGATCTGCATCCCCAAGCCGGTGTTTAAGGTCCCGACCTCGCCGGCAATGCCTTTCCCGTCGTCCCGAACAACCATCTGCAGCCGCTGCTGCAACCGACTCATGCTGACCACCACAGAGCCGCCGCTATCGTCGAATGCGTGGCGCACGGCGTTTTGCAGCATTTCAACCAGAACCACAGCAAGCGGAGTCGCCAGATCGGGAAGGAGCTTGCCTGCGTTACCCTCCAGGCGGATCGCAATCTTGCTGTCCCGGGGAAGCAGTCCCTGGCTGACCATCCGGACCAACCGGCTGGCCACCTCGTCGAAGTCCACCTGCTGACCGGCCTCCCGTGACAGCGTCTCGTGGACCAGAGCTATCGCTCCGATCCTGCGGGTCGCTTCCTCCAGCTCCTTGCGGGCCCCTTCAGGCAAGCGCCGAGCCTGTAACCGCAGCAGGCTGGCAATGGTCTGCAGATTGTTCTTCACCCGGTGGTGCACCTCCCGGACCACCGCCTCTTGGCGCTGCAGCTGGCGCTCCCGGTAGCGCAACTGAGTCACGTCGCGCACCAGCAGCAGCACTCCGTTAACCTCCCGCCGGGTTCCTTCCAGCAAAGGCAGAGCCCGCTGGAGCACCACCGACATCCCCATCGACACGTCGCTTTGCGCTGGCTCGCCCTGGCTAAGCGCAACGGACACCGCCCAGGACTCCACCCCAACGTCGGCCAGCCGCTCTCCCTGCACGTTGGACACAATCCCCAGGCGGCGATAAGCGGATACCGCATTCGGGCTCGCATAAAGCACGCGGCCCTGCCGGTTCAAGCGGATCATCCCGTCGCCCACCCGGGGAGCCAGTTCCGGGTCGAGCGCCTCCCCGGGGAACGGAAACGTTCCTTCGCCCACCATCAGGCACAGCGCAACTGCGCACTCCAGATAGTTCTGTTCCAGCTCGCCCCGGCGGCGGTTCTTGAGCGGAGCGCCGTGAATGGTCATGACCGCCGCCACCTTGCCGGATACCGGAACCGGGATAGCCTCCATTCGGATCGGCACTCCGTCGATGATTACGGGCTGCTCCCGCCGCCAGCTGCGGTTCTCGTGATAAGCCCGGTCCACCACTGCCAGCTCCTCCAGGCGGAGCACCCGGCCGAACAGGTCCTGGGGGTAGAGGGTTTGGGCGGTGTAGGGGCGCATCTGCGCCAAGCAGATGAAGCCGGTTCCCCGGGCGAGCGGGCACCAAAGCAGCAGATCGGCGAACGAAAGATCTGCCAGCAGCTGCCAGGAGGCAAGCAGCCGGGCAAGGTGCTCGACCTCCTCGTTAGACAGTTCCGCCTGGTCCCGGACCAGTTCCCGTAAAGTTGGCACGCCTTCAACATACGCAGGCTGAACGAAAAGCGCACCCCGGAGGGCCGCCAAAGGCCCTGAGATGCACGAACCTGCAATAACATCTAAGCGTGCACAAGCCGACCGGGCATAGGAGCCTCATCGCCTGCCTGGCCGTGCTGGCGCTTCTTGTGGCCGGCGCCGCCACAGCGTTGCTCGTCGGCCCCGTGCGCTCGGGTGGCCCTAATGCGTCCGAGCGGTCCCGGCCAGCGCCTCTACCTGCACCGCCGCCGGAAGCGGAACCGGTGCCGGGGGAAGGCATCCAGCAACGGGTAGTCGCGGTAAACCCGGCGCTGAAGGCGACCATTCCCGGAGGGGTCTCGCAGGACATGGTCAACCGGGCTCGCTCGGTGCCCGGGGTGGGGGCCGCCGCCAAGGTGCTGCTCTCCAACCTGACGGTGGAGGTGCCCGGCGTGGACGGCGAGTCCCAGGTGAGCGTGGCGGCAATCGACCCGGAAGAGTTTCGCCCGCTGGCACCGGAGGCGTCGGCCCAAGCGCCGTTCGTATGGGAGGGACTCAGCCGATCCGAGACCTTCATCGCCCACGAACAGTTCCAGATCTTCGGTGGCAAGCCACTCACCAAGCTTGCAGCGCAATCCCCCTCTGGACGCAAGACGCTGCGCATCGCCGGTCTTGCGGCGAATGGGGTTCCGAACCTGGCCGGAGCGATGATGTCTTTCGACAAGGCCGCCGATCTGGGATTGACCAACCCTACGCTGCTGGTGGTCGGGTTGAACGAGAATGCCCAGCACTCCGAAGTGGTCGCAGAGTTGGGAAGGGCACTGCCGGGGATAAGGTTCGAGCAGACTCGCCCAGTTGAGAACCGAAGCTTCTTCTCCGGCCTAGCCGCCCAGAAAGCGATCGGATCGTTTCGCTACCAGGGCAATGAGGATGGGTCGATCAGCCAGGACACTTCATGGGTGGCGCGCAATATCGTGGGCAAGACCATGCCGATCTTGGGCCACATGCGTTGCCACAAGGCGATGTTCCCGCAGCTGGAGGCGGCGCTGACCGAGATCCAGGACCGCGGACTTGCAGGTCTGATCAACCCCGGCGAGTTCGGCGGATGCCACGTCCCGCGCTTCATCGGCCACGACTCCGGCAAGGGAATCTCAATGCACGCTTGGGGCCTGGCCCTGGACATCAACGTCCCCAGCAACCTCCAGGGTGAGCCTCCGCAGCTCGATCCACGGATCGTCGCCGTCTTCGAGAGCTGGGGCTTCCGCTGGGGCGGGCGCTGGTCGGTGCCCGACGGGATGCATTTCGAACTGGCCGCTCTGATCAAGCAGTAGCGCAAACTTCGGCCGGGCCGATGCGGCGCATTTGGGCGCAACCTTTCACCTGGGTTGCTCCTCGCCTTATCCTGTAGGAGTGCTAGTATCCAAGCAACCCGCCCAAGATGAGGATTAACGAAAGGGGTCACCCATGCTCAACCGCCGCGCTACCGCGTTCATTGTCGCCTCCGCCCTTGTCCTGGGCGCCTGCGGACCCACCGCCGAGAACGGCAATGCCACCTCCGGTCCCGACAAGAAACTCTCCGGCAGTGCGACCGTGTTTGCCGGAGCGTCGCTCAGCGAGTCGTTCAACCAACTCAAGCAGGAGTTCGAAACGCAGCACCCGGAGGTCGAGATCGCCATGAACTTCGGCTCGTCAAGCGGCCTGGCGGCTCAAATCGCCGAACAGGGCGGCGCCGATGTTTTCGCCTCCGCCGATGAACCCAACATGGCGAAAGTGACCAGTGCCGGGCTGGCGGGGCCGCCTGTGATCTTCGCCGGGAACAAACTGATGATCATCACCGCTGCCGGCAACCCCTTAGGTATCCGGAGCCTCGCTGACCTGGCCAACCCCGGTATCAAGGTGGTGCTTGCCGCCCCGCAGGTGCCGGTCGGCCGCTACGGGCGGGAAGCGCTGGCCAAAGCGGGCGTCACGGTCAATCCGGTCTCCGAAGCGCTGGACGTAAAAGGGGTGGTCGGACCCGTGACCCTCGGTGAGGCGGACGCCGGTATCGTCTACACCAGCGATGTCCGAGCCGTCGGCGCTCAGGCCACAGGCGTGGAGATCCCGCCAGAACTCAATGTCGACGCCATCTACCCCATAGCAATCATCAAGGACACCCCCAACGCGGAAGTGGCGCAGGGATTCATCGATCTGGTCCGTTCCGCCCGGGGCATCGAGGTCCTCACCGCCCACGGCTTCACTGCCCCGTGACTGCTGGAGCCCTAAAGGGTTCCCTTCGCGCCCCTCGAGCCACAGCATCGGGAGGCCGGACAGCCAGGTTGCTGGTGCGGGCGGCCGTGGTGCTCTCCGTGCTGCTGTTCTTCCTGCCGCTGCTCGGAATGTTGCTGCGCACCCCTTGGACCGGCTTGGGGTCACAGCTGACATCCCAACCTGTCCTGGAGGCGCTGCGCTTATCACTGGTGTGCTCCCTGGCTGCTACCGCGATAAGTCTGGTGCTCGGCGTGCCCCTGGCCTGGGCATTGGCGCGCTGGAGCTTCCCGGGAAGAGGGCTCGTACGGGCGCTTACAACCTTGCCGATGATCGTTCCTCCAGTGGTGGGCGGTGTCGCCTTGCTCTTGGCATTCGGACGCCGGGGAATCGCCGGGCAGTTCCTGGAGCAGACGTTCGGTGTCAGCCTGCCCTTCACCACCGCCGGTGCGATCCTGGCCGAGACCTTCGTAGCCATGCCTTTCCTGGTGATCACGGTGGAAGCCGGCCTTCGCTCGATGGACCAGCGCTTCGAGGATGCGGCCGCTACCTTGGGCTCCCGTCCTGGCCATACTTTCCGCCGGGTTACCCTTCCCCTGATAGCTCCCAGCCTGTGGGCCGGGGCAGCGCTGTGCTGGGCTCGGGCAATCGGAGAGTTCGGGGCAACCATCACCTTCGCCGGCAACCTTCCGGGACGCACCCAGACGGTTCCCCTGGCGGTCTACCTGGCTCTGGAGACGGACCTGGAAGCGGCGATAACCCTAAGCGTCGTGCTTCTGGCTGTTTCGTTAACCATTCTGATCGTGCTACGCGACCGGTTCTTACCCAAGCTCTGAAGTGACCCTTAAGGCCACGATCGCTTTGACACTGGGCTCGCTCGCATTGGATGTGCAGATCGGCGCGGCGCCGGGAGAGGTCATCGCCGTCCTTGGTCCGAACGGCTCGGGGAAGACCAGCTTGCTGCGGGCACTGGCCGGGCTGGTCCCGCTGCGGGCCGGCCGGGTGGAGCTGGAGGGGAAGACCCTGGAGGACCCCGAGACCGGAGTACGGACGGCAGCTGACGAACGCCAGGTAGGCTACGTCTTCCAGGACTACCTGCTGTTTCCACATCTTAGCGTGCTGGAGAATGTTGCCTTTGGCCTGCGGGCCCGGGGTACCCCCCGCAAGCAGGCACACGAGCGGGCGATGAGACTGCTGGAGCCGCTCGGATTGACCGGATACGCCCAATCCAAGCCATCGGCGTTGTCCGGCGGACAGGCGCAGCGGGTTGCTTTGGCCCGCGCACTGGCAACTCAACCCCGCCTGCTCCTACTCGACGAGCCGCTCTCTGCACTGGACGCCGGTACCAAGGTAGAGGTCCGGCGCGAGTTGAGCCGGCACCTTTCAGCGTTCGAGGGCAGCACCCTGATCGTTACCCACAATCTGTTGGAAGCAGCGGCGCTGGCGAGCCGGTTGGTCGTCCTGGAAGCCGGCCGGGTGGTGCAGGAGGGCACGTTCTCTCACCTCGCCGCCCAGCCGCGGTCTCCCTATGTGGCCGAACTGGTCGGACTGAATCTGCTCCGGGGCCGGGGCGTGGGCGACAGCATCGAACTGGAAAGCGGTGGCACGCTGATCGCGGCGTCCCACCCGAAGGGGCCGGTGTTTGCTGCGGTGCACCCGCGGGCCATCTCGCTACACCGTGCCCACCCCGAAGGATCGCCCAGGAACGTCTGGGAGGCCCAAATCGGTTCGCTCGACCTGGAAGGAGACCGGGTCCGGGTGACCCTGGTGGGGGCCCCGTCGGTTGTTGCCGAAGTCACCCCAGAGGCAGCAGCGGAACTCGGCCTTGCCCGGGCAGAGCGGGTCTGGGCGTCCCTGAAGGCGACGGAAATCGCCGTCTACCCCGTTTAACCTGGCCGCGGAGGAACCGGCTCGCAGAGCACCGCCGACTCTCAGGCAGCCGGGCTCTCGAGCCCTCACTCTCCTGTGCCCGGCTCCGGAACTCACCGGGTGGGTTACAAAGCTGACTCTCATTGACAGCATTGATCCCTGCACAACACAAGGACCCGGAAAGCTCCGGGCCCTTTGTGTTGAACCGAGTTAGCTCAACTGTGTGCGTCGCTGTGCGCAGAGGCAACAATGACTTCGGATTCGAGCAGCCCGCCGGGAGTAAACGCGAAGGCGTGGATCGCGTTGATGGTGCCTTCGGTATCCGTGGTGCCATTCCCGCCGACAGTTCGCTCGTTGATGATGACCACCAAGAATCCTCCTCCCGGCAACGAGAGACTGATAACACTGTTGGGGGCAACATTGGCGCTGACGGTCGTCGAACCGACCTTGAGGTTCACAAACGTAGCTGCGAACTGAGTGCCGGCGGTAAGCCCGTTCGCCGAGCTTGTCGAGCTGACATCAACCGCCGTCGCCGTTACCAGGCCTGCGAACAGGTTGAGGCCTTGGATAACGGAGCGGGCGGTAGCGTTGGGATTCGGGCTGAGCGAACCCGAGGTGGTGTTGGTCGTGGTGCTGTTGGTGACAACTCCCGGGATGCTTGCTGTGGTTCCATCGCTATCGGATCCTCCGGTTGGGGGAAGCAGTGCCTCTCCGATCTTGGTTTCCGCAATCACGTTCCCGTTGAACTTGCCTTGAACCAGGGCGGTAAAGGCTTCGCCGCTGACGCTCTGGGCATCCGGGCAGTTAACCGCCGGCCCCTGAGCGTCACTCTGAGCATGAGCAACGATGATCTCGGCGCCCGTCGGCAAGCCCAAGAAGGACTTGAGTAACACCAGCCTGAGCATGTTTACCGAATGCGACGCCTGGGACAGCGAACCTGCAAAGGTGCTGGTTCCAGATTCTTGGTAGATGTGTAGCTCGGCAATGACTCGAGTCGGGATCAGGGGGTCCTTGACCAGAACCTTCTGATTGGGAGAAACCGAAACGGGCACGTTGTTCACTTTGAGGCCCTGGATCTCAGAGCCGGTCGAGTTGTAGCTCGCCGACGTCTGCGAAGCAACCGATTGGGAAACGCCCCTTATAGAGGTGGCTGTAACCAGACCGCTCAACAAACTCACGTTGGAGATGGTTGAAGAGGCTTTGCTGTTCGGGGCCGGCGTCAACGAAGATGCGGACTGATTTTCGTTGATCGTGGCGGCGAGCACCAGCGGGACGTTGATCGTTATGCTTCGCCGAGCCGCCGCCGCCGGAGATCCTGGGGCCACGGTGCTCACCAGTCCCGCCTTGACGATGTTCAACCCCAGCACGGATGCGTCGAGGCCGAATGCCGAGCCGTGGGTAATCTCAGGGGTGGTGGGAACGGGGCATGCCGGGTTGACCGTGGTGGTCGTCGTGGCGGTGTTGTTGGTGGGATCGGGATCGGGCTCGGTGCCGGTCACGCTCACTGTGTTTTCGATCTGGCCGGCGGCGGTGGGGGTCACCTTGATGGTGATAACCGCACTTTGCCCGGCCCCCAGGTTGCCGATGTCGCAGGTCACGGTACCGGCAGCCTCTGCGCAGCTACCGATGGTGGAGACGGCGGAGACGAAGGTTACTCCGGCCGGCAGCGTGTCCTCGGCAACCACGCCGGTGGCTCCGGTGGTAGGCGAGTTGTTGGTGACGGTGACTGTGTAGGTGAGCTCATCGCCCACTTGGACCGGGTCGGGTGAGTCGGTCTTGGTCACCGACAGGTCGGCCATGGGTATGGGGTTGACCGTGGTGGTCGTTGTGGCGGTGTTGTTGGTGGGATCGGGATCGGGCTCGGTGCCGGTCACGGTCACGGTGTTTTCGATCTCGCCGGCGGCGGTGGGGGTCACCTTGATGGTGATAACCGCACTTTGCCCGGCCCCCAGGTTGCCGATGTCGCAGGTCACGGTACCGGCAGCCTCTGCGCAGCTACCAATGGTGGAGACGGCGGAGACGAAGGTTACTCCGGCCGGCAGGGTGTCCTCGGCAACCACGCCGGTGGCGTCTGTTGCTGAGTTGTTGGTGACGGTGACCGTGTAGGTGAGCTCATCGCCCACCTGGACCGGGTCGGGTGAGTCGGTCTTGGTCACCGACAGGTCAACATTGTCCACCGGCGCCGATAGTGAAAGGGTCGCCGCCACCCAGATCAAGGAAGCCGGTAGCCTTCCGGATCCATCTGGTGCCGACAGAACTTGAACTGTCAAGGAAGTCTCGCCCGCCGGCACCAACACCGGGAGTAATAGGTTGTCCCAGTCTGAACCCTGGTTGCTGGCAAGTTGGTCCGCCAGTGTTGTGGTCGTGCCGCCGACCGTTATCTTTATGGAGTTCGGTCGGTCCTGCTCAACGTTTCCGACCATCAAGGTCAGGTCTGCGGTCCGATCCTGCACGGATGCCGGGAAGTTGAACGTTTGCGCAACGGTGGTGTCTATCGGCGGGGAGAAGTTGGCGAATGCAACGTCGTTCCCGTCACGGATCTGGAGGTTCGCGGGCGCTGAACCGTCGTCGAAGATAACGACCACGCTTGCGCCGTCCGAAGTGGCGAAATCCCCGGAGTTGACCAGTCCTGAGATCGAAAGAACGTTGTTCCCAGGCACCACGGCGGCCAATGTAGTGATGTCCGCCCGGAAGCTCGATGAGGCAGTTTGGGAGAAAAATAGGGTAGGACCACCGATCAAGTCCCCCGTGACCGGGTTGCCATTAACCTCAACGGTGTTGTCTCCGGGTCCAGACTCATGGTGCAGGCCCTCCCAGTAGAGCAATACCTGCTGTACGCTGGCGGCCGCTGGAACAGCGACATTGATGTCGGCGGGCTGAACCGCCAAGCCGGTACCCGCGGTAACCATCCCGGTTCCCGAAGCGATGGATACCCCAACTGGAATTCCCAATCCTTCGGTGCCGTCTGCTTGCGCGAGGCTTAGCGGAAGGAACACCAGCAACCCGGCAACCATCGAGATACAAGCGGAAACTGAAGCCCAACGCCTCGATACCGTACCTTTGCCCACCGTAACCCCCCTCGTCAGGATCGCGCCACTCTGATCGGGACTAGATTTTCAGAGTGCTACCGGCGCGCGCTCATCCAGAAGGGTGAACTTGGCTAAGCTTCTAGGCCCATGACGGGAACGTTCGCATTTCGTTCAATCGAGGATCTTGATGCAATGTCTCCACAGCTGTCGGCCCTGGGCCGGCTACCCGATCAACCCACCACTGCCATCCCATGACAAAACTCTCAGCCCACGACCGGTCCTCAAAATCCCCCAACGACGGCATCTCGTACTTGACGCTTCTAGCGACTGTGCTTATCTTGATGCCCGCCGGCCTGAGAATCGAGCCGCTCGGGGCTGCCGGCACTCCCGCCGGGCTGCTGGCGCTCGGAGGCCTGTGGATTTGGGCTGCAGGAAGGATAGTTCCGAGCCTGGGATTGGCCACCGGTCGCCAGCCGGTGCGATGGGCTATCGCCTTGCTTTTCATATCGACCTTTGCCAGTTACGCCGCTGCGTTCACGCGCCCCATAGATCCGGCCGAGATGAGGGGCGCCGACCGGCACCTGTTGGTGGTGGCTGCCAGTGCCGGTGCTGCGCTCCTGGCGGCCGATGGGATCCGCTCGAGGGTGCTCCTCGAGAAATTACTGAAGCGCATAGTAATCCTCGGCACGTTGGTTGCCGGCATCGGCATCTTCCAGTTCACCACCGGCATAGACATTGCTTCGAAGATCAGCCTCCCCGGATTGGTCGACGTCAACCTCGGGGTGGGCTTTATTCAGCAGCGCTCTAACTTCAACCGCGTCGCCGCGACAATGTCCCACCCGATCGAGTTCAGCGTGGTCATTACCATGATCCTGCCGCTGGCGATTCATTTAGCACTTTTCAGTTCGGGAAGAGCCAAGAAGCTGTGGTGGGCCTGCACGATGATAGTTGGAACCGCCGTTCCCATGACGCTTTCCCGCACCGCTACGCTCGGACTGGTCGCAGTTGCCATCTGGCTGATTCCATCATGGAAACCCACCCTTCAGCGCAAGGCACTTGTGGCGTGCGCAGCTTTCGCCGTGGTGCTCAGGATCATCTTTCCCGGACTTCTCGGCACCATGAAGTACCTGGTCTTGGGATACCAGCAAGACAGCAGCATTGAGGGTCGCACAAGCGACTTTCCCTTCGTGGCCGAATTTTTCGCTCAGCGCCCGCTCTTGGGCCGGGGCTACGGGACGTTCATACCCTCCCGCTACTTTTTCCTGGACAATCAGTACCTGGGCACCTTGATCGAGGGCGGGATCGTCGGACTGACCGTTATGCTCGCCGTCTACCTGATTGGAATGTCGGCAGGAAGAGGTGCACGGCACCGTAGCACTGATCCTTCCATTAAGAATTTAGGTCAGTCTCTGGCAGCGTGCCTGGCCGTTCCACTGTTCGCCTCAGCCGCCTTCGACTTCATGGCCTTCCCTTCGTGCCGCGGCCTCGCCTTTATTCTGCTCGGCTGCTGCGGGGCGGCCTGGCGGATCTCAAAGTTTGAATCCTTACTGTCAACCGGCACCGTTCAACGGGCATTGTCCGGGAATCGGACATGATTCAAGCTGTAATTCGTTCGGCCGTTTGCCCGATCGGGCCCCGGATTGGGTTAATGCGGAGGTAGCGATTGGATATCTGGAGCGTTCTGAAAGTAGTCCTGCGCCACTGGGTCGTGACCCTTATATCGCTTTGTGTAAGCGCGTTCCTGGTACTGCAGGTGGGTTCCAGAATCGATCCCGGATACCTGGCAAGAAAGTCGGTCATCCTGCTCTTCCCCGCCCGGGTCGAGCAGGGAGAGACCAATCCTTTTAACAGGGGATCCGAACGGTTTGCCGCCTCCGTGGTAGTTCTTAAGATGAACACGCCGGAGTTTGCGGAACGAGCCCGTGACGTCGGCGTGAGCGGCGAATTCCTAACCAGCATCGCGGCGACTGAGGGCACCATCGTAGACTTCACCGCTACCAGCCGGTCCAGTCCCGTAGCTATCGAGTCAACTGCTCTGCTCGCAGAACTGTTCGAAGCTGAATTGGAAGAGCTCCAGGAAGATTCCGGAGCGCCGCCCAGTACCTGGATCCAGGTCAAACCGCTGACTTCTTCGCAGGAAGCGGTGCCACAGTTCGGAAGCAGGACCCGGGTGCTGGTCGCCGGGGCAATACTGGGCATGGCCAGCGCCACCGGCGCAGCCTTTCTGGCTGAGGCGAACGCTGGCCGTCGTGCAAAGAGACAGCGGGCGGAGAGTCCGGCGCCTGTCAACGGGAGGAGAAGGACCGGATCCTCAGAGCCCGGAGCCCCCCAAATCGACAGTGCCAGCGATGGGATCGAAGCAACCGATGAGACCATCTGAAGGCCAAGAGGGCACCGGAGCAGCGGAAGGACCTACTCCTTCGATTTCCACAGGCCTCAAGTGGAGCTTGATCAACTCGGTCCTCAGTAAGTTCATATCCTTCGGTTCGGGAATCTTCCTGGCCCGAGTACTGGCCCCCGAAGACTTCGGCGCTTTCGCAGCAGCTCTGGCCATTGTCAACATCCTGTTCGGATTGAACGACCTTGGCCTGGTGGTTGCGCTGCTCCGCTGGCAAGGAGACATTAGGTTGGCCGCTCGAACAGTCATGACCATGTCGGTCGTCTCCAGTGCTGCCCTGTACTTGGCGTGCTTTCTGGCTGCACCCGCGTTCGGCGCCGCTATGGGCAGCCCGGAATCGGTCTGGGTCCTCCGGGTGCTGGCCCTGACTGTACTGATCGATGGAATCTCCACCGTTCCCCACGCTCTTCTGGTCCGCACGGTAAGGCAGGATCAGATGGCTAAGGCCACCTGGGCGGCAGCCCCCGTCGGGGTCGGGACGACAATCGCTTTGGCTCTCGCAGGATTGGGCCCTATGAGCATGGCTTTGGGCCAGGTTGCCGGTAACGCAATTTCGCTCAGCCTGCTCTTGAAATACGCCCCGTTCAAGACCCGGCCCGGATTCGACCGTTCGGTTGCCCGGCAAACTCTCCATTTCGGGTTGCCACTAGCCCTCACCTCGGTGGTGGAGTACTCGCTGCTCAACGCCGATTACCTGGTGGTCTCGAAGAACCTCGGACCGGCCCTTCTGGGCTTCTACGTCCTGGCATTCAATATTTCCAGCTGGCCGGTGTCCCTGCTCTACGAAGCAATCCGCCGGGTGTCGATCGCCGGGTTCTCCAGCATGGCCGGGGACCTGGAACTGCTGAGAACCAACTTCAGGAAATCCGTCAGCTTGCTGATCGGCTTTACGATGCCGGTATTCCTAATACTAGGATTTCTTGCACTACCGGTCATCTCAGTTGTCTACGGCGAACGCTGGGCTCCGTCTGCCGAGGTACTAAGGTATCTCGCTGTTGCAGGCATGGTTCGGATAGGCACCATCCTCCCCATAGATTTTCTGATCGCCCTCGGACTCACCCGGAAGACCTTCAAGCTCCAGATGATTTGGCTATTCTTCCTGACGCCCGCACTAATTATTGGGAGCCGAGCGGGAGGCATTGCGGGGGTGGCTATCGCCCATGCGATAGTGGGACTGCTGATCGCGCTCCCCCTGTTTTTTCATGCTTGCGCCAGCGCGGGCGCCGACGTCCGCGGGATCGCGCTGGATCTGCGCCGCCCGGTACTCGGGACAATCTTCGCCCTGGCCTGCGGAATGGCCGTGGTACCGAGGGTTGACGGGTCGCTCCTCCAAATTCTTGTTATCGGCGGCCTCATGGGGTTCAGCTACCTGCTGATCGCCGCTCCCTACCGGCAACTGGCGCAGTTGTACGCTCACCGTGGAGCTGAGGCCGAAAACCCCGCTCCAGACCTACCAACCTCAGAAGGAAGTCAGGTTGAGCCAGAGCGACTTTGACTCGGACGACACTTCGCCTCCCAGCCGCCCACCTCGCGTGCTGGGTGTTTCTTGGGGTGACCCGGACTCCGTCAAGACCTACAGCGGAGTCCCGAAAAGGCTATTCCGGGAACTCAGCGACCTGGGAATCCTGGTGGGGGTATCGAACGCCAAGCTGCTGGCACCGTTAGACCTATGGCACGGGATCGTGGATTGGCCCCGCAGTGCTCAGGCACGGCGCCCCCGGATGAACCCGCTATGGCGATACATGCCGGACAACATCGATCGGTTATCGCAGCGGTTCCGAAACATCGATGCACCTGATCACGACGCGGTCATGCAGTTCGGAGTGGCCGGGCTTGCGCCTGAGGATAAAGCAATCCTGGCTCATGTTGAGATCCCGGTGGAAACCGCCATCTGCACCGAGGTATTCGCCGCTAGCTACGGATTCTCCAATCTCTCGAACAGCACCATCGAACAAGCTATTAAAGGTGAGCGCAGGTTTCTTGACCGATGCGACCTGATCTGGACAAATACCCCCTGGACCGCAAGTTTGCTTGAGTCCCAAGGGCAGCTCCGGAGAAAGATCAGAGTATGGCCTCCTCCGTGCGGAGTCGCCGATCCCGGAGAGATTGAGCGATGCTGGCTGGGCTGCCATCTACTGTTCATAGGGAAGGACTGGCAGCGCAAGGGTGGCGACCTGCTGGTCAGCGCCTTCGGCATCGTAAAGCGCTCCAGGCCCGAGGCTACTCTCACCGTCATAGGTTGTTCGCCGGAGATCAAGCTGGACGGTGTGGAGGTGTTGGGCTTTCTCCGCCAGGATGTACCGGAGCAGGCGGCAGCTTTTCATCGTGCCCTCACCAAAGCAACGATCTTCTGCATGCCATCGGCATGGGAGAGCACCGGACTGGTGTACTTCGAAGCAGCACTCTACGGACTACCGACAATAATGTTGACCGGTCAGGAGCGTGACAAGATCTTCGGTACGGACATGGCTGTCCATGTCCATAGAGCGGACCCGGTGGAACTGGCCGCTTCCATCCTGGATCTGTCGGGCTCCCCCGATCTGATGGAGTCGATGGGCAGAATCGGCCGACGGCGGGTACTGGAGCACCACACTTTTCCTGTAGTGGCGGAAAAAGTAGCCGGATGGCTCGGCGAGCTGGCACGGTGATGCCGGCCAATCCCGGCGGCGATTGGTCCGACACTGTGGTTATCTGTGCAGGCACGTCCTGGCAGGGTATCTGGATGCCTGAGAAGCACATCGCTTCCAGACTGACCGAGTACGCCTCAGTCCTATATGTAAACGAGCCGCATTCACCCATCAACCTGCGTCGGCCAGACTCACCCTTCCTCAACCCTTCTGTACCGAAACTAGAGCAACTCAGTCCAAGGCTGATTTTACTGAACCCTCCTGCCCTACCCGGAATGTGGAGGCCAGGCATGAACGTGCTCACCGATGCACTAACCAGGCAAGCCATTCGCAAGGCAGTCGGGATTCTCGGGGCACGGGTCATGGCCACCGTACTCATCGGTTACCGGGACCTGTTCAAGGCATGCCCGGAAGGACGTAAGGTACTTTACCTAACCGACGACTTCCTGGCTGGGGCGAAGTTGATGGGCGTCCCCGAGTCGCGGCTGTCCAGGGCCGAAATTGCTCGCGCACGCCAAGCGGACCTGGTCATAGGCGTTTCTTCGGAGATTTGCGAGCGCTGGAGCAGTTTCGGACATTCGGCCAAACTTGTACCGAACGGGTGCGACGATGTGTTGTTCAACACAACCGATCAGGCCCCTTACCCCGACGACGTCACGCTCACGCCCCCAATCGCCGGGTTCGTAGGACATCTCTCGGAGCGTATCGACCTGCCAATGCTTCTGGCGGTTGCCCGGCGCGGGCACTCCGTCTTGCTCGTTGGGCCGCTTCAGGGCACTTTCGACGCCGGCAAGCTGGAGCCTCTGCTCGAACTCGCCAACGTTCAATGGGTAGGTCCAAAACCCTTCGAAGCTCTGCCCTCATACTTGAGGTCGATGCATGTCGGCCTGACCCCGTACGCCAATTCGGCTTTCAACAACGCCAGCTTCCCGCTCAAGACGCTTGAATACCTGGCAGCCGGCCGCGCCGTGGTGGCCACTGCACTGCCCGCAATAACCGGATTGAACACTGAACTCGTGAGGCTTGCTACCACTTCCGAGCAGTTTGCCGATCAGGTTGAGGCCGCCTTCTCAGAACCCGTTACGAAGGAACTGAGCCAGACAAGAAGGTCGTTCGCCGCCCGGCACAGCTGGCGTTCCCGGACCAAGGACTTCGCAGATGCCCTCGGCCTATTGCGGTCCCCTGCATAATGCCCCGGACGTCCTTCACAATCTCTTTGGGGGCAAAAGCTAAATGAGACGGCTGCGCAGTTTCGTTGATCCCCGGATCCCCGGCTCGTTGGGCCACCGCTTGAGACGAAGGCGGTTCGACTTCCTGCTGGCACTTCTAGAACCGGTCGATAAGCCCATTTCCGTCCTGGATGTGGGAGGAGAAGAAATCTTTTGGCACAATATGGGGCTCGCTACCGATCCGGAATTCCAATTCACGATCTTGAACCTGTTTGCAGATTCGGTTATATTGCCCAATTTTTCTTGCCAGATCGGCGATGCCCGAACCATGCCCCAGTTCGAAAACGGCCAGTTCGATCTGGTGTTCTCCAACTCAGTCATCGAGCACGTCGGGGACCTGTCCGACCAGAAAAGAATGGGTCAGGAGATCCGAAGGGTGGGAAAGCGCTACTTCGTTCAAACGCCCAATCGTAGATTCCCCATCGAGCCACACTTCATGTTCCCGCTGTTCCAGTTTTTCCCAGAACCACTCAAGGTCTTCTTGATCTGCCATCTGCCCATCACCCATGCCAAGACCAGGTGGACCCGGGAACAGGCACTGGAAGTAGCCCGCGACATCCGGTTACTCACTCATCGAGAACTGAGAATGATCTTCCCGCATGCCACGATCAGGAGGGAACGCGTGCTCGGCTTGAGCAAGTCGTTCATGGTGTACGAAGGATGGCCGACAGATGGCATCCGGCGTTCCCGGTAGCGCCAAGGTCACGCGGCCGACCAAGGGCACCGCAAACCGACCGTCCGAAATGAGGACAATTGTGGTCGCCTGCTCGGCCAACCCCAATTCCCCGGCATCGGTGCCGTTGATCGGATGCAACGTCGCTGCAGGATTGGCACAACTTACCCATATGACTCTGGTAGCACATTCTACCGATAGGGCGGAACTCCAGGGACACTTCCCGCCAGAGTCGCTGGTGTTTGCCGGTTCCAGGCGGTTCGGGGCCGCACTGAGGAGGCTCGCCACCGCCTTGTTCGGGCAGCGTTCGGGACCGATCTCGATACTCACGATCCCCGACTATCTCCTGTTCGATCTTCATGCCTTCCTCAAGGTCCGCAAGCTGATCAGGCAAAGATCGGTCGACTACCTCCTGAGGGTCAACCCGGTTTCGCTGAGCCTACCCAGCCTGCTCCCGCGTCTCAAAGTTCCAGTTTTTACCGGTCCCCACAACGGAGGAATGGAATGGCCGCCCGGCTTCGCTTTCCTGGATCGAACCGAAAAGACAGGCCAGCGGTTCAGGTTCTTTGGAAAGCTTCTTCACGCGCTCTACGCAGACCTCGGTCGTTACGCAGGAATCATGGTGGCACACGAAGCGTGCGCTGAGACTGTTCCCGCCACTCGCCGAAACAGGGTAGTCATATTCTCCGAGAACGGAGTGAGCGGGCTGGGTCCGTTGAGCCCGAACGCCGGCGACGCTACTCAACTGCTTTACGTCGGCCGGTTGACCCCGTTCAAGGCAGTGGACATCGCGATCAGGGCACTCGTTCGGCTCCCGGACACCGTCAATTTGACTATCGTGGGTGACGGGCCGGCCAAGGCCGGCCTGCAGGAACTGGCCCGCCGTGAAGGAGTAGAACAGCGCTGCCGATTCGCTGGGTTTCAACAGCACGATGCGCTGGATGCCTTCTATTCCGATGCCGGGGTATTCGTCTTTCCGAGCGTGAGGGAGTCAGGCGGAGCCGTAGTGCTCGAAGCCATGTCTTACGGCTTGCACTTGCCCTGCCTGGTGGCGTCATGGGGCGGTCCCCATCTGTACACCGCCAGAACCGGGGTCCATCTAAGTGTGGCCTCGCCTAAGGCCCTGGAAGATGATCTGGTCGACAAGATCGAGCTGTGCTTGCGTGACCCCGGTTGGGCCAGGGAAATCGGTAGAAGATCCAGACAGGTTATTGCCGACCACTATCTGTGGGAAAGTAAGGTTTCCAGGCTGCATTCGTTGCTAGTCGAGATGTTAGATCCGAACTGGTCCGCCTCCGGGCCACAAGATGAGCAGGTCCGTTACCCACCGAACGATCTTGCCTAAGCCAAGTTCTGCTGAGACCGGCCCACCAAACTCCCGGCCCGCCGGCGAACGGCGCAGTCCGCAGGCGCCCTGAAGGCCGGCCCCCCGATCCCCTTGTCGCGTGGAGTCCTTCTAGCGGCCGTAGCGGGGGAGCTGGTCCCCAGTCAGGTAGCCGCCACCGCCGCCACCTGCGGGCGGGGTAGTTGCCGCCCCTTTGCCGATGAAACCAAACACCAGCGCAAGGATGCCGGTAGCGAAGTGAAGCAGGTTGTCCGGCAGGTTGATTGCCAGCAAGCTGTTGACGAAGGCAATGTTCAAGACACCGACGACACCCACGAGCGTGTAAACCACACCGATCGCAATGTTGACCGGCCGGGCAAGAGCGTCACTTGTGGAGGCCACCAAGAAGGCGGCGCCCACCGCAAGGTGAACGATGTTGTGAACCAGGGTCACCCCAAAGATCCCGAGCAAGTTGTTCGGGTCCTGATTGAAGGTTCCACCGACGAACGGCAGGAAACCGACCACCCCGACCAACACGTAAACCGCCCCAAAGATCCGGGCGAACATCTGGGCAAGACTCATACTGTTGCTCCCTTCCGAATTTCCTCCCGCAGCCATATCTGCGGTTCTCGAGAATTATTCGAGACCGCAGGCACCACGGTTTGGTAGTTGAACTGGGAATTTCCCTGCTCAGCCGTGGACCACGACCTCCGCGGCCAGCGCCTGCTTGATACTCAAGATCACCTCATCGGGGCAGTCGCCATGGGCGCATTTTTCACGCACCATGTGAGTGAAATGAGCCTCGACGCCCAAGCGCATCAGGCAGTCGCCACACTCCTCGAGATGGGCTTGAAGAAACTCAACCTGCTCTTCCCCGATCTCCCCGTCGATCAGCTGGTAAAGTTGCCCGACCAGCCTTACGCAATCGGAATCGTTCACCGCGTGGCTCCTCCCTGCTTGACCAGGCCTCTTTCCTCAGCCAAACCCCACAACGCTTTTTGCAGAGCTTTTCTTCCACGGTGGAGCCGGGACATCACTGTGCCGATGGGAATGCCGAGAATATCGGCCATCTCTTTGTAGGAGAACCCGTCAATATCGGCCAGCGAAACCACCATCCGGAACTCTTCAGGCAGATCGGCCAGAGCCTTCTTGATGTCCTCGTCGCCCAGCGAATCGAGAACTATCGACTCTGCCGAGGCGGAGGCCCTGCCGGTTTGATCCACAAGATTCTTGTACAGGTCAAAGTCGCCTGCGTCGGTGACGGACACCATAATCGGCTCGCGCTTTCGGGAACGGTAGATCGTTATGTACAGGTTGGTCAGGATCCGGTACATCCACGCCTTGAGGTTGGTACCCGGCTCGAACTGCTTCCAGGATCGAAAGGCGCGCAGGAAAGTCTCCTGGACCAGGTCGCTGGCATCAGAGGGGTTGCGGGTCATACGCAGCGCGCCCCCGTAGAGCGCCCCGGCCAGGGGCAGCGCCTCCTGCTCGAACCGTTTCAGGTCCTCGGGCGAGAGGGCCGGCTTGACCGCCCGAGTCGCCGGCGGCGCAGGCGGCATTTGGGATGGCGAACCGGCTCGTTTCACCACTTAGGACCTCGCACCATCTGGCAAACCATCCGATCCCCTCCAGCCAGGTTTTCTAGCCCTAAATCCCCAAACTTTGGACGTTACCCACTCTTAACACCGCTGAAACAGGCGGGCAATCTAGCAGAAGCACGATGCTCGGATATTCGAACAGGTACCGGGGGTCTCAAACTTGCTCATGCCAAGCAGACGCGCCCGGCTCTTCCTCGAATGATATTCGAAGTAGCCCCGAGAACGGGGCTCAGGGGGTAGGGAGGGACTTGAGAGTGGGCTTGCGCAGGAGTAGCCGCCAAGCCGGACGCCATCTTCAACACGCTCAACGGAGACACCAACACCGCATTCTTTAAGGAGTGGAAGACCAAGAACCTCACTCCGCAGCAGGTGCCGATCATCTCGGTGTCGGTAGCCGAGGAAGAGGTTAGGGCGATCGGCCCGGAGTTTCTAGCCGGCCATCTGGTGGCATGGAACTACTACCAAACCACTGACACCCCGGAAAATGTCAAGTTCGTAGCGGCCTACAAGGCTAAATACGGCGAAGACAAGGTGACCTCCGACCCCATGGAGGCCGGCTACGTTGCGGTCTACCTGTGGGCTGCGGCGGTTGAGAAGGCCGGCACGGTCGAGGTGGAGGCGGTCAGAGCAGCAGCTGCCGGTATCGAGTTCGCCGCACCCGAGGGCAAGGTGACCATCGACGGCCCCACACAGCACATCTTCAAGACTGCACGCATCGGGCTAATCGGCGCTGACGGCCTGATCACCCAGATCGCCGGGTCGGACGGCCCGATCAAGCCAGACCCGTTCCTCAAGGACTACGAGTGGGCCAAGGGCCTGACGTAGGCAGAAGACGGCTATGGCGGATGTTGTAGGGCAGCTCTTCTCCGGATTGAGCGTCGGGTCGGTCTTGATCCTGATCGCTTTGGGTCTGACTTTCACGTTCGGTCAAATGAACGTGATCAACATGGCCCATGGTGAGTTCATCATGGCCGGTGCCTACACCGCCTACGTGCTGCAAGACGTGATGGGGACGGCCACCTCCTTGTGGGTGGCCCTCCCCGTTGCGTTTGTCATCGCAGGAACGCTGGGTCTGGTGCTCGAGCTGGTCCTCATCCGCCGGCTCTACGGCCGGCCTCTGGACACTCTTTTGGTCACATGGGGTGTGAGCTTGATGCTCCAACAACTGGCCCGGGACATCTTCGGGGCCCCCAACGTCCAGGTGCGTACCCCCGAGTGGCTCAACGGCAGCTTCGGCCTGGCCGGCGCCACCATTTCCTACTCCCGGATTTTCATAATGGCCCTGGTGCTGGTGTGCGTAACCGGTATCTGGGTCTTCCTCACCAAGCTCCCGCAGGGCGCCCGAATGCGGGCGGTCATGCAGAACCGCCAGCTTGCCTCGTGCAGCGGTCTCAAGACCCATCAGATCGACCGGCTCACCTTTTTCATCGGCTCTGGGCTGGCAGGGATCGCGGGCGTTGCATTGACGCTGCTTGGATCAACCGGACCCTCCATCGGCACCTTTTACATTGTCGATGCTTTTCTGGTGGTGATCGTCGGCGGCTTGGGTCAGCTGCGGGGAGCGGTCTTGGCAGCGGTCTGCCTTGGACTGCTCAAGGCATTCGTGGAGTTCAGCACCACCGCGAGCATGGCCCAGGTGGCGGTCTTCGTGGCCATTGTCGCCTTCCTG
This sequence comes from Actinomycetota bacterium, assembly GCA_052389675.1. GTDB lineage: Bacteria > Actinomycetota > CADDZG01 > JAHWKV01 > JAHWKV01 > JBBDRH01. The sequence goes on from JBQTHR010000011.1 coordinate 45,630, forward strand.
CAGTTCCGGCCCCAGGGCATGTTCGTCATGAAGAGCCGGGCTCTGGCGTGAGCGAGCCGTCGCGCCTGGCGTCGGCACTCAAGGCCAACTGGAAAGGCAAGGCGGTCTTCCTGGGCGCCGGGTTCGTTCTTTTGGTGGTGGCGCCCTCGGTCCTGTCTTCGTTCCGGCTCGGCCTGCTGACCCAATACCTGCTGTTTGCGATCATCGCCATTGGCATCGACCTGTCTTGGGGCTACGGCGGCATGTTGACCATCGGGCAGGGGCTGTTCTTCGGCCTGGGCGGCTATGCCATGGGAATGTTCCTCAAGTTGGAGGCGGCCGGAGCTGGTCAGCTTCCCGACTTCATGACCTGGAACGGTGTGGAGGAGCTTCCGGCGCTTTGGAAGCCGTTCGGCAACGTGTGGTTCGCGATGCCGGCAGCAGTCGTTTTGCCGATGGCGGTGGCCGCCCTGCTTGGCCTGCTGATCTTCCGGCGCCGGGTACGGGGGGCCTACTTCGCAATCCTGTGCCAGGCGCTGGCCGCCGCCTTCGCGCTGACCCTGATCGGCAACCAGGGGCTCACCGGCGGGACGAACGGTTTAACCAACGTGACCAGCTTCCTCGGCTTCGACCTGACCGACCCGCTCAACAAGCAGTCGCTCTACGTGGTAACCACCGTCTTGTTGGGATTGATGTACCTGCTGGGCCGGCAGATTGTCCAGAGCCGCTACGGGCGGCTGCTGATGGCGGTGCGCGACGGCGAGGACCGGGTTCGCTTCCTCGGCTACAACCCGACTACGGTCAAAGTCATCGCCTTCTCCGTATCGGCAGGTATGGCCGGGCTGGCCGGGGCGCTGTTCGTGCCGGTGGTCGGAATCATCTCGCCCTCGCTGCTGGGCATCGTTCCATCTATTGAGATGGTCATCTGGGTGGCCCTGGGCGGCCGGGGCACACTCATCGGGGCGGTGGCCGGGGCAATCATCGTCAACTGGGCGAAAACTAACCTGAGCGAAGCCTTCCCCTCCGGCTGGCTCTATTTCCAGGGCTTGCTGTTCGTGGTGGTCATCGCCTTCGCTCCCAAAGGCTTGGCGGGCATCGTGAAGTCGCTTGCCCGGCGCACCCGGGTGGCCCAGCCGGTGACACCGTCGAAACCGTCGACACCCGAACTGGAGCCGGTGGCATGACCGTTGCACCGGGTACTGAGCAGGAGTCTGCCCGGCCGGGCAAGCCCCTGCTGGAGATCCGGGAATTAGTGGTCGACTTCGACGGTTTCCTGGCCATCGGGGGCCTGGACTTAAACGTTTCGGAAGGAGAACTGCGCTTTTTGATCGGTCCCAACGGCGCCGGCAAGACCACCTTGATCGACTCGGTGACCGGGCTGGTAAAGCCCCGGTCGGGAAAGATCCGGTTCCAGGAACAAGACCTGCTCGGCCGAAGCGAGTTCGACATCGTTCGGATGGGCATCGGCCGTACCTTCCAGAAGGCCACCGTCTTCATGGACCTGACCGTGGTGGAGAACCTGGACCTCGCCTACACCTTCCGCAGCAAGCTGATCAGCCTGTTCAAGCGGCGCAAGGGCATTGCTCCCGAGGTGGCCGATGCTCTGGAGACCGTCGCCTTATCAGCCTACGCCGACCGGCCGGCCGGTGCACTGTCTCACGGCCAAAAGCAATGGTTGGAAATCGGCATGCTGCTGGTCCAGGATCCACGGCTGCTCCTGCTCGACGAGCCGGTGGCCGGCATGAGCAAGGCCGAGCGCACCAAAACCGGCGAACTGCTTCAGGTGATCGCCCGGACCCGTACGCTGATGGTCATCGAGCACGACATGGACTTCGTGCGGCGCTATGCCAGTAAAGTGACCGTCATGCACGAAGGCAAGCTGCTGTGCGAGGGGCCGGTCGCCGAGGTGCAGGCCAACGAATTGGTCCAAGAAGTGTATCTCGGCCGGGCCCATGACCGGCGGGCCCACGAGCCGGCGGGGACCACCAGTGCTCCGGGTTGAGCGTCTGGACGTTGCCTACGGGCCTACGCAGGTCTTGTTCGACGTGTCGATGGAGGTGTCCGACAACGAGCTTTTTTGTGTAATGGGTCGAAACGGCGTCGGTAAGACCACGCTGCTCAACGCGATCATGGGGGTACTCAAGCCGTCGGCCGGCCGGATCATGTTCGAAGGCGAGGATCTGGCACGCCTGCACCCCTACGACCGGGTAAACGCCGGGCTGGCCTACGTGCCACAAACCCGGGGCAGTTTCGCTCAGCTAAGCGTCCTGGAGAGTCTGAGGGTAGTCGCCGACGCATCGCCCCGGGCCACCCGCAAGGACATGGACGACGCGATCGAGCTGTTTCCCCGCCTCAAGAAGTTGCTCGGCCGAAAGACCGGCTTGCTGTCGGGCGGCGAGGCGGCGCAGCTGGCCATTGCCCGAGCCCTGGTCACCAAGCCCCGGCTGCTCATTCTGGATGAGCCCACCGAGGGGATCCAGCCGTCGATCATTATGGAGATCGAGGACTCGATCGCCCACCTTAACTCCACCACCGGCATGTCGATCCTGCTCGTCGAGCAGTACATGGAGTTCGCGTTGCGACTGGCCGGAAAATACTTGATTCTGGACGCCGGTGAAGTGATTTCGTCGGGGAGCACAGGCCAGTTGAGCGACGCCGAGATGCGCCAGTTGTTGCTCGTTTGAGCGCACGGTTCCCTCGGCGTGGGCGCACGATCATCTCCCGCGCAGCCCGGAAGAGCTCTGCGACGTAAAATCCGACCATGCGTCTTTCCCTTCACGAGCAGGAGCGTCTGTTGATCCACGTTGCCGCCGGCCTGGCCCACTCCCGCCGGGAGCGGGGTCTGAAACTCAACCACCCGGAGGCGGTAGCGGTGCTCACGTCGTTTGTTTTGGAGGGAGCTCGGGATGGCCGGAGCGTGGCCGACCTGATGGAGGCCGGACGGGCGGTGGTGTCGCGCGACCAGGTAATGGAAGGTGTGCCCGAGATGATCCCCGAGGTCCAGGTGGAGGCAACCTTCCCCGACGGTACCAAGCTGGTAACCCTCCATCACCCCATCCCATGATTCCCGGTGAGATCTTTCCAGGGCAGGGACCGGTAACCATCAACGCCGGGCGCCCCGTGACCCGCCTGCGGGTAGCCAACAACGGCGACCGGCCGATCCAGGTCGGGTCGCACTACCACTTCGCCGAGGCGAACCCGGCGCTACTGTTCGACCGGGCCGCCGCCCGGGGCCAGCGCCTGGGTATCCCGGCGGGCACAGCCGTGCGGTTCGAGCCGGGAATCGACCGGGAGGTGGACCTGGTGCCCTTGGGCGGTGCCCGGATAGTCCACGGCCTCCGAGGCGAGACCGGCGGAGTCGTTTGATGGAGCTTGATCGCTCCCGCTACAGCCTGCTGTTCGGCCCAACTGCCGGTGACAGAGTGCGCCTGGCGGACACCGATCTGATCATCGAGATCGAAAAGGATCTGTGCGCCGGCGGGGACGAAGCGGTGTTCGGTGGCGGTAAGGTGATCCGGGAGTCTATGGGCCAGTCGAGCTTGACCCGCGAGGCGGGGGCCCCCGACACTGTCATCACCGGAGCTCTGATCCTGGACCACTGGTGCGTGATCAAGGCCGACCTTGCCATCCGGGACGGCCGCATCGTGGGGATCGGCAAGGCGGGAAACCCGGACACCATGGACGGCGTAGACCCGGCATTGGTAATCGGCCCATCCACGGAGATTATCGCCGGCAACGGACGCATCCTCACCGCCGGAGCCATTGACTGCCACGTCCACCTCATCTGCCCGCAGATCGTCGCTGAGGCGCTCGGGTCGGGAATCACTACCTTGATCGGCGGCGGGACGGGCCCGGCGGAGGGGACCAAGGCTACAACCGTCACCCCCGGCGCCTGGCACCTCGCACGCATCCTGGAAGCGATGGACCCGTGGCCGGTCAACATCGCCCTGCTCGGGAAGGGCAACACCACCTCCGCCGAGGCGATGTGGGAGCAGTTGCGCGCGGGAGCCAGCGGCTTCAAACTGCACGAGGACTGGGGGTCAACCCCGGCCGCCATCGACGCCTGCCTGTCGGTGTGCGAGGAATCCGGAGTCCAGGCGGCCCTGCACAGTGACACGCTTAACGAGGCGGGCTTCGTGGAGGACACCATCCGCGCGGTGGGTGGACGGTGCATCCACGCCTACCATACCGAGGGCGCCGGCGGGGGCCACGCTCCGGACATCATCACCGTGGCCGGGCAGCCGAACTTCCTCCCCTCCTCCACCAACCCCACCCGCCCGCACACGCTCAACACCATCGACGAGCACCTGGATATGCTGATGGTCTGCCACCACCTGAACCCGGCGATTCCCGAAGACCTGGCGTTTGCCGAAAGCAGGATCCGGCCGTCGACCATAGCCGCTGAGGACATCCTGCACGACCTGGGGGCGATCTCGATGATCGGATCCGACTCGCAGGCGATGGGCCGGGTGGGCGAGGTGATCTTGCGCACCTGGCAGACCGCCCATGTGATGAAAAGACGCCGGGGTGCACTACCCGGCGACGGTGCTGCCGACAACCATCGTGCCCGCCGATACGTGGCGAAATACACGATCTGCCCGGCGGTGGCGCACGGCTTGGAACAGGAGATCGGCTCTGTGGAAGTCGGAAAGCTGGCCGACCTGGTCCTGTGGGAGCCCGCCTTCTTCGGAGTCCGGCCACACGTGGTGATCAAGGGCGGGATGATTGCCTGGGGGGCGATGGGCGACGCGAACGCGTCGATCCCCACTCCCCAGCCAGTGCTCCCCCGCCCGATGTTCGGAGCCTACGGCGTGGTCCCCGGGCGCACGAGCGTGGCGTTCGTTGCCCCGGCGGCGCTCGACGCTTGCTTGGGCGACCGGCTCGGGCTGAACCGTCGACTCGTGCCCGTAGCCAACTGCCGGAACCGGACCAAGGCCGACCTGCCGTTGAACGACGCGCTGCCCCGGATCCAGGTGGATCCGGACACTTTCACCGTGCGCATCGACGGGGAAGCTGTGGAAGCCGACCCGGCGTCCGAGCTACCCATGGCCCAGCGCTATTTTCTCTTTTGACAACAGCTGCGTCGCCCGCCCGGGGGCTGGGGGCCGGGCTGCCCTGGTGCGAATGAATCGGCTGGGATGATTGCTGCCCTGATCCTGGCCGACGGCCGCTTCCCCGCCGGCGGGCACGCCCACTCCGGGGGCATGGAAGCCGCGGTTGCGGCGGGCAAGGTAGCTGACTTTGCGGGAGTCGAGGCGTATCTCATCGGGCGCCTTCATACCGCCGGACTGACAGCTGCAGCATTGAGCGCCGCCTCCTGCAGCGGCAACCACCCCTGGGAACAGCTCGACGTCGAGGCGGACGCCCGAACTCCCTCTCCCGCATTGAGAAGCGCCTCCCGGCGTCAGGGCCGCCAGCTCATGAGGGCGGCGTCCGCTCTGTGGCCGGGCACCACCCTGGAGGGCCTTGCAGCCGCTGCGCCGGCCGAGGGACCGCATCATGCCGTAGCTCTCGGCGCGGCCGGCGCTGCGGCCGGCCTGGGGACCCTGGACGCTGCCCGTTCTGCCTGTTACCAAGCGGTTGCCGGACCGGCCGCGGCTGCAATCAAGCTGCTGGGACTGGACCCGCTCAGCATCCACGTGATGTTGGCCGGGATGGCTCCACAAATGGAAGCGGTAGCCTCCGCTGCCGCCGGCTATGCAAAGGGCCCGCTTGAGCGGCTGCCCTGCGCGGGTACACCCCTGCTTGATCTGCACGCCGAGCGCCACGCCTGCATGGAGCTGCGGCTTTTTGCCTCCTGAATCCTGTTGATTGCCCGGGCACACGTGGTGGCCGAGTGCGATTCTACCGGAGCCACCCGACTGACTCGGATCCGCTCCTCCCCTCCCCTGGTTCTACGCCAGACTCCCCAGGCCCTGTATCTGGTGGGAGGAGCCGCCGGCCCGCTGGGCGGCGACGACCTTTGCCTGCAAATCAACCTGCTCGCAGGTGCCCGCCTGACCTTGCGGACCGCTGCCGCCTCACTGGCTTTGCCGGGACGAACGGGACTTTCGTCGAAACTGGTGATACGAGCCGAACTGAGTCCCGAATCGAGTTTGACCTGGCTCCCGGAGCCACTTATCGCCGGAATGGGGTGCCGCCACCGTTGCGAGACCTACCTGTCCGTACACTCGACAGCGCATCTGCGGTGGCGTGAAGAGTTGGTTTTGGGCCGCCACAACGAGGGAACCGGAACGGTAGCCACCACGACAGAACTGCTGGTGGGAGGCACACCCCTGCTGCGCAGCGAACTTGGTTTCGGTCCCGGTGCTCCGGCGCCTGGCTGGGAAGGCCCGGCGATTCTCGGTGGAGCAGGAGCAATCGGGTCCGTCTTGCTGGCCGACCCCTCCTTCGCCCGGTCGGTTCCACCAACCCGATGCTTCCCGCTCATCGCCGCGATGCCGCTGGCAGGACCCGCCGTTTACCTCAGTGGCACCGCACCGGATCACCTAAGCTTACGCGTTGCCCTCGAGGAGGCTGCAAGCCTCTACTGATGCCGGCGGAGCACTAATCGCCAAACCGGCTCCGGAGCATGTAACCGGCCAACAGCAGGATCAGGGCAAGAGACAAAAGGGCGATCTGCTCACTGGTCCCGGTGTCCGCCAGTCCTTCATCGGAGGCAACCGGAGGGGGCGACGGTGAAGGGGACGGCGGGGTCACGCTCGGGAGCCCTCCGATGCCGGTGGCCGGAGTGGGGCTGGACGCCGGCGTGGGCGTGAAGGATGGGGTCAACGAGAGCACTGGCGTGGGGCTGGTTGTGGGCGTGGGGCTGGTTGTGGGCGTGGGGCTCGCCCCGGCAGCGGGGCCGTCGTCGTCCCGGATGGTGCCGACCGCTTGACCGTCGGCAATAGTCGCGTTGACTGCATTGGTCAGGTTAACCAGGAAGCGCTCGTCGGACTCGTTGATGGTGTCGCCGGTGATCTCCACCGCGAACGACTCAATGGTGTCACCCGGTTCGAAGCTCAAGGTCCTGCTGGTTTGGGCGGTAAAGTCCTGGCCGGCAGTGGCGGTGTCATTGGCGGTGGAGTACTGAACCGTAACCGTCTTATCGGACACTGCGGAGAGGGTCACAACGAACCGCATGTCGTTGACACCTCGATCCCCTTCAACCGTACTGGCGTCCGCAATGGATAGCGTTGGCGTGGTTTGCGCCGCCGCCGGCCCGACAAGCAGCACAGGCGTGGACGCCAGAAGTGCAATTGACCACAACCGCATCCCGGCGCACCCTCCATGTTTTTCGGACCCGAGACAAACCCGGAGCAAAGCCCCAACCCGGAGCCTACCCTGACCGGTCTCCGGGGGAAAGGCATCCGGCGAAATCCACAGTTTTTGCCGGGAAAAACGGTCCCTTTCCTCTGTGCCGAACACAGTCACCGGTCCAACCTCCAACCCCGCACACAGGGTGTGCGGGGTTGGGCCTGGCCGAACGATTACCTGTTCAGGGCCTTGTGACTTTTGGCCGGCGCGGCGGGCGATCCTGCGCCTTGCGCTTTCGAGCCGGCGGCGTCGTGCCGGTTACAGCGCCACCGCCCGCCAGAGCTGCCTGGCTTCGCAGCGCGTAGCCCAAAACAATCAACGCCAGTCCGAGCGCTGAGAGCCCCAGGCCGTTTACACCGGTTCGGGCAAGATCCTTGGGAGGAGTGGCTGCCGGAGGTGCCTTCGCAGCGGGAGCAGCGGGAGCCACTACCGGCTGCGCCGGTCCGGAGGCACTTGCCGAGGCACTGGACGATGAGGACGAACTGTTGTTGTTGGTGATGATGGTCGGACCCCTGGGTGCTGGAGAAACCG
>JBQTHR010000012.1:0-192438 GCA_052389675.1 Actinomycetota bacterium
ACAGTTCGGGGTGCCGACCAGCCTCCACGTCAAACTGAGTTCACGGGCTCGAGGCACCAAGGAGAGCCGACGTCGCCACGTGCACGCAGCACCCCATTTTCATGGTTCGCGGGAGGTCGCCGCCAGGGGGCGGGGTGACTAGTAGGGTTTACGGCGCCGTTTCTCCTGCCAACGTTTCTCCTGCCGGGCTAGACGTTTGCACTCCCGGCAACGCTTGAAGCCTCCAGGATCGATGTAAAGATTGTCGGCGGCATATGGGTGCCCGCGAGGACAATGGGTCTTTTCTGCGTTCGCCCGGAACCGGGTACTTTGTGTGGACTCCAATTCCGCTGGAGCCCACTTAGTCGGTGTCGTCCACTATCTCGGCTTCGGCAGTGGCCCTCTTGCAAGCCTCGGCACCCTTCTTGGCTCCACTCTTCGACTCATAGAGTTCGCTGGTGGCAACAGGCTCACCATTCGAGGCGACTAGGACAAAACGATATTTGCCGGTGCTTCCCTTCTCTATGTGGAACTCCGCGGCCCTTCGATTGTCCTTTCGTGTCGGGCTCGAAGCATTCGGCAAGTCTACGCGGGACTTCACCAACACACGTTGAGGGCGCTCCCGGATCATCCGACACTCATCCATCCCGAGGCAGCTTCCCAAACTCTTGGTCAGCCATTTGCACGATTCGGCCGAGCAAAACAAGGACCATTGCGCTGCTTTGGAGCCGAAATTACAGCAGAGCGACGTTAGAGCGACGCCGTAGCCGTGACTTAGCGTCGTTCCAGCGACGCCCTCGCTCGATAGTTGAGCGCATGAGTCAAATCGAAGGAACCCAGGAACAGTGCGACCAATGGCGTCGCGCGTCCGCCAGAGGAGCGTCGGCCCCACTACTGGTTTGAGGATGCTTAAGCATCCTCAAACCGAAAGGGCTGCTTGTCTTGCCTCATTCCTAACTTCTAGGGACAGAAAGATTTGCCTGGACCTCTATGAGCACAAGGTCTTGACCACCCACCAGGTTGTGGATCTCTCCTTTGATTCCCAGCGCGTGGCAGAGCGCAGACTCTTGAAGCTCTTCCAGTACGGAGTGGTTCTGCGGTTCCGACCGGTCTTGGAACAGGGAAGTTCTCCGCATCACTTTGTTACTGGGCGATCTGGGTGCCTATGTCGTCGCTGCAGAACTGGGAGTAGAGGTGAAGGGATTGAAGCTCGCAAAAGACCGCCTTGCCAAACTCGCCTACAGCCCCAGACTCGCTCATCTCGTTGCATCCAACGACTTCTTCTCCCGCCTTGTTCGAGCCTGCCGCAATTCTGATGACGTGAGCGTCACCCACTGGTGGGGCGAGGACCGGACCCGCCGGCGCTGGGGCCAATTTGTCTGGCCAGACGCTTTCGGGCAGGTCCAGCACTCCGGCCGAAAGCAGTCCTTCTTCCTGGAGTTGGACCTGGGGACCGAACGGCCGTGGAGACTTGCCGCCAAGCTCGATGGCTACCGGGGGCGTCTCGTTGGTCAAGCAGTCCATCGAGCGTCACAGCCAGGAACCACTCGGAGAGAACTGGCTGGCTCTGGGAGCAAGCCGACGTGCGTCACTTTTGGATCTCAATAACCGATGAGCGCAAGCACCAGGCCGCGAGTTTTTCGATGTCAGCCTCAACCCTTACCATTCAGCAATGCTCCAAGACCCAGAGGGGCCGCGCAAAACCGGAGCTCGCCGCGTAGATGCAAAGTATTGCTCACGAAGACTTGCACCCAACGACAGGTCCAGAGGGAATATCGTCGTCGACTGAAGGAGAAAGGGTAATGGCCCACATAACCAAGCGGCCGGACCGACCAAGGCCCTACCTGGTCCGGTGGATTGATACCTCGAATCAGGAGCGATCCAAAGCTTTTGTCCGGAAGGTCGACGCGGAGGCCCACCTAATCGCCGTAGAGGCCTCCAAGTTGCGGGGCGAATACGTTGACCCCAGGTTAGGGCGAGTGACCTTTGGCGAGTACTCCGAGAAGGTAGCGGCACAGAAGGTGAACCAGCGGCCCAGCACAAGGGCGCGAGACGAGTCGTATTTTAAGAATCTGATCCTGCCGACCTTCGGCGCGATGCCCTTGCAGACCATCGAGCTCTCGGATGTAAAGACGTGGCTCGCCGGCCTCCAGGCGCGGGGGAGCGCGCCGGCCACGATCCGCAAGGCTTATCAACTTCTCGCCGGCGTTCTCGCCGAGGCGGTGCGGGAGCGCCGCATAGCGCGCACTCCATGTCTCGATATCCGGCCCGGTGATTTGCCGAAGCTGGAACACTCCGAGATGCGTTTCCTCTCCACTCAGGAGGTCCAACAGTTGGCGGACGCGATGGACCCGAAGTTCCGGCCGCTGGTCCTGACTGCCGCCTTTACCGGCCTGCGCTTCGGGGAGCTGGCCGCCCTGCGCCTCAAGCACGTCAACCTCCTGAAGCGCACTGTGAGCGTCGAGGAAGGCATGACCGACGTGAAGGGGCACCAGGCCTTCGGACCGCTCAAGACAAAGGCCTCAAGGCGCACAGTGACCATCCCGGCGTTTCTGGTCGACGTTCTGGCGAAGCATCTGAAGGCCCGGGCTCCGCTCGGCCCGGACGATCTGATCTTTGTCGGGGCTTATGGCGCACCCTTACGGGCAAGTAGCTTCCGGCGGCGGTTCTGGTACCCGGCAGTTAAGGCGTCGGTGGGCCCGCCCTGCCGGTTCCACGATCTAAGACACACACACGCCGCCATGCTCATTCAGGCCGGCACACACGCCAAGCTGATTCAGCGAAGGTTGGGCCACGCGCAGATCGGAGTGACGCTCAACACCTACGGACACCTCATGGAAGGCCTGGACGAGAGCGCCGCCGATGCGCTCGAAACCGCATGGAACGGTTTGGCTGACGGACCAGAGACGGACCAAGCCGGCTCCGGAAGGCCCTAAATCGGCCGATTTGTGCGTGGGCACGACAGGTTTCGAACCTGTGGCCTCTGCCGTGTGAAGGCAGCGCTCTCCCCCTGAGCTACGCGCCCTTGAACCGATGATCCCCAAGTATAGGCCCCTGTCCGGCCTCTCCCTCGCCCGTCCGAGTCTTGGCCCGCCGGATTCCTGGGTGGTGGTCCGTTTGATGCCCTGGCCCGTGAACTGGTGCGTGAACTGGTGCGTGAACTTATGGTTACGCCCGTCCGGATTCCCCGCGCGCTGGGTAAGCTGATCCGAAAGGGGGGATGCGTTTGAATCCACTTCACCGGCTTCACGATTCCGGCCAAGGCATCTGGCTCGACTTTTTGCGCCGCGGGCTGATCCAGGGCGGAGAACTGGCGCGCATGATCCAGGAGCGCTCGCTCACCGGCGTGACCTCCAACCCGAGCATTTTCCGCAAGGCCATCGGCGGGTCGAGCGACTACGACGAGGCAATCGCCCGGGTCGCCCAGCAGAAGCGCGACGCCCGCGAGGTATTTTACGAACTGGCGCTCGAGGACATCCGGGGGGCGGCCGATGTGCTGCGCCCGGTTTATGACGCCACCAGCGGCAGGGACGGCTTCGTGTCATTCGAATTGGAGGCCTGCCTGGCCCGGGATACCTCGGGCAGCATCAGCAAGGGCAAGGAACTGTTCTCGTTGCTGGACCGGCCCAACGTAATGATCAAGGTGCCGGGCACCGAGGAGGGCGTGGAGGCGGTGGAAGAACTGACTGCCGCCGGAGTCAACGTCAACATCACGCTGCTGTTTACCGTGCACTCGTACGAACGGGTGGCTGCTGCCTACATCCGGGGGATCAGGCGCCGGGTGGACGATGGTCTGCCGGTCGACCGGATCGCCTCCGTCGCCTCTTTTTTCGTTTCCCGGGTGGACGGCGCAGTGGATGCCCTGCTCCCGCCCGACTCCAAGTTCAGGGGCAAGGCTGCCGTGGCCAACGCCAAGATCGCCTACCAGCGCTTCCTGGACATTTTCTCCGGCCCGGTGTGGGAAAAGCTCGCCGAGGCGGGTGCCCGGGTGCAGCGCCCGCTCTGGGCGTCGACCGGCACCAAGGACCCGGCCTACTCGGACGTGATGTATGTGGAGGAGTTGGTCGGAGCAGACACCGTGAACACCATGCCCCAGCAGACGATGGACGCCTTCTTGGATCACGGCAAGGTCCGTCCGAACTCGGTAACCGATGCGATCCCCGACGCGATCCTCACGCTCACGACCATCGCCGATCTGGGCATTGACCTCATCAGGATCGGTCGCCGCCTGGAACAAGAGGGGATCGATGCGTTCGCCAAGGACTTTGACGGGCTACTGGCAACCATAGAGAGCAAGATCGAGCGCATCTGCGCCGGGCGGCTGCGCTGGACGGCGTCTTTGGGCGACCTCCAGCCGGTAGTGGATGCCCGGATCCGGGAGCTGACTTCCGAGCGGGTAATTTCCCGGATCTGGAGCAAGGATCATACCGTCTGGAGCCCGGATCCGACCGAGATCATCGACCGGCTGGGTTGGCTCACCGTAGCAGACATGATGCAGGGACGGGTTGCCGAACTGGAGGAGTTCGCTAAGAAGGTGGTCGGCGACGGTTATAGCCACGCGGTGGTCCTGGGGATGGGTGGCTCAAGCCTGGCGGCCGAGGTCTTCTCCCGGACGTTTCGGGAGGGCGCCCTCATGGATCTGCGGGTCCTGGACTCCACACACCCTGCACAGATTGCCGCTCTGGAAGCGGAGCTGCCGCTAGAGCGGACAATCTTCTTGGTGGCCAGCAAGTCCGGGACCACGGTGGAGTCCATCTCCCACTTCGGCTACTTTTTCAGCAAGACCAACAACCCCGATCAGTTCGTGGCAATCACCGACCCGGGTACCCGGCTGGAAAAGCTCGCTCGATTGATGGGTTTCCGGGAGGTGTTCACGAACCCGGCCGACATCGGCGGGCGCTACTCGGCGCTGTCGCTGTTCGGACTCGTGCCCGCCGCTCTGGTGGGCGTCGATTTAGGTGAGCTGCTGGACCGAGCGGAGGAGATGGCTTGCGCATGCCACCATTGTGTGCCTATTGAGCAGAATCCGGGTGCCTGGTTGGGGGTGGCGATAGGGGTGGCGGCCGCCCAAGGCAGGGACAAGATTACCCTGGTCCTGCCCGAACGGGTGGCAGGCTTCGGCGCCTGGGTCGAGCAGCTGCTGGCCGAATCTACCGGGAAGGCGGGTACCGGGATTATCCCGATTGTCGACGAGGATCTGGGGCCCCCCGAGGTTTACGGCGAAGACCGGTTGTTTGTGGGCCTGGGTGAGAGCGAGGCTCTGGCCATCCTCAAACAGGCCGGGCATCCGGTCATCGAAATCGACTGCGACGAATCCATCGCTTTGGGCGGCGAGTTCTTCCGCTGGGAGTTCGCCACGGCGGTGGCCGGGCACATCCTTCGTATCCAACCGTTTGACCAGCCCGACGTCCAGTCGGCCAAGGATGCCACCAAGAAGATCCTGAGCGAGAAGGCCCGCAGCACCGGCTTCGACAATCCTGCGGCGCTTTTGGAGTTGTTACGGGAGGGCGACTACGTGGCTTTTCTCGCCTATCTGCCCCGCACTGCAGAGCTGGAATCAACTCTTCAAGGCCTAAGGCTGAAGATCCGGGACGGACGCAGGGTTGCCACCACTGTGGGGCTGGGCCCCCGCTACCTGCACTCCACCGGCCAACTCCACAAGGGCGGGCCGAACACCGGAGTGTTCTTCGAGATAGTCGAACCCGAATGGGCGGCCGACCTGGCGATACCGGACGCCACGTACAGCTTCGGGCAACTCATCGATGCGCAGGCCCTGGGCGACTATTCGTCGCTCGAGCAGGCCGGTCGCCGGGTAGCCCGGGTGACGCTTGACCAGCTTAAGGAGGTAATCCGATGAAGATCGGCATGGTCGGGCTCGGCCGGATGGGCGGCAACATGGCGGAGCGGTTGCGGCGCGGGGGCCACGAGGTGGTCGGTTACACCCGCTCCTACACTGAGGAGGCGGCATCGCTGGAGGATCTGGTGAGCAAGCTCCCGCTGCCCCGGGTGGTGTGGGTCATGGTCCCCGCTGGTGCTCCGACGGAGCAAAATATCCGGCAGCTGTGTGCCCTAATGGAACCGGGAGATGTGCTGATAGACGGGGGAAACTCCAACTTCCGGGACACCATGCGCCGGGCGGACGATGTCCAAATGACCGGGGTGTATTACGTGGACGCCGGCACCTCCGGAGGTATTTGGGGGCTTACCGAAGGCTACTCTTTGATGGTCGGAGCGGCCGAGCAGGCCTGGGAGATCGTCCAGCCGATCATTAAGACGCTGGCCCCGGAGAACGCCTACGGGCGGATGGGTCCGCCCGGAGCAGGGCACTTCGTGAAGATGGTCCATAACGGCATCGAGTACGGGATGATGCAATCTTTTGCCGAAGGGTTCGAGATCCTCAAAGCCTCGCCCGACTTCGAGTTCGATCTGCACAAGATTGCTACCACCTGGCAAAAGGGCTCGGTGGTGCGCTCCTGGCTGCTGGATCTGGCGGTCCTTGCATTTGAAGCCGACCCGAACCTGGACGCCCTGCGGGGCTATGCCGAGGACTCCGGGGAAGGGCGCTGGACTGTCCTGGAGGCGGTTAACACGGGAGTCCCGGCGCCGGTGATTTCGGCCTCGCTGTTCGCACGCTTCGCCTCGCGGCAAGACGAGTCGTTTTCCATGAAAGTGATCGCCGCACTGCGCCAGCAATTCGGCGGGCATGCGGTGAAGAGCGAATAGCCCCTATTGTTCCAAGGTGCACATAAACACCCATGCGCTCCCCTTCACTTACCGCACTGTTGCCAAACCCGACCCCGAAATTGCCACCTCCTGGGCGGCTCCTGCTTTCCCGCTACCGACACTCCCATGTTGCGTCACGGACCATTCTGGAGTGGCTGCTGGTCCGGCGAGTCGGGTCGTCGACTATCGGCCGGGCAACTAATGAATGAGCACACTCCGCACGTCCGTGTGGGTGAAGTCTTCCCCCTTGAAGAGCAGAGGCTGTCCGCTCGAGCGGGCCAGAGCATAAGCGAAGCAATCCCCCAGGTTCAGCCCGGCCGGGTGGCCGCTACCCTTGCCGAAATCCTGGTAGGCCCGGCGAGCGATGCCGGCGTGTTTGTCGGTGAAAGGTTCGATCGCCATCGCGACAGCATCCAGCAGGTCGTCCAGCCGGCCGCTGAGAACGGGGTCGCGGCCAGAATCCACAACCACCGCCGTCTCAACCAAGGTGGCAGCCGATATCCGGACCTCGTTGGCACTTGCGAGCGCCTCCATGTACAACCCGGCATCCTCCTCGCCGCGCAGGATCGCGATGATGGCCGAGGTATCCACGATCACCGGGGCAACCCGTCTTCGTCGTAGAGCAGGTCGGCGTGGTCGGCGGAGCGGTACGGCTCACGCCAGCGGCCCGCCGCGTCGGCTGCGATCTCCTGTATGCGCGCCAGACGATCTTTTGCTATCAACTCCCCGGCAGACAAGATACGCTCCAGCCGTTCCCTGACGGCTACCGTGACTGCGGTGGTGACGTTCTCGCCGGTGGCGGCGGCGAGCTGCTTGGCGATCCGCTCGGTCTCGGCGTTCTTGATGTTCAGGCTCACGGACAGAAGTCTACCACCACTGATAAACCTTTCCACCAGCCCGGCGCCCTGCCGTCGCCGGCCTGCGGGCGGGAATGCTGGGTTGGGATGGACCGACCATTAGGCTGGGTCCAAGCTCCACTTCGAATTCTTCCTCGGAATCACCCCGGCTTCCTGTGCGTCAGGTTCGGCGAGACCCCTCGAGTGGAATAAACTCGTGCCGTATCGCCTTTTAGATAACCAGAGAGGAGGAAGGCCCAGGACTCCCCGCCTGATATCCAGCAGACGGAGGCGTAGCAGCCGGGTCTATCCAGAAGAATGTCCAATGTCAAGGCAGTTACCGATGTTGATTTCCAGGCAGCGGTTTTGGACTCCGACGTCCCCGTCCTGGTCGACTTCTGGGCGGAGTGGTGCGGTCCGTGCCGGGTGGTGGCCGGCGAGGTTGACAAGCTGGCCTCGGAGTTAGAGGGACGGATGAAGGTTATGAAGCTCGACATCGACACCAACCCGGTGGTCACCGGCAACTACGGCGTAATGTCCATTCCGTCGCTGATCCTGTTCGCCGACGGCGCCGAGAAGACCAGGGTGGTCGGTGCCCGACCGGCCAGTGCGATCAAACGGGAAATCGAGGGCTACCTGCCCGCGGCAGCTGAAGCCTAGAACACCGGTAGTTCACCAGGAAGCGCCGGATCCATGACCGATCCGGCGCTTCCTGTAGTTGTGGTGCGTGGCTGTGGCGATGTGGGCTCGGCGGTTGCCCACCGGCTGTTCACAGCGGGCTTCCCCGTTGTCTTGCACGACGATCCTCTGCCGGCCGCCCCCCGCCGGGGTATGGCGTTCGCCGATGCCTTTTTCGACGGTGAGTGCTTACTGGCCGGTCTCATCGCTCGCCGGTTCGACAGGTTGGCTGAGCTGGAAAAGGCCTTGGCCGACCGCTCGGCCCTTGCCGTGACCTCGGCCGGGTTCTTCGACGTGATAACGCATGCCGCCCCGGCGGTCCTGGTGGATGGCCGGATGCGCAAGCGCTCGGTGCCCGAAATACAGACCGGGCTGGCTGAGCTTACTGTCGGGCTCGGGCCCAACTTCCGGGCGGGGGAGCACACCCATTGGGTGGTCGAGACGCAGTGGGGGGATCATTTGGGAGAAATCTTGAAATCCGGGGAGACCCGGCAGCTGGCTGGAGAACCGCGCTCGTTCGACGGACACGCCCGGGAACGGTTTGTTTACGCTCAGCTGGAGGGGGTGTTTCGCACCACCCGGCGGATCGGTGATCGGGTACAGAAGGCCGAGGTGGTTGCGCAGATTGGCCCCCAGGCTTTAGCTGCTCCCCTGGCTGGTATTTTGCGGGGCCTGGTGCGCGACGCGGTGCCGGTTAAGCCAGGGGCCAAAGTCGTTGAGGTGGATCCCCGCGGCGACTCATCATCAGCATTTGGAATCGGCGAGCGTCCGGGAAGGATCGGCGAATCGGTGTGCGCGGCGGTCCTGGAGTGGAGCCTGTGAGCTCGGGCCCTTAGGGCAAACGTCGAGCGGTGAATACCAGATGGTCGCCCAAGCCACCCCTGGCGGTAAGGCTTTCGAACCGGCTTCGCTCGGCGATCAGGCCTACCCAATCCGCGTGGCGGCCCTCCCAACGGGCGATAGCCTCCGCTCTCTTGAGTTCGTTGACCAACCGGGAATGGCCTGCCTTCACCAGCCAATCGCGCTGCCGGGTGCACTCGCCCGGCGAGAAGCCAGCCCTCCCAGCGGCCCGATCCAGTTCGGAGAAGTTTACGTGGGCCGTGATGTCGGTTTCGCCCGGGTTCAGCAGGGGGTCGATCCCCAACCGGCCGTCTCGGTAGGTCACCAGCGAGCCTGCCGGCCTTTTCTCCCAGACGTCGGGCTCCAGGTCGCCGTAGTCGACCACCACCAGAAACCCCTTCTCCAGGGCTCGAGATGCCGAGCAGGTCCATTGCTCCAGCCCACAGATCCGCTCGAACCGGTCGCCCGGCTCCAGGACCTCCAGGACCATGTCGGCGGGGGGGTCCCAGGCAACCGGTTCGGTCAGTACTTCGACCAGCCGCCGGCCATCCCATCCGACCCGAACTTCCTCGATCCCTTGCTCCTCTACCTGGAAGACCCGAACCGGGAAATTGTCGAGCACCTCGTGAGCAAGCACCACTCCCACCACCGGGCTAAGCTCCGCCAGGCCGGGCACCCAGCGGGTGCGGGACTGCTCGCCGGCCAGTTGGGCCTGCTGGAAGGCTGCGACCGTTGCCAGGGGCTCCACCAGAGTCCAGCGCAGCGCCCCGGCGAACTCTCCAGTTGCGGCTTTAAGCACTGTTGCGGCAAGGTCGGCGCCGCCGGCACCCACCTCCACAACCTCGAACGACTCCGGGCGGCCGAGTTCCTCCCACATCAGCTGCAGCCGGGCAAGCACCAACCGGCCGAAGAGAGAAGTGAGCGACGGAGAGGTGCGGTAATCGGCGTCCCGACCGGGTACGTGCGACCGGTAGTAACCATGGGGGTCGCTGTACAGAGCCAGGTCCATGAACTCGTCGAAGGGCAAAGGACCGCGCTTGTCGATCATGGAGTGCACAAGGTCGACCAGTGGTGAGGGCATGGCATGATGACGATATATGAGTGACCCACGGCGTAAAGACGCGGTCGCCTACCTGCTGCCCGACGGCTCCCAGGTGGATCTGTCCCGCCCGCCCGAAGGCGAATCTCATGTGTTGCTGCAAAAAGACGACCTCGGGCGGCAGATCCTGCGCCACTCGGCCGCCCACGTGCTGGCTCAGGCGGTTCTTTCGCTCTGGCCCGGCGCCAAGTATGCCGGGGGCCCGCCGATTGAAGACGGCTTCTACTACGACTTCGACATCGGCCGCCCGTTTACCCCGGAGGACCTGGAGATGATCGAAGGCAAGATGGCCGACATCATCCAGCAGGACCAGCCCTACACCCGGCAGGAGATCTCGCTGGCTGAGGCAGCTGAGCTGTTTAAGGAGCAGCCTTTCAAGCTCGAGTGGATCAACGAGATGGATCCCGAGGCTGGCGAGCAGGGGGTCTCGGGCAACGAGGTGTCCATCTACCGCAACGCCGACCGGTTCGTGGATCTGTGCCGCGGCCCCCACCTTCCCTCCACCGGCCGGATCCGGGCGTTCAAACTCACCCGCAGTTCCGGCGCCTACTGGCGGGGCGACGAGAAGCGCCAGATGCTCCAGCGCATCTACGGCACCGCCTGGGAGACTCCCAAGGCCCTGGAGGAGTATCTGTGGCGGTTGGAGGAAGCCCACAAGCGGGACCATCGCAAGCTCGGTCCGGAGATGGACCTGTTCCACTTCCCGCCGGAAATCGGCGGTGGCTTGGCAGTGTTCCACCCCCGGGGTGGTCTGATCCGCAAGATCATGGAGGACTACGCCAAGCTCGAGCATGAGAAGGCCGGCTACGAGTTTGTGGTCACCCCGCACCTGGCGAAAGACACCCTGTTCGAGATCTCGGGCCATTTGGGCTGGTACAAGGACGGCATGTACCCACCGATGGAGCTGGAGGGGGCCACCTACTACCCCAAACCCATGAACTGCCCGATGCATATCCTGATCTACAAGTCCCGCACTCGCAGCTACCGGGAGTTGCCGCTGCGCTTGTTCGAGTTCGGTACCGTCTACCGCTTCGAGCGCTCCGGCGTGCTGCACGGGTTGACCCGGGTCCGGGGATTCACCCAGGACGACGCCCACATCTTTTGCACCAAAGATCAGATGGGTGAAGAGCTGGCCCGCCTGCTGGACTTCGTCTTGATGGTCCTGAAAACGTTCGGGCTCACCGAGTTCGAGGCGGAGTTGGCCACCAGGCCGGAGAAGTTTGTCGGAGACCCGGGCGAGTGGGACGAAGCAACCAAGTTGCTCCATCAAGCTCTGCTCAAGGTGGGCCTGCCCTACCGGGTGGCCGAGGGCGAAGGGGCGTTCTACGCGCCCAAGATTGATGTGCATGTTAAGGACGCGCTCAACCGGCGCTGGCAGATATCTACACTGCAGGTCGACTTCCAGCTTCCCCAACGTTTCGGCATGGAGTACATCGCCGAGGACGGCAGCCGCAGGCAGCCGTCGATGATCCACCGGGCGCTGTTCGGATCGGTGGAACGGTTCTTCGCGATCTTGCTGGAGCACTACGGGGGCGCCTTCCCGACCTGGCTGGCGCCGGAACAGGCGACGATCATCCCTATAGCCGACCGGCACCATGAGTACGCACGGGCCGTGGCTACGTGCCTGAAGCAGGGGGGGATCAGGGCAAGTGTCGACGAGGCCGACCAGACGCTGGGCAACCGGGTGCGCAAGGCCCAGACCTCGAAGGTTCCCTACATGCTGGTGGTGGGCGACAAGGAGGCCGAGACGCAGACCCTGTCGGTAAAGCCCAGAGGGGGCCAGGAACGGCGTGGCGTACCGTTGGAGGAGTTTGCTGACCAGATTCGCCGGGAGGCCGAAACCAGGGCAGTCGCACCCGGCTGAGGCACCGAAGTGCAAAGGTGCCTGAAGGGCGCGCATCCGCCCGGTGCAACCGCCGGCGCGGCGATCGGGCTGGGACGGCTATGATTTGCCGGGCAAGCCAGCTGGGATCTGGCCGGGATCTGGCCGGGATCTGGCCGGGGATCTGGCGGGGATCTGGCCGGGCAAGCCAGCCGGGCGTCTTACCGTAGCGGAGGAGGAGCCGAATTGAAGAAGACTTTTCTTGCCGGGTTAGCCACCTGCCTGCTGCTCACGGGGTGCCCGAATAATGAGCCGGTCGCCGTCGAATCCCCCGACCCGATCTCGGTGGACAGCTTGACTCCCAGCCCCACCGCTCCCGCGGTCCCGGTTCAGCTCAGCGGATCGGTCAATAACCAGGGGGTTAAAGACTTCAGTGGAGTCGGAAACAACATCGCAGTCGAGTTCGACATCAACGACTTTTTCTTCAGCCCTACCTTCGTAAAGACACTGCCCGGCACCAACGTAACCTTCTCCCTGACCAACAACGGTCAGGCGGAGCACACCTTCACGATAGGGTCGCTCCAGGTGGACCATCGGGTGGCTCCGGGCGGAACTCTGGAAGCTCAGCTGAAGCTCCCGGACAGCGGGGTGGTTGAGTTCATCTGCACCTTCCACGTCCAATCGGGCATGAAGGGTGCGTTCTACTTCCAGGAGGGTGCCAGCGCCGAACCGGCGCCGACCCCCTCGCCCACGCTCACTGCGGATTCACCCGACACCGGTACCGGCTCCACCTCCGGCGGCACCCAAGCCCGGAGGGCAGCTACCACAGCCGGGCGAACAACCGCTGCCCCTTCAACAGGTTCCTCGCCAACAGGGGCGCCGCGCGCAAGTCAGCCGGGCGATCTGATTGTCCCCGACGTAAACGTGGGCGGGCCGCAAGACGGTGCCAGCGCAGCGGGCCAGACTCCCAAACCCAGCCCTACCCCATCGGTCCGGCCCCCTGCACCTCGTCCGGGCGCCACCGCGTCGCCCAAGTCCGTAGAGGGCAAGCCCGCCCCTGACGGGGCCTCCGGCCAGTCGAAAGAACCCGGGACTTCGGGAAAGAAGGGCGACGGAGGTACCCAGGGTACTGACGGAACTACCTCTGTCACACTGATCAACTGAGTTCCCACGGCGTCAGCTCAGATTCCTCGACCTGCGTACAATCAGGTCGATCGCGATCCACAGGGTTCTTGAGAACGGGTAGAAGATGATCGGCCCGGCAACGGCTGCCAAGACCGCGGCCAGGGCAAACGGCCCAACCGGCAAATCCACCGACGGGTTGCCTGCCGAGATGACGATGTATGTACCGATGCACAGCAGCAGGAGTCCTTCGGCGATCACAATGTTTAAGGCGAACGCCCCGATGTAGAAACCCTCCTCCTGGGAGAACTGGTGAGCGCAGCCGGGACAATGCGACTTTAATTCGAACCAGCTGCGAAACAGCCCCCGGCTGCCGCAAACCGGGCAGCTTTTAGTCAACCCCCGCCACAGCATCAGCCGAGCGGTCGCCGGCCGGGGCTTACTTGCCGTCCTTGGCCGCCTTCGCGTCGGCGATGATCCGGTCCGCAAGGTGCGGCGGCACCTGCTCGTAATGGGAGAAGCTTGACCGGAAGGTGCCCTGGCCGCCGGTCATGGAGCGCAGGTCAATCGCGTAGCGTGCGATCTCTGCCATCGGCGCCTTCGCCTTAACCAGTTGGCGGTTGCTACCCACTGCGTCGGTGCCCTGAATTCGTCCACGCTTGGAGTTGAGGTCCCCCATGACGTCGCCCAGGAAGGACTCCGGGACCATGACCTCCAGGTCCATCACCGGCTCCAGCAGGGCCACCCCGGCGTTGGCGATGGCCTCCTTGAATCCGATTGCCCCGGCGATCTGGAAGGCCATGTCGGAAGAGTCGACCGCGTGGAATTTACCGTCCACCAGGGTCACGCGCACGTCGACCACCGGGTAGCCGGCCACGGCGCCATCGACCATCGTCTTTTGGATACCCTTTTCCACCGAGGGTACGAATTGGGTGGGGATGGCCCCACCGAAGATTTTGTTGACGTACTCAAAGCCGGCGCCCCGCTCCAGGGGCTCGATCTCCAGATTGCACACCGCGTACTGCCCGTGGCCCCCGCTTTGCTTGACGTGGCGGCCGACTGCCTTGCCGGTGCTGGTGACGGTTTCCCGGTAGGGAATGCGCAGCGGGAGTTCTTCAACCTCCACCGAATACTTGCGCCCCAGCCGTTCCACTGTGATGTCCAGGTGAGCATCGCCAGTGCCCCAGAGCAGAGTTTGATGGGTTTCGGCGTTGCGCTCGACCAGCAAAGACGGGTCTTCCTCCTGGATGCGGGAGAGTGCGGTCATGAGCTTGTCGTCGTCCCCCTTGGTTTTAGGAGCGATCGCGATGGCGTAGACCCGGTCTGGGGGCTCCAACCGGGCATAGGCGATGGGATGGCTCTTCTCGGCCAGGGTGTCCCCGCTGTGGGTGTGGGCGAGCTTGGCCACCGCGACAATGTCGCCCGCCGGAACCTCGGTGAGCGGTTCTTGGTGTTTGCCTCGCATCGCGCTCAGGTGGGCCACCCGCTCATCGCTGCCGGTAGAGAAGTTGTGCAGGGTGGTGTCGGGACGGAGCCGGCCCGACATGACCTTAAACAGGCTGATCCGGCCGACGTAGGGGTCGGAGATGGTCTTGAAAACGAACGCGGAGACGTGCTCGTCGGGTGAGATCCTGCGCTCGAGCTGCTCGTCGGTGCCCGGCTTGGCGCCCACCGCAGTGCCCCGCTCCACCGGCGAGGGGGCCATCTCCACCAGGTCGTCGCACAGCCGGTCCAGCCCGATCAATTTGGTTGCCGAACCTACCAGCACCGGGAAGATGTTCCCGTCGCATACCCCTTGGTGCAGGCCTCGGGCGACCTCGGAGTGCGTGAGTTCGTCGCCATTCAGGTAGCGCTCTAGCAAGTCGTCGTCGCTCTCGGCCACCGACTCCACGATCTTGGTGTGCAGTTCTTTGACCTCGGCGGCCAGGTCGGGCGGCATGTCCTCCTCGCCCGCCGGCATTCCCGAGGCGTCGTAGCGGATGGCCTTCTCAGTCAGCACCTCCACGATCCCGTGGAACTGCGCCTCCTCTCCCAAAGGCAGGTCTACCGGAGCAAAGCCCGATCCGAGCCGGTCGGTTAGCTGGGCGATGACGGAATGAAAGTCGGCACGCTCCCGGTCCAGCTTGTTGACGAAGACGAACCGGGGAATTCCGGCAGCCTTGGCCAGCCGCCACAGCGCCTCGTGCTGGACCTGGACACCGTCGACGGCTGAGATGACCAGCACCGCAGCGTCGGCTACTCTGAGCGCTGCCTGCGCCTCGCCGATGAAGTCGGCATAGCCGGGGGCATCCAGCAGGTTGATCTTGTGACCCTTCCAATCGAACGGGGCCATGGCCAGCGATACCGAGAGGCTCTTGCGCACCTCTTCGGGCTCGAAGTCGCAAACCGTGTTGCCCTCGGCGATAGAACCCATCCGGGTGGTGGTCCCGCTTACGAATAAAAGCGCTTCGGCAAGACTGGTCTTGCCTGAACCTTGGTGTCCCAGCAGAACCACGTTTCGAATCTTCTCGGGAGCATAGGTTTTCATGAACGCATTCTATATTTCCCCTTAACAAACAACTCGATCCGGGGCACTTTTGAAACTGCGCTTTTGAACGGGTACGAGTGGGCGCGAAGCGGGGGAAATCCCTCCACCGAGCAACCAAGGGGGAGCGGCGAAGCCGGGGGGGGGGGGCTAAAGCCTCCCGCTGGATATGCTTCAAGCATGCTCGAGAAACTGCTGGGTGCTACGTTCAAGCGCGTCATCTTGCCTATTGCCGCAGGGCTGGCCCGGATAGGGCTGAGCGCCAACTCACTGACCGTGGCGGGATTCCTGGTGACGCTGGCGTCGGCGTGGGTTATTGCCGCCGGACCACATGTAACCGCCGGCATTGTTCTGCTTGCCGGGGCGCTGTTCGACAGTCTCGACGGTGCAGTTGCCCGGGTTTCCGGGACCGGATCCAAACGAGGTGCCTTTTTGGATTCGACTCTGGACCGGCTTTCCGACGCAGCGATGTTCACCGGAGTCCTCTGGCGCTTCGCCAGCATGAGCGCGACTTGGGTGGTCACTGTTGGATCGCCGCAGGAACAGGTCCTCTCAGTGCTGCGGGATGACCGGTCCACCTGGGGGATTGGCCTGGCTTTGGGGGCGCTCATCCTCGGTTTCATGGTCTCCTACGTTCGGGCTCGAGCGGAGGGCCTGGGGTACGAATGCCGTGTAGGCATCGCCGAGCGCCCCGAGCGGGTGATCATTGTGGCGCTGGGGCTGTTGTCCGATCTGCTGGTGCCGGCTTTGGCGCTGCTTTGCGTCCTGTCGCTGGTAACGCTGGTGCAGCGGTTCGTCCACGTGTGGCACCAGGCCGCCCCGGCGTGAGCAGCCCGTTCGCCGATGGCCCCGGGCCGGCTGCGGTTTACTATGCCTACCGGGCCGCTGCCTGGTTGGCCGAGAAGATTCCCCTCGGCTTGGGAGACCGCTTGGCTAAAGTTGGCGCAGCCTTGGCCTACAAGTACGCTCACGGAAAACGGAGCGTGGTGGAGCGCAATCTTTCTCGGGTGGTGGGCACGGATGGTCTCGACCAGATCGTCAGGGCTGCCTTTCGTTCCTACGCCGAGTACTGGCTGGAGACCTTCCGGCTCGGCCGTTACTCCAAGGACCAGCTTCTGGCGATGGTCGACCCGGTCGGCGACTCCCTTGAGGTGTTCGAAGCTGCGCTCGGAGAAGGCCAGGGGATCCTGGTGATTACTCCGCATCTGGGTTTTTACGATTTGGGGGTGGCATGGGTTGGGGCGAAGGGATGGCGCTTCACCACCGTCGCCGAGGTCCTGCGTCCTAAAGCCCTGTTCGATTGGTTTGCCCGGATCCGGGAGCGGCACGGCTTGAATGTCCTGCCCGCGCGTAACGGCCGATCGGTGCGGGAGCGCTTGGGCGAGGTGCTCGACGACGGCGGCGCGGTAGCCTTGGTGTCCGACCGGGATCTGGGTCGGCGAGGGATCTGGGTCGAGTTCTTCGGCGAGCGTACGACATTCCCGGCCTCGCCAACTTTGCTCCTGGTGCAAAAGAAGGTACCGCTGATAGCTGCGGCGATCACCCGTCACGGCGAACGCTATCGCATCTCGTTCGAGCGGGTGCCGTACGAGTTGACCGGGAAGCATGCTGTCGACGTAGCCTCGGTTGCCCAGGTCACCGCCCTCGCCCTGGAGAAGTTGGTACGCACGGCTCCGGAGCAATGGCACCTGTTCAGTACGAACTGGCCGTCCGACGAGCCGCATCTGCGGCCAAGGGGCCGGGAAGGTACGGCCGGGCCCGCACCCGCCGAGTTGGCCCCGCCCCTCGAGCAGGCCCCCGCCGAGTCAGCCACACCCCCAGAGCTGGCCCCGCCCCTCGAGCAGGCCCCCGCCGAGTCAGCCACACCCCCAGAGCTGGCACCGCCCGGCGATGGCAATGCTGAGGGATGAAGGTCGGAATCGTCTGCCCGTATGACTGGTCGTTCCCCGGCGGCGTACGCAGCCACATTCTCGGATTGGCCGACGCGTTGCGCAATTGCGGCATCGAAGTGGAGATCATCGCTCCGGCTACCCACGCCGAGCCGGAGATATTCGTCGCCGGGCGGACGGTCGGGATCCCCTACAACGGCTCGGTAGCCCGGTTGTGCTTTTCTCCGGGCGCCGCCCGGCGGCTGAAGCAGCGCTTGGGCCGGGGCGACCTGGACCTGCTCCACCTTCACGAGCCGGCCAGCCCCAGTGTGTCGCTGCTGGCGCTGCTACAGGCCCAGATGCCGGTTGTAGCAACCTTTCACGCTTCGGCTGAGCGGAGCGTGGCCTACCGGTTCGCCCGGCCGGCCCTTTGCCGTCCGATGAACCGGATCGGGCGGAAGATTGCCGTCTCGGAGGCGGCCAGGCGCTTGGTTTCGACCTACTTTCCCGGCGATTACACCATGATTCCCAACGGCATCGTCAAGGAGCGATTTGGCTCGGCAGTGCCGCTTGAATCGCTGCTTGGGCTCAAGCCGATGGTGGTGTTCGTTGGGCGCCCGGAGCCTCGCAAGGGCCTGCCGGTGGTAGTCGAGGCGGTCGAGATCTTGCGCCGTGAGCGAACGATCAACCTGGTGGTGGTCGGGCCGGGACCGGGCAACGTGCCCGGTTGGGTAAGAGCGCTCGGTCCGGTGGGCGAGAAGGAGCTCCCTCGGGTGCTGGCCTCAGCCGACGTTTTCTGCGCTCCCTCGCTGGGAGGGGAGTCCTTCGGCATAGTGCTCGTCGAGGCCATGGCAGCGGGCCTACCGGTGGTGTGCTCGGACATTGAGGGCTATGTTGCCGCAGCAGCCGGGGCGGCGCTGCACGCTCCGGCGGGGGACCCGCAGGCAACCGCGCGGGCGATCGACTCGGTTTTGTGCGACCCGATCCGGGCGGCTAGCCTGGTTGCTTCGGGCAAGATCCGGGCGGCGGAACTGGATTGGAGCACACTGGTAGGACGTGTTGTCGATTGCTACCGGGCGGCCGGCGGTCAACCCTAGCCGGGCAACGTCCGAGGTGCCCGTGCTATCTTCTTGGCAATGCGACGTTGCCTGAGTGTCCTGCTCCTCGCGCTCCTGCTATCCGCCTGCGGCGGCACCCAGGAGGATCCGGACTCGGCCCCGCAGGCTCAGGCAGAATCGCCAACCCCAGCAGAGCCTATCCTTTGCCCGCTCACCGGCCTGGAAGCCCCGGGCGACTTCGACGAGCAACGTCCGGCTCTGGCGGTAAAGATCGACAATGCACCCCCGGCCCGTCCCCAGGCCGGATTGCTCCAAGCAGACGTGGTTTACGAGGAACTCAGTGAAGGCGGCCTCACTCGCTTCTTGACTATTTTCCACTGCGGCGATACCGACAGCGTCGGGCCGATCCGCAGTGCCCGCACCGCCGATCCGGACATCCTCCAAGAGTACGCGCCCGCCCTGTTCGCCTACTCGGGTGCCAATTCCCAGGTGTTGCAGAAGGTGGCCTCTACTGAAGGCGTCGTGGACCTGAAGCACGGATCGAACGGCGACGCCTACACCAGGGAGTCCTCCCGCAAGGCCCCCTTCGACTTGTTCAGCAGTACTGCAAGGTTGCGGAGCTTGGAGGCGGCCGCAGCCGCCGCCGCACCGCCCGAGCCGGGTTTCGAGTTTGACGAGGCGTTGCTCAACCCGCCGTCGCCCGGCCCCTCTCCGTCTGCCGACGCCACCGCTCCGGCGGCCAGCCCCGCTGCACCCGCCGGTACCTCGGTCAGTTTCTCCTATTCAAATACGAACAGTGTCCGCTTCACCTACGACCCGGCCACGAAGGCCTACCAGCGATTCCATGGGGACGCGCAGCACAAAGTGGTCTCCGGTGAGCCGGTCAGCGTGGTCAACGTGGTGGTCATGAAGGTCGTGATCACGCCGGGCACCGTGCGAGACGCCTCCGGAACGCTTACCCAAGACACCTCCGTTACGGGCAGCGGTGAGTTGACAGTTCTTCGGGGTGGCATTGCAGTCACCGGAACCTGGAACAGGCCCAGCGTGGGGGCCAAGACCACTTTCACCGATAGTGCCGGGCAGCCGATCAAACTAGCTCCGGGCAGCACCTGGTTCCACTTGGTTCCTTCGGACCGGCAGGTCAGCGTCCAGTAGCCGTCTGTAGCGCTGGGCCGTGGCGCCCCCCAAGGTCGACCACGCGAGTTAACCTGTGTAGTGTGCCGCCTGCGGGATCAGCATCCCCCAACATGGCCACCAGATTCAAGTAGCAGTTCTAGAGAACGGTGTGGGAATTGGTCGAACGGGGAACCCCCCGCGTCAAGCGGGGTCTTGCGGAGATGCTCAAGGGCGGCGTGATCATGGACGTCACCACGCCGGAGGAGGCGCGGATTGCCGAGGACGCCGGGGCGTGCGCAGTCATGGCGCTGGAGCGGGTGCCGGCCGATATCCGTAAGGAGGGCGGCGTTGCCCGGATGGTGGATCCGAACAGGGTTTCTGAGATCATGGCCGCAGTTACTGTTCCGGTTATGGCCAAGGCCCGGATCGGCCATTTCGCTGAGGCGCAGATCCTGCAGGCGTTGGGGGTGGATTTCATCGACGAATCGGAGGTCCTGACCCCGGCGGACGAGGCGTTCCATATCGACAAATGGAACTACACCATCCCGTTCGTTTGTGGGGCGACCGATCTTGGAGAAGCGCTGCGGCGGATTGGTGAAGGTGCTGCGATGATCCGCTCCAAAGGCGAGGCGGGCACCGGAAACGTGGTGGAAGCGGTACGTCACCTGCGCTCGATCACCGATGAGATCCGCCGCCTGAGCGTGGTCCCCCCCGAGCAACTGATGACTCACGCTCGCAACTTGGGGGCTCCGTACGATCTGGTCAAGGAGGTAGCCGAGACCGGCCGCCTGCCGGTGGTGCTGTTCTGCGCCGGTGGCGTGGCCACGCCGGCCGATGCCTCGTTGGTGATGCAGTTGGGGGCGGAGGGAGTCTTCGTAGGTTCGGGGATTTTCAAGAGCGAAGACCCTGCCCGGACCGCCCGTGCGGTGGTAGAAGCCACCACCTACTTCAACGACCCGGACGTGCTGGCCAAGGTTTCCCGTGGGCTAGGCGAGCCGATGCGGGGCACCGATCTTAGGGACCTTCCCGCCGAGCAGCGCCTGGCACCGAGAGGGTGGTAGCGGTAAGAGTCGGAGTCCTCGCCCTGCAGGGCGATTTTGCCGAGCACCTGGCGATGTTGCGCTCCATTGGATCGCAGGCGGTCGAGGTGCGATCTTGCGAGGAGCTGGAAGATGTAGCTGCGCTGATCATCCCGGGCGGGGAGTCGACGACAATGCTCAAGTTGGTCGACCGGTTCGAACTGCGCGACGCGCTGGTCAAACGGATAGCCGGCGGTATGCCGGTGTTCGGGACGTGCGCCGGGGCGATAGTTTTGGCGGATCAAGTTTCTGACGGGGAGCGAAGCCTTGGGGTATTGCCGGTGCGGATCGTGCGCAACGCATACGGCCGCCAGCAGGAGTCGTTCGAGGCGGATGTCGACGTGCCGGAGTTGGGAGCAACGCTTAAGGGCGTATTTATCCGGGCACCGGTTATCGCGGACCCCGGGGATGCGGAGGTGATGGCTTGTTGGGCCGACCGGCCGGTTCTGGTGCGCTACGGGTCCTTGCTAGCCGCAACGTTTCATCCCGAGCTGTCCGGGGAGGTTCGGATACACAGGTACTTCGTCGAACAGATGTGCAAGGGGACCGGCTAGATGAGCGGTCATTCGAAGTGGGCAACCACCAAACACCAAAAGGCGGTAAAAGACGCCCGGCGGGGCAAGATGTTCGCCAAGACGCTGCGCATGATCGAAGTGGCGTCCCGTGAGGGCGGAGGAAATGCTGACGCCAACCCGACGCTGGCCGATGCGATCTCTCGCGCCCGGGCGGTCAGTGTTCCCAGCGACACCATTGATCGGGCGATTAAGCGGGGCACCGGGGAGATGGAAGGCGTCAGGTACGAAACACTGGTGTACGAGGGCTACGCGCCGGGTGGAGTGGCGGTGCTGCTTGAAGTGATGACCGACAACCGCAACCGGGCCGCCGCCGACGTGCGCCGGGTCTTCACCAAGAACGGCGGGACTATGGCGGAGCCCGGCTCGGTGGCCTGGATGTTCACCAAGAAGGCAATTGTGGTCATCCCGGCCGATCAGGTGTCAGAAGAGGATCTGATGACCGTGGCCCTGGATGGTGGAGCGCAGGACATCGCCCGGGACGGTGCCTACTGGACCGTTGAATGCGCCCCGACAGACCTGCAGGAGCTGCGTACCGCACTTGCCGAAGCGCAGATCACTCCCGAGGATGCCCGGATATCGATGGAGCCCAGTTCCACAATCGTTTTGGACCGAGAGGGGTCGGAGAAGGTCCTCAAGCTGCTGGAAGCGTTGGACGACTCGGACGATGTTCAGGAGGTCTACTCCAACTTCGACATTCCTGAGGATCTCATGGAGGAACTAAACGCCTGATGGCCTTGGCGGGCGAACCGGCGAATCCACTGAGCCAACTCATCCCGGTCCACCAAGGCGCAGCCGGTGGAGGCAGCCAGCACCTGAGCCCCCGGTGTGAAGTAAAAGTTGGTGACAACCATTGACCCGGTGCACCCGTAGTGTTCCGCGCCGGCCACCGCGTCGCTCACCGCCCGCCGGGAGACCGGCCGGGAGGAACGCTTAACCTGGATGGCCAGGGCGTTGCCACTGCTCCTGGCTATCAAGTCCACCCCGAGGTCCCCGGTGGCTGCGGTTGCGGTGACCTCGTAGCCCCGGCCGGCCAGCACTGCAGCCAGATAGGCCTCGAAATCCCGGCCAGACATTTCATCCACTTGCGCAAGCCGTAAGGCCCGCAGCCGGCGACCGGGCCACCAGGCTCTCCCGGCGACAAGTCCAATGAACACCAGCCCGGAAAGGGTCAGCGACACTACGTAGGGGACTTTGTAGCGCGAGCTCAGAAGAACTGCCGCCCACAGGCAGGCGGCACCGGCCAAAGTGATCATCCACCGGCCCGGCCGTACTGATTCTGTCCGCACAAATCCCCGCTTCCGCCGGCACCGGTGATTATTATCGTCCAAACACCTGTTCGATTGGGGAGATCTTGAGCATGAGGGTGATGGGGATTGATCCGGGGCTCACCCGGATGGGCTTTGGGGTGCTTGAGCAGGGCGGGCGCATGCCCGCGGCGCTGGCGTGCGGAACCCTTCGTACCTCGGCCGGCGGGGCCACGGCCGTCCGGTTGAAGAGTCTGCATGACCAACTGGCCGAGGTGGTGCTGCGCTGGTCTCCGGATGTGGTGGCAGTGGAGCGCCTGTTCTTCAGTGCCAATGCCTCCTCGGCGGTCCCGGCCATCCAAGCCAGCGGCATTGCCCTGCTTGCGGCCGCACGCGCCGGACTCGAGGTTCACGAATACACCCCGCTGCAGGTCAAGCAGGCGGTGGTGGGCAACGGGGTGGCAACCAAGCAGCAGGTCCTGTACATGGTCGAACGGCTGGTCAGCGGTCTGGGGGACCCGGATTCGGCGGACGCAGCCGACGCGGTTGCAGTTGCCTATACTCACCTGGGTCATGCCCGGATGAAGGCTCTGGCGGCGGCTCGATGATCTCCTCGGTCACCGGCGTGGTGGCGGAGATCGGCCCGGGGGCGGTGGAGGTTGATGTCCACGGAGTCGGCTACCTGGTCCAAGCTCCCGGCTCCACCCTGGCAAGCTTGCAGCTGGGCCAGAAGGTTCGGCTACTCATCCAAATGGTGGTGCGGGAAGACTCTTTGGCGCTTTACGGCTTTGCCGACATGGAGCAGCGGGAGTTGTTCCGCAGCCTCAACTCGGTCACCGGGGTGGGGCCGAAGCTCGCGCTGGCAGTGCTCGGCCAGCTCAAGCCGGACGCTTTGCGCCGGGCGGTGCTCACTTCGGACGTGGCTGCGCTGAGTGCAGTAACCGGGGTGGGCAAGCGCAGTGCGGAACGGATGATTTTGGAGCTCAAGTCGCAGATGGGGGCGTTGCCGGCCGCTCACTGCACGGGAGCATCTAACCTGGCCGAGGCCCGGGAGGCGTTGCTGGGGCTGGGCTATGCCGCCGGTGAGCTGGCCGATGTCCTCCAGCAGGTGGACGAGGAGGCTGAGGTGCAACAGATCGTCAAGACTGCCCTGCGTTCACTTTCACGGGTATGAACGACCAGGCCGGCCGGGGGGTCATCAGTAATCTGGAGAAAGACGAGGAGTTGGCGCTCGAGCGCTCCCTGCGCCCGGCCCGGTTGGAGGACTTCGTAGGTCAGCCCGCCACCAAGGAACACCTGTCGATCATTCTGGACGCCGCCAAGGGCCGGGGAGAGTCGGCCGACCATATCCTGTTCGCCGGCAGCCCAGGTCTGGGCAAGACCACGCTGGCCAACATCGTGGCATCTGAACTGGGGGTGGGTCTCAAGTCCACCTCTGGTCCGGCGCTGGAGCGGGCAGGGGATCTGGCGGCCATCCTCACCAACCTTCAAGAGGGGGACGTATTTTTCATCGACGAGATCCACCGGCTCGCTCGCCCGGTGGAGGAGATTCTCTACCCGGCAATGGAGGACTTCGCTCTGGACATCGTTATCGGCAAGGGGCCGGCCGCCCGGTCAATCCGGCTGGATCTGCCGGCGTTTACGCTGATCGGGGCTACCACTCGTACCGGGATGCTCACCTCGCCGCTTCGCGACCGGTTCGGCTTCGTCGGCCGGCTGGACTACTACGAAACGGCCGATCTGCTGAAGATCGTGCTGCGCTCTGCTCGCCTGCTGGAGGTGGAGATCTCCCAAGCGGCGGCCCTGGAGATCGCGGGCCGCTCGCGGGGCACCCCTCGTATTGCCAACCGGTTGCTGCGCCGGGTGCGCGACTACGCCGAGGTGCGTGCGGATGGCCGGATCGGCCTGGAAGTTGCCCAGGATGCGCTGTGCCTGTTCGAGATCGACGGCGAGGGCCTTGACAAGGTGGACATGGCCATCCTGACCGCTTTGGTGCGCCGTTTCCGGGGGCAGCCGGTGGGTTTGAGCACCCTGGCGGTGGCAGTGGGCGAAGAGCCCAATACGCTGGAAGAGGTCTACGAGCCCTACCTGCTTAGGAAAGGCTTCATGGTGCGTACGCCCCGTGGCCGCCTGGCCACCACCCCCGCCTACGAACACCTGGGTGTGGCAGACGAGGGTCGGTTGCTCTAAGGGCGCTCCGCAGAATGGGTTAGGCACAGGCACCGTACGGTTGTGCGGATTCTCAGTCGATCTTGACGCCTGCCAGATCAGGCGGCTCCGGGTAGCGCGGGTCCATCTCGGTCAGGGTCTGCGCCAGAACCGTTGCCACCGCCCAGTCTCGATACCATTTTCGTCCGGCCGGGATGACGTACCACGGGGCGCTCGGGGTGGTAGTTTGCTCGATTGCCTCTTGGTAGGCGCTCCGGTATTGGTCCCAGAAGCTGCGCTCTGCCAGATCGCCGGCGTTGAACTTCCAGCGCTTGGTCGGCGTGTTCAACCGAGCCTGCAAACGCTTCTTCTGCTCCTGCTTGGATATGTGCAGGTAGAACTTGCGGATCACGGTGCCCCCGTGCTCCAACTGTCGCTCAAACGCCCTGATTAGTTCGTAGCGCTCACGCCACACATATTCGGGAACCAGATTGTGGACTCTGACTATGCCAACATCTTCATAATGGGACCGGTTGAATACCGCAATCTCGCCCCGGCCGGGCGCGAAGCGATGGATGCGCCACAAAAAGTCGTGGTCGAGTTCTTCCGGGGTAGGCGCCTTGAACGAGGTGACCCGGACCCCCTGGGGGTTGATGCCGGAGAAGACGTGGCGGATGACCCCGTCCTTCCCTCCGGTGTCCATCGCCTGGAAGATCACCAACAGGGACCGCTTGTGCTCGGCCCACAGGCGCTGCTGGAAGTCGATCAGCTGCTCTCGCAGCGCTCCCAGCGCGGCAGTGGTTTGCTCTGCACCCCCCGGAGCGCCCCGGGTGTCCCCGGTTTCCACGGAGGCGATGTCAAACGGCTCGCCCGGCCGGGCCAGCCAAGGGTCGGAGGTTGAATCCGGCATGGTTGGTGCTCCTTCTGCTGGGCGGCTTTCCGGCTCTGGTGAGACTTGGTCCATGCAAGTCTTAACGATGTGACAATTTTGTTGGCTCGGATGGCTGCGAGCCTTAGTGGTGTGCACCGGTCGATCGGCGTTAGGCTTGAAGCAACCACGACCCGAGGGGAAGAGCATGGACTTCGGTAGCTTGATAATGCTGGCTCTGCTGATGGGTGTCTTCTACTTCATCCTGGTCCGGCCGCAGAAGAAGCGCCTTCAGGAGCACTCGGCTCTTCTCAAGGCAATCGAGCCGGGCGACGAAGTGGTCACAGTCGGAGGCATCTATGGATTCGTCAACCGGGTGGACAAGGATGAGGTGTGGCTGGAGGTTGCCGAGGGTGTGGAGGTCCGCCTCACCAAGCAGGCGGTAAGCCGGAAGGTTGCCCCTGCGGAGGCCGACGAGCCGGCTGAGCAGGCCGGTGAGCCCGCCTCCGAGGTGGAGAAGATGAACGAGCCGGACACCTCCTCCTGATGGGTTAGGGTCGTTCATCGTGAAGCAAACGCGCCGTCACATCGTCACCACATGTTTGGTTCTAGGCCTTGCTCTTGGCCTTGTTGCGTTTCCCTTGATCACCGGTTTGTCGCCCCGGCTCGGCCTGGATCTTCGAGGCGGCATAGCGGTTACACTCACCGCTCCCGAGGGCACCCGGTCCGATCTGCTGGACAAGGCCGTTGACATTCTGCGCGGGCGGGTGGACCGGGCGGGGGTGGCCGAACCGGAGATCTCCCGCGAGTCAAGCACAAACATTTTCATCCAGCTTCCCGGCACCGAGGACCCCCAGAGGCTGCTCTCGCTAATCGGCAAGACCGCCCAGCTGCAGTTCCGGCAGGTCGAGCGGATCATCAACTCGGCGGAGCAGGACTTCGACTCAATCGCGGTTTCGGACAGTGACAACCCGGAAGAAGCGGTGGTCCTGCTTGACGAGGAGGGCAACAAGTAT
Source organism: Actinomycetota bacterium (assembly GCA_052389675.1). GTDB lineage: Bacteria > Actinomycetota > CADDZG01 > JAHWKV01 > JAHWKV01 > JBBDRH01. The sequence continues at coordinate 26,596 of JBQTHR010000012.1, forward strand.
CAGCTGGCTACTGCGGAGCTCACCGGCGAGCAGGTCAGCAAAGGCACCGCCCGGCTGAGCCCCGAGGGTGCGTGGGAGGTGCTGCTGGACTTTCGGCGTACTGGGGCCGGCGCGCTTCAGGAGCTGACCGGGCGGCTTGCTTGCGAGGAGGGCTTCCGGCGGCAGATGGCCATCGTTTTGGACGGCCAGGTTGACTCGGCCCCGCCGATGGGTTCAGACATCGTGTGCAACGAGGGAATCTCCCAGGGAAGCGCCCGGATCACCGGCAGCTTCACCGAACAAGAGGCTAAGGACTTGGCCTTGGTGCTCACCGCCGGTGCGCTGCCGGTCAAGCTGACCCAGTCTGAGGTGCGCACGGTGAGCGCCACGCTGGGCAGTGACTCGCTCAAGGCAGGTGTGATCGCCGGAGCCATAGGACTGGTTTTGGTGATGCTCTATGTGCTGGTTTATTACCGGACTCTCGGCCTGCAGATCTGGTTCGGGTTGCTGGTATTCGCAGCGATTAACTATGGACTGATAGTGATCTTCGGCCAGCTGATCGGCTGGAGCCTCACCCTTGCCGGCATTGCCGGGCTGATTGTGTCGATTGGAATCTCGGCCGACTCGTACATCGTGTTCTTCGAGCGGATCAAAGAGGAAATCCATCAGGGCCGTTCGCTGAGAGCCTCCATCGACCGGGGCTTTTGGCCTGCCTGGCGGACCGTTCGTACCGCCAACACCGTCACCATCCTGGCTGCCTTCGTCCTTTACTTCCTGGCGGTCGGCCCGGTGCGGGGCTTTGCCCTGGCGCTGGGCATTGCCACCGCGATCGACCTGGCCATGACCTATCTGCTCACCTGGCCGGTTGCCTCCCTGCTGGCTCGCAACAAGTTCTTCGCCGAGAACAAGATCCTGGGCATGCGCACCGCCCTGGAAGGCGGAGCGAAGGAAGGGTTGCTGCGCAAGATCGAGCGCAGCGAGTTCAGCTTCGACTTTATCGGTAGGCGCAAGAAGTGGTTCATGCTCTCCGCGGCGGTGTGCTTGATCTCCGCGGTAGCCCTGATCCCGGGGGTGCGCGGTCTGAGCTACGGCATTGACTTCAAGGGAGGCAACGTCTACCGGGCCCCCTCCGAGGCCGGGTTGGAGGTCTCCGAAGTTGCCGAGGCTATGGAAGAAGCGGGCCTGGAGAACCCGGTGGTGCAGATCAGCCGGGACCGCACCACCGAGCGTTCGTTGGTCCAAGTGCAATCCGGCGAGTCATTGACTCCGGAGCAGCGAGACGCGGTCAGCGCCCGGCTTGCCGAGGTTGCCGGGGTTCAGCTAACCGAAGTCGCGGTCGACTCGGTGGGGGAGAAGTGGGGTGCCACCATCACCGCCAAAGCACTGCGCGGCCTGTTCGTTTTCTTACTGTTGACTATTCTGTACATGTCCTGGCGGCTGGAGCCGAAGATGGCCGCCGCCGGTATCATTGCTTTGCTGCACGACCTGTTGATCACCGCGGGAGTGTACGCGCTGGTGGGCTTTGAGGTGTCGCCGGCAACAGTCATTGCAACGCTGACCATCCTGGGATTCTCTCTTTACGACACCATCGTGGTGTTCGACAAGGTGCGGGAGGAACAGTTTGACCTGGCAAACTCCCGCAAGACATTTGCCGAGATTGCCAACGAGGCTAGCAACCAGGTGTTGATGCGTTCGCTAAGCACCTCCTTGACGGTGTTGATTCCGGTGGGCAGCCTGCTGTTCATCGGAAGCCTGCTGCTGGGGGCAGACACGCTGAAGGACCTGGCACTGGCGTTGTTCGTCGGTGTGGCGGTGGGGGCGTACTCGAGCATCTTCCTGGCAACTCCGCTGCTGTCGGTCTGGAAGGAGAAGGAGCCCCGCTTCGCCATGGTCAAGAGTCGCAGCGCCCGCCGGAGCCAAGCGGAGGCCTCCGAAACTCGCCGGCAAGCTCATCTGGATTCCGAAGAAGAGTTGGAGATCGATATCGACGAGCTTGGCGATGACGGCGAGTCCTACGAGGCGCAGGATGAAGAGCAAACGGTTCCGGCGTCGCCCCGGCGCCCGGCGCAACCGCGGCCGGGTCCGCCCCGCAGCCAGCCCCGCAGGAACCAGTCACGGGCCAGGCGCAAGGGCAAACGTTAGTTGAACTGCCTTCACGGCGGCCGCTACCCGATGGAGCGCTGTTGAATCCGGCACTGTGGCGCGAGCGAATCCGCAGCGTAGCTGACTTTCCCAAGCCCGGGATTGACTTCAAGGACATCACGCCGCTGTTGGGCGATGCGGGCGTTTTCGGCGAGGTTGTAGAGGGCTTTGCCGAAGCGTTCGGTTCTCAGCGGATCGACATGGTGTGTGGCATCGAAGCCCGCGGGTTCATCTTCGCAGCACCGGTGGCCCACCGGTTGGGAGCCGGTTTTGTGCCGATTCGCAAGTTCGGAAAATTGCCCTCGGCCGCTGAGGCGGCTTCCTACGCCCTTGAGTACAACGAGGCGGTGCTGGAAATCCACCGCGATGCGCTGTTGCCCGGTCAAAACGTTTTGCTGGTAGATGACGTTTTGGCCACCGGGGGTACCGCCCAAGCGGCGGCAGAGCTGGTGGAGCGGCTGGGCGCCCGGGTGGTCGGGCTGGTGTTTTTGATCGAGCTGGAGTTCTTGAATGGGGCGGGCAAGTTGAAGGGCTACGATTTCAAGAGCTTCCTCAGGTACTGACCATCCGGTCAGGAGTTGCCGCATCCCGCTCACCAACTGTCGCCGCCTCGGCTTATCCCTTGGCGACTTGGCCCTCCGGCAATGTTAGCCGACGCAGTCCGCTGAGCAACTGCTCCAGGCTCGGCCGGTCAAGCGCCAGCAGCGCCGGAGGCGGTTCCTGGTAAGCGGCCCGCAACTGCGCCTGCAACTCGGCACCCCGGGGCGTCAGAACGACTCCTTTTACCCGCCGATCGGTGGTTGAGGGCTTTCGTTCAACCAGAGCCCGCTCCTCCAGACGGTCCACCAGCCAGGTTGCGGTGGAGGCATCGCATCCCACGTCGCCGGCGCAGGTGCCCATCGGCTTGGACTCACCCGGCTCCAAAGTCATGAGAATTTTTGTGTGGCCGGGCGTCAGGCCCAAGTCGTGCACCGAGCGGCTCTTGCTCCGGAACTGTTGCTGAGCGAACTGCGACATCAGGTGCCACGCCTCGGCGGCGATGTCGAAGTCTGCGGGGTCCTCCATGCCGGCAATAATAGTCGAGTAAGCTGAATATTGCACTACTGGAATATTGGATAATCAAATGATTTGACCACTAAAACGATTTGTGCGACGATGTCCGGCATGAACGATCCTGCCATAGCAGTTGAAGGGCTGGTTAAGCGTTACGGTTCGTTGGAGGCGCTGGCGGGGATCGACTTTCAGGTGCCGGCAGGTACCGTTTTCGGCCTGCTGGGACCCAATGGCGCGGGTAAGACCACTGCGGTTCGCATACTTTCCACGATTATCAAGCCTGATGCAGGGCGGGCGGAGGTTCTGGGGTACGACGTGCAACGCAATCCCCAGGCGGTCCGGCGCCTCATCGGCCTGGCGGGTCAGTACGCTGCGGTTGACCCCAATCTGACCGGCAGGGAGAATCTGCTGCTGGTGGGGAAGCTGGCTCAGCTGCCCGGCAAGTACACCAAGGCCCGGGCCGGTGAGTTGTTGGAGCTCTTCGACCTGGTGAAGGCCGCCGACCGCCCGATCAAGACTTACTCCGGTGGGATGCGCCGGCGCCTGGACGTGGCGGCGGCGCTGGTGGGCAAGCCACCGGTAATCTTTTTGGACGAGCCGACCACCGGGCTGGACATCCAGAGCCGCACCGAACTGTGGCAGGTGATCCGGGAACTGGTCGGCGAGGGAAGCACCGTCCTTTTGACCACGCAATACCTGGAGGAGGCCGATGTCCTGGCCGACCGTATCGCCGTGGTCAACGCCGGAGAGTTGGTGGCCAACGACACTGCGGCGAACCTCAAGTCACGCCTGTCAGCCAGTGTGGTGGAGGTTACTTTGCCCGGTGAAACTCAAGCGGTTCGGGCGCAAGCGCTGCTGGCCGGGCTGGTCCAAGGCGCTCCAGAGCGGGAGGGGAGCCGTTTGCGCCTGACCACCCCGGACGCTCCGACAGTGCTCACCAAGGTCCTTCGAGCGCTCGATTCCGCCGGGATGCACCCGGTTGGGATCACAGTGCACGATCCCAGCCTGGACGACGTATTCCTGGCGCTCACCGGCACACGATCCGGCAACAATCAAGCGGGCGCAGCGGGCTCTTCCACCACTCCCATCGCCCAGGCTGCCGGCGCAACGGCTGCGTGGATCGACACGTCCCAGGATGTAGAACCGGAGCCGAGAGGTGGTGACGAAGCGCTGGTCTTCGAGGACAATGGTCCGGCGGGAGCAGCCACCGCACTGGATCAAGTGCTTGCTGCCCTGCCCTACAAGGCAGGAAGCGGCGAGGTGAACGCCCACCTGCTGGAGGTGGCGCGAGCGCTTCAAGCGTACTATCGCAGCGGTAACGGAAATCACGTCGATACCGCGCCGCTTAGCGGCTACCTCACCTTGGAACAGCGGTTCGGACGGATCAATGGATCGTTTCCTCCGGAACAGGTCACGGCGCTTCTGATGGGTGCCGCGCGGGCCAGCGGTTCAGGGCTGACCCGGGACGAAAGGATGAACGGGCGGCCGGGTGATTTTGCCGAGGCTGCAGTGAAGATCTTGCTTGAGGGGATCTGCGAGCCGGGTGCTAGGGGGCGCAGGTGAGCCACGCTCCCGCGTTCGGTGGCCGGGTTGCCCGGGGGCGTTCGAGCGCGGTGAGGGACAGCCTGGCGGTGGCCGGGCGCAATCTCACTGCCATCCGCCGGGTTCCCCAGTTGCTGGTTTTCACGCTTATCCAGCCGGTTATTTTCGTCGTGCTCTTCCGCTACGTCATGGGCGGGGCAATCCAGGTGCCCAACGGCTCCTATGTCAATTACCTGATCCCGGGCATCTTCGTCCAGACGGTGACCTTCGGTGGGCTGCAGACCGCCATCGGCATGGCGGCCGATCTCAAGAGCGGCCTGCTGGAGCGGTTCCGGTCACTCCCAATGGCTCGCTCAGCCGTGCTGGCCGGCCGGACCATGGCTGATCTAGCCCGTAACGTATTTGTGGTCGGGCTGATCGCCGGGGTCGCCTTCCTGGTGGGCTTCGACTACCAGACTTCGATGGCGAAGTTCATCGGCGGACTTCTGGTGGTGCTGCTCTTCTCCTTTACTCTGTCGTGGGTGTTCGCTTTGGTCGGACTGGCCGTGGGTGATCCGGAAAGTGCCCAGGCGGCCGCCTTTCCGATCATGGCTCCTTTGGTGTTCGCCTCCTCGGCGTTCGTGCCGGTGGCAACCATGCCTGGCTGGCTCCAAGGTTTTGCCGAGAACCAACCGGTCTCGGTCACCGCTTCCGCGGTGCGAGCGCTGATGATTGGCGATCTGCCCGGCCAGCCTGACGCCACCACCCTGGTGCTCAAGTCGATTGCCTGGAGCCTGGGAATTCTGTTGGTGATTGTTCCCATCGCCGTCCGGCGCTACCGCAAGGCAGTTTGACCGGCGCTTTCTGCCAAGGGATCCGGACGGGAGTCGCTTTCCGGCGCTACGACTAACGGCTGAGGAGTCTCGAGGTTCTCCTGCACCCAACCGAGCAGGCCGGGCATCGAGGCTTCGATCATGTTCAGCACCCGGTCAAACCCGGAGCCGCCGCCGTAGTAAGGATCGGGGACGTCGAGGTCGCCTGGAGCGGCCGGGTCGAACGACCGGAGCAGGCGGATACTGCCGGGATCCCTTCCCGCCCGCTGAAGGAGGTGGCGGAGTTCCCGTTGGTGGCCGATGTCCAAGGCGATAAGCAGGTCGGCCGCCAGGTGCTCGCTCCCCACTGCTGCGGCGACATGGTCAGTCGGGTAGCCCGCCCGGGCCAGGGTCTCAAGCGCCCTAGGGTCCGCGTTTTCCCCCACATGCCAGCCCCCGGTTCCTGCGCTGGTGACGGTAACCCGATCGGCCAGGCCCCTGCCTCGCAGTTGTTCCCGGAAGACCAAGGCGGCCATGGGAGAGCGGCAGATGTTGCCCGAGCAGACGAAGCTGACGTGCAGGGTCCGGCTCAAACCAGTTGTTCCGGCCCGGCCGCGGGTTCGGGCGCTGGCTCGAAGTTCCGAGATTCCACCTCGGGCAGCAACTCGGAAGCCATCTCCGGTAGTGACTCAGGCGGAACCCGGCGTGCCCGCAACTCCTTACGCAACAGCGCCAGGTAGACGATCGATGCCACCAACGCAAAGAACGACCACTGCAGGGCGTAGTCGAAGTGCGGTCCCTCGTCGAAGGATGCCAGGGGTGCCAGGACGGGAAACTCGCCGGATGCCGCCGGGCTCTGTTCGACCAGCCTCAGATACAGCGGATGCACCGGGTAGGTTAGCTGCTGGTCCAGGCGCACCAAGTCCACCCGGGGGAGCGCGCGCACCGTCCCCGGTGGCGGATCGGACACACCGAACGGCCCGGAGCGCTCGTTCAGCAGCAGGTAGCCGGTCAGCCGGACCTGTCCGGTTGGCGCTAGCGTCTCGGCCCCGCCCGGCTCGTCGATCTCCAATGGCACCCATCCCCGGTCCACAATGAGCGCGGTCCCGGAGGCGGTGACCAGCGGCGTCAGGAGGTGATTGCCGGTACGTTTATCCAGCGAGCGGGACTGGAGAAGGACCTCGTGCGCTGAATCGTAAGTGCCTTCCACGGTAACAAGTCGGTACTGAGCTTCCCGCTCAGGGCGGGCTATCACCTCCTCCAGTTCAGCTGCGGGGATCCGGGTCTGAGATTGCAGGTGGGCGTTCAGTTCCCGGCGTTCCTTCAGTCGGTCAACCTGCCAGGAAGCCAGCACCACACAGGTGGCTATCACCAAGATGGCCAGGACGTGGCGGATAAGCCAGCGGGGGCTGAGCAGGAAGCGCACGGACCACTAGGCCCCCGGCCCCGGAGCGCGGCAAACGCAAAACCTTCGGGGTCGGAGTGTCACGCTCTGCTACGGTCCACCAAGTTGCTCAACAGCTTTCCGGCCGAGGAGGATATTTCGGCCACCGCAATGTCGAAGGCTTCCCGATTTGTCTGGGAAGGCACACGATAACCGCTGATCTTGCGGACGAACTGCAGAGCTGCCGCTTCGATCTGCGGTGCAGTGGCCGGTTCTTCAGCTGAGCGCAATACCTTGATGCTGCGGCACATACCGCCGAGAGTACACCGTTTAAGTGCGATTGGGTGCCCTCTTAAACCGCTCCGTCCACGATCGCCCGCCCGTTCAGGGGCTCGGTGAGCGCAACGTCGACCGCCTTGTACTGAGCGATCATGATGCAGGCAACGTTTTGCGCCTCCGGGTCATTGCCTTCGAACAGGGTTATGGCTACCTCAGTGCTGCGGTAGTCCACTTCCACCCGGTCCAGGACGGTGCATGGTTCTACCCCGCTCACGAAGTGGAGCCGCACAGCCCGCTCGCCGACCAGCTCGAACCGTTCCCACGGGGTCTTGTGTACGTTGACCATGCCCGGCCGGGGCTTTACCATTTTGCCAGCAGGTGGGGCGACGCCGGGTGCCGGTTCGCCGGACGGAGGTGGGCTGAAGGAAATGGGCGGCGCCGGCTCATTGCCCTGCGATTTCTCCGGCGCAACCGTCCGAACGGGATCGGCAGTGCCGGTCCCGGAGCGGGCGGGCCGGGTAGTGGTGGTAGGCGGAGCGTCGGGAGGGGCGATTGCGGTGTCGACGATTTCCGGAGACGTTGCCCCGGTCTGCGGTCCGGACGGCAGGGCCGGTTCCTCGGGCGCAAGATCCGCCTCCGGGTCCCCTCCGGAACCCAACTGGGCGACGGCTGCGCCCAGGCCCAGAAGCAACACCATGCCGACTACCGAAACGATCAATGCATTGCGCACTGCCGTACCTCCTTTAATCGCCCGTCCGACTTTACCGGGCTATTGGACGGAAGCCGGCGACCTGTAGTTCCCCAGGGGGCTCGGACCGCTACTGGGTGCGGCTGAAGACGAACTCGAAATGCATGCCGTCGGGTTCGGTCCAGTCGCCACCCCAGCTAAATCCCCACTGCTCCATGATCTCCACGATGCGCCGGTCGATAGTCGGCGCGTTTCCCATCAGGTTTCCGGAGACGTTGAAGTCGATGGCAGCCCCCCAGGAGTGGCGGGACAGCCCACCCTCTCTGCCGGCCCGGATGAACCGGGGGGAGAAGCATCCGCCGAAGTCGGAGCCGTCGATCAGAGGGCCCAGGCCCGCTTGTTCGACTGCCGCTACTGCACCTCGGATCTGCGGGAACATAGCCTTGTGGCAGCGGAACTCGCCCACCAGCGGCACCGACTCGACCGCGGTGTTGGCGTCGATCCACTCTTGAGGGATACGGATGTCCATCCCAGTTCCCAGGCGGGCCGGGAACTCGCCGAAGATCGTCTTGATATCGGCCAGCGGCAACAGTCCGCCGCCATCCCCTATATCCGATCCGAGCGGCCCCCGGATCTTCGCCGGCACCCCGGCAGGAACGTGCTTGCGCAGTTCGGACATCACCGCGGCCGCCTCATTTAACGAGGTGAGCGCTATCTCCAGGTACCGGTTATGGGTGACAGCGAGCGCTGCGCCGGTCCGGTGGGTAACCAGAACCTCGTGGCCTCGGGTGAGTTCGTCGTCCACCACGCCGACCACGTTGATCCAGGTGGTCCCGAAGCGCAGCGTCCCGGTATTTTCGATTCCCCGGAGTTTGGCCGCGCTCCGGGAGATCAGCGCACCCCCCTCAGGAAGGTCCAGCAGCTGCCTACGCTGCATCTCCGGGACCATCTGTTGGTATTCGGCTGGATCGACCGATCCGATGTCGACCGGAATCTGCTGGCCTGGAGGGGCAAAGACCGGGGCGTCCCCTTCGTTGTTCCACATGGTGAGCCAGCGGGTAGCGCTGCTGAACTCGGCCACTGCCGTGACCTCGGGAACCTGCCGGGCAGCCGACGCAAGCGCCGGCAGGGCTTCCCGGTCCGTGAATACGGTGAGCACGGGGAACGCCCCGGGGTTGGGTCGGCCTGGCACTGCCGGCGCAAGAGGGACATCCCTGGCTTCGGCCTGGACGCCGTGGCTGCGAAGGGCAACCAGCGCCAGCATCATCAAGGCGCCTGCCAGGGACAAGGCCAGGCCGGAGACTATGAATCTGCGGTGGGATCCGCGCCCCAGCGAGTAGTGGGGGTTGAATCCGGACGCGAGAAGAACACGAACGGATTTCATGGGTTCGCGTCGGCCCTATGTCGTGTGCGCGGATAAGGTCGGGGATGTTATCGGCACACTTACCGAAACGCTTAAGTCTTTTCCTTGATCAAAAGTTCCCCGGCAGGGGCCGGCCGAACGGTTACGGGTCGCAAAACGGGAAGCACGATGAAGTAACTTGCGGGTCGGGAGTGGCTGAGTTATTCGGGCGCGGCTGGGCGTCCGGGGCCTGCCGGGGTGGAGCCACAGCAGCGGGGGCCCGCTCGACGCTGGCGGAGGCTTCCCCGCCGTCCGACCCTTGGTCGTTTGCTCCAGTCGCCCCCTGCTGGTCTGCCCGGGCTGCGGCCGGCACCATGTCCGACGGTCCGGCGGGCGGAGTGGCCGGAGCTTGCGCCAGCGTCGCCTCGGGCCCGGCTGGAACCAGGTTCAAAACGTCGCCGTCGAGGACCGGCTTGTTGAATGTGCGGACGGGCAAACCGTCGTGAGCCCGGGTCATGAAGCGTTTCCAGATCTGGGCCGGTAGTGAGCTTCCGGTAACCGCTTGGCCCCCGACGTCTCGCATCTCGGCAATCTTGCCTTCAGCGTCGGGTGCGTGGCCGATCCACACGACCGCGGTGAGGTCGGGGGTGTAGCCGGCGAACCAGGCGTTCGAGTAGTTCTGGGTGGTGCCGGTCTTGGCCGCCGCCGGACGGCCGATCTTAGCCTTGTTACCCGTCCCCCCCTGGACGTTGCGGGCCAGTACGTAGTTGACCTGGTCGGCGACGTTGCGGTCGATTGCCGGCTGGGTCGTCGGGAAGCGCTCGGCAATCACCGCCCCGTCCGGTGAAACGATCTTGGTGATCACCAGAGGATCTGGGCGGACCCCTCGCTGGGCGAAAGTGGTGTAGGCCCGGGCCATCTCCAGCGGAGTGACGTCGCTGGTGCCCAGAGCCAGCGCGCAGCCGGAGTCGGAGGCAGGTATGTCTATGCCGGCAGCCAGGGCCATCTTGATGAACCTGCCCGGCGAGACCACCGTATTCATGATCTGGGCATATACCGTGTTGACCGAGCTCAACGTCGCCCCGGTGACGTCCAGTGACTGGTACTGCGCTTGCTCGAAGTTGGCTACCTCCCAAGCGGTCCCGTCCTTGTTGCGGCAGCGACCCGATTCAATGGTCAGCGGCGAAGTGCCCGGGAAGGTGGAGGCCAAGGATGTGCCAGAATCTAGGAAGGCGGCCAGGGCAAACGGTTTGAACGCCGATCCGGCCTGGCGTCCGCCGCCTCGCTGGTTAACGTCGGCGGCGAAGTTGAATCCCCGGGCCCGGGTGACGCTGTCCACGTCCCGGCCCCCGACCATCGCCCTGACCTCGCCCAGCGGGCCCATCGCCACAATGGCCGCTTCTGGATCGGACTGCCGGCCAAGAACCGCCTTCACCGCCGCCTCGGCAGCGTCTTGCATATTGAGATCCAGCGTGGTGTGCACCTGCAGCCCTCCGCGCAGGATCTGTTCGTCGCTCAAGTTGAACTGATTCTTGAGCATCCGGCGGACATACTCCACGAAGTAGCCCGCCCGGGAGGATGCCACCTCTATCGAGGCCCCCGGCCGGAACTGCTCCGCCAGCTTCTCCTTCCGAGCGGCCTCCGACTGGGCCTCGTCGATCTTGCCCTGGTCCAGCATTCCATCGAGTACCAGATTGCGCAGGCCGAGCGCTCCCTGGGTGTCCTCGTCTATCTGATAACGCTCCGGCGCCCGGATTATCCCCGCCAGGTAGGCCGCCTGGCCGAGGGTGAGTTCGGAGGAACTGACCTTGAAGTAGGTACGGGCGGCCGCCTCCACGCCGTAGGCACCCCGTCCGAAGTAAACGGTGTTGAGGTAGCGCTCGAGGATCTCATGCTTGGGGTGATAACGCTCCAACTGGATTGCCCAGAACGCCTCCTTCAGCTTGCGGGCAAAGCGCCGTTCCCTGCCGATCTCAGGCAGAGCGTTGCGGACGTACTGCTGGGTGATGGTGGAGCCTCCCTGCCGGATGCCGCCCCCCATAAGATTGGCCCCTGCCGCCCGGATGATGCTCTTGACGCTCATCCCCCGGTGATCGAAGAAATCCTTGTCCTCGGCGGACAGCACCGCCAAATGCAGGTTCCGGGAAACCTGGTTCAAGGAGACCTCTCGCCGGTTCTGCTCGCCATGCAGGCTGGCGATGATCTGTCCGTCGTGAGCTAGCACTTCGGATGACTGTGCCGAGGGGGTGACCGCCGGGAAAGTTACTGCTGCCAGCCAGGTTGAGATTGCGAAGGCTGCCGCAGCGCTGAAGGCCAGTGCGGCCACCAGCCAGGACCACCGGAAGCGGGCAACCGCTCCGAACAAGTTCTGGACCAGTGTGGGAGCCCTCATTAGAGGTTCAACTCGTACCCCGGTTGGTAGCCGGGAAACGAAACCTTACGCGAACAGCGCGGTTGGGTAGACGAGGTCAGCGGGAGCGGTCCGGCCATCAAGTTGCAGTATGCAAGAGAAGCCGGGCAAACGCCCGGAACTCCTGGGCTGATATCAGATCCTGACGGGGCGGTGGGCAGAACCAGACGTTCTCGGTCCGGGGTCACTTCGCGCCGCGACGCACAGCGGCCCCCGGCGATTCCGCCGGGGGCCGCTGTAGGGATGCAGGGGATCTAACGTTACCCTGCTATCTCGCAATCATTGCTCTCGGCATTGGCGCACCGGTCCGTTCCGGACTCTCCCAAAACGACGTCGGTTCCCGAACCTGCGGAAACGCGGTCGTCTCCGGAGCCGGCGTAAACCGTATCGTTGCCCGGGCCAGCGTCGATTGCGTCGTTGCCTCCGAAGCCCAGAATTAAGTCGTTGCCCCCGCGGCCGACGATCCGGTCGTTACCGAAAGAGCCGCAGATCACATCGGCCCCTGAAGTTCCTATGAGGACGCCGCTTCCGCTGATCGTGCAGGTAGCGGTGGTAACGGCATCGAGCCCGAGCAGACTGTCAACAGCATCGTCTTCGCCGTTTTCTATCCGTGCCCTGACTGTGAAGGTGCCAGCTTCAAAGGCGGTGAAGATCCAGGCTTCCCAGCTGGGGCTGGCGCCGTCGCAACTGGAGCGGAAGAATGGTGTGTCAATCACGAAGCCGTCCTTCAGGATGTCTACCGCCGAGACGTCAATGAAAGACCCACAGAAACCTTCCGCATCGAAGAAGTTGGCCAGCCCGATCACCGATTCTCCGGCTGCCAGCATCACGTCTTGCTCCAGGGTTGTTTGCGACCCCGGTCCATTGGTCTTGAGCTGAGCGAAGAACATCCCGCCTCCCGGCGCACCTCCGCTTTCCACCGTGATCTCTCCACCGACCGGGATGGTCTCTATCCAACCGGTGGTGTCGCCGGTCTCAAAGCTGCCGTTAGTGACGCTGCCGTTCGCCACAACCGCGCCCCCGGGAATCACCAGCAACAGCGCTGTGGCCGCCGCAACGATAGTGCCCCTTACCTTCATTTCTCCTCCTTGAACTCGTCTTCCGGATGATGCTACGGCCCGAAAGTGACTGAGTAAAGATAAATCTGGAAGTGCGTTTTCGAGGCATCGCCGGGGCGATTGGGCAATGATAGCGCCATGGAGAACCTGCTCGGCAGCCTGCTGGTTGCCAACGGCAACCTGATGGATCCGAACTTCCGGCGCACGGTGGTGGTGATCACGGACCATTCCGAGGGCGGGGCGATGGGTCTGGTGCTCAACCGGCCGGCTCCGCTGACGGTGGAGGAGACGGCCCCAGCGCTGACCGGGCTGGTGTCCGTGGGGAGCCCGCTGTTCCTGGGCGGCCCGGTGCAGCCGGAGGCGGTTATAGTCCTGGCCGAATTCAACTCGTTCGACCTGGAGAGCCGGATTGTGGTGGGCAGCATCGGGCTGCTCTCGCAACATCACGACCGGACCGCCGACGGGATCAAGCGGGCCCGCGTTTTCGCCGGCTACGCCGGATGGGGGCCCGGTCAGCTGGAGGCGGAGGCCGATCAAGACGCCTGGATCATCGAGGACGCCCTGCCGGGCGACATCTTCACCGAGCACCCGGAGCGGCTGTGGAGCCAGGTGCTGCAGCGCAAGGGGGGCGACTACCGGCTGCTGGCCCTGATGCCGTTGGACCCGTCGACCAACTGAGCTTCGTCATGGACCCGGTACGCCGTTTTGACGGAGCCGGCCAGGCTGGCCGAGATCATCTGCGTCTCCCACCAACGGGTGCAAAATCTGCTGAACCGTTGGATCGTTAAGTGCCCAAGATCAGCACTTGTACTCCGGTGTGGGTCCGCGCAGCTGAAGCCAGACCTCGATCTTTGGTTGCCAGGGGCTCGTCGAGCTGTTCCGCCAGCGCCACAAAGAACCCGTCGGCTGCGGTGAAGTTGTCCCGCAGTTCCCAGACTCTAGAGCGCAGCGGCAAGGTAGGAAAGATCTCCACCGGCAAATCACCGAGATCATCTATTGCCATGTGCGCCCGCGCGGCATCCAGCGCACCGCGCTGCACATGGCGGCGCAGGACCGCCACCACTTCGAATGTAAGCAGGTCCGGAACGGCCAGAACACCTTCTCTTAAGAACAGCTCGGCGACTTGGGCATACGCCCGGTCTCCGATCACAAAGTCGATCGCGCCGGAGGTATCGAGTACGGTCATTCCCCAAAGTCTCGCAGCCGCCGGACCGACTGCTCGCTCGGCTCCCCGACCGGTGTAGCGCCTCTTAGCAGTATTCGGTCGGCCAACTCTTGGGCTGTGGGCCGTGCTGCTGCCTGAGCCAGCAGTCCGCGCACGTATTCGGTCAAAGAGGTTCCAGAAGCAGCTGCCCGCGACTTGAGTGTCCTGTGAACTTCGTCAGGGAGGTCGCGAATTTGAAGGAGAATACCCATACCAACCTAAAGTATTGCATACTCTACGCAACCCAGAGCCCGATTTCGCAGTTGCCGGATCGCGGGCGGACCAGGGCACCCAAGAGCTGTGCGTGGCCGGCTCGCTCTCCGGAGCGCAAGCCACTTTCCGGTTGGTTCGGGAATTTCCGTCTATATGCCAGAGCCCCGATCAAGCAATCACCCGATTGTCGCCGCTTTGGAGGTATCCGCATCGTCCATCATCCCTCCTCAGGTTCCTGCAGGTACTCGAAGTGCATGCCGTCCGGGGTCATCCAGTCTCCGCCCCAGGCGAAGCCCCAACGCTTGAGGATCTCCACCAAGCGCCGATCCATCGTCGGGGGCTCGCCCAGCAGGTTGCCGGGCACGTTAAAGTCGAAGGCGGCGCCCCAAGCGTGGCGGGAGAGTCCCGAGTGGGGATCGGCGCTCAACCGGCGGGGGGCGAAGCAGCCGCCGAACTGGTTAGTTTCGACCAGGGTCTCCAGGCCTGCGCTTGAGATCTCCTGGAAGGCGCTTTGCACGGCGGGGACGATTTTTCTGTGGCACCTGGTCAATCCCAACAGCGGGATCCTCACGTTTTCGGTGTTCGCTCCGACCCAATCGGGGTCGATTGTGATCGCGGCCCCCCGGGCCGGGCGGGCGGCGAACTCGCCGAAGACTGCCTTCATCTGGGCCTGAGAAAGGACGGTGCCGCCCGGGCGCAGGATGGGTGCTTCGTTTGAAGTACGCATCCCAAGGCGCTGGCCCGGCGGCACGAGGGGCTCGAGCGCTGCCTCGATCTGCTTCTGCGAGGTGCCCTCAGCGGGGGCAATCAGCAGGTACTTTGGGTCGACGATCCCCAGTGCGCCCGCCGTGGAGTAAGAGATGATTGCCTCGTGGCTGGCGATCAGGTTGTCGTCAACCACTCCGATGACTGGGACGGCCAGGTCGTCGAACTGCAAGCTGCCCTGGTTATCGATCCCTCTCAATGCCGCGCCCGACCTGCTGAGCAGCGCGCCGCCCTCGGCCAAGCGAGCGAAGAGTTCCTTGTGCCGGGCGGGGAGGAAGGCAGAGTATGCCGCCGGGTCAACTGCGGCGATCTCCAGCGGCACCTTGAAGCCGGACCGGGGGTTGGCGGGTGGCCCACCCGCCGCCGACCACCAAGTCAGCCACCCGATTCCGTTTCTTACCGCCGAGACCGCCTTTACCTCCTTCAGGCCGGCTGCGCCGGTGACGAACGAGGCTTCAAGGTCCCCAGAGGTCCAGGTGAGCAGGATCGAGCTTGGATCGGTGCCCAAGAGTGCAGGGGGAGTGCGTTCCCGGGCCGCGTACAGCGTGGTGCTCGCGAAAATGAGCAGCACGACTGAGATGACCGCAAGCGGAAGGCTCGGCCACCTCCTGGATCGTCCGGCGACAGGCCGTTGGGCGGCTCGCTCCATGGACTCAGGGTAAACGTTCAGACGGTATCCCCGTGCTTTAATGAAGATGGATCAGGGACGGGAGGCTGCTTGGCCGAGAAGGGCAAGACCACCACGGTCCCCCCGGATCGCAGCCAGAACGGGGGGTCCGATCAGGACGACCAAAGCAGCCAGCGTATCGCTGCCACTCTGGCGAAGAAGATCGGCAACATCCCCGAAGAGGTTCTTGACCACGCCCGCAACGTCAAGGGAGTGTTCTACCGCTTCCGCCCCCAGTCGGCTCCTCCGCCCATTCCACGGGAGATTTTGGACATCGTCCGGCTGGTGCGCACCAACCACCCTCGGGCGGAGACCCGAGGCATAGTCCGGGCCTACGAGATCGCCTTGGCGGTCCACGAAGGCCAAAAACGCAAGTCGGGTGAGGACTTCATCGAGCATCCGGTGGGAGTGGCCCGCATCCTGGCCGACCAAGGGATGGATCCCTTGACCATCATCGCCGCCTTCCTGCACGACTCGGTTGAGGACACTTCGCTGGAGTTGCAGGAGATCCGTACGATCTTCGGTGACGAGTTGACGGAGGTGATCGACGGGCTCACCAAAATCGACCGGATCAAGTTCCGCAGCAAGGAGCAGGAGCGGGCGGAGAACCTGCGCAAGATGATCCTGGCCATGGCCCGGGACATGCGGGTCTTGATCATCAAGCTGGCCGACAGGCTCCACAACATGCGCACTATCGAGGCACTGCCGGCATCCCGCCGGGAGGTTATCGCCACCGAAACTCTGGAGATCTACGCTCCTTTGGCCAACCGGCTGGGCATGCAGCAGATCCGGGCAGAGCTTGAGGACCTGGGTTTTCGGACCCTGCATCCCAAGGTTTTCGCCGAGATCGAACAGATGGTCATCGACCGTCAGCCGACCCGGGAGACCTACATCAAGGAGGTCATCGCCACCGTTGGCGAAAAGATGCGGGAGGTCAAGATCAAGGCGGATGTCACCGGCCGGCCGAAGAACTACTACTCGATCTACGAAAAGATGGCGGTGCGCGGGCGGGAGTTCGACGAGATCTTCGACCTGGTTGGGGTGCGGGTGATCGTTGAGGACCTGAAGGACTGCTACGGGGCAATCGGGGCGATCCATGGGCTCTGGAAACCCATCCCCGGCCGTTTCAAGGATTACATCGCCATGCCTAAGTTCAACCTCTACCAATCGCTGCACACCACAGTGATCGGTCCCGAGGGCAAACCGCTTGAGATCCAGATCCGCACCCGGCACATGCATCGTACCGCTGAGCAGGGTGTGGCCGCCCACTGGGCTTACAAGGAGGACGGAGGAGGCCAGCGCTCCGACGGCCAAGCGGCCTGGATGAAGCGCATGCTGGAGTTGCAAGACACCGAAGACGACGCCGAGTTCCTCAGTACCCTGCGCCTGGATCTGTTCGCCGAAGAAGTGTTCGTGTTCACGCCTAAAGGCGAGGTGATCGAGTTGCCGAAGGGGGCCACCCCCATCGACTTCGCCTACTCAATCCACACTGAGGTGGGACACCACTGTTCGGGTGCCCGGGTGGACGGGCGGCTGGTGCCGCTAACGCATCAGTTGTCTTCGGGTGAGACGGCGGAGGTGCTCACCTCCCGCAGCGGGGGGCCCAGCCGGGACTGGCTGGAGATGGTCGCCACGCCCCGGGCACGCAACAAGATCAAACAGTGGTTCACCGCCCAGCGGCGGGAGGAAGCGCTCACGGAGGGCAAGGACTATTTGATCAAGGGCCTGCGCAGGGCAAGCCTGCCGGTCCAGAAGATGGTTGCAGACGGCACGCTGGATGCCCTGGCGCACGAATTGCGATACCCCAGTCTGGACGCGCTGTATGTGGCGGTGGGGGAGGGCAGGATGTCGGCGACGACCATCGTCCGGCGCTACCTTCGGGATCATCAGGCACCGCCGGATGTTGAGCCTGCCCTGCCCTCCCCCACCTCCCGGCTGCGCCCCCGTCCCCAGAGCTCCAAAGGGGTCAAGGTGGAGGGAATCGACGACATCATGGTCAAGATGGCCCGCTGCTGTATGCCGGTCCCGCTCGATCCGATCATGGGCTTTGTCACCAGGGGGCGGGGCATTTCCGTACACCGGGCCGACTGCCCCAATGCCTTGTTGCTCTCCTCGGAGACCGACCGGATGGCCGGTGTGTCCTGGGACCCCCGGGTCTCCGGCAGCTTTGCCGTGGAGATCCAGATCGAGGCGCTCGACCGGCCCAAGCTGCTTCGAGACGTTACCACCGCGGTATCGGACACCGGGATAAATATCCTCAATGCCAGCAGCCAGGTGGCCAACGGCCTGGCAATCATCCGGTTCACCTTCGAGATTTCCAACCCCTCTCAGCTGGCAACGATCATTAACCTGGCCCGCCGGGTGGAGACGGTCTACGACGCCTACCGGGTCACCCCTGCCACCGCACCCTCCCGGAATTGAGGCTCGTCCTCCAACGAGTCGCCTCTGCCTCGGTCACGATCGACGGGGAGGTCGTCGGCTCGATCGGTTCGGGCCTGCTGGCACTGGTGGGAGTAGGGCGGCACGACACTGCTGAAACTGCCCGGGTGGCTGCGCTCAAGGCCGCTCGGATGCGCATCTTCCCGGACGAGGCGGGCCGGATGAACCGATCGTTGATTGAGGCGGGCGGCGCGGTACTGGTGGTTTCGCAGTTCACGCTGCTGGGCGATACCTCGCGTGGCCGCAGACCCTCCTTTGCGCAATCGGCGCCTGGAGTGGTTGCCGAGTCGCTGGTCGGAGCGGTGGCCGACGAACTGCGAGCGCTCGGCATACCGGTTGAACAGGGTAGGTTCGGCGCGAACATGCAAGTCTTGCTGCTCAACGATGGTCCGGTAACCATGGTTGTGGACATTTGAAGCACCGGGGGCCCGGCCCCATCTCCAGGCAGGAGGCGCAGGTACACTGAGGGCCAATGGCCACCAAGATCGCCGGGCCCAAGGGCGCGCCCGACCTTTTCCCTCCGACGTCCCTGCTCCACGATCGGATAATCGAGCGCGCAGTGGACCAGTTTCGCCGCTTCGGCTACGGGCGGATTGAGACGCCGGTTTTCGAGTCGACCGAGCTGTTCAGCAAGGGCCTGGATCCGGACAGCGACGTGGTGACCAAGCAGATGTACACCTTCGAGGACCGGGGTGGGCGCTCGCTGACGCTGCGCCCGGACATGACCGCACCCACGGTCCGATCGATACTCGAGCACGGCCTGGACCGGATGAGCCGTCCGGTGAAGCTGTACTACCTGGCCCCGATCTTCCGGCAAGAGCGTCCACAGGCAGGCCGCCAGCGCCAGTTCACCCAGGTGGGGGTGGAGGCGGTGGGGGCGCCGGGTCCGGCGATCGACGCTGAGGTGATTCAGCTGGCTCACCGGGTTTATCGCAGCGTCGGCCTGCCGGTGTCCATGGCGCTCAACTGCATCGGCCACCCGGGGTGCCGGGCCGATTATGTGCCCAAACTTCAGGCCTACCTCCGCTCGGTGGAATCCCAGCTGTGCGGCGACTGCCGGCGCAAGATCGACACCAACCCGTTGCGCACCTTCGATTGCAAACTGGATAACGACCGCAAGATCATGCAAGACGCCCCGCTCATCGTGGACCAGTTGTGCAACGAGTGCGCCGCCCACTATGCCGGGGTGAAAAGCCACCTGGACGATTGGGGGGTCGGCTACCGGGAGGACCCCCGTTTGGTGCGCGGGCTGGATTACTACACCCGCACCGCCTTCGAGTTCACCGCCACCGGCCTGGGTTCGCAGGATGCCGTGGGCGGCGGCGGCCGCTACGATGGGCTGGCCGAGTCTCTGGGAGGTCCTGCGCTACCCGGGATCGGGTTCGGGTTAGGTGTGGAGCGCATCGCCCTGGCGCTGCAAAGCGCCGGAGATTCGCCTGAAAGCTCGCTGGACGTGTTCGTGGTGGCAATTGGCGAGGCCGCCCGCCGGGAGTCCTTCCGGCTCGCCGGGGAGTTGCGTGAGTGCAAGCTGTCGGTGGACCTTGACTTTGCCGAACGCAGCCTCAAAGGGCAGTTCAAGGCGGCGAACGCATCGGGCGCGCGCCGGGTGGTGGTGATTGGAGACAAAGAGCTTGAAAGCGGCAACTACACGGTGAAGGACATGGCCAGCGGCCAGGAAACGGCGGTGGCGCGCCGAGCGGTGCCGGATTTTGTGGTTGAGCGCCCGTGAGGACCCACTACTGCGGGGATCTCCGCCCCGAGCATGCCTCCTGCGAGGTGCGCCTGGCCGGCTGGGTTCACCGGCGCCGGGACCATGGAGGAGTTATCTTTTTGGACCTGCGGGACCGGGAGGGCTTGGTGCAGGTTGTCGTCCACCCGGGCGAGCAGCCCGAGGCCTACCGGGTGGCCGAGCAGGTGCGAAGCGAGTATGTGGTGATGGTCGCAGGCACCGTGCGCCCCCGGATCGCCGGAGCGGAGAACACCAATCTGCCTACCGGGGCGATCGAGGTGGTCGCTGTAAGCATAGAGGTGGTGAGCCGGGCCAAGACCCCGCCGTTCCAAATCGAGGACCGGGTGGAGGTGAACGAGGAGACCCGGCTGAAGTACCGCTACATAGACCTGCGCCGGCCGGAGATGCAGCGCGTGCTGCGCCTGCGCCACCGGGTGGTTAGCGCGATAAGGAGTTTCTTCGATGCGCACGGGTTCATCGACGTGGAGACCCCGATGCTCAACAAGAGCACCCCCGAGGGCGCCCGGGACTACTTGGTGCCCTCCCGGCTGCAGCCGGGGAACTTCTTCGCCCTCCAGCAGTCCCCCCAGCTATTCAAGCAATTGTTGATGGTGGCCGGGTTTGACCGCTACTACCAGATCGTCCGGTGCTTCCGGGACGAGGATCCCCGGGCAGACCGCCAGCCCGACTTCACCCAACTGGACATGGAGATCTCTTTCGCCGGCGAGGCAATGATCCGAGGCCTGATGGAGCAGATGTTCGCTTCGGTGATGGAGCAGACGCTGGGTGTCCAGATTGCCACGCCCTTCCCGGTAATGAGCTATTCGCAGGCCATGGACAGTTACGGAAGCGACAAGCCCGACCTGCGCTTCGCCCTGCCCATGTGCGAACTGACCGAGGAGTTCCGGCCCACGCAGGTTCAAGCCTTCCGGCGGGCCATCGACGCCGGCGGAGTCCTTAAGGCGCTCCGGGTTCCTGGAGCGGCAAGCTTTAGCCGCAAGGAGATGGAGGCTCTGGTGGGCGTCGCCCGCACCTACGGGGCCGGGGGGATGGCCTGGATTAGTTTCGGGACCGAAGGTGCCACCGGGCCGTTGATGAAGTTTGTGTCCGAGGAAGAGGTGGCAGCGGTGCGGGGGACCGGGGCGCAGCCGGGTGACGCGGTCTTTTTGGTGTGCGACGCGCTTCGTACCGCCCAGCGCAGCTTGGGCGAGGTGCGATTGGCGCTGGCAGACAAGCTGGCGCTGCGCCCGCAGCGGGAACCTACCGATCCACGGGCATGGAACTTCCTCTGGGTGATCGACGCGCCCATGGTCGAGTGGAATCCCAAGGAAAACCGCTGGGATCCCACCCATCACCCGTTCACCGCACCCCACGATTCCGACGTGGAGCTGATCGAGACCGACCCTGGAGCGGTGCGCTCTCGCTCTTATGACACGGTCCTGAACGGCTGGGAGGTTGCCGGGGGCAGTATCCGCATCCACGATCCGGTGCTGCAGCGCCGGGTGTTCAGCCTGATCGGCATCGACGAGCCGACCGCTCAGCGAATGTTCGGCTGGTTCGTGGACGCTTATCAATACGGGGCACCGCCCCACGGCGGCATCGCCGCAGGGGTCGACCGGCTGGTTGCTCTGCTGGCGGGCAAGGACTCGATCCGGGAGGCCATGGCCTTCCCCAAGAGCTCCGCAATGACCGATCTGATGACCGGGGCGCCGGACATCGTAGAGCCAGGGCTGCTGGAAGACCTCCGGATCGCAGTGGTGAAACCGCCGCTCGACTGATGGATCTGTTCTCGGACTCGCTACAGAGCCGGTTCGATGAGTTCGCGCCCTTGGCGGCCCGGATGCGCCCTAGCAAGCTGGAAGACTTCGTGGGCCAGGAGCACCTGCTCGGATCCGGCAGCCCGCTGCGGGTGCTGATCGAGCGGGATGCTCTCACCTCTTTGATCCTGTGGGGACCTCCGGGGACCGGTAAGACCTCGCTGGCTAATATCGTGGCCACCGCCACCAAGGCTCGCTACGTGGAGTTGTCGGCGGTCAGCGCGACGGTGGTCGATGTCCGGCGCACAATCAACGAGGCCAAGGACATCCTGGCCGGCAGCGGCCGCAAGACGGTGCTGTTCATCGACGAGATCCACCGGTTCAACAAGGGGCAGCAGGACACCTTGCTGCCGGCGGTTGAGAATCGCTGGGTGAGCTTGATTGGAGCCACTACCGAGAACCCCTATTTCGAGCTCAACTCGCCGCTGCTCTCCCGCTGCCTGCTCATCCGGCTGGAGACGCTCAGCCCGGAGCAGATCGAGCAGATCCTGCGCCGTGCTCTGGCCGACCGGGAACAGGGTCTGGCCGGGCGGGTGGAGGTGCAAGACGGCGCGTTCGAGCACATTGTGCGAACGTCGGGCGGCGACGCCCGATCGGCGCTAAACGCCTTGGAAGTGTGCGTGGCGGCGGCCGAGGCGGAGGGGGGCAGTAAGGTGACGCTGGCGCTCGCGGAGATGGCTCTGCAGCGCCGGCAGGTCCGCTATGACAAGGCGGGCGACCAGCACTTCGATGTCGCCTCGGCGTTCATCAAGTCCATGCGCGGCTCGGACCCGGACGCGGCGCTGTTTTGGATGGCCCGGATGCTCGAGGCAGGCGAGGACCCCCGATTCATAGCTCGCAGGATCGTCATTGCTGCCTCAGAGGACGTTGGCAACGCTGATCCCATGGCGCTGGTGGTCGCGGTGGCAGCGGCTCAGGCGCTGGAGCATGTCGGCCTGCCGGAGGCGCGCCTCAGCATGGCTCAGGCGGCTATGTACGTTGCCCTGGCAGCCAAATCCAACAGTGCCCTCAGCGCGATCGGCCGGGCGTCCGACGCCGTTGCCGGTGCGTCCGACCTGCAGGTCCCGGGGCCGCTGCGCTCCCACTTTTCCCGAAAAGACCGCAAGGCGGACCGGGTGGGTTACAAGAACCCTCACGATCACCCAGGCGGCTGGGTGGAGCAGAACTACCTGCCGAAAGGCTCCGGCGGGGCAAAGTTCTTCGAACCGATCCGGGGCCGGGAGGCTGAGATGTCCGAGCAGCTGGCCGCCCGCAAGAAGCGAAAGCCCGGTTAGCCCCGCAGCGGAGGCCTTGGGCCCCCCACTAAGGCGCCAAACTTGGCGGTTCCAGCGGCGGGGGTCCGGGGTCCGGCCGGACCGCCAGCAGGGTCCTGGCCCGCTGCTCGATCATCGAGCGCACCTCGGGCTCGTACCGGCCTGTGCCCGGAGGCATCTTGCCTTTGACTTCCACCGATCTTGCGCCCACGTTGATGCTCCCGGCGATCTTGAACAGGAACATCTTCATCCTGAAATCGCACAGATGGCCGTTCCAGCGCTCGTCCACCTCACTGATCTGCGTACCGAAGATCTCCCGGAGCTCAGCCAGCAGCATCTTGATGCGCCGTGTCGCCTCCTCGGCGGCCAGCTGGTGGGGAACTATTACCTGGAACTCCCGAGCCATGGTGGCGATTCTACGCTCGGTGTATGAGCAGATTTGAGTACACTTCGACATCGCAGAAGGTGCGCTACCGACAGGAACCCAACCAGTTGCCCCCATGGATTGAGCGAGTGGTGCAAAAGATCGAGCCGGCCGGAGGGCTCGACGAGATAGGCCTGCCCGAACAGCTCATCGCTTCGCTGAAGCGGGTGTCGGAGCGCTTGGCTGCGGTCTCCACGGGCAGCAAGGCGCATGCCGACGTGACGGTGCTTTTCGAAGGCGAATCGGTTTCGAAGATGAAGGCCGGTGCGGCGATTGCCCGGGCGCACAATCTGGAACTCTACCGGATCGATCTCTCCCTGGCTGTCTCGATCGACACCCAGGAAACCGAGCGCACCTTGCGCCGGATCCTCGACGCCGCCGAGCAGGCCGGCGGTGTGCTGTTCTTCGACGACGGCGATGCGCTATTCCCCGCCGGGACGCCCGAGGATCGATATCCGGAGCGGGGCGGAAGCTATCTCACCAAACAGATGAGCCGCTACGAAGGGCTGACCATCCTGTCGCTCGGTTCGGCGGCAGCGGTGGATCCGGCGGTCAAGCGTCGCTTCCGCTTTTCGGTGGACTTCGCACTCTGAGCTTGCAACCTGAGGAACGGTAGTCTTTCTTTAGATGCTCACGCCGGAGATTCGCCGTACCTTTCTGGATTTCTTCGCCCGAAGAGACCACACCGTGGTGCCTTCTGCCTCCTTGGTCCCGGACGACCCCACACTGCTGCTCACCAATGCTGGGATGGTTCAGTTCAAGCCCTACTTCCTGGCAACCAAGCCGGCCCCCTACCCCCGGGCCACCTCGGTTCAGAAATGCTTCCGTGAGAAGGATCTGGAGGAGGTGGGCAAGACCGCCCGGCATCTGACCTTCTTCGAGATGCTCGGCAACTTCTCCTTCGGTGACTACTTCAAGAGGGAGGCTGCCCTTTGGGGATGGCAGTGCCTGACCGAGGCCTTCAGCCTCGACCCAGACCGGCTGTGGATCACTGTCTTTGAGCATGATGAGCAGGCAGCGCAGATCTGGGAGTCAGACGTCGGGGTGCCCGCAGAGAGGATCCTGCGGCGCACCAGGGCCGACGGCAACTTCTGGGACATGGGGGTGGCCGGGCCGTGCGGGCCGTGTTCGGAGTTGCTCTATGACCGGGGCGAGGCGTTCGGCCAAACCTATACCGGTGGTGAGCTGGACGAGCAGCGCTACCTGGAAGTCTGGAACCTGGTATTTATGCAGAATCTCCAGGACGATCGTGGCAACGTGGTGGGGGACCTGCCGAAAATGAACGTCGACACCGGCATGGGGCTGGAAAGGCTGGCATCGATCCTGCAGGACGTGCCTTCCAATTTCGAGATCGACTCAATGGCGCCGCTGCTGCGCCGGGCTGAGGAGTTGACCGGCCACAGCTACGGCAACGCACACCAATCCGACGTCGGCTTGAGAGTGCTGGCGGAGCATGCCCGCTCCATGTCCATGCTGATTGCCGACGGGGTCCTGCCGGGCAACGTGGGCCGGGGCTACGTGCTGCGCCGGCTGATCCGCCGGGCTGCCCGCCACTCCCGCTTGCTGGGCGTGGAGGATCCGGTGCTGCGCCCGCTGGCCGAGATAGTCATAGACGCTTACTCTGGCAACTACCCCGAGGTCGGCCGCAACGCCGCCCTGATCACGGCGGTGGTGGAGAAGGAGGAGAGCCGCTTCGCCCTCACGCTACGCCAAGGTCTGGGAATCCTGGAGGACCAGATTGCCCGGCTCAAGGCGGCCGGCGAGGAGAGTTTGTCCGGGGAGGTAGTTTTCAAGCTCCACGATACCTACGGATTCCCGCTGGACCTGACCACCGACATCGCCACCGAGGAGGGCCTGGCGGTGGACCGGCCCAGCTTCGAGGCGTTGATGAAGCTCCAAAGATCCCGGGCGCGAGCCGCTCGCCCCGCCGGGGGCAAGGATGCGGTGCAGATCGAGGCGCTGGCCGAGATCCAACAAGAACTGGGGCGCACCGAGTTCCAAGGGTACGACCGGCTGTCGTTGGACGCCCCGGTGGCGGGCCTGCTGCAGGGGGAGATGGCGGTTCAGGTGCTAACGGTGGGAAGCGCCGGGCAGGTGGTTCTGGCCAGCAGCCCGCTCTACCCACGAGGAGGCGGCCAGATCGGTGACCGGGGGGTGATCAGGACCGGGACCGGGCAGTTCCAGGTTGAGGACACATTCTGGGGAATGCCCGGGGTACTGGTCCACTCGGGCACCGTGACCGAAGGGGAGTTGCTTGCCGGTCAGCAGGCCGTGGCCGAGGTCAACCCGGTTCATCGCCGGGGGGTAACCCAAAGCCACACCGCCACCCATATCCTGCACTGGACTCTGCGCAGCGTTCTGGGCGAGCATGCCCATCAGAAGGGCTCGTTGGTGGAGCCCGGCCGGTTGCGTTTCGACTTCAACCACTTCCAGCCGGTGGGCTCAGTCGAGCTGGCGCAGATCGAAGAAATGATCAACGAGCGGCTGCTCCGCAACGACACGGTGCGTGCCTTCGAGACCACTTTCGACTACGCCACAAGCATCGGTGCCATGGCGTTGTTCGGAGAAAAGTACGGCGACCATGTGCGGGTGGTTGAGGTGGGCGAGTACTCCAAGGAGCTTTGCGGGGGGACCCATGTGGCCCGGACGGGCAGCATTGGCTTGGTGAAGCTGACCCATGAGGGATCCGTGGCGGCGGGCATCCGCCGGGTGGAAGCCCTTACCGGGATGCACGGTCTGGCCTACCTGAATGCCCAAGCCGAGCGGCTGAGGGCGGTGGCCGAGCGGCTGAAGACCGACCCGGATAATGTGCTCGAGCGTCTGGACAAGGCGTTGGAGGCGGCGGCGGCGCTGGAGGCTCAGCTCAAGAAGCAAGCAGCGAAGGGTGCCCAGGATGAGGTGCGGCGAATCCTTGAGTCGGAGGCGGTGAACGAGGTGTCCGGGTACAAGCTGGTGGTGTTCCGCCACGACGATTCCTCAGTGGACGACTTGCGCAAGCTGATCGGTACAGTTCGAGACCGTCTGGGGTCGGGCATAGTCATAGTCGGCGCGATCACCGACGGCAAGGCAAATCTGCTTGCTGCCAGCACCCGGGACCTGGTGGAAAAGGGGGCGTCTAGCAGCAGTCTGATTGCCACCGGGGCCAAGGTTTTAGGCGGAGGCGGAGGTGGGCGCCCGGAGCTGGCCGTCGCCGGGGGGCCCAAGGTGGACCAGATCGACAGTGCAATGAAGGCGGCCGAGGCGGATGCCCGGCGGGCGCTGGCGGACCTGCCATGAGCGGGGTGCTTCTTGGAGCCGAGGCCGACTCCGGCGGACCTGCCATGAGTCGCGTGGTCCTGGGAATCGACCCCGGAAGCCGGCGGATCGGCGTGGCCGCATCCGACTCGGGCGGGACGATCGCCCTGCCGGTGAGTGTGGTGCAGCGGGTCAACGACTCCTACCTGGACGAGCTAGTGAAGCTGGCCGTAGAACGCCGAGCGGTGGAGATGGTGGTGGGTCTGCCCCGCAAGCTTGACGGCACCGACGGCCCGGAGGCGGTCAAGGCCAGGGCGCTTGCGCACGTCTTGGGCGAGCGCCTGGGCATCCCGGTGCACATGGTGGATGAGCGCTTCACCACCCGCATCTCGGAGGGGGCGCTTCGTTCAATGGAGGTCTCCTCACGCAAGCAGCGGGGCAGGACGGACGGACTTGCGGCAACAGTTCTTCTACAAGGTTTCCTGGACGCCCGGAGGTCTGCGTCGTGATAAGAGCCTTTCTTGCACTGTTAATTGCGATCGGGCTGATCGCCGGAGGCGCCTTCTTGTACTACACCAACCTGGTTGCCGGGCCGAAGGGGGCGGGGGGTCCGGAGGTGGCGGTGACCATAGCGGAGGGTTCGTCGGCAACTGCAATCGCAGAGAAGTTGGAGCAGTTGAGAGTGGTCGACTCCGCGCTGGCGTTTCGACTCTACCTGAGAAAGAACGGAATTAGCTCCGACTTAAGAGCGGGAGAATATCAGCTGCAGGCTGCTCAACCGTTCGCCTCGCTGGTAGAGGAACTGAAGAAGGGTCCGCCGGCCGAGTTCGTCAAGCTGTCCATCCCGGAGGGCCTGAACCTGGAGCAAACTGCCGCCCAGGTGGAGCGACAGACGCACATCAAAGGTGCCGACTTCTTAGCCGAGGCAACGCCGGCCAAGGTCCAGCCGGGTATCTTACCCACGACGGGTACCACCCTGGAAGGGTTTCTGTACCCGAGCACCTATTTCGTCGAGGAGACCGAGACTGCGGCAACGCTGGTTGCCCGAATGATCGCGGAGTTCGACAAGCAGACCGGGACCGCCTTGCAGGACTCGGCTGAAGTCGGCCAGACCCCCTACGAGGTCCTGATCATCGCCTCGCTGATCGAGGAGGAGGCCAAGGCGGACGACGAACGGGCGAAGATCTCGGCGGTGATCCACAACCGGCTTAAGAGGAACATCCCGCTGGGAATCGATGCGACCATCCAGTACGCGGTCAAAAAGTACGAGGGCCAGCCGCTGACCGTGAGCGATCTGGCCATCGACTCGCCTTTCAACAGCCGCACTCGCACCGGCCTGCCGCCCAATCCGCTCTCCAGTCCCCGGGGGTCCTCGGTGGTGGCCGCGCTCAACCCAGCATCGGAGGACTCGATCTACTACGTTCTTACCGCAGACTGCGTGCACCACTTTTTCACCGCTGACTACAACGCATTTTTGAGGGCCAAGGCGCAGCAGCCGAGAAACTGTTGATCAGCGGTCGAACCAGGTTCGCCGGCATCCTTGCCGGGCCGGTGCAGGCCGGTCACAGCCTCAGCCCGGCCATCCATAACGCCGCCTTCCGGGCGCTCGGGCTGGACTGGATCTATCTGGGCTTCGGCGTTGAATCAGGGCGGCTGGCCGAGGCGGTCAAAGGACTGGCCGCAGCAGGTGTTCGGGGCTTGAACGTAACGATGCCCCACAAGATCGTTGCGCTGGACCTGGTGGACGAACTTACCGAGCAGGCAAATCTGATTGGTGCGATTAACACTATCGAGCTTTCCGGGGGGCGGTTGATCGGCCACAACACCGACGTGACCGGTCTGGCCCGCTTCGTCTCCCACGACTTGGGGATCTCGCTGGCGGGGTGCAAGGCGTTGGTGATCGGCTCCGGCGGCTCCGCCCGAGCCGCGGTGGCCACTCTTTGTGGTGCGGGTGCCGGCCGGGTGGTGGTGCTTGCTCGCAGCGCCGCCGCGGCTGAAGCGCTGCGTGCGGTGGCCGGCAGCACGCCGTTTGAGGCGCAGGTGCTGGACGAGCGGGCGTTCGCCCGGGTGGCCGAATCCGAGGTGGTAGTTCACTGCACGCCGGTAGGGCAGCAGCTGGAAGAGCCGGTGATCCCGCCCGAGTACATTTCCAAGCAAGCCGTGGTGGTTGACCTGGTCTACCGGCCGCCGGTGACGCCGCTGATTTCCGCTGCCCGGGCGCGGGGGGCCGTCGCCCACAGCGGGTTGGGCATGCTGGTTAACCAGGCCGCCCTGGCGTTCGAGATTTGGACCGGCCTGAGCGCCCCGATGGAGGCGATGAGTGCGGCGGCGCTCCGGGAACTCAGCAAACCGGCCGCCGATTCAGAACCCTCGTAGGGCCCGACCATGTTTGTAGAGACCAACCCGATCTTTCTGATCGCCCTGTTCTTGGGCGGCCTGATGTCCGGGGGTCTGGGTGTCAAGGTTGTCCACCGGGACCGGGCTCGCGTGCCACTTCTCAAGGGGCGGTTCGTCTGCCCGCAGTGCGCTGCACCCTACGCGTTTGTTCATCGCCTCCCGTTGATCTCCTATCTTGTGGGAAGGGGCCGGCGGCCGGGGTGCGGGTGCAGGACCCGGGTGCGGGACCCGCTGCTGGAGCTGTTCACCGGTCTGGCCTGGGTTGCGGTGGGCGCCCGGCTGGGCCTGAGCACGATCCTGCCGGCTTTCCTGGCCTACGCGACCACACTGGCGATCCTGTCGGCGGTCGACCTGGACGAGCGGCGGATTCCCAACAAGGTCCTTGGTCCGATGGCAGTCGTCGGGGCGGTGCTGCTGGCGGCGGCAGCGATGGTGACGGGCCGGCCGGGAGTGCTGCTGGTGATGGCGGTCGGCGCGGTGGGCTACGCCTTGCCGATGCTCCTTTTGGCCATCGTCGCCCCCGGGTCGATGGGGATGGGCGACATCAAACTTGCCGGATACATCGGGATGCACCTGGCCTGGTTCGGTTTGGAGCACGTGCTCATCGGGGCGTTGCTGGCATTCATCATCGGAGCGGCGGTCGGCCTGCTGCTCATTGCGCTGCGCAAGAAGGGCCGCAAGGACACCGTGCCGTTCGGACCGTCCATGGCGCTGGGCGGCCTGCTGCCGCTGTTCCTGGGGACCGGCGCCGGCGCCCGGATCATGTCGGTCTGAGCGGCCGTATTGCCCGCAAGGGCTTTCGCCGGCTGCGCCGCGCTGGCCTGGACCGGCTTCGACCGACACCGGGGTTCCGCCGTAGCGCCGCTGCACAGGACGGGCGCTTCGAAACCGTGTGATTCCGCCGGAGCGCTGGGCCGGTCCAGTAATCTAGAGCCATGCTCCGCTATCTCACCGCTGGGGAATCGCACGGGCCGGCGCTCACCGTAATTGTCGACGGCATGCCTTCGGGCGTGCCGATCCACGCCAAGTTCATCTCTGATGAGTTGGCCCGCCGGCGGCTGGGCTACGGCCGGGGCCCCCGGATGAAGATCGAACTTGATGTCCTGGAATTGCTGTCCGGAGTCCGGTTCGGGCTAAGCCTGGCCAGCCCGATCGGGATGGTCATCCGCAACTCGGAGTGGGGTAAGTGGGAGCGGGTGATGTCCCAGGAGGGGGCCCGGGCGGGCAACGTGCTGACCGAGCCCCGGCCCGGCCATGCCGACCTGGTGGGGATGCAAAAGTACGACTTTGACGACGCTCGCAATGTCTTGGAGCGCTCCAGCGCCCGGGAAACTGCCGCTCGGGTGGCTGCTGGCGCTCTGGCCAAGATGATGCTTTCGCAACTGGGAATGTCGATCCTGTCCCATGTGGTGTCGATCGGTGCGGCTGAAGCCAATCGCAACCTGCGCCCGCAGCCGCAGGATCTGGAGGCGATCGACGCCAGCCAGGTGCGCTGCTTCGATCCGGAAGCGGAGCCGGCGATGATCGCCGAGATCGAAGCGGCAACTGAGGCCAAGGACTCGCTGGGCGGAGTCTTTGAAGTGCTCGCCTACGGCGTGCCGGTCGGCCTGGGTTCCTATGTGCAGTGGGATCGCCGGCTGGATGGGCGGCTGGCGCAGGCGTTGATGTCTATCCAGGCGATCAAAGGCGTTGAGGTGGGCGACGGGTTCGGCAACGCGCGCCTGCGCGGGTCGCTGGCGCACGACGAGATTTTCTATGCCGGCGGGGAGTTCGTCCGGCAGACCGACCGGGCGGGAGGCACCGAGGGTGGCGTATCGATGGGGGGAGCCTTGCGGGTCCGGGCGGCGATGAAGCCGCTGTCCACGCTCAAGCGCCCCTTACGCACTGTGGACGTCAACACCAAGGAACAGGTCAGCGCGTTCAAGGAGCGCACCGACGTGTGCGCGGTCCCTGCCGCCGCGGTGGTCGGTGAGGCGATGGTCTCGCTCGTACTTGCTGGCGAAATCCTGGAGAAGTTCGGCGGGGACAGCCTCACCGACATCCAGGCGGCGCTCACCGCCTACCGAGCACGGATCGATGGGCGTTGAGCATCGGCCGACAATTGCACTGATAGGCCCGAGCGGGGCAGGCAAGAGCGAGATCGGCAGGAGGCTGGCGCAGGCTCTGGGACGGCCTTTGGTGGACACCGATTTGCTGGTTGTTAGAAGAGAGGGGCGTTCCATAGCTGAGATTTTCGAGCAGGACTCGGAGCAGGGGTTCCGCCAAAAAGAGGCGCAGGCGGTGGCCGAGGCTGCCGCCACGCCCGGCGCGGTCATTGCCACGGGCGGCGGGGCAGTTCTCGACCCGGCCAACATGGAGGCGCTGCGCGAGTCAGGCGTGGTGGTCTACTTGAGGGCCAGCCCGGAGGTGGCCGCCCGGCGAGTAGGCAGCGGGCGGGGCCGGCCGCTGCTGGACGGAGCGCCGGTGGGCGAGCGCTTGCTCCGGCAGATCTCCGAGCGAGACGACCTGTACCGGTCCGCTGCCGACGTAACCGTAGATGCCGATCGCAAGCCGCAGGATGTGGTCGACGCGCTGATGGGGGTCTGGGAGTCGGTTCTCAGCCCCGGGTCGGATCCGGCGCAAAGGTGGCGTCTGCGGCCGTGAGCGAGGTCAAGGTTGAGCTGGGGGAGCGCTCCTATCGGATCTTTGTGGGGGCGGGGCTGCTCGACATTGCCGCGTCGCTGCTCCCGGACACCGTCCGCAACAGCGTGGTGCTGATTGTCGACGAAACGGTCGACCAGCTTTACGGGGAGCGGGCGGCTGCCGCCCTGGCGCCCCTGGGACAGGTCCACCGCCTGCGGGTGACACCGGGCGAGGGGGCCAAGTCCCTGACTACTGCCGGAGAACTGCTCACCCGGATGGCGGTGCTCAAGGTGCGCCGGCAGGATCTGGTGGTGACGCTGGGTGGCGGGGTGGTCTCGGACCTCGGAGGGTTTGTGGCGTCGGTCTATCAGCGAGGGATCGCGTTCGCCCACATCCCCACCTCGTTGTTAGGCCAGGTGGACGCGGCGATTGGCGGCAAGACCGGAGTCAACCTTCAGGCGGGTAAGAACTTGGCCGGCACTTTCGCTCAACCGCAAGCGGTGATATGTGACGTCTCACTGCTCAAATCGCTCCCCGCACGCCAGTTCCGCTCCGGGCTGGCCGAGGTGATTAAGTACGGCTTGTGCTACGAGCGGGCAATCCTGGAGGCCGTTAGCGGACGTGCGGAGCAGATTGAGGCCCAGGACCCGCAGCTGCTGGAGGATCTGGTGCTGCGCAGCGCGCGAATTAAAGCGCAGGTGGTCTCCCTGGACGAGACCGACTCCGGAGCCCGTACCATGCTCAACTACGGGCACACCTTCGGCCATGCTCTGGAGGCGGCGGGTGGTTACGAAACCTGGCTGCACGGCGAGGCGATCGCGCTGGGGATGATGTTCGTCGCCCACCTGGCTCAAGCAATGGATCTTCTCACCGAGGACGAGGTTGCTTTGCACCGGGCGGCCTTCCAGGCGGTGGGGCTGCCGGTTGAGGCGCAGTTCGATCCGGAGGTGGTGGCCGACGCATGGTCGATCGACAAGAAATTCCTGAACGGGCAGCGCTGGGTTCTGCTGGAGGGCATCGGCAGGCCGGCGGTCCGTACCGACGTCACATCGGAAGACCTACAGCAGGCAATGGGGAAGGTGCTGACCGCCACGCCACTTGGAGGTGTCCGGCCATGAAGGTGTTCGTCCTGAATGGCCCAAACCTGAATTTGCTGGGCGAGCGGGAGCCGCTCATCTACGGAAGCACCACATTGGATCAGCTACAAAAACTATGCGCAGGCAGGGGAAAGGAACTGGGCCTGGAGGTCGACTTTCGCCAGAGCAATGACGAAGGGCAATTGGTGGACTGGCTCCAGCAGGCTCGAACCGGGGCGGACGGAGTGGTATTGAATGCTGCAGCGCTGTCCCACTACTCGATTGCCCTGCGGGATGCGGTGCAGGCGTGCGGCAAGCCGGTGGTAGAGGTGCACATCTCCAACATATTTGCCCGGGAGCAGTTCCGGGCAACGTCGGTGCTCTCGCCGGTGGTCGCCGGCGTCATCTCCGGGTTGGGGGTCAAGGGCTACGAACTGGCTCTGGAGGCGCTGGCCGGGTTGATCCGGCGATGATGGACTATCCTCGCCGGCTTGCCGGGTTGCGGGCGGCCATGTACAGCCACCGGCTGGATGGATTTCTGGTCACCAACCTGCTCAATTTGCGCTACCTGTGCGGGTTCACCGGCAGCAACGGCTACCTGCTGGTCACCTCCGACCAAGCTCGTTTCCTCACCGACGGCCGCTACGCCTTCCAGGCAGCCGGGCAGATCCAGGGGGCGCAGGTGCAGATTGCTACCAGCCACCAGGTGGTGGTAGACACATTCAATTCGCTGGTCGGGAAGCTGGAACTCAAGCGGCTGGGCTATGAGGGTGCCCACGTAACGGTGGTCAGCCGCAGCGCGGTTTGGGAGCCGCCCCCCGGCCGGGACAAGCTCGAGAACTACTTCCCCCAAGCTGAACTGGTGCCTACCAGCGGCTTGGTGGAGGAACTGCGCAAGGTGAAGGACGCCGGTGAGATCGACGCTATCCGCCGGGCGGCACACATCGGCGACCGGGCGTTCGAATACCTTCTCACCCGGATCAAGCCGGGAGTTCCGGAGCGTGAACTGGCGCTTGACCTGGAGTTCTACATGCGCAGGCTGGGTGCTGAGGCCATGTCGTTCGAGCCGATCGTCGCCGCCGCCGAGCGCTCCGCCCTGCCCCACGCCCGTCCTTCCGAGCGGCTGATCGAGCAGGGCAGGTACGTGCTGCTGGACTTCGGCTGCATCGTGGACGGCTACTGCTCGGACATGACTCGCACTGTGGTGGTCGGCCCGCTGGACGAGCGGCACGAGCAGATCTACCGGCTGGTGGTGGCCTCCCAGGCCGCCGGGCTGGAGGCGGTGGGCCCAGGGGTGGCGTGCGGCGACGTCGATCAGGTTGCCCGCACCGTAATCGATCAAGCCGGCTACGGCGAGGCGTTCATGCACGGGCTGGGACACGGAGTGGGCCTGGATATCCATGAGGGGCCCAGCCTCAAGAAGGGGTTCATCGAGCAGTTGCAGCCCGGCCAGGTGGTCACCGTGGAGCCCGGGGTCTATTTCGAAGGATGGGGCGGGGTTCGGGTGGAAGATCTGGTTGTGGTCACCGAGGAGGGGATCGAGATCATGTCCCGGGCGCCCAAGGACCTTATAGTTCTATGAACCTCTAACTATGGGTAGGTATCCGAAGCCATGATTTCAACCAACGACATGCGGCCCGGCCAGACGCTGGACCTTGACGGTGAGTTGTTCACTATCGTCAAGTACGAACATCACAAGCCGGGCAAGGGCGGCGCAATGGTGCGCACCAAGCTCAAAAGCGTCAAGAACGGCGCTTTGCTGGACAAGACCTTCCGAGCGGACGAAAAGGTCAATCTGGCCCGCTTGGACAAGCGGGAGATGCAGTACCTCTACTCGGAAGAGAGCGGCTTCGTATTCATGGACACGCAGACCTACGACCAGATCACCATCGAACGCGACTTCGTCGGCGAGCTGGCCGGGTTTATGAAGGAGCAGCAGCTGGTGGAGGTGCAGACCTACCAGGGAACCCCCACGGGGATAGATCTGCCGCCGACGGTCGATTTGGAGATCACCCAAACCGACCCGGGGCTTCAGGGAGACCGCAGTTCCGCCGGCAACAAGCCGGCCACCCTGGAAACCGGAGCGGTGGTGCAGGTGCCGCTGTTCATCCAGCAAGGAGAAAAGGTCCGGGTGGACACCCGCACCGGCGCTTACGTTACGAGGGTACGGTAACCCTGAATCGGAGGGGTGCGCGCAAGCTGGCGCTGGACGTCCTGTATGAGCAGGAACTGTCGGGCGCCGAGTTGGAGGCTATCCTCCAGCGTTACCGCCAGAACCCCGGCCATGAGTACGCCGCGGTGCTCAGCCGCGGGGTGAACGAACACCGGGAAGCGCTGGATGAGCTCATCTCCGGCCATTCCCGAGACTGGAAGATCGAGCGGATGCCGGTGGTGGACAGGAGCCTGCTGCGGATCGCCCTGTACGAGATCGGCCACCAGCCAGAGGTTCCGGTGGCGGTGGCGATCAACGAGGCGGTCGAGCTAGCTAAGACCTACTCCACCGACGACAGTAGCCGGTTTGTCAACGGCCTGTTAGCGGCAGCGAGTTCCGGGGATGCCGGCCGCAACGTGGACAACCTCCTGCCGGGCACTTAATAATGGCGAAATACCCTCAAAGGAATCGACCATGGTGATCCAGCGAGACCGCAAGGCGCACACCGACTCCGTCGTTACCGGACATCTGCTGGTGATGATCTGCATCGGGGTGGCGGTGGGGATTCTGATCCTTATCGGCGTGCTGTTCTTCGTAGGGCTGCCCGACAGCGAACCGTCGATTGCCACGCTCAACGAGTTGGGCGTGGCGGGAGATGCCGCAGTCCAGGCCATCGAGAACATGCGGACGGAGCGGTTCGAGTCGATCAAGGCTCTGGCCAGGCTGCTGGTAATCGCCCTGGCGGTTCCGATGCTCGCACTGGTCCTGGGCTACTTCACCGAGCGCCAGACCAAAGCTCAGCGCCGGGCGGCGGCCGAGCGGGCGGCGGCAGCAGAAGATCCCCTGTAGCTAGCTAAGCGAACCGTCCGGGCGCGCGATGCGCAGCCGGTCCGAGTCAAGTCGATCCGCGCTTTTGTCCGACGCGCGATCAAGCCTGAAAAAGAATTTAGATTCAACTAAACTCTAATTCAGACTATTCATGATCGGAGAAACGGTGAAGAAGGTTCTTCTAGTATCGGTTCTTGCTGTGCTGCTGCTGGCATCCTGCTCTCCCGCCACCGCTCCTGCGGGCGGCGGCGATGGGCGCCTCCGGGTGGTAGCTACCACAGGCATGATCGGCGACGCCGCCCAGCAGGTGGGTGGCGACCTGGTCCAGGTGAGCTCCTTGATGGGCCCGGGCGTAGATCCCCATCTCTACAAGGCGAGCGCCGGTGACGTGGGCAGGCTGAACGGAGCGGACATAGTGTTTTACAACGGGCTGCATCTGGAGGCGGCTATGGCCGACGTCCTTGAGGGTTCGACCACCCTGAAAGCAGTGGCGGTAGCCGAGCGGATAGATGAAGCCGAACTGCTGCGTCCGGCGGAGTTCGAAGGCCAGTTCGACCCGCATGTCTGGTTCGACGTAGCGCTTTGGATGCAGGTGATTGAGCAGGTGAGGGACTCCTTGATGGAGTTGGATCCCGGCAACGCCGGCGTTTTCGAATCCAATGCCGCTCGATACCTGAGTGAACTTGAGGAGCTGAACCGGTACGTGGAGGAGCAACTGCAACGCATCCCGCAGGACCAGCGGGTATTGATCACCGCACACGACGCGTTCAATTATTTCGGCGAGGCCTACGGCTTCGAGGTACGGGGCCTTTTGGGCATCAGCACTGAGGCCGAGGCAGGCACCCGGGACATCAGCGATCTGGCAGCGTTCATAGCTGAACGAAAGGTTCCAGCGGTGTTCGTGGAGTCATCCGTCTCCAGGCGGTCTATCGACGCGGTACAGGCTGCGGTAAGGGCCAACGGCTTTGAGGTGTCCATCGGTGGGGAACTGTTCTCCGACGCCATGGGCGACGCCGGGACTGAGGAGGGGACATACCTGGGAATGTTGCGGCACAACATCGACACTCTGGTGGAGGCGCTGGGGTAGTGCCCGAGTTGGACGGAGGCTCGGCAGTGCTGGCCATCCAGGTGGAGGACTTAACCGTTGCCTACGACGAGGAGGCGGTACTTTGGGACGTTGATCTGGAGGTGCCCAAGGGGGCGCTGATGGCCATTGTAGGGCCCAACGGGGCGGGCAAGACCACCCTGATCCGCTCCGTTTTGGGGCTGACCCGTCCGGCGGCCGGGCGGATCAGTGTGGATGGCAAAGCAGTCAGGGACGCCCGGGGCCTGGTCGGTTACGTGCCCCAGCGGGGAACGGTGGACTGGGACTTTCCCACCACGGTCTTGGACGTTGTGATGATGGGCCGATACGGCGCTCTGGGCTGGTTCAAGAGGCCGGGTAAGCGGGAGCGCGTTTTGTCCACCCAAGCGCTGGAGCAGGTGGGTATGGATCAGTTCGTCGCCCGGCACATCAGCGAACTCTCAGGAGGACAGCAGCAACGGGTGTTCCTGGCGCGGGCGCTGGCCCAGGATGCCTCGGTGTATCTGATGGACGAGCCGTTCCAGGGTGTGGATGCAGCCACTGAGAAGGCGATAGTGGAGTTGTTGAGGGGCTTCAAGGCGCGGGGCAAGACCGTGGTTTGTGTTCACCACGATCTTCAGACTGTCCAGGAGTACTTCGATCAGGTGCTCCTGCTCAACGTTCGGCGGATTGCCGGCGGACCGGTGCAGGAGGTCTTTACTCCGGAGAACCTCAGGCTGACCTACGGCGGGCGGCTGGCATTTTCGCGCGACCGCACTATTGCCGGGCAGCACTGATGGATCCGTTCGGCCTGTTGGGTGACTACACCCTGCAGGTGGTGGCAGCAGGAGCTGCCGTCTTAGGTTTGACCAGCGGTGTGCTGGGCAGCTTTGCTCTGCTGCGCCGCCAGAGCCTGCTGGGTGATGCTCTGGCTCACGCTGCTCTTCCCGGAATTGCCCTGGCCTTCCTGCTGACCGGGAACAAGTCCCCCGTTGCGCTGGTGCTGGGAGCGGGGGCCACGGCGTGGATTGCCGCACTGCTGATTGGGGCCGTGACCCGGACGACACGGGTGAAGATGGACGCGGCAATGGGTTTGGTCCTATCGGTCTTCTTCGGGGCCGGGCTGGTGTTGTTGACCTACATCCAGCGACAGCCGGAGGCAGGTAAAGCCGGTTTGGACACCTTCTTGTTCGGGCAGGCGGCGGCACTGTTGAAGCAGGACGTGATCGTCATGTGCGTTTTGGGGGGGACGGCTTTGCTGGCGGTGGGGCTGCTGTGGAAGCAGTTCAAGCTGCTGACTTTCGACCCGGGCTACGCTTGGTCCCTGGGCCTGCCGGTCCGGGGCTTGGAGATCATCCTCACCACCTTCTTGGTGGTGGCGATTGTCATCGGACTGCAAACGGTAGGAGTGGTGTTGATGAGCGCCTTGGTGGTGGCCCCGGCCGCCGCCGCTCGCCAATGGACCAATCGTCTGGGGACCATGGTGCTGCTCGCCGGTGTTATCGGTGCGTTCTCTGGTGCCTGGGGAGCGCTGATTTCCTCCAGCACGGACCGGCTGCCCACCGGACCCACCATAGTCTTGGTGGCCCTGGCCATCGTGGTGGTTTCGCTTCTGGCGGCACCCCGGCGCGGGCTGCTGCCGGCGGCTTTGCGGAACCGGCGCAGCCGGGAGCGGCTGCGGGCTGAGGTGGTCCTGTCCGACCTCTACCTGCTCTGTTTACAGCATAAGGACATTCATCCGCACACTACCCGGGCAATTGCCGCAATGAGGTTTCGCACCGGAACCGTCGAACCGCAGCTTGAGATCTTGGCGGGCAAGGGACTGGTGAGCCGGGTCGAGGGGGGCTGGATTCTCACCGATTCCGGACGCTCCGAAGCCCGGCGGGCTCTGGCGGCCGACCCGGCAGCGCCCGAGGTACTGCCGGCACACACACTGATGGAAGCAGCGGATAGATGACCATCGGGAAGCCGTCCTGGCGAGGGTACCGCCGGCGCTTGGATTCCGGCCGTCCGGCAACTCTGTTTCTTGACGGGGCAACCGGCAGATGACCGCGTTCGAGTGGGAGATCATCATGGTCGGGGCATTGGTGGCGGCGGCCTGCGCTCTGCCAGGTACTTTCCTGGTCCTGCGCAAGCTGTCCATGATGAGCGATGCGATCACCCACACCGTTTTGCTGGGGATAGTGCTGGCGTTTTTTTGGGTCCAGGACCTTTCCTCACCGGTGCTCATCGGCGGGGCGGCCCTGGTGGGGGTGCTGACTGTCTACCTGGTGGAACTGTTGAAGCGGTCACGCCGGGTAGCCGAGGATGCGGCAATTGGACTGGTTTTCCCGTTTCTGTTCAGCATTGCGATCATCTTGATCTCCCGTTTCGCCGGATCGGTTCACCTGGACACCGATGCGGTGTTGCTGGGAGAGCTCGCACTTGTTCCGCAAGACCGGCTGATCCTGGCCGGCCGGGACCTGGGCCCCCGTGCCGCGTGGATTGTCGGTGTGGTGGGCTTGGCCGGCGCCGGGTTCATCGTGGGACTATTCAAGGAGTTGAAGCTGTCCACATTCGATCCAGCCCTGGCTGAGGCTTTGGGCTTCAAACCGGCCTTGCTCAGCCTGGGTCTCATGGGCTTGGTGTCACTGACCGCAGTGGCTGCATTCGATGCGGTAGGTTCGGTTCTGGTGGTCGCCTTAATGATCGGGCCGCCGGCGGCGGCACTGTTGCTCACCAACCGGCTGGAGGCGATGCTGGTGGTTTCGGTGGTTATCGGCATAGCATCTGCCCCGGCTGGCTACCTTGCTGCTCGCCGCCTGGATGTCTCGATCGCCGGGTCGATGGCGGTGATAATAGGCGTGGCATTCGTCGCATCTTTGGTGCTGGCCCCCCGGCGGGGTCTGCTGGCCGTAGGGCGGCGCCGGATACGCCAGAAGTGGGAGTTCGCTCAGAAGATGCTGACCGCACACCTTTTCAACCACGAAGGCACCCCAGAGCAACAGCAGGAGTGCCGGCTGGAGCATCTCGAAGCCAATCTGGGATGGGACGCCGCCTTCCGGGGGCAGGTAGTGGACCGGGCAGCTTCCCGGGGCCTGGTGGTGGAAGAAGCGGAGGCGCTAAGGCTGACTGAGAGCGGCCGTGACTTTGCCCGGCAAGCCCTGGTTCGCCGGTGACCCGGAGCACCGCTCAAAGCTATTCATCGGATAGTGATCGTGGCTAGCGAGGCGGTACAGGATTACCTGAAGGCGATCTACGCCCTTTCTCAGCACGCTGAAGTTGTATCCACCTCGTCGATAGCGGATCGCTTGGGGGTAAGCCCGGCCTCGGTGACCTCGATGATAAAACGGCTGGATGAACAGGGCTTCGTCTCCTACCGGCGCTACCAGGGGGTGGCATTGACCGAGCAGGGAGAAGCGCTGGCGCTCGAGGTGATTCGCCACCACCGCCTGCTGGAGGCCTACCTGCACAGGTCCTTGGGGGTGCCCTGGGACAAGGTGCACGACGAGGCGGAGGTGCTGGAGCACTTCATTTCCGAGGATTTGGAGGAACGTATAGCCGGGGCTTTAGGAAATCCGACTCACGATCCGCATGGGGACCCCATTCCACCGAAATCGGGCAGCCATCATGAACTCGGCCACCACCTGCTGGCCGAGTTCCCGGTGGGACCGGCCCGGGTGGAGCGGGTGTCCGACCGGGACGCCGAAGCGCTGCGTTACCTGTGGGACCTGGGCCTGCGCCCGGGTGCGACGATCACGGTCCTTGAAAAAGAGCCTTTCGGGGGACCGATATGGATTCGGGTGGGCTCCCGCCGCAAGGCCATCGGGCTGGAGTTGGCTTCGGGAATCTTCGTGTCGGCACCGGCCGATTCGCAGGCTGAGCCGGGGCGGTAAGAGCTTCCGGGACTTTCAGCTCGGCCTGGTAGAATTCTCGGGGCGCCAATTGAGGGATTGACCCGTGCCGGGTGTTGAGATTCGGTAGAGTGGTCGCAACGAAGTTGGGCTTCCCCGAATCGCTACGCCGCTTCGCTCAACCTTTAAAGACTGGTCCTGCGAGGCCAGAAAGGAGAGCTTCAACTGAGTTGTCCACATGCCGCCGCACCTGGAATCCGGGGCGGCGCTTTCTTTTGACCGCGCCGATGCTTTGGGCCCGAGACGCCCTAACTACGCCGTGATCGTCCACACGCTGGTCCTGCCCGCCCCGGACCCGGTAGCGCCCGGCAATAAGGAGCGATCCTGGACCGTCTTGGACGACTTGGACGTTAAGCGGGCGCTGGTGCGCATCGCTCATGAGATTGTTGAGCACAA
Source organism: Actinomycetota bacterium (assembly GCA_052389675.1). Taxonomy (GTDB): domain Bacteria; phylum Actinomycetota; class CADDZG01; order JAHWKV01; family JAHWKV01; genus JBBDRH01. The sequence goes on from JBQTHR010000012.1 coordinate 67,436, forward strand.
CCGGGGCTCGGGCGAGTTGGTCCTGGTGGGCATCCACCGCCGCGGGGTCCCGCTGGCCGAGCGAATCGGCCGGCGCATCGCCGAGATCGAGGGGTCTTCATTGCCGGTGGGCGCGCTGGACGTCTCGTTCTACCGGGACGACGTGGATCTGCGCCGCCCCCAGCAGGTGCGCGCAACCGAGCTTCCCTTCGACGTCACCGACAAGACCGTGGTCCTGGTCGACGACGTCTTGTTCACCGGCCGCACTGTGCGGGCGGCTATCGATGCCCTGGTTGACTTTGGCCGCCCCCGCCTGGTGCGGCTGGCCGTCTTGGTGGACCGGGGCCATCGGGAATTGCCCATCCGGGCCGACTTCATCGGCAAGAACATCCCAACATCCCGGGCGCAACAGGTTCGGGTGCACGTAAAAGAGACCGACGGAAAGGACTCGGTGGTGGTCTTTGATCCACGCGAGGGAAGGGGGTCTTAAATGCTCAAGCACCTGCTTTCCATCGACCAGCTGGACGTCGAGATGATCAACCTGATCCTGAGCACCGCCGATTCTTTTCGCGAGGTCGGTACCCGGGTGATCAAGAAGGTCCCGGCGTTGCGCGGGCGCACAGTCTGCAACCTGTTCTTCGAACCCTCCACTCGGACCCGGCTGTCTTTCGAGCTAGCCGCCAAGCGCCTGTCCGCCGACGTGATCAATTTCACTGCCGACTCAAGCACCTCGATCTCCAAGGGCGAGTCGTTCAAGGACACCGCGCTCACGCTTCAGGCGATGGGTCTGGACATGATCATCGTACGCCACACCTCGGGTGGAGCGGCCAAGCGGCTATCGCAGTGGGTCGACGCAGCGGTGCTGAACGCGGGCGACGGAGCCAACGAGCATCCCACGCAGGCCTTGCTCGACCTCTATTCGATCAAAGAGCACTTCGGTGGGTTTGAGGGGCTGCGGATAGGCATAGTCGGCGACATCGCCCACTCGCGGGTGGCCCGCTCCAACATCAAGGCGATGACCAAGGTGGGGGCGGAGGTTGTGGCCGTCGGGCCGCCCACCCTGCTGCCCGCCACGCTGCACTCCTGGGGAGTGGAAGTTTCCTCCGACTTGGACGACCTGTTGCCCAAGCTGGACGTGGTCTACCTGCTTCGAGTGCAGACTGAGCGCCAGCTGGAGCAGTTCTTCCCCAGCACCCGGGAGTATGCCGCCCACTGGGGGATCGACCGCCGCCGGGTGGGCATGCTCAAGGCTGACGCGTTGATCATGCACCCGGGGCCGATCAACCGGGGGGTGGAGATCGCGTCGGAACTTGCCGACGATGCCCGGGCCATCATCAACGAACAGGTGACCAACGGCATCGCGGTGCGGGCGGCGCTGCTATACCTGATGCTGGGCGGGCAAAGCGAGATCGCCAGTTGACCAGCCTGCTGTTTCGTTCCGGCCGGCTGATCGACCCTGCCTCCGGCGTGGACCGCACCGCTGACGTGCTGGTGGATGGCGGCCGGGTGCTGGAGGTGGGCGAAGACCTGTCCGCCCAGGGCGCCGAGGTGTTCGATATTGCCGGTGCGGTGATCTGCCCGGGATTGGTGGACCTGCACGTGCACCTGCGGGAGCCGGGCCGGGAGGACGAGGAGACTGTGCAGACCGGCAGCGCCGCCGCCGCCCTGGGCGGCTTCACCGCGATCGGAGCGATGCCCAACACCGACCCGGTGTGCGACAACGCCTCAGTTGCGGAGAAAGTGCACTCCGCAGCGCTGCGGGCGGGGCTGTGCCAGGTGATCCCGGCCGGGGCAATCACCAAGGGCCTGGAGGGCAAGCTGATTACCCCGGTGGGGGAGATGGTCAACTGCGCCGCCCGAGTGCGCATGTTCACTGACGACGGCCGTGGCGTTCAGGACTCCCGGATCATCCGCCGGGCCATGGAGTACATGAAAGGCTTCGACGCGATCTGTGCCGAACACTGCGACGATGCAGCGCTGTCGGAGGGCGGGCAAATGAACGAGGGCTACTACTCGGACCTGCTGGGCATGAAGGGGATGCCTTCGGCAGCCGAGGACATCGCGCTGGCCCGGGATCTGATTTTGGCCGAGCTTACCGGGGTGCGTTTCCACGCGCTGCATGTCTCTACCGCCGGCTCGGTGGAGCTGGTCCGCCGGGCAAAGGCGCGGGGGATCAGGGTTACCGCCGAGGCCACCCCCCACCACCTGCTGCTCACCGACGCCGAACTACAGTCGTTCGACCCGATCTACAAGGTCAACCCGCCGCTTCGGGCCTCGGCCGACGTCGAGGCGCTGCGGGCAGGCCTGGCCGACGGTACCATCGACGCGATTGCCACCGATCATGCCCCCCACTCACCGGAGGAGAAGGAGGCTGAGTTCGAGCAAGCGCCGCCCGGCATGATCGGCCTGGAGACCTCACTGGCAATCGTGTTGACCGAACTGGTTGCAGGCGGCGTGGTGAGCTTGCCCGAGGCGGTCCGGCTGCTGTCTACCTCGCCCGCCCGGGTGCTCAGGCTGAGCGGGCAGGGCGGGCCGGTCATCGAGGGGGCGGAAGCGAACTTGACCGTCTTTGATGCCACTGCCAGCTGGGTGGTGGACCCGGCAAGGTTCGCCTCCAAGAGTCGCAACACCCCGTTTGCCGGGCGCACGCTAACCGGAAAAGTGCTCCACACCGTTTTCCGGGGGGAGATGGTAGTGCGCGACGGCGAGCTCAGCCTGGCGAAGGTCTCGCTTTGAAGCCGGCGCTGCTGGTTCTGGAAGACGGCGAGACCTTCCATGGCGAGGCGTTTGGGGCCGATGGGACCGCGTTCGGTGAGGTCGTTTTCAACACCGGGATGACTGGATACCAGGAAGTGTTGACCGACCCCTCCTACGAAGGGCAGATCGTGGTGATGACCTACCCGCACATCGGCAACTACGGGGTGAACGACCAGGATCCGGAGAGCCGGGCTCCCAGAGTCAACGGGTTCGTGATCCGCAACCTCCCGGCGGTGTGGTCCAACTGGCGGGCGACCGGCGGGTTAGAGGAGTACCTGCAGGACCACGGCATAGCCGGGATCACTGAGGTGGACACGCGCCGGCTCACCCGCCACCTGCGAGACAAGGGGGCGATGCGGGGAGTTGTTTCATCGACCGACCCGGATCCTTCCGGGCTGGCCGAACAGGCCCGGCATTCGCCCGCCATCTCCGAGTGCGACCTGGTTGGCTTGGTGACCGGCCACGAGCCCTACCTGTGGAGCCCGGAGGGACCGGTAAGGTACCGGGTGGCCGCCTACGACTACGGCATCAAGCTCAACATCTTGCGCGCACTGGCTGGCGCCGGCTGTGAGGTGACCGTCTACCCGGCCCGGACTCCCGCCGGCGAGTTGGCCTCCGCCGGCCCGGACGGTGTATTCGTCTCCAACGGGCCGGGGGATCCTGAATCGGTGGAGTACGCAGTTTTGGCCCTCCGGGAGCTTTTGGGCAAGGTCCCGGTTTTCGGCATCTGCTTGGGGCACCAGTTGCTGGCGCTCAGCGTGGGGCTGACCACCTACAAGCTGCGTTTCGGTCACCATGGGGTGAACCATCCGGTTGCCCGGCTGGAAGACGGGGCTATCGAGATCACCACACAGAACCACAACTTCGCCGTCCGGGAGAGCGAGTTCGGCTACGATCCGGTCGTGGGCCGCCCGTCGCCCGGCTTGATTGCGCACACCAACCGGGGGCGTGCTGAGTTGACCCACCTGAACCTGAACGACCATACCGTCGAGGGCTTCAGGCTGCTCGATGAGCCGGCGTTTAGCGTCCAGTACCACCCGGAGGCGGGCCCCGGGCCGCACGACTCAAACTACTTGTTCGAGTGGTTTACCGCTGCAATGGACAACGCCGGCAGATAGCCGATGAATAAAGGAGGTGAAAATGGGAAGAGGTGACCGTCCCAAGGTCAGGTGGAAGAAGCTGCGCCAGACCAAGAAAAAGGCTGCCCTCAAGGCGAAATCGCTGAGAAAGGGCATGGAAAGAAAGGCTGCTAAGTAGCCCGTGCCGCGAAGAAACGACATTGAATCGCTGCTGATCATCGGCTCCGGCCCGATAGTTATCGGGCAGGCGTGCGAGTTCGATTACTCGGGGACCCAAGCGTGCAAGGTGTTGAAGGACGAGGGGATCAGGTTGATCCTGCTCAACTCCAACCCCGCCACGATCATGACCGATCCCCAGTTCACCGACCGCACCTACATTGAGCCGATCACCCTGGAGGTCCTGGAGAAGATCATCGCCCGGGAGCGCCCGGACGTCTGCCTGCCGACGCTGGGCGGGCAAACCGCGCTCAACATCGCGGTGGCCGCCCACGAGGCGGGAATCTTCGAGGCCTACGGGGTGGAGTTGATCGGGGCCAGCGTGGAGTCCATCCGCATGGCGGAGGACCGCCGGCTTTTTCGCGAGGCCATGGAGGAGATCGGCTTGGATATGCCCCGCTCCGGCTACGCCTATTCCGTGCAGGAGGCGGTGGAGGTGGCAAAGAAGATCGGCCTGCCGGTTGTGGTGCGCGCCTCATTCACTCTGGGCGGAGGAGGCTCGGGTATTTGCCGGACGGAGCAGGAGTTGACCAAGGTGGCGGGCGAAGGCCTGAAGCTCTCCCGGATCGGCGAGGTCTTGGTGGAGGAGTCCATCCAGGGCTGGAAGGAGTACGAACTGGAGGTAATGCGGGACCATCGGGACAACTTCGTGGTGATCTGCTCGATAGAGAATTTGGACCCTATGGGTGTCCACACCGGGGACTCGATCACCGTCGCCCCGGCCCAAACGCTCACCGACCGCGAGTACCAGCAGATGCGCGATGCCGCCCAAAAGGTAATCCGCAAGATCAACGTCTCTACCGGTGGGTCGAACATCCAGTTTGCGATCAACCCGAAGGACGGCCGGATGACCATCATCGAGATGAACCCCCGGGTCTCTCGCTCTTCGGCGCTTGCTTCCAAAGCCACCGGCTTTCCCATCGCCAAGATTGCCGCCAAGCTGGCCATCGGTTACACCCTGGACGAGATCCCCAACGACATAACTTTGAAGACGCCTGCCTGCTTCGAACCGACCATCGACTACGTGGTCACCAAGATCCCTCGCTGGAACTTTGAGAAGTTCCCCGGGGCGGATGCCACCCTGGGCACGATGATGAAGTCGGTGGGTGAGGTGATGGCTATCGGCCGGACCTTTGCCGAGTCGCTCCAAAAGGCGATGCGTTCGCTGGAGACCGGCAAGCACGGCCTCGGGTCGGATGGTAACCAGCTCGATCTGGCCCCCCAGGAGTTGTTGGAGCGGCTACGGATACCCAATGCCGACCGGCTGCTTCAGCTGGAAGCCGCCCTGCGCGCCGGCATCTCGATCGAGCAGATACACCAGGTTACCGGCATAGACCCGTGGTTTTTGGCGGAGATCTCCCGGCTGATTGACCTGGCAGCTGCCTTGAAGGGCGAACTCACCCCGCAACTGATGCGCACTGCAAAGCGTTACGGCTACTCGGACCGGCAGATCGCTTACTTGCAAGGATGCGACGAGGGCTCAATCCGCCGCCGGCGCATAGGGATGGCGGTGGTGCCTACCTACAAGAAGGTGGACACCTGCGCTGCCGAGTTCGAGGCGTTCACCCCCTACTTTTACTCGACTTACGAGGACGAGGACGAAGGCTTTATCTCTGACCGGGAGCGGATAGTGATTCTGGGCTCCGGACCGAACCGGATCGGCCAGGGAATCGAGTTCGACTACTGCTGCGTTCACGCCGCCCTTGCTGTCCGGGCCGCCGGATACGACGCAATCATGATCAACTGCAACCCGGAGACGGTCTCCACCGATTACGACATCTCAACCCGGCTCTACTTCGAGCCGCTCACCTTCGAAGATGTCATGAACGTGCTGGACCGCGAGAAGCCCGCCGGTGTGATCGTCGCGCTGGGCGGCCAGACCCCGCTGAAGCTTGCGCGCTGTTTGGAGGCGGCGGGTGCGCCGATTCTGGGCACCTCGCCGGACTCGATCGACGCAGCCGAGGACCGGGGCAGGTTCACCGGATTGCTGGAGAAGCTGGGCATCGCCCAGGCGCCGGGCGGTATGGCCGCCTCGGTGGAACAGGCCAAGGCGGTGGCGCGGCGGGTGGGCTACCCGGTGCTCGTCCGTCCCTCCTACGTGCTCGGGGGCCGGGCGATGGAAATCGTCTACAGCGACGGCATGATCGAGGACTACGTTGCCCGGGCGGTGCAGCTGTCAGAGGACCAGCCGGTGCTGATCGACCGCTTCCTGGAAGGGGCGATCGAGGTGGACGTTGACGCAGTGTGTGACGGTACCGACGTTTACATCGGCGGCGTCATGGAGCACATCGAAGAGGCGGGCGCCCACTCGGGAGACTCGGCGTGCGTGCTTCCCCCGTTTTCGATCGGGCCGGGCAAGCTGCGCCGGATGGCCGAGGCAACCGAGCAGCTGGCCCGGGCGTTAGAGGTCAAAGGCCTGATCAATGTGCAGTTCGCGGTCAAAGACGAGGAGGTCTATTGCCTGGAGGTCAACCCTCGAGCCTCCCGCACGGTGCCCTTCGTGGGCAAAGTGACCGGAGTGCCGCTGGCGCAGGTGGCGGTGCGGGTGATGCTGGGAGAGCAGTTGGTGGCAATAGACACCCTTGCGCCCAAGCCGGCTTTGGGACCGTGGTGGTGTATCGACCGGCTCCGCCACAACGGCATCAAGGAGGCGGTCTTGCCGTTCGCTCGCTTCCCCGGTGTAGATACGGTCCTGGGCCCGGAGATGCGCTCCACCGGAGAAGTGATGGGTATCGACTATGACCTCGGCGCCGCCTTCGCCAAGTCGCAGTCGGGGAGCGGATCCGCCTTGCCTGACAAGGGAACCGTTTTCTTATCGGTCGCCGACCGGGACAAGCGGGGAGTCGTCTTCCCGGCCAAGCGCTTGGCCGACCTCGGGTTCGAACTACTGGCCACCGAGGGGACGGCGATGGTTTTGCGCCGTGCCGGTTTGCCGGTACGGGCGGTACGCAAACACTCGGAAGGCAGCGACAACATCGTCGAGCTGATCCTGGCGGATAAGGTGGATCTGGTGGTCAACACCCCGTTCGGCCGGGGTGCCCGCAGTGATGGGTATCACATCCGTACTGCCGCGGTAATCCGTGGGGTTCCGTGCATCACAACCCTGGCCGGGCTGCAGGCAGCGGTGCAGGGCATCGAGTCGCTGGGAAGGGAACTGCAGGTCGGTTGTTTACAGGACTACCTGGCAGATCCGGCTATGGTATTGGGACGAAGAGTCGACGACTCCGTTGCCGGAAGCGCCGCCACCGACGATTCGAGGCCCAGATGATCCAGCAGATGGCGCAGGTGCTTTCCTACAAGAAACTGCGGGATGAATACCACCTGCTGACAATCGTCGCCCCGGAGATCGCCGAGAAATCCAAGCCTGGGCAGTTCGTTAACATCCGCCCCGGCGCCGACCGCGGGTTCATCCTGCGCCGGCCGTTTTCGATCTACAAGGTCAATCGCCGGGGGGACTGGGCGGCCACGTTGGAGGTGGTCTTCGATATCCGAGGCGGCGGAACCGCTGCGCTGGCCCAGTTGCGCCCGCACGACATGGTGGACATCGTCGGGCCGATCGGCCGTCCTTTTGCCATCCCAAAGAGCCGCAACTCCTGCCTGCTGGTGGGCGGAGGCGTGGGCGCAGTTCCTCTGTTCTATCTGGCGGAAGATCTAAGGGCTGCAGGAAAGAGAGTGGATGTGCTTTGGGGTGCCGCCACCGCCAGCAAGCTGCTCAACCCTATCGACGCCAAGCGCTTCGGCGCCCAAGCGATGTTCACCACCGAAGACGGCAGCGAGGGGCACAAGGGCCGGGTTACCGACGTCCTGCCCGACCTGTTGGACAAGTGCGGCACTGAGGTGATCTATGCTTGCGGCCCCAACGCCATGCTGGAGGCGGTCACCCGGATAGGCATGCGCCGGCGAATCCCGGTGCAGGTCGCGATGGAAGCATTCATGGGTTGCGGCTATGGCATCTGCATGACCTGCATCCAGCCGGTTTGGAACCGCCAGCGGGACCAGATAGTAAACGTGCGCACTTGCGTGGACGGGCCGGTGTTCAACGGTTCCCGCATCGCCTGGGACGCCTTTGCTCCGGAGGCGGGGGCCAAAGCAGCTCCAGTAGGGAACTAGCCTTGGCCACTGCCGACCTGTCGGTCGACCTGGCCGGGATCCGCCTCCGCAGCCCAGTGGTGACCGCCTCCGGATGCTTTGCCTCCGGGCGGGAGGTCTCCGAGTTCGTCGATCTGAAAAAGCTCGGTGCAATCGTGGTCAAGTCGATGACCATCGAGCCGTGGGCGGGAAAGCCCACCCCTCGCATGGCGGAGACGCCCTCGGGCATGCTCAACGCGATCGGCCTGCAAAACCACGGCGTGGACCACTTCCTGGAGGTTGACCTGCCCTGGCTGAACCGGGTGGGGGTGCCGGTGATTGCGAGCATCGCCGGAAATACCGTCCAGGAATACATCTACGTATCGGAGCGGTTGCACGACGCCCCGGGGGTAATTGCCATCGAGGTAAACATCTCCTGCCCCAACCTCGAAGATCGAAGCAACATGTTCGCCCACGACCCCAAGGCCACCGCTCAGGTGATCGGGTCGGTGCGCCGGGGAACCGACATCCCGCTGTTCGCCAAGCTGTCGCCCAACGTGACCAGCCTTCCCGAGATTGCCGGAGCAGCACTTGATGCCGGCGCCGCCGGGCTTAGCCTGATCAATACCGTGATGGGCATGGCTATTGACGTGGAGACCGGCCGTCCCAGAGTTGCCGGGGTGATGGGCGGCTTATCCGGCCCGGCCATCCGGCCAATCGCAGTGCGCTCGGTATTCGAAGTCCACAAGGCCTTCCCCCATGTGCCCATCATCGGGATGGGCGGGATCATGAATCACGAGGATGCTTTGGAATTCGTCCTGGCTGGTGCAAGCGCAGTGGCGCTCGGAACTGCCAACTTTATCGATCCAATGGCCACAATGAAGGTCAGCGAGGGCATTGCCGAATACATGGTGCGTAAGGGAGTATCAACTTTGGCCTCAATGAGGGGTCGGGTAAAAATAGAGGGTTAGCCGGCACGCGGCTTCGTCGTATCCACAGCCTAAAGCCTGCCGGCGGGGTGGCACACTACTCGGTAATGGTCAGCACCACCCGGCGGATCAGGGTCTGCTCGCCTGAGCTGGCGGCCACGTCGAAGACGTATTCCTTACCCTTTTCCAGCTGCCCGAGTTCGAAATTCAAGTCCACGAATGAGGAGCCGGCGGCGCTCGGCGCCAAAACCGGCGGGTCGAAGGTGGCACCGACTATCTGATCCGACAGGTTCGCCACCGTAAAGGTCACCTTCTCGGCGAAGCCGTTATTGGGGGTCAATATGCACTTGATCGTGCCTTTCGATCCCTGATTTAGCGACCAGAGAAGCTTGTCGATCACGTTTTGCGGTCCTGCCAGGGTACAGGCCAGGTTGAAGGTGGGTAATTGTGGGATGGGGCTGGGGAGAGGAGCCGGGTTGGGAAAGGGAATCGAGTTGCTGATTCCCGGCAAGGTGGGAATGGCGTCCCGGGTAGGTGGGGCGGATATTGAGAACGGGAAGCTGGATCGGTTGGTCCTGCCGCCGCTTTGCCCGACCACTTCGAAGACGTAGTTTCCCGGGGCGGCAGCGTCAGAGACGATCAGTAACTGAAATCCAGCCGACCCATTGGCGGGGGGCTGGACGCTGGCCGGGGAGAACTGGCAAGAAAGGTTGGGCGGAGTCTGGGCGCAAGACAGGTCCACCCGCCCGTTGAAACCGCTGTACGAGTCGACGCGGCAGCTGGTGGCGGGCGCCAGTGTTCCCGACTGCACCGGGCTGCCCGGGTTGCAGTTCAGTGCGAAGTCGGCGCTGCTGTCCAGCGCAGGTTTGGCTTCGTTGGCCCGGGCCAGGTTCGGGGTAGTGACCGCCGGGGCAGCAGGCAACCCGGAAAGGCCGGAGGTAACTGTACTCAGGGGAGGCGCAGAAGGTTCCGGAACGGATGCCTCCAGCTCGGCATCGCGATCCGAACTGATGATGGCCGCCTGAACGTAGACGGCTCCGGCGACAATTGAGAAAGTGGTTACCAGCGCGCCAATAGAGACCATAAGTCGAAAGTTCGACCAGGCCTTGAAATTGGCGAGCAGTTTGGCCACTCTCACGGTTGGTAGCTACATCGGCACATTGCCGGAAAACTTAAGTGGTTTTTTGAAGTTTTTTCGCGAGATGTCCAGATTCGTAGTCTTGGGACTTAATTTTTCCCGGATTTAGCCGAAATACCGTTGATCTTGTCTTTCCAGAAGGGGGGTGTCATGGATAACTCGGTGTTCGCGGGATCGTATTCTTCCGATGGGGTTCCCCGGGATGCGCGGGTGGCGGTGCTTCGCCCGTCTGTGGCGCGCCCGGCGTCGGCCGGGCGATTGTTACTTGCCACGCTGGGCGTTGCGGCGGTTGCTGTTGCCGGGCCGCAGCTTTCGATGATCTCAGGCGGGCTGCGGCTTACCGGTACCGTCGCAATGATCGGCTTGTGCCTTGCCCTGACCTACCTTTACTTCCGCAACACCAAATTGTTCGCCACCGATGAGCACTTCGGGGTGACCAACCTGTTCGGTGAGATGACCCTCGTTCCCCGCAAGAATCTGGCTCGAGTGGAGGCACTTGACGGCTATTGCTTTCAAACTGCCGAGGGTGCCACGCTGCTTTTAGTGGGGTCGTCGCCCTGGACGATTGAGCAGGTGCGCCGGCTCACCGCGTTCTTGGCGGTCCCTTTCGAGGTGGGAGTCCGAGGCCGAATGGCCGGCTGACGTCCCGGCGATCCCTTATAATCCGGCACTCTACCGGGAACAGTTTGAGTAGGCTGTCAACATCGGCCGGCCGGATGATCCGCCACGAGGAGTTGAACCGATCAGCAACGCGCGCCTGTTCATAGTCTCCGGCCCATCGGGCGCGGGCAAAGGTACCATTGTCCAGCGGGTCCTCGAGATGAGGCCGGAGGTTAGGCTGTGCGTTTCCTGCACCACCAGGCCCGCCCGACCGATGGAAAAAGAGGGGGTTCACTACTACTTCGTTTCGGAGCGCGAGTTCGCCGAGCGCCGGGATCGGGGCGAGTTTTTGGAGTGGGCGTCGGTGCACGGCAGTCTTTACGGAACTCCCCGTAGGGTTGTGGAGAATCACCTGGCCAACGGGTCAGACGTTATCTTGGAGATAGACGTCCAAGGTGCTGCCGAGGTGAAGTCTGCGATGCCGGGCGCTTCTCTGATCTTCATAGAAGCTCCCTCCATGCAGATCCTGGAGCAGCGCCTGCGCAAGCGCAGCACCGAGCGGCAGGATGCCCAGACCCGTCGGCTCTCCGATGCCTACGACGAGTTGAGGAAGAAAGAGTCGTTCGACGGAGTGGTGGTCAACGTCGAGGTCGAACAAGCGGTCAAAGAGGTGTTAGCTTTGATGGGCAAGACTTAGACAAAGGAATCCCTTGATATATCCGCGTATCGAAAAGCTCGCCGACAAGGTGGACAGCCGTTACACGCTGGTCATTCTTGCTGCGAAACGGGCTCGTCAGATCAACTCCTACTACTACCAGTTGGGCGAGGGAATCCGGGACTTCGTCCCGCCTCAGGTTTCCAGTTTGGGTGACAATGCCAAGCCGCTATCGGTAGCTCTGGAGGAAATCGCTGAGGGCAAGTTCGGCTGGGAGCGCCCTCCGGAGGTTGAGACCCGCATCAAGTAGTCCTTCGCCGTAATCTTCGATGAACTACCCTAACCTCGCTGGTAAGAAGATCGCCCTGGGTGTTTGCGGGGGCATTTCCGCTTACAAGGCTGCCGGTCTGGCCCGCGAACTGGGCCGGGCCGGAGCTGATGTTCACGTGGTAATGACCCCTTCGGCCACGAACTTCGTTGGACCAATAACCTTCTCCACCCTGACCGGTAACCCGGTGCGCTCCGAGTTGTTCCCGGTGAGCGCACCGACCGAAATCCCGCACACCGACCTGGGCAGCACTGCCGATTTGGTGTTGGTAGCCCCAGTAACCGCGAACATGATCGCCAAGGTGGCCAACGGGCTGTCCGACGATTTGATGTCGGCGTTGCTGCTCTCAGCGGCCTGCCCGGTGGTTATAGCTCCCGCCATGCACACCGAGATGTGGCTGAACGAGGCCACCCAGGTAAACGTCGCCCGCCTGCTGGCCCGGGGAATAGAAATGGTAGGTCCGGCGGTGGGGGCGCTGGCCGGTCCCGATGCCGGGATTGGGCGGTTGGTGGAGATCGACCTGATCTTGGCGGCTGCCGATGACGCGCTGGCAAAGCGGTGCTCGCTGGCCGGGCAGCGTGTGGTGGTGACCGCCGGGGGGACCCGGGAAGCTATCGACCCCATGCGCTACATCGGCAACGCCTCAACCGGCCTGATGGGTTACGCCCTGGCCCTCGAGGCACTCCGCAGAGGAGCGCAGGTGACGCTGATCTCCGGGCCGAGCCAGCTGACCCCCCCCGAGGCAGCTGAGTTGGTCAAGGTTACCAGTGCTCAGGAGATGGCCGAGGCGGTGGGCCGGGTGATCGGTTCGGCATCGGTGCTGTTGATGGCGGCGGCAGTAGCTGACTGGCGCCCTGTTGCTCCAAGCCCGGCGAAGCTCGGTAAGAGCTCTGGCCCGCCCGAAATCGAGCTGGAGCCGGCTCCGGACATTCTGGCTGGGATCGGCAGCCGTCGCAGCGCCCTTCCCGGCCTTAAGGTTTTGGTCGGCTTCTGCGCCGAATCCGGGGAGCTGAGAGCGGCGGCCCAATCGAAACTGACGGCCAAGAACCTGGATCTGGCGGTGGCCAACCGGGTGGGAGCCCTGGACTCGGGAGCCGGGCTGGCTACGCTGCGGGCTCTTATCGTCGACCGGGAGGGCGGCACCCTGGACCTGGGACTGGTCTCAAAAAAGGATCTGGCATTTCGGCTTATGGAACTGGTCTATGCCCGCTTGGCGCAGGTGCCCACAACGGCTGGTGCGTAGTAGGGTGATTCAAAGTCGAAACGGGCGCCGACGCCCTTGAAGTAGTCCAGACCCGTACAAGCCCGCACAAAAGGAGCCGATTGTGGCGCAAAGTTATCTGTTTACGTCCGAATCTGTGACCGAGGGCCATCCGGACAAGCTGGCCGACCGGGTCTCCGACGCGGTGCTCGACGCTATCCTGGCCGACGATCCCAACGGCCGGGTTGCCTGCGAGACCCTGGTCACCACCGGCCAGGCAATCGTCGCCGGCGAGGTTCGGACCAGTACCTATATCGACGTTCCCAAGATCGTGCGGGAGACCATCTGTGAGGTGGGCTACACCAACGCCAAGTTTGGGTTGGATGGCTCCACCTGCGGAGTCCTGATCGCGATACAAGAGCAGTCGCCCGACATCGCTATGGGAGTGGACGAGGCGCTCGAGCACAAGCAGGAGAGTGGCGATGATCTGGACACCTTGGGGGCCGGAGACCAGGGGATGATGTTCGGCTTTGCCGCCCGTGAGCGTGAGGATATCGACACAGAGCTCATGCCGATTCCAATCTGGCTGGCCCACCGGTTGGCACATCGCTTGGCCGAGGAACGAAAGAGCGGGCGAATGCCCTACCTGCGCCCGGATGGCAAGACCCAGGTGACCATCAAGTACGAGAAGGGTGTTCCGGTGGGAATCGAGACCATCTTGATCTCCGCCCAGCACCAGCCCGAGATCGACATAGAAACCCTGATGAAGCCCGATCTCATGGAGTATGTGGTCAAGCCGATAGTTCCCGAAATGCTCTGGTCGGACGACATCCGATTCCTGGTGAACCCCACCGGCCGTTTCGAGATCGGCGGGCCGATGGGGGATACGGGCCTGACCGGGCGCAAGATCATCGTCGACTCGTACGGTGGTATGTGCAGCCACGGCGGCGGCGCATTCTCCGGCAAGGATCCAACCAAGGTTGATCGCACCGGTGCCTACATGGCCCGATACGTGGCTAAGAATTTGGTTGCCGCTGAGATCCTGGACCGGTGCGAGGTTCGGATCGCTTATGCGATCGGGGTGGCCCATCCAGTGTCGATCAGCGTGGAGGACTACGGAACGGCCAAGGTCGAACCGGAGAAGCTGGAGGACCTGGTCGGCCAGTTCTTCGACTTCCGCCCGGCGGCGATCATCCGCGACCTGGAGCTGCGCCGGCCGATCTTCAAGGCAACCAGCTCTTACGGGCACTTCGGCCGGCCGCACGACAAGGGCATGTTCACCTGGGAGCGCACCGACCGTGCCGAGGAGCTGGCCAAAGCCGCAGCAGATCTCTAGTCGGGGGCCCGCCGAAGTTGGGGGGCTGCGCCGGTGCCGGATGTTTAGACCCTGATGATCGTTTCGGTCGTGGTCGATCTAGCGGTCTGGGCGCTTGACCGTGAGCTGAGCTACGTGGTTCCTGACGACCTTGTTGGGCGGGTCCGGGTGGGATCGATTGTTCGGGTGCCGCTGCGCGGGCGGCGGGTTCGCGGGTGGGTTACCGGGTTGGATGCACCGCAGAGTGCCCCGGGCAACCTGGCGCCGGTTGCGGCGGTCAGCGGCCGCGGCCCGGTTTTCGACGAGCAGCTTTTGGAGATGGCCCGCTGCCTGGCCCGGCGTTACGTACAGCCGCTGAGTGGTTTCCTGGCGCTTTTTACGCCTCCCCGTATGGGCGCCCGGACGCAGCTCTGGGCGCCCCCGGAGCAGGGATGCGGTACCAAGCAGCCCGACTGCACACTGCTCCGGCTTACCCCGGGTGAAGACCCAACCGAGCGCTACGCCGGCCTGATCGCACAGGGGCTAACGAAGGGGGAGGGGGCGATAGTGGTGGTTCCGGAAGTCCGGGAGGGCTCCCGGGTGCTCGAGCAGCTGGCGTCGGCGTTCGGGACCGAGGCGGCGGTGGTGCACAGCGGGCTGGATCCGGCCGTGCGTAGCCGGGCCCTGTGGAGCGTCGCCGCCGGCCGGCGCAAGCTGGTATTGGGTGGCCGCTCAGCGCTGTTCGCGCCCCCGCTGAAGCTGGGGACGATTGTGGTGCATCAGGAGCACGACCCGTCGCTCAAGCACCAGCAGGCTCCTTACTACGACGCCCGGGAGGCAGCGCTGGCCCGAGCGCAGGCCACCAGAGCAAGAGTTGTGTTCGCAAGCGCCACGCCGTCGCTTCGTCCGGAGTACTGGTCGGGTGGGTACAAAGTTGCCGAGCCGGCGCGGCAGGCCGAGCGGGCAGCCTGGCCGGCGGTGGAGGTGGTGGAGCCAGCCCGGCGGGGTCTGCCTCAAAGAGCGATCGCCTGCCTCATCGAGGCCAAGCGTACCGGGGGCCGGTCGATTGTCCTGCTTCCCCGGGTTGAGGCCACTGCCTCGGGTGCGGGTCTGCAAGAAATGGTCGAGTTGATCAAGCGCATCCTGCCCGATGCGGTGATCACTAGAGCCGACCGCCCGGCCCTGGGAGCGGAGCCCGGAGCGCTGCGGGAGGCGTTGGAGGGGGAAGTGATTGTGGCCACCGAAGCGGCGCTTGCCGAAGTGAGTTCTCCACGAATGGCGGTTGCCGTGGCTATGGGAGTAGACGGTTATCTGCGCCGGCCCCGGGGACGATCGGCGGAGGAGGCGGTTGAGACCCTGTGGGCGCTAGCCGGGACGGTTGCCGGCCCGTCCCCCAGGGGCCGGGTGTTGTTGGAGACCCGCTCTCCGGAGCACCACGTAGTGCAGGCGCTTGTGCGGGGCGACTACCGTTTTTTCGTCCGCCGGGAACTGGATGTTCGCCGGCTGGCGGGAGCACCGCCGTACGTGCACCTGATCCGCTTGCAGACCCGCTCCGGAACACACGAAGCGCTGGTGGCCCGGCTCCGGGAACTGCCCGGAACAACGGCTCTCGGCCCGGTGCCCGGAGGCAGTCTAGGGTCCGAGATATTGCTGAAGGTGATCGACTTCGAAGGTATGCTGGAACCGCTGACCGCGATCGTCAGAACCTCCCCGGATCGAATCCTGGTCGAGGTCGATCCTAAGGACTGGTAGATGGCCATAATGCCTATCCGGCTGTTCGGTGACCCGGTGTTGCGCACCCGGGCCAGCGAGGTTGCGGCGGTAGACTCGGCGGTTTCGTCGCTGATGCAGAACATGGCTCAGACCATGGTCGAGGCCCCGGGGATCGGGCTGGCCGCACCTCAGGTCGGTGTACTTCGCCGGGTGATCGTTTGGGGCAACGACGAGGACCGCGGGGCATTGGCGAACCCGGTAATCGTAGGCCGGCAAGGAGCCGTGGAGGGGGAAGAAGGGTGCCTTTCGTTGCCCGGCCTGACCTACCCGGTGGTACGTGCAGAGTGGGTGAGAGTGGAGGGGTTCGACGAGCAAGGGCGTGAGGTGGCCGTGGAGGCCTGGGACCTCACGGCCCGGATTCTGCAGCACGAGATAGACCACTTGAACGGCGTTTTGTTTATCGACCATTTGCCCGAGGAGTTGCACCAGGAGGCGATGGCCCGGGTTCGCGAGCTCGTGGCCAACGGGTGGCGCCCGGTGGAGTCGGTCTGAAGTGCCGGGGATCAGATACTGAAGGCCGCTAAACGGATTGTCTTTTTCGGGACGCCGGGCATCGCGGTGCCCGTGCTAGAGGCCCTGGTCGGCTCTTCCCACGAAGTGCTCGCAGTGGTCAGTGCCCCCGACCGGCCCCGGGGCAGGGGGCTGGAACTTCAATCGCCAGAAGTGAAGAAGGCGGCTGTGAAGGCGGGATTGCCGGTCATGCAGCCCGCCGGTTTACGATCGGCGCAAGTGCAGGCCGGTCTGGAAGAGTTGGGGGCGGACCTTTTTGTTGTCGCTGCCTACGGATTGATCCTGCCGCCCGCAGTGCTGGACATCCCGCCGCTCGGCTGCATCAACGTCCACTTCTCGCTCCTGCCCGCCTTGCGTGGGGCTGCGCCGGTACAGTGGGCCATCGCCGAGGGGCACGAGAAAACCGGGGTGAGCATCATGATGATGGATCCGGGTCTGGATACGGGTCCGGTGCTGGAGACCGTCGCGCACCCGATTCGCCCCGACGACACTTCCGCAACGCTGTCCCAGGCGCTTGCTCTTGTGGGTGCCGAAGCTCTGGTCGACGTGGTGAGCCGGCTTACGTCGATCGAACCGGTCCCTCAGCCCGAGGTGGGCGCAACCTATGCTGCCAAGGTCACGCCCAAAGATGCCCGGATTGACTGGAGCCGCCCGGCGCATGAGCTGCGCAACCGGATCCGGGCGTTCAACCCCCGGCCCGGCGCGTGGAGTGTCCTGCAGAACCGGCGGCTGAAGATCCTGGAGGCGGCAGTGATTAACGAGGAGTCGGGTCATGAACCGGGAACCCTGCTTGTAGGGGCCGGCGGCGTGCCGGTGGTGCAGACCGGCAGCAAGCTGTTGGAGTTGACTGTGGTTCAGCCGGAAGGCAAGACGGCCATGGATGGCTCGGCGTTCGTACGCGGTCGCCGGATTGGCTTCACGGAGCGGTTCTCGGTAAACGAGTAGGCGGCCCGAGCGGATCATGACGGTGGGCGGCCTCGTCGAGCAAGAAAAGAGTTGGACATGTAAGGAGCCCGAGTAAATCTTCGGGCGTTATGAGGCCTCCGGGAACGGGTATTTGGCTGTATGGGCGGCCAGCAGCCACGACCCTTTGCGCTGGCGGTCGGGCGGGTATATCCGGTATGGTGCCCCTCATGGACAACCTTGAAACGCTTAAAGCTATGTATTCAGCGCTGGTGGCGGGGGACCTTCCCACCGTGATCGGATTCTTGTCCGAGGATGTCAAAGCGCACGTTCCCGGTCGTTCCCAGGTGGCGGGCGACTACGACGGTATGGAAGCCGTGGTCGGCTACGTTTCGAAGCTGATGGAGTTGTCCGGCGCAACCCTGCGCTTCGAGACTCACGCAATTTTAGCTGACGACGACGATCACGGCGTGGTCTTGATCAACGACCGGGCGGAGCGGGAAGGCAGGGCACCGCTCGACGTGAACAATGTGCACCTGTGGCATGTGAGCGGTGAGAAGCTGCGCGAGATCTGGGTCTACCCGGGCGATCAGTACGCATGGGACGACTTCTGGAACTAAGTCCCCCAGTTAAGCCCGTTTTGACCAGGTGGGCCGGTGCCCCTCCGCAACGGACCCTCCTGCCCACCGCTACCTTGCGTTGACCGCTGGCTGTCTTGGTCCGCTCCGGCACGTTGTGCCCGGGTTCCGGCATAATGGCGGTTGGTAACACCCGTCTTCGGGGCACGGTGAAATTCCGGACCGGCGGTAAAGCCCGTGACCCTTCCGGCAACGGAAGGTGGACCTGGTTGGATTCCAGGGCCGACAGTTAAAGTCTGGATGGGAGAAGGCGGCTTGCGGGCGCGCTCGGTGCCGGGCGTGCTCTGCTGCCTGCCTGACCTTTCCCGCTGGCGGAATCGATTGCTGGCGATGGGAGGTCCTGTGCTCTCAGGCGACGATCCGGAGTTGATGAAGGCCGTGCTCCGCTTGGCCGCTCGCGCTCGCTCCACTGCCAGCCCGAACCCGATGGTGGGCGCGCTGGTCGTGCGCAACGGACAGGTTGTGGGGTCCGGCTGGCATCGTCGTCCGGGCACGCCCCACGCTGAGGTAAATGCCCTGCGGCAAGCGGGCTCGATGGCTCGGGGCGCCACCGTTTATGTCAACCTGGAGCCGTGTGCCCATCAGGGCCGCACGCCGCCGTGCACCGGGGCACTGATAGATGCCGGTGTCGCCCGGGTGGTGGCAGCAACGGGGGACCCGGACCCGCGGAACGCCGGCCGGGGCCTGCACGACCTGCGGGAGGCCGGGATCGAGGTGAGCATCGGGCTGATGGAAGCGCAGGCCCGCCGGCTGAACGAGGCCTATCTCCATCATCGCCTGAACAGCCGGCCGTTCGTCACATACAAGGCAGCCTCCTCCCTGGATGGTCGCAGCGCAGCAGCGGACGGGTCGGCACGCTGGATAACTTCTGAACAGGCCCGTGCCGACGCCCATCGTCTGCGCCGGGATAGCGATGCGATCTGCGCCGGCATCGGCACGGTGCTCTCCGACGACCCGCAGCTAACGGTACGCCATGTGCGCTTGCCCCGGCCGGCGGATCGCCCGCTGCGGGTGGTGGTCGACTCCCTAGCTCGTACCCCGGTAGGCGCGCAAGTCCTATCTGCCGATGCACCCACGCTGATTGCTACTGCTCTGGAGTGCGACGACGCCCGGGTCACGCCGTTGACCCATGCCGGAGTTGAGGTGCTGAGCGTCCGGGGGAGCGACGGCCGGGTGGCACTGCCCGAGTTGCTGGAGCGTCTGGGCAGCCGGGGGATCGTGTCGATGCTGCTGGAGGGAGGCGCCACCCTGGCCGGTCGTTTCGCTGCCGAGCGGCTGATCGACAAGTTCGTCTTCTATCTGGCACCCAAGCTCCTGGGGGAGTCGCCGCATGGCTTGCTCACCGGCTGGGCAGCGCCCTCTATAGCCGAGGCGACCGGATTGAAAGAAGTGACGATCCGGCGGGTCGGACCAGATCTGCGAGTCACTGCCTACCCGGTGTACGCCTGATGTTTACCGGGATCGTAGAGGCATCCGGGACGGTGATAGGTAGAGCGGATCGCCGCCTGGAGGTGTTCATGGAGCTGGAGGGACTTTGTCCAGGAGAGTCGATAGCTGTGAACGGGGTGTGCTTAACCGTGACTTCGTTCCGGGAAAGCATCTTCGTAGCCGACCTCTCCGAGCAGACCTGCCGGCTCACCAGTTTGGGAAGTGTGGCCATCGGAGATCGGGTCAATCTGGAACGGGCGATGCTTGCCGGGGGCCGCTTCGGCGGGCACCTTGTGCAAGGGCATGTCGACGGAGTAGGCCGCGTGGTGGAGGCGGTGCAACTGGCGGGATCGCTGGAGGTGTCGTTTGAGTTGCCCGGCGGGTTGGAGCGCTACCTGGTGGAAAAGGGGTCGGTCACGGTGGAGGGAGTAAGCCTGACGGTGGCCGGATTGAGCGGGGACAGATTCACCGTTTCGCTGGTGCCCCATACCCTGGCCAACACGACCTTTGTCGGGAAGAAGACGGGAGACCCGGTCAACGTCGAGGTGGACGTCCTGGCCAAGTACGTGGAACGGTTGCTTCAAGCGCAGATACGGAGGTAGCGGTGGTCAACTTTGCAACGGTCGAGGAAGCGCTCGACGAAATCCGGGATGGGCGCATGCTTATTGTTGTTGACGACGAACAGCGGGAGAACGAAGGCGATTTCGTCATGCCCGGCGACACTATCACGCCGGAAGCGCTCAACTTCATGGCCACGCACGGCCGGGGCCTGATCTGCACCGCCCTGCTCAAGGAGCGGTTGGATGAGTTGCACATTCCGATGATGGTTTCCGAGAACACCGCCCCGCACGGCACCGCCTTTTCGGTATCGGTGGATCTTAAGATTCCTGGCCATACCGGCTCCAGTGCTTATGACCGGGCGCTGACCATCCGGGCGCTTGCCGACCTGGCGACGATCCCGTCGGATCTGGCCCGGCCCGGCCACGTGTTCCCGCTCAGGGTGTCCCCCGGCGGCGTGCTGCGCCGGGCCGGGCATACCGAGGCGGCCTCTGACCTAGCCCGGCTGGCCGGGATGTCGCCGGTGGGAGTGCTCGGCGAGATCATGGCCCCCGACGGCACCATGGCCCGCCTGCCCCACCTGGAGAAGCTGGCCGAGGAGTTCAGGCTGAAGATCCTGACGATAAAGGACCTAATCGCATACCGCAGGCGCGGCGAGAAGCTGGTGGAGTGGGTGGCCACTGCTCAGATGCCCACCGAGTTCGGCGAGTTCGTATGCCACGTCTACCAGTCGACGTTGGACGGCCAGGAATACGTCGCATTCGTCAAGGGCGAGGTGGCCGGCAAACCTGACGTCTTGGTCCGAGTGCACTCGCAGTGCCTGACCGGTGATGTTTTCCATTCAGCCCGGTGCGACTGCGGTTCCCAGTTGTATCAGGCACTGCGCAAAATCGAGGAGATGGGGGAGGGGGTGGTTCTGTACATAATGGCCCACGAAGGCCGGGGGATAGGGCTCAGCCACAAGATTAGGGCCTACAGCCTGCAAGAACAGGGCAGGGACACCGTGGAGGCCAACAAGGAACTCGGCTTCGCCCCGGACCTGCGGGACTACGGCATCGGCGCTCAGGTGCTGACCGACCTCGGGCTGAGTTCGATGCGCCTGATGACGAACAGCCCGCGCAAGTTCGCCGGTATTGAGGGCTACGGCTTGTCGATCAGCGAACGGGTACCGCTGCAGACCAGTCCGACAGCGCAAAACATCTCCTACCTTCGTACCAAGCGGGACCGGCTGGGCCACCTTCTGGAGGGTCTGGGCGAGCCTTCAGACGGTGGTGGTGCGTGAAAACGATCAAAGTCGAACCGGACGGCACCGGACTTCGGGTCGGCGTGATCATCAGCAGGTTCAATCCGGTGATCACAGGTCGCTTGCTGGAGGGGGCGCTCCGGGCGCTGTCCGACCTGAACGTCGCCGACCAGGACGTTACGGTGGTCAGCGTGCCGGGCGCGGTGGAGATCCCGGGAACCGCGCAGAAACTTGCTCCAACGGTGGACGCCATCGTCACTTTGGGTGCAGTGGTGCGGGGGGAGACTGAGCACTTCACCTACGTGTGCAAGGCGGCGCAGGAAGGGGTCATCGCCGTTGCTCTTCAGAGCGGCATTCCGATCACCTTCGGGGTGCTGACCACCGAAGATTGCGCCCAAGCCCTCGCCCGCACCGGCGGGGACAAGGGACACAAGGGATACGAGGTGGCCCGTGACGCGGTGGAGATGGCCAACATTTACAAGCTGATCGGCTAATAGGTTCGATGGCTGGGCGTCCTACGACCGCCCTGCTGGCCACGCTCGCGCTGCTCGCCATCGCCTGCGCGCCCCCCCGGCCGCCGGAGGGGGCGGGGGGCATCCGGGGAAACGTCGAGTTGCCGGTGGAGAACTATTTCCTGGACAACGGCCTGGAAGTGATCTTGCGCAAGGACGACAGAGTGCCGGTCGCCTCGGTGAACCTGTGGTACCACGTGGGAGCGGCCGACGACGGGCCGGGCCGGACCGGCTACGCCCACCTGTTCGAGCACATGATGCTCCAGGGGTCCAGGCACGTAACCAAAGATCCTTTCGAGATCCTGGAGGCTGCCGGCGCCTCCTACTTCAACGGCAACACCGACCTTGACCGTACGACCTACCTGGAGGACGTCCCGGCGAACCAGTTGGAGCTGGCGCTATGGATCGAGAGCGACCGGATGGGCTACTTGTTGGACACCCTGGATCAAACCAAGCTGGCCAACCAGCAAAGCGTTGTACGCAACGAGCGCCGGCAGACCCGGGAGGCGGCGCCCTACGGGCTGGCGCAGGAACAGGTCTACCACGAGCTGTTTCCCGAAGGCCACCCCTACCATGCGGGCATCCTGGGCCAGCACAGCGACATCGCCGCGGCCGACCTGGAGGGGATGCGTGACTTCTTTCGCCGCTACTACGGCCCGCAAAACGCCAGCTTGGCGGTGGCGGGCAACATCGACATTGCACTTACCAAAGAGCTGATCATGCGGTACTTCGGCACTTTGCCCAGGGGTGAGACCGCCCCCCGCCGGACTGCGGCGCAACCGCAGATCGCCGAGCAACGCCGGGTCCACTTGACCGACCGGGTCGAGTTGCCCCGGGTTTATCTTGCGTGGCACACCCCGGCGGCCTATCAGCCGGGAGATGCCGAAGGGACTATCGCCGCCCGGATGCTCGGCGGGGGCCGCTCCAGCCGGCTGCACGAACGGCTGGTCTTCGATCGCAAGATCGCCCAGTCGGTGTCGGCAACCCAGCGCTCACTGGCGCTGGGATCGGTCTTCCAGATCGTAGCGACGGCCAAGCCCGGCCACACCGCCGATGAGTTGGAGCAAGCGATCCAGCAGGAAGTGGACTTGCTGGCCCGCCAGGGGCCGTCGGAGATTGAACTATCGGCCACCAAAACCGGCATTGTGGCGGTCACCGTGAAGAGCCTGGAGCAGATAGCGGTGGTGGCGGACCGCCTGAATGCTTACAACCACTATCTGGGTGACCCGAACTTTATCAACGACGACCTGGACCGTTATGCCGCCGTCACGGCAGCCTCCTTGAAGCGCTTCTTATCCGGGCATCTGAGGGCCGACAACACGGTGGTGGTCCAGGTGGAGCCGGGCGACCGGTTGCTTCCTCCCGAGCCGCCGGCCCCTGCTCCGGCCGATATGCCGCCCGCATCCCTGCCACCCGATCCGGAGCCTTGGCGATCGGTCCAGCCCGGACCCGGCCCCGCGCCGCAGGTGCGAATCCCGGTGGCACAGCGTTTCGAACTGGCAAACGGCCTGCCGGTTCACCATGTGGCACGCCGGTCGCTGCCACTGGTGAGTGCATACCTGACCGTCCGCTCGGGCACGGCAGCCGACCCTCCCACGTCGCCCGGCCTGGCGGCGTTCACATCCGCGATGATCGACGAGGGGACGGCTTCCCGGGATGCGATCACCATCGCCCGCCGGTTCGGCCAGTTGGGCGCCACGATCGACACCGGCACCAGCCGGGAGGAGAGCTGGGTGGTCATCCAGAGTTTGACCCAGACCTTCGGCGAAGCGCTGGAGCTGATGGCTGAGTCGGTTCTCGGCCCGACCTTCCCGCAGTCCGACGTCGATCGGGTGCGCAACAATCTGGTGGTGGGTCTGCAGCAGCAGCGCGATGAGTCCATGGAGGTTGCTCACAAGATCATGTGGCGGGAGCTCTATGGGCCCGACCACCCTTACGCTCACACCGTCTTGGGGACGGAGGAGGCGCTGAGGAGGATGACCCGGCCGGATCTGGAGGCGTTTCACCGCACCGGATACACGCCCGCTAACAGCGCGCTGGTGATCACCGGCGATCTCTCCCTTGGGGAAGCCCGGCGCCTGGCCGAACAAAGCTTCGGTTCATGGCGGGGGGAGGCGCCGGCTCCCCCCGACCTCTCCCGGCCGACTCCTTCTGCGCAGCGGGTGTTTCTCGCCGACAAGCCCGGTTTGCCGCAGAGCGCGTTGATCGTTGCTCAACTCGCAGTGGCTCGGTCCCATCCGGATTACGAGCAACTCCTGATGGCCAACCAGCTCCTCGGTGGCTTGTTCTCCAGCCGGCTGAATCAGAAGTTGCGGGAGGAGCAGGGCGTGACTTACAGGTTGGACTCTTCGCTATTCGCCAATCGCGGCGTCGCACCGCTTCGGGTCTCCACCCGGGTGGAGAACGGTGCCACCGGCAGTTCCGCCGGCGAGATTTTGGCTGAGATAAATCGCCTGGGAAGGGAAGGGATCAATCAGGCCGAGTTGGATCTGGCTCGAGATGCCCTTATCCAGGCGCTGCCTGCACTGTTCCAGACCAATGGCTCGGTAGCGGCAACGGTAGCCGGCCAGTTCCTGTTCGACCTGCCCGCCGGCTACTATGCCGGCAGGGCGGCGCGGGTGACCGCCTTCACGCTCGACGAGGTCAACGAAGCGCTTCGGCGCCATCTGCGCTCCGACCAGCTCAAACTGGTGGTGGTGGGCGACCGGGCCTCGCTCGAGCCGCAACTGGCGCTGCTGGGGATGGGGCCAACTGCGCTGCGGAGCCTCGATGCCGAACCGGTCTCCGAGCCTTGACCAGGAAGTAAAGCGACCAGCGGACGAATTGTCTGGGCGCTCGAATCGCCCAGATAATTGCCTCTCGGGCCCTTAGTTGACGCGACGGACCCGCAGTGGCCGAATCTCCGCAATTCGCTCGTAGTCGCGGTCAACGTGGGCAACACCAAGACCATGGTGCAGGGCGGTCACGGCGATAAGAAGGTCGGGTATTGCCGTGCGGTGCCACATGCCGTGGTGGTTGGCCAAATCACTTTGCAGCGCAAGCGCTCGATCAAAGACGTCGGTCGGCGGGGCGACCAACTCGAAGCCATCGTGCAGCGCGCCCTTCAGATCCTCGTAGTCGCTGGCCGATCGGGCGGAGTATAGCTGCTCAAGCTCGCCCACCGGGCATAGATAGAAAGTCCCGGCCAGCTCGTCGAGGTGCCGGCGGGTAGCGGGCTCCCCGGAGCGTGCTGCTGCGCTCTTGTCGATGAGCCAACCGGTCAACGCCACATCTCGTCCGATCGGAGAACCTCCAGGTCAGCCCGTTCGCCCAAGTGGTCAAAGTAGCGCCTCTGATGGACTGAACGGCTGGCTTGCTCATCTTTGGCAGATTCAGCGGCGCGCCTCAGCGCCTCCTCCACGGTCCCCCTTGTTGTTGCGTGCCCAAGTACTCGTTTTGCTCGCTCCAAGAGTTCTTGGTCGATCTCAATGGTGGTTCGCTTCAACATGCGTACATACTACATGCGGTCTGCGTATGCCTACTGCGGCTAGGGGCCAAGCCGTTCCAATTCTCGACGCTCAAGTGAGCCACAGATAAGCAACCCCCGGCCCCCGTCTGATCCCCAGGCTCTCTCCCACCTGACGGGCGATGTCGGGGGCGTCGCCGAAGGGCAGCAGGTTGTCGAACAGCCCTCCAATGGTGCGGTAGACCACCAGCGAGGCATCGGAGGCGCCGGCCAGGTCCTTGGCCCGCTCGAATGCCAGATCCCGGTCTCCCAGTTGGTCGATTAGATCCAGTTCCTTGGCCTGGTTGCCCGAGTAGATCCGGCCGTCGGCCAACTCCCGGACCCGGGCCACGGGCATGTCCCGGCCCTCGGCAACCACCCGTACGAAGCCGTTGTACGCCTCGTCCACCAGGGACTGGAAGACCGCCTTCTCCTGGTCGGTCAACTCGCGTAGCGGCGACCCGGCGTCTTTGAACTCCCCGCTTTTGAGCACCGTGGTGCGGATGCCCAGCTTGCCGGCGGCTTCCTGGAGGTTGGGGAGCATCATGATGACGCCGATGCTCCCCGTGGTCGTATATGGGTGGGCCACAATCTCGCTGGCCCCCATCGAGATGTAATATCCGCCGGAGGCAGCCACGTCCCCCATGAGGGCCACCACCGGCTTGTCCTTGTTTAACTCCTGCACCTTTCGATAGATGACGTCGCTGGCAAGTACCGTCCCTCCGGGAGTGTCGACATTGAGGATGATTCCCTCAACCGCCGGATCGTCCTGCGCCGCTTGCAACTGGGCCAAGATGTTGGCGTCGGTGGCCCCGTCGTAGCTGCCCTCCGGGTCGGAGAAGATCTCGCCCACCACGTTGATCATGGCGATCTTGTCCGATGAATCGCCCTCCTCCAGCAAGACCTCTTCGAATGCGTCCGAGCTGGCTAAGGAACCGGCGAAGCCCCCGACGGCAAATGCGCTCAGCCAAACTGCCCCCAATACCACTACGATGCCGAGGACGACGAAGAATCGTTTGGTTCCGGAACGGGCCACCAGACCACTATAACGTTAGGAATTTCTGCACAATGATCGATTCAATATTGGCAGCCGGTAGAGGCTGCTCGGTCGGGGGGTGCCGATGCTGAGGCTGGTCATTCCCAAGGGCAGCTTGGAGAACCAGACGCTTGCGCTGTTTGAGGCCGCCGATATCCGGCTGGTGCGTGGGAGCGACCGTGACTACCACGGCACCGTGGACGACCCCCGGCTGGACAGGTTCTCTTTGCTGCGCCCGCAGGAGATACCGCGCTACGTGGAAGAGGGATTCTTCGACGTCGGACTCACCGGCCTGGACTGGGTGAAAGAGACCGGGGCCCAGGTGCAGACCATTGCTGAGCTCGCTTACAGCAAGGGTTACGTGGGAGGGATTGTGAAGGTGGTCCTGGCGGTTTCCGACAGCTCCGGGATAACCCGAGCGCAGGATCTGCCTGCCGGCAGCCGGATCTCCACCGAGTACCCGAACCTGACCGGGCAGCTGTTCGAGTCGCTGGGCATTCCGGTCAAAATCTTTGTCTCCTACGGCGCCACCGAAGCGAAAGTGCCGGAGATCGTGGACGCCATAGTCGACGTCACGGAGACCGGCAGCACTTTGCGCCGCAACCGGCTCCGCATAATCCACACGCTGCTGGAGTCCCCGACGCTGCTCATAGCCAACAAGCAAGCGTGGGCAGATCCGGAGAAGCGGCAGGCCCTGGAGGAGCTGAGAATTTTGATCTTCGGGGCGGTGAATGCCCGGGGGAAGGTGCTGGTGAAGCTGAACGTAAAAGAGGCCGACTTGGAGGCGGTCCTGGAGGTGATCCCAGCGCTAACGGCACCCACGGTTTCCCGGCTGGCTCACCAGGAAGGTTATGCGGTGGAGAGCGTGGTGCCCAAGAAGGCCATCAACGTGCTGATTCCCACGCTCAAGGCAAAGGGAGCAACCGATATTCTGGAGTTGCCGATCACCAAAATTGTGGACTGAGCGGAGCCTTAGGCCAGCGGCTCCGGCAGCTTGTCGACGCTCAGCAGCCGGGGGCGAAGCTCCGCCGGGAGTTCGACTGCCCTGCCTTGCATGCACGGATGACTCATCCGGCACAGTGCCCGGCGCACCGCCTGAGCCAGTTCCGACCTTTCGCTTAGATCCGCCAAGTTGAACTCACCGTAGTGTGTCAAAGCTTGCATGGTCTGCCCCCCTGGGGTTCTTAGAACTCACGTTAAACCATCATGCCCCACAGCGAAAGCTGACGGCACTCGGACAACTACCCACAGCGGGCGGCGCTTGAACTCAAAAAGGGGAATACTTTATCCCCAGACAGGTAAGGTGTGGTGGCTCATGGCTGCGATAGCGGCTCGCTTGGGCCGCCGGCAGGTAGGGGTAGCGGCCCACGGTTGCCACAGCCCTTCGGGGACCACCCCCGAGTCGGGTGGCCGGGGCGTGATAGGCTAATTCGATTGAGCAAGATCCTTTGCTGGCGCGGGCTCACAGGCAGTCCGGCCACAAGGTCGCTAGGAGGTTGATGCTGCTTAAGTTCACGGGGAGTGGTAGCCGATAGCTCCCGAACCAAGGTTGAACGATCGTATTCGCGTTCCCGAAGTACGCGTGGTCGGTCCCGCAGGGGAACAGTTTGGAATCATGAGCATCTCGCAGGCGCTTGCCCGTGCGCAGCAGATGGACTTCGATCTGGTTGAGGTGGCCCCACAAGCGGAACCGCCGGTTTGCAAGATTATGGACTACGGCAAGTACAAGTACGATCAGGACGTTCGGGCCAAAGAAGCACGCAAACGCCAGCAGCAGGTCACGGTCAAGGAGATGAAGTTCAAGCCGAAGATCTCCCCGCACGACTATGAGACCAAGCGCAACCACATAGAGAAGTTCTTGTCTCAGGGATCCAAGGTTAAGGTAACCGTTTGGTTCCGGGGCCGGGAGATGCAACATACTGAATTGGGTGCGCGCTTGCTGAGCAATCTGTCGAAACAGCTGGCCGAGATCTCCTTGGTGGAGATGATGCCCAAGTTGGACGGAAAGAACATGGTCATGGTATTGGCGCCCACCCGCAAGGGGGGCACCAAGGTGGAGGTTAAGGCTCAAGGCAACTACCAGGCAGGTAAGCCGGGAGGAAGCAATGCCAAAACAGAAGACTCACCGGGGAGCCGCCAAGCGCTTTCGTAAGACCGGCACCGGCAAGATCGTGCGAGTGCAGGGTCACATAAAGCATTATCTGGAGCACAAGCCGGGCAGTAAGCGGCGCAAGCTCCAGCGCCCCGGCCTGGTTTCCAAAGCAGACTCCGGCCGGGTAAAAAGAATGTTGGGCGGGTAGCCAATGGCACGGGTGAAACGCTCAGTTCACAGCCGCAAGCACCGCAGGTCGGTACTGGAGGCCGCGTCGGGATACCGTGGCATGCGCAGCCGGCATTACCGGGTGGCGCACGAGCAACTCCTTCACTCCATGACCTACGCCTACCGGGACCGCCGGGACAGGAAAGGTCAATTCCGCCGGCTCTGGATTGCCCGGATCAACGCCGGTGCCCGGGCGAATGGGATCTCCTACAGCAGGTTTATTGAAGGATTGACCAAGGCCGGCATCGAGGTCGATCGTAAGATCCTGGCCGAGATTGCCGTCAGCGACGCGGCCTCGTTCTCCGCCCTCGCCGGAACGGCCAAGGCTGCGTTGGGACAGTAGGTTTGCCCCGTCCTCCCCGGTAACCCCGGTAACAGCCCCGAACCGCCTTGATAACCAGCGTCCGCAACGGCCAAGTTCAAAGCGCTAGCAAGCTGCTGAGGCGCGGCGTTCGAGACTTGCGGCGTGAGTTTCTGGTAGAAGGTGCTAAGGGGGTTGAGCAGGCCCTCGCCGGTCCGGTCCGGGTGATCGCGCTGTTCTTGGAAGAGCCGGCCGGGCAGTTCCCCGTCCTTGCCCGGGCAGCGCGCGCCCGCAAGGTTCCGGTCTTGGAGGTTACCGGGGCGGTAATTAGGGCAATCTCCTCCACCACCTCGCCGCAGGGCGTGGTGGCGGTGTGCGAATTTGTGGATTGGCCCCCAGCCGATCTGTTGCGCCGGCCGCTGGGATTGGTGGTGGTGCTGGCGGGAGTGCGGGACCCGGGAAACGCCGGGACGATAGTGCGCAGTTGCGCCGCCGTGGGCGTGGACGCCCTTTTCCTTGGCGGCGGTACCGTGGACGTCTACAACGCCAAGTTCGTGCGGGCCACCGCCGGAGCGATCTTCAATCTCCCGTTTGCGCGCAATGTTGAGATACCCTGGCTGTTGGAGGAGTTAGGTGACCGTGCCCTCAACATGGTAGCTGCGGACCCCAGAGGGGACGTCGTGTACGACCAGGTAGATTTCTGCAAGCCAACCGCATTTGTCCTGGGTAACGAGTCCTGGGGTGTCCCCCCCGATCTGGCGCAGGCATGCAGCAACGCGGTCATCATTCCGATGAGTGGGCGGGTCGAGTCGCTCAACGTCGGCATGGCGGCTACCGTGCTGCTTTTCGAAGCCGCTCGGCAGCGCCGGAGGGGATTGTGAGCCTGGAGGAGATAATCTCCCGGATCCGGGAGGCGATCGTCGTCTTGGACAAGGACCGCCGGGTGGACGCGTGGCTCGGGGGGGCAGAGCGGATGTTCGGCTGGACTCCGACGGAAATGATCGGCCGGGACCTGGACGAGGTCCTGCTGCCCAAAGACGGTGCAGGCAACACGACCTGCATCGGGCAGGTAGCCCCCAGCCGCCGGCTGGCAATCACCAAGGGAACTCCGGAACGGGAGCTGCTCACCCGGACCAAGAAGGGGGCGCAGCTGTGGGTGGGGGTGACCTCCAGCTTCGAGCGCGACGGCTCCGGCGAGGTGGTGCGCACCATAGTAGTGGTGCGCGACGTTAGCCGGCGAAAAAGAGTGGATCTGGCCAAATCCGAGGTCATCTCGGCGGTGGCGCATGAGTTGCGTTCGCCCCTCACGTCGGTCAAGGGATTTACCTCTACGCTGCTGCTGCGCTGGGACCGGTTCGACGATGAGGCCAAGAAGCGTTTGCTGACCACCATTAACGACGACACGGACCGGGTAACCAGGTTGATCGGAGAACTGCTGGATGTGAGCCGGTTGGAGGCTGGGCGCCTGCAACTGGCCCGGCGCATGGTAAAGATAAACGACATCGCTTCCCGGGTGGTCGAGCGGATGCGCCCTCGGGCTGAGCACCATGAGATTGCCTACGACTTTCCCGAACCCTTCCCGGAGGTCTTCGCCGACTCGGACAAGATCGAGCAGGTGTTGACCAACCTGGTGGAGAACGCGATGAAGTACACCGACGGCGGCCGGATCGCCGTTCAAGGAGAATTGGAGAAGTCCATGGTTGCCGTGCACGTGAGCGACGAGGGCAGCGGGATCGCTTTGGAGAACCGCAGCCAGGTCTTCGGCAAGTTCTTCCGGGACGGCGCCCACGTCGGCAACCCGGGAACCGGGCTGGGACTGTACATCTCCCGAGGTTTGGTCGAGGCGCACGGCGGCCGGATCTGGGTGGGCGATGCGGCCGGCGGTGGGGCAGTTTTCACCTTCACCCTGCCGATCCAGGCCCACCAGTGAACGACCAGGAGCTGATTGCCGAGCTCGAAAGTATCGGCGACAAGGCGCTTAACGCGCTGAGAGGCGTTGGGTCCGGTGCTCAGGTGCGGGAAGTCGAGATCGAGTATCTGGGGCGCAAGGGGCCCCTGTCGAGCATCGGCAAGCTACTGGGTAGCCTTCCCCCCGATCAGCGCAAAGTTGTCGGGCAGGCGGCCAACCGGGTGCGGGGGATCATCGAATCGGCCATTGCCGCCCAGCTGGACGAACTCGGCCGAAGCGTTGGAGCGGCGCGCCTCGCTGCGGAGCGGATCGACGTCACCCTTCCCGGGCGAACCCCGCCGGTGGGCCGGCTCCACCCTTTGACCGAGATCCAGGAACAGATCGTGGATATCTTCGTCGGTTTGGGTTTCCAGGTGGCGGAAGGGCCGCTGGTTGAGACCGACTATTACAGTTTCCAGGCGCTCAACATTCCGCCCGACCACGCCGCCCGCTCAATGCAGGACACCTTTTACCTGGAGGGAGCCGAGGCGCTGGTGCTGCGCCCGCACACCTCACCGGTGCAGGTGCGCTTGATGGAGGCGTCGCCGCCGCCGCACTACGTGGTGGTCCCGGGTGTGGTGGCCCGGCGGGACGAGGTGGACGCCAATCATCTGGCGGTGTTCAGCCAAATCGAGGGTCTGGCGGTGGACCAGGGGATCGGATTCGCCGACCTGAAGGGTGTTCTCGAAGTGTTCGCCAAGCAGATGTTTGGGCCTCAGCTTACAGTGCGTATGCATCCGAGTTACTTTCCATTCACGGAGCCGTCTGCCGAGGTTTACGTCTCCTGCTTCGCCTGCGACGGTAGCGGCTGCCCGACCTGCCGGGGCGAGGGCTGGATCGAGATAATGGGTGCGGGCATGGTCCATCCGAACGTCTTCCGGGCGGTCGGCTACCCGCCGGAGACCACCGGGTTCGCCTTTGGCATGGGCATTGAGCGCATAGCTAAGTTGCGCTATTCCGTCACCGACCTGCGCTCGTTCTACGACAACGACATCAAACTGCTGAGCTCGCTGTGAAGGTACCGCTCAGCTGGCTGAGAGAGTTCGTAGAGATCACCGACTCGCCTGAGGTGGTGGCCGAGCGGCTCACCGCAGCAGGCATGAAGGTGGAGAAGCTTCGCCGCACTGGAGTTGGGGTGGAGGGCATTGTGGTTGCCGAGGTGTTGGAGGTGAGTCCGCACCCCAACGCAGACAAGCTCTCGGTGGTGCGCGTGCGCAACGGATGCCTGGAGGCGTCGGTGGTGTGCGGCGCCAGTAACTACCGGGTGGGGGACCGGGTGCCCTTGGCCGGGCCGGGGTCCAAGGTGGCCGGGATGACCATCCAGGCGCGCAAGTTCCGGGGGGTCTACTCCGAAGGGATGTTGTGCAGTGCCCGGGAGCTCGGGTTGGGCGATGACCATTCCGGGATCATGATCCTCGGCCCGGAGGCGGTGGTCGGAGCAGACGCTTCCGCAGTCCTCGGGCTGGGCGACGTGGTGTTCGAACTGGAGATCAACCCCAACCGGCCTGATGCGATGGGCATGCTCGGGATTGCCCGGGAGGCGTCCGCGTGCACCGGGGCGGCTCTTAAGGACACCAGCACCATGCTAGAGTTCCCCGCCGCCGGGGAGCCGGCCTCGGCTCAAGTCTCGGTGGCTATCCATGACCCGAAGTTGTGCCCCCGCTACCTGGCCAGGGTGATCGATGGGGTCAAAGGCGTGCCCGCACCGGGCTGGGCGCAGCGCCGGCTGGCCATGGCCGGTGTCAGGCCGATCTCCGCAGTGGTGGACGCCACCAACTACGCCATGCTCGTCACGGCCCACCCGTTGCATGCGTTCGATCTGACGAAGGTAAGCGGGCGCCGGATTGTCGTGCGCCTCGCTGAGCCGGGGGAGCAGCTGGTTTCGATCGATGGAGCCACCCGGGTTCTTCAGGCATCGGACCTGGTGATCGCCGACGATTCAACCCCCGTGGCCTTGGCCGGGGTGATGGGGGGCCTCCACAGTGAGATTTCCGGGTCCACCTCCCGGGTGATCTTGGAGTCGGCCTCGTTCGATCCGAGCTCGATTTTTCGCACCTCCCGCCGCCTGGGGTTGCGTTCCGAAGCTTCGGCCCGCTTCGAGCGGGGGGTGGACGCCGAAGGGGTCGCTCTGGCCAGCGAGCTGGCGACGGCGCTGATCTGCGCCTGGACCGGTGCCACCGCACGGCCGGGCTGTGTGGACGTCTACCCGGAGCCGGAGCCGAGATTGGTCGTGAGCCTGCGCCCTGAGCGGGCGAGGGCGCTGCTCGGGGCAGACCTGCCCGACGAGCAGATGTTGGATGCTCTGGCCCGGCTCCGCCTGGATCCGGTACTGCAAGCCGGCACTATCCGAACCACGGTTCCTCCCTGCCGGATGGACCTTCGAGTGGAAGAGGACCTGGTGGAGGAAGTGGCCCGGGTGGTCGGCTACGACAAGATCTCCGCCCGGCTCCCAACGGGTCAGCGAGCCGGGCGGCTGAGCGGCCAGGAAAAGGCGATCCGGCGGATCAAGCGAGCCCTTAACGGTGCCGGGCTGTTCGAAGCGCGCACTTCCAGCCTGGTCGGGCCGGCAGAGCTGGTTTCCCTGGGCTTGGACCCGGCGCAAGCGGCGCGTGTAGCCAATCCGATCACACAGGACGAGTCGCTGCTGCGCACTTCGATCGTTCCCGGACTGATGCGTTCAGCCAGCCTGAACTTTTCACGGCGCCCCGGGGACGTGCGCCTGTTCGAGGTCGGCAAGACCTTCCACCCCCGGGGGCCGGGCCAGCCGGAGGAGAAGCTTCGCCTGGCTATGTTCCTCGGAGGCACGGTTCCCCAGAACTGGCACAGCGTTGCGCGGGAGTTGGACTTTTTCGACTTGTCGGGGGCACTGGAGGTGATCCTCACAACCCTAAGGATCGACAATGTGCACTTCGAGGCCAGGCCGAGCGCGCCTTTTCACCCCTTGCGGGCGGCAGCAATGGTCGGACCGGCGGGTGAGTACCTGGGGATGATAGGGGAGCTGGACTGCGAAGTTTCCGATCGGGCTGGGGTCCCCGCCCGCTCATGCGTGGGCGAGATTGATCTGGAGTCCTTGATTGCCCTGGCCGGGGAGCCGAACGCGGCTGAGCACCATGCCCGCTACCCGGCGGCCCTGCTGGACATCGCGATAGTCCTGCCCGAACAGGTGGAGTCGGGGGCGGTACTGGCCACCGCGCGTTTTGCGGGCGGAGAACTGCTTGAATCTATCCGGCTGCTCGACGTATACCGGGGGGAGCAGGTGGGCGAGCAGAGCAAGAGCCTGGCCTTCGCCCTCACCTTCCGCAGTCCCGAGCGCACCCTCAACGACGGTGAGGCTTTGGCTGCCAGGGACGCAATCGCCAAGGCGGTCTTTGAAGCTCATGGCGGTAGGGTGCGTGAATGAAGGACGCCTGAACGCTCAAGTCCCATCGTTTGCCCTGGCGTCACAGGGTTTATTTAGGATACAGGCCACTTTTTACGAGGCAGAACCACTAGATCACGCTCCGGCGTGGCAGCCGAGCGCGGCCGAAACCGCTTGGCAGATTGCGCTTAACACGTGATCGTCCACGTCACCGATCCGGCGAATCAGCCGTCGTTGCGCCACAGTGTGCAGCCCATCGGCGTTGACCACCGAGGCCTCGTCAATGCCGCGCTCTGCACCCACTACGACCTCGACGGCGAGACCGCGTGCCTGCGTGGTGATCTCCGCTACAGTGACGTTTCTTCGCACATCGAGGACCTCGTCACGGGTCAGGACCACGACCGGACGGAGTTTCCCGCCTACTTCGGCGAGCCAGATCTCACCACGTCTCAGGGCTCACCCCACGCCTCGGCGTCCGCCCACGAGCGGTCCTCGATCTCCGGTCGGTCGAGGTAGGCCTGCCGGTCTAACTGCGCCCGGCCTCGCCGTACCGCGCTCCGAAGTCCCTCGCGGGCGGCCTCCGACACGTTGATGCCGAGTTCGCGGGCCTGCGCCGCGAGCTCGTCATCGATCACGACCGAGGTACGCACATGTCAAGTATAGTCATGATCGCATTATTTTATATAGGTGATATGTATGCGCATATGCGTGTATGCGCCCCGTCACAGTCGGGACCGACGCGAAATCTCGAGCCAGGCCGCTTCTCCTTCCGCTTCGGTGCCTGCCGGACGGGCCTGTCAACCGGCAAACGGCTCTGGTGGCGCTTTCGTTGGCCGACGAGTTGCCCGGCAAGAGTCCGCAAGCGTTCTCCGCCGTAGAGATTGATCAGGAAGCCGAAGTTTCCTCCTCTTCGGCGTAGCGGGACTTCAGCTTCACCTTTTCCCGGGCAACCTTGCCCGCTCGCAGATTGAGCGACTCCACCAGGAGCGAGAAGCCCATGGCGAAATAGATGTAGCCCTTCGGGATGTGCTGGCCAAGTCCTTCCAGCAAAAGGCCGACCCCGATGAGCAACAAGAAGCTAAGTGCCAGGATCTTTACCGTGGGGTGCCGTTCCACGAACGCGCTGATCGGCGCAGCCAATATCAGCATGATCACCACTGCCACTACCACTGCGGCGATCATCACCGAAAGCTCATCCACCATTCCCACTGCGGTGATAACCGAGTCAAGGGAGAAAACCAGGTCCAGCAGGATTATCTGGACGATCACCGAGGCGAACGACGCGCCCTTGCCCGCGGAGGCGTGGCCAGCGGCGCCCTCGAGTTTGTCGTGGATCTCATAGGTACTCTTGGCCAGCAAGAATAGCCCGCCCAGGATCAGTATCAGGTCTCGTCCGGAGATCTGTTGGCCCTCAATTGTGAACAAAGGAGCGGTGAGGGCGATGATCGCCCGCAAAGTGAGCAGGAGCAGGACCCGCATGACCAAAGCAAGAGCGAGCCCGATTCGCCGGGCCCGAGCCCGTTGGGCTTCGGGGAGCTTGCCCGCCAAGATCGAGATGAACACGACATTGTCAATGCCCAGCACAACCTCGAGTGCCAAAAGGGTGAAGAACCCGATCAAGATGTCGGGATTCGTCAACAAGTCCAACTGCTTCCTCTCTGTGCGCCGTCTGAGTAGGAACTGTAGCTTGTGGCGACGACATTTCCGAACAATGCATTTATATACAGTGTCATGTATGCTTAACGCTTCGACTATACAGTGAGGTGGATAAGTTGATCAGGGTAGTGGTGCTCGGAGCCTCCGGGTTTGCCGGTGCGGAGCTTCTGCGGCTCCTGGAGGGGCACAGTGAGATCGAGGTGGTTGCGGCGGGAGCCGGATCTCAGGCCGGACGCCCGGTGGCTGAGCACTACCCCAGCCTGACCGCATTGAAGACCATGCGCTTCTCAAGTACCGCCGAGGCCTTGGGGACTCCGGCGGATCTGGTGTTCTGCTCATTACCGCACAGCTCCAGCATGAAACATTTCACGGGCGACGAACCGTTCAAGATCGTCGATCTGGGTGGCGACCATCGGCTGCGCGACCCCGAGGTTTACCGGCACTGGTTCGGCGAGCCCCACAGCAATCCGGGCGGGCTGAACGCCTGGGTTTACGGGCTCACCGAGCGCTCCCGGCAGGCGATCGCCGGTGCCCGCTTCGTGGCCAACCCCGGGTGTTACCCGACCGCCGCCCTGCTGGCGCTTGCCCCGCTGCTGGAAGCGGGGGTGATCGAGCCTGGCGGCATCCACATAGATGCCATCTCGGGGGTGTCGGGCGCCGGCCGGGCCGGAGGAGAGGGGTTCGACTTCTGTTCGGTCAACGAGAACCTATCCCCGTACCGGGTTACCGGGCACAAACACATCGCCGAGATCGAACAGGAACTGTCTGCCGCCGCCGGGCTTCCGGTGACGGTCGGTTTCGTTCCGCACCTTGCGCCCATTACCCGCGGCCTTCTGGCCACCTGTTCCGCCCGGGCAATTGGAAACGCAGACCCACTGGAGGTGCTGCATGCGGCTTATGCCCGGGAGCGCTTCGTCCGGGTTCTGGATGCTGGATTGCCGGCTACCAAGCGGGTCAACGGCACCAACAATGCAGAGCTTTTCGCCACCAAGGACGCGCGCACCGGAACAGTATTGGCGTTTTGTTCGATCGACAATCTGGGCAAGGGAGCTGCCGGGCAGGCGCTGCAAAACGCTAACCTGATGCTTGGTCTACCGGAGCACACCGGCTTGCAGGGGCTGCCGTGCCTACCTTGAACCTACCCCTGAACTGTGTCGACAGCGATGCCGGAGCATGCGCGGCCCGGGGCTTCCTGGCCGCAGGGGTTGCTGCTGGAATTAAGGCGTCGGGCAAGCCGGATATGGCGCTGATCTTCTCTGAGCGCCCCGCCTCCCTGGCTGCGCTGTTCACCGGCAATTTGGCGTGTGCCGCTCCAGTGGTGGTCTCACGCCGCCACGCCGCCGGCGGGCAGGGGCGGGGGGTGATCGTCAACTCTGGCGGCGCCAATGCGGGCACCGGCGCGGCCGGCCTTGCCGATGCCCGGCGGATGGCGGAAGCGACGGCGCAATTAATGGGCGTGCCCACCGAGCAGATCCAGGTTTGCTCGACCGGGCTCATCGGCACACCTTTGCCGATGGATCGAGTGTTGCGGGGTATCGAGCTAGCCGCAGCAGCGCTTGGCACCGGTGTCGACGCCGCCGCCCGGGCGATCATGACCACCGACACCGTGCTGAAGAAGGCCGCCCTGGTGCACCGGAACGGTTGGGCGATAGGCGGCATCTGCAAGGGGGCCGGGATGATCGCTCCGAACATGGCCACTATGCTGGCGTTCATAACCACCGACGCATCGGTCTCGCCTGAGCCGCTGTATCGCTACCTCCAGGAAGCAGCCGAAGTCTCGTTCAACTCGATCTCAGTGGACGGCGACACAAGTACTAACGACACCGTGCTGCTGTTCGCAAATGGCTTATCGGGTTTGGAGCCGGCCGCCCAGGATTTCGCCGCCGGCTTGGAGTGGGTGTGCCGGAGCCTGGCCCGGCAGATCGTCGCCGATGCAGAGGGGGCATCCAAGCTGGTCACGGTCACGGTCACCGGTGCCGCGTCCGTCGTCGAGGCAAGACGAGCTGCCCGGACCGTCGCCGAATCACTTCTGGTCAAAACGATGCTCTACGGAGGTGACGCTAACTGGGGCCGGATAGCGGCAGCCATCGGCCGGGCGGGCGTGCATGTGGACATGGACCAATTGAGCATCGACATGTGCGGCGTCCGGTTGCTCAACCGCTCGGTCCCGGCTGCCGTACAGGAGGTAGAGCGGGCTCGCCGGGCGCTGGCGGCCTGGGAGGTCAACATCGAGTGCGACCTGGCCTCAGGCGGTGCCCGGGCGCAGATGCTTACGTGCGATCTGACCCCCGGTTACGTTACGTTCAACGCTGAGTATGAGGCATGACTCTTAACGCCCACTCCAAGTCGGCGATCCTGCTGGAAGCGCTACCCTACATCCAGCGCTGGTCGGGCAAGGCAGTGGTGGTCAAGGTAGGCGGGGAGATCGTCGACAACCCGCAGATGCTGCGCAGCTTCACACGCGACCTCACGCTGATGTCCGTCGTCGGTCTCAAACCCATCCTGGTGCATGGCGGTGGCAACCAGATCAGCGCAGCCATGGTGGCGCGGGGTCTGGCCCCCAGGTTTGTCGCCGGCTACCGGGTGACCGACCGAGAAGCGGTCTCGGTGGTGCGTGAAGTGATGGTGCGGGTCAACGGGGATGTCAGCGCGGCCATTGAAGCGAGCGGCGGCCGGCCGGCGCCGTTCATTGGAGACGAGAACGACCTGCTGGCTTCCACCCGGTTGGCAGGGCCGAACGGGGAGGATCTGGGGCTGGTGGGCCAGGTGAACGGGGTGTCGGCGGTGCCGGTAAAAGAGGCTTTGGAGTTGGAGCGGATCCCGGTGATCGCGCCGCTGGGCTGCGGGGTAGGCGGGCAAAGCTACAACATCAACGCCGATCTGGCGGCCTCGGCGGTGGCGGTGGCGCTCAATGCTCGCAAGATAGTCTTCCTCACCAATACCGAGGGGCTCTACCGTGACCTCGGGGATCTGACCAGCTTGATATCGGAGGCCACTGTGAGTCAGTTGAGGACGATGCTCGAAGCGGGCCACCTTTCCAAGGGGATGATCCCGAAAATCTCGGCGGTGGTTCGGGCGATGGATGCAGGAGTGCCTCAGGCGCACATCCTGGACGGCCGGGTGCCCCATTGCCTGCTGCTGGAGGTCTACACTGACGAGGGTTCCGGCACCATGGTTACGCCTTGATCACGGTCCAGGAACTGGCCGACGCCCGGGTCATGCCGACCTATCGTCGGTTGCCGGTGACCTTTGTGCGGGGATCCGGGGTTCATCTGTTCGACGATCGGGGCCGCTCCTACCTGGATTTCGTAGCGGGCGTGGCGGTTAATGCTCTGGGACACGCCCACCCGGCGGTTGCCGAGGCTATGGCCGTTCAGGCCACCCGGCTGGTCCACACCTCCAACCTTTACTACACCGAGCCTATGGCCAGGCTGGCCGACAAGATCTGCGAGCTGCTCGGCTGGGAGGACGGCCGGGTCTTTTTCGCCAACTCCGGTGCGGAGGCCAACGAGTGCGCGATCAAGCTGGTTCGTCGCTGGGCAGGCGCAAACTTTGGACCGGAGCGCTACGGCACCATTGCTGCCTTGGGGGCGTTTCATGGCCGCACGCTGGAGACGCTGGCGGCCACCGGGCAGCCGGAGAAGTGGAAACCGTTCTCGCCGCTGCCGCCGGGGTTCACTCACGTCCCTTACGACGATGCCCCCGCCGTTGCCGCAGCTATCACCGGCCGGGAGTCGTCGGTTCTGC
This sequence comes from Actinomycetota bacterium, assembly GCA_052389675.1. Lineage (GTDB taxonomy): Bacteria > Actinomycetota > CADDZG01 > JAHWKV01 > JAHWKV01 > JBBDRH01. The sequence goes on from JBQTHR010000012.1 coordinate 107,095, forward strand.
TGGAGCCGGTGCAAGGAGAGTCCGGGGTCATCGTGCCTTCTGACAGCTATCTTCCGGCGGTCCACCGAATTTGCCTCGACAACCGGATGGCGTTCATTGCCGACGAAGTGCAAACCGGATTGGGGCGCACCGGCGAGTGGTTCGGATTCCAGCTTACCGGCGCTACGCCTGACGTGATCACCCTGGCCAAGGCCCTGGGTAACGGGTTGCCGATTGGGGCGTGCGCCGCCCGGGGGGAGTGGGCATCGGCTTTCCAGCCGGGGGACCACGCCACCACCATAGGCGGGGGGCCGGTAATCTGCGCAGCATCGCTGGCTGTGCTTGAGACCATGCAAAACGACAAGGTCGTGGATAATTCACGGGAGATGGGCGGCTACCTGCGTTCCAAGCTCGAGCGGGTGGTCGATGCCCACGAAGGGGTCTTGGCGGTGAGGGGCGCCGGGCTGTTGCTGGCGCTCCAGCTGGGCAGCGACGCGGCCCGGGCAGTTGTTATGGGCGCACTCGAAAATGGCTTGCTGGTCAACGATGTGACCGCGTCGGCCATCCGGCTTTGCCCGCCGCTGATCGTCACCGCTTCGCAATGCGACGAGGCGGTCGCTATTCTCGACGAGGTACTGCTCCAGACGGGGGTTTGAGTGCGGCACTTTCTTTCATCCGACGACGTGAGCGCACAGGAACAGGCCGCCCTGATCAACCGGGCGGTCGACATGAAGCGCAACCGAGCCGGCCGCAAACTCCTCCAAGGCGGCTCGGTGGGACTGCTGTTCGAGAAGCCGTCAACCCGAACCCGCATCGCCTTCGAAGCCGCGGTGGTGGAGTTGGGTGGGCATCCGATCGTTCTCAGAGCCGGAGATCTGCAGCTTGATCGGGGTGAAAGCCTGGAGGACACCGCCCGGGTGATCTCCAGCTATCTGTCGGCTCTGGTGATCCGCACCTTTGGGCAGGATCGAATCGACGCGGTGGCCGAAGCAGCCTCCATCCCGGTGATCAACGCATTGAGCGACCTGGAGCACCCCTGCCAGGCACTGACCGATGTGATGACTATGTCCGAGCGCTTCCCGGACCTATCGCAGGTTCGCCTGGTGTACCTGGGCGACGGGAACAATGTGTGCCACTCGTTGCTGCTCGCCGGGGCGAAGGCCGGGCTGGGGTCGATCGAGGCGGCCTGCCCGCCCGGTTTTGAGCCGATCGAACCAATTATTGAACGTGCGCAGGCAATTGGGGTGCAGACCGGGTGCCGGGTGAGCGTGTCGAACGACCCACAGCAGGCTGCAGCAGGAGCCCGGGTGCTCTACACCGACGTGTGGACCAGCATGGGCCAGGAGCCCGAGCAGGACCAGCGCCGGCAGGCTTTCCGGGATTACTCGCTCACACCGGAGTTGCTGGCCGGGGCAGCGGGCGATGCGATAGTCATGCACTGCCTCCCCGCCCACCGCGGCGAGGAGATCTCCGCCGAGGTGATTGACGGATCGGCATCGGTGGTTTGGGAGCAGGCGGCCAACCGGCTGCCGGTTCATAAGGCGGTGCTTGAGTGGCTGCTGACGGCGGGCCGCAAGGGGCGATGAAGGCAAGCCGGCAGCGGCAGATAGTGCGGCTGATCCGCGAGACGCCGGTCACCAGCCAGACTCAGCTGGTGAAGATCCTGCGCGCCACCGGCTACCCTGCCACGCAGGCTACGGTCTCCCGGGACCTGGACGAGTTGGGTGCGGTGAAGGTCCGCCGGGCGGGCAAAGTGGCCTACGCTCTGCCGGGCGAGTCCGTAGCGGTCCCCGCGGGCGACGCCTTCGGGCGGATGTTCAGCGAGTCGATTCTGGAGCTGGAAACCAGCGGCAACATTGTGGTGGTGAAGACTCCACCCGGTCATGCCGGGATGGTGGGAGGCGCATTGGACCGGCTGGGGATCGAGGGGGTGGCCGGGACCGTTGCCGGTGACGATACGATCCTGATCGTGTGCAAAGCGGGAGTCATGCCCCGCAGGATCGAGAAGCGCTTGCGGGGCTTGGTCGAGGCCATCCCGGGAGTGGAACCACTGGAAGAGCCAGACGAGGAGATCAGTTGACCGACAAAGTGGTGCTGGCCTACTCGGGCGGGTTGGACACAACCGTTGCAGTGCACTGGCTGAAGTTGAACTACGGGCTGGATGTGGTGGCGATGCTCGTGGACGTCGGCCAAGGCGGCGACAACGAGATTTTGCGCTTGCGGGGGCTGGAGGCAGGTGCGTTTGCTTCGGAGACTGTCGACGCACAGGCAGAGTTCGCCTCAGGTTTTGCAACCAAGGCGCTGGCTGCCAACGCGCTCTACCAGCGCAAGTACCCGCTTGTGTCGGCGCTCTCCCGGCCGTTGATCACCGAGCACCTGGCGGACGCCGCCCGCCGCTACCAAGCCCGCTACGTTGCCCACGGTTGCACCGGCAAGGGCAACGACCAGGTGCGCTTCGAGGTCTCGCTGGGCGCTTTGCTGCCCGATGTGCAGATCCTGGCCCCCGCCCGTGAGTGGGGGATGTCCCGGGAGGAGGCCATCGAGTACGGCCTCAAGTACGAACTGCCAATTCCGGTCGGCCCGGAGTCGCCCTACTCAATCGATGAGAACCTATGGGGCAAAGCCATCGAGTGCGGCATCCTTGAGGACCCTATGGCAGAGCCCCCCGGCGAGATCTGGACCCGGACGCTGCCCATCGCGCTGGAACCGTGCTACCTGAGGATCGACTTCGAACGGGGCCTGCCGGTAGCCCTGGACGGTGTGGGTATGGCGTTCGGGGATCTGGTGGAGCGGATAGACCGGCTTGCCGGCAGCTACGGCTACGGGCGGGTGGACATGATCGAGGACCGGGTGGTGGGAATCAAGTCCCGGGAGGTGTACGAGGCCCCGGGGGCACTGGCGCTTATCGCCGCTCACACCGACCTGGAGGAACTCACGCTCGACCGGGACCTGCTGCGGACGAAACGGGCACTGGAGGACCGCTGGGCTGAACTGGTTTATGCCGGGCAGTGGCATTCGCCCTTGCGGGAGGCGCTGGACGCGTTTATCGAGTCGACTGCCCGATACGTCAACGGCACCGTCCGGCTGAAGATGGAGCCAGGGACGGTCAAAGTGGTCGGTAGGTCCTCTCCCTCTGGGCTTTACCAGACTGCTTTGGCAACCTACGACCGCCAGGACGCCTTCGACCATAAGGCGGCCGAGGGTTTCGTCAAGCTGTGGGGGCTTCCGCTTCGCACCTGGGCTCGGGCCCGGCGAATCGAGCAAGACCTGGACGACGGTGAGTAGCGCGGCGCTGTGGAAGGGCCGCTTCGCGAAGGGTCCTTCGGAGGCGCTCGCCCAGCTGTCGGTATCGCTACAGTTCGACTCGCGCCTTTGGCCACAAGATCTTGCCGCAACCGGAGCGCATGCCCGGGCGCTGGAGCGGGCAGGGCTTTTGACCAAGGGAGAGCTGGCAGCGATTCTTGCTGCCCTGGAGGAGTTGTCTGGCGAGTTCGCCGCCGGGATCTTTCCGGTAGATCCGGCTGATGAGGACATCCACTCTTTGGTGGAGCGCCAGCTTACCGCCCGCTTGGGGGACCTGGGGGCCAGGATTCACGCCGGCCGCTCCCGCAATGACCTCGTGGTGACCGACCTGCGGCTGTGGCTCAAAAGTGCGGTGGCGGGCGTGGCCGCCGGCGTGGTGGAGCTTCAAAGGGTGCTGGTGCGCCGGGCGGAGGAACATAAGAATGCGCTGGCTCCCGGCTTCACCCATCTGCAGCGGGCTCAGCCGGTGCTGCTCGCCCATCACTTTCTGGCCCATGCCTTCGCGCTGGCCAGGGACTTCGACCGGCTGACCGGGGCTTACCGGCGGGCAGACGTGGGTTGCCTGGGGGCAGCCGCCTTCGCCGGCACCACGCTTGCCCTGGATCCAGTTGCCACTTCCCGCGATCTGGGTTTCGCCGAAGTTTTTGATAATTCCGCCGACGCGGTCGGTTCCCGGGATTTCGCGCTCGAATTCCTGGCTGCGGTGGCGATCCTGGGGACCCAGCTCTCCCGGATCGGCGAGGAGATCGTTTTGTGGACAAGCGCCGAGTTCGCCTATGCCGCGCTCGACGATGCCTTTGCTACCGGCTCGAGCATCATGCCTCAGAAGAAGAATCCGGACGTTGCCGAGTTGGTTCGGGCGAAGTCGGCCCGGCTGACCGCAGATCTGGTGCATTTGCTCGGGGTGGTGAAGGGGCTTCCACTGGCCTACAACCGGGACCTGCAGGAAGACAAGGAGCCGGTTTTCGACGCAGCAGACAGTGTAGGTCTGTGCCTTGCCGCCCTGTCGGGCGCGTTGGACACCATGGTCTTCAACGTCGAACGGCTGGCCGGGGCTGCGGCCGGCGGGGGAGCGGCTGCCACTGATCTGGCAGAGGCGCTGGTTATGAAGGGAGTGCCGTTTCGCCATGCCCACGAGGCGGTGGGCAAGCTCGTGGCCGTTACCTCTGGTTCCGGGCGGGACCTGACCCAGGCTACCGAGACAGAACTCCGCTCTGCCCACCCGGTGCTGGATCAGGCAATGTTGACCACGCTGACCGCCGCCCACAGCGTCGCCGCCCGGCGCTCTCACGGAGCAACGTCCCCGGAGCGCATTGCGGAGCAACTGCTAAAGCTGACCAAGGTCCTTGCCGCTGAACGGGAATGGCTGGCCCGGAATCCATCGTGACCGGCGGCTAAGGGTATTTAACGCGAACATTCTGCCGAGGCGGCATTGCGTCATCTGTTGCCCAGGGTGCTACAACGGAGCGCTCAGCACGAGGTGATCAATCTCGACGCAAGGGCAGCTAACTCCGGAACTTCCGGCCAACCGAGTGGCGGGGTGCCGGCCTCCGGGAGCGCGTGTTCGCGATCCTGAACAGCACCAAACCGCCTCCGATGGTCGCCAGCAAGGTCCAGCCGGCCGGCGGACCGGCCCGGCTCCGGGCCCCGGCGAGTTCGGCGACGATCGAACCGGGCGGAGGCGATGTCGTGGTCGTCGTTGCAGGGTCGCCGGTACCTGCGCCCACCCTCTGGGCATCGCCCGGAGCCGCAGACCCGGTCGCCCGGGTTTCGGTGGCCTGAGCCGCTTCGGGCCTGACGGGGGTTGTCGCGCTTAAGCCGCCCGCCGTGGCGGCTGCCGCAGTGCTGGCCGGTAGGGGCGCTGGACGGGTCAAGGAAGTGCTCGGACTGCGGTTTGAAGTCGCTGCCGTTGTAGTAGCCGGGGCTGCCGGCGGGGTCGTGATGGTTGCCGGCGGTGCCGCAGGAGTGGTCCCGGCCGCCGACTCGCCGTCGCAGCTCATCGCCCGGCCGGGATCGGATCCGCCTCCTACCTGCGGATTCCTGGAGGGGGTTGCTGAAGACGGTGAACCGTCGCCCCCGAATTCCACTACCGCCATCACGTAGGCCCGGCCCGACTGGGCGGAGCAGGCCATGGCAATCCCCACATGGCTGAAGTCCGGGTCGAGGAGGTTTTTGCGATGAACCCCGCTGTTCATCCACAGGTCGTGGGCAGCCCCGGCGGTGAGCGAGTCGTCATGCCAGGCAAGGTTCTGAGCTGCCGATCGATAACCTGCGGACAGCCCGGCGTAGCTCGTGCTGTGATACATCCGGCCCTCGGCGGCCAGTTTCGTCGCCCAACGCTGGGCGGCCTGGTCCAGCGACGGGTCACGGGCAACCGGACGCACTCCCCGAGCAGAGCGTTCGGCGTTCATCAGCTCGAGGATCCGGCCGCTGTTGTACCCGGCGTCGGAACTTGCCGCGCCGGCATGCAAGTTCAAGCCCAGGATCGCCAGCAGCGGTAGCAACGCCACGACTACTTTTCCCACGCTGGTCACCTTGTCATTATGCTGGCCCGCCGCCTGAAGGACGCACACCGAGACCGGCGCACTCCCCGAGCGAGCGCCGGTCCGCCCGCCGCAGGGGCATACGGGGACCGGCCCACCCGGTCCGAACAAGCGCCGGTCCGCCCGCCGCAGGGGCATACGGGGACCGGCCCACCCGGTCCGAACAAGCACGGCAGCGGCCATGCCACAATGGAGCTACGGCGTGCAGGTGGCCGCCCAAGCCCACCGGGCGCCCAACTTCCGCCCTAACTTCCGCCCTAACTTTAAGGAGTGCCCTGTTGCCCGCTTCGCCGTGCCCCCGCTGAACGATCAGGTCGCAGCTGCCTTCGAAGAGCTTGCCGACCTGCTCCACATCGCCGGCGGCGATCGTTTCAAGGTCGTCGCTTACCGCCGGGTTGCCGATCAGGTAAAGGCGCTCAGCCGGGATATCGGCTTGTTCGGTAACGGTGAGTTGGTGGCGCTCAGCGGTGTTGGTAAAGCCACTGCCGCCAAGATCCAAGAAGTTCTGGAAACCGGCACCATGGCCAAACTGGAAGAAGCCCGCACGCTGGTGCCGGCCGGGGTGCGGGAGCTGACGGCCCTCCCCGGGCTAGGGCCGAAAACCGCGCTGCTTCTGCACGACGAACTGGGCATCAACAGCCTGGCGGAGCTTGAAAAGGCAGTCAAAGAGGGCAGATTGGAAGGGGTGAAAGGTCTTGGCCCCAAGACCGCGCAGAATCTGGGCGCGGCACTGAGTTTCTACCGGGGAAAAGAGCGCCGGGTGGGGCTCGACGTGGCGCTCAGCGTGGCCGAGTCGATGCTGCAACGGCTGAGAGCGCTTCCACAGGTGCAAGAGGCGACTTACTGCGGCAGTCTGCGGCGTATGAGAGAAACAATCGGAGATCTTGATCTTTTGGTCGCCAGCAATGAGCCCGGGTTGGTTATGAGCGCATTTGTGGATCAGGAAAACTTGGGATCAGTGATCGCCCGAGGTTCGACCAAGTCCAGCATCACTACCGCCGAGGGTCTGCAGGTGGACCTGCGGGTGGTGGCCCCGGAGGCGTTCGGTGCGGCGCAACAGTACTTCACCGGTTCCAAGGAGCACAACGTCCGGTTGCGAGAAATCGCGATCAAGCAGGGTTACAAGCTCTCCGAGTACGGGCTGTTCCGGGTGGCCGACGGGATGTGCGTGGCGGGGCGCACCGAACAACAGATCTACGCAACTTTGGGTTTACAAACCCCGCCTCCGACCCTGCGGGAGAACCGTGGAGAAGTTGAGGCGGCTCGATCGGGCGTTCTTCCGGTGGTGATAGAACTGGCCGATATCCGGGGAGACCTTCACTCGCACACCAGCTACTCCGACGGTAGTGCATCGGTGCGGGAGATGGCTCTTGCAGCGATCGCCCAAGGGCACCGTTACCTGGCGATCACCGACCATCTGGACGCCTGGGTCAAGTCGCACACCGTCGAGAGCATCAGGGAGCAAGCGCAGGAGATCGCCCTGGTCAACCGGGAGCTCGAAGGACGGATCACCGTGCTTCAGGGGGTGGAGGTGGACATCGGCATCGAAGGGGATCTGGCCTTGCCGGAGGAGATCCTGGAACTGGTGGACCTGGTGATCGCCAGCATCCATCGCCGCTTCGGGCTGGACCCGCAGGCCATGACCCGGCGGGTATTAAAGGCCTTGCGCCACCCCCGAGTTAACATTTTCGGCCACCCTACCGGCCGCTGGCTGGGCAAGCGCCCGGCCGCCGAGTTCGACCTGCCTTCCGTTTTCGAGTGTGCTGCCCACAACGGTGTCGCCCTGGAAGTGAACGCCAACCCTGCCCGGCTGGATCTCAAGGACGACCACCTGCGCCTGGCGAAGGAGTACGGCTGCCGCTTTACGATCTCTACCGACTCCCACTGCCCCGCCCACCTCGCTCGCATGCGGCTGGGTGTCGGCATGGCGCAGCGGGGCTGGCTGAGCGCGCCGGAGGTGCTCAATACCCTCTCTGTGGAGGAGTTGCGCAACAACCTTTCCAAATGTTGAAGGAGCGGCTGGGTCCCGAGTTCTTCGGCCGGCCGGCGCTGCAGGTTGCTCCCGATCTGATCGGGCGGACCCTGTACCGGCGCACCGGCGAGGGCGTAGTTGCGGGCCGGTTGGTGGAGGTGGAGGCCTACTGCGGGGAGTCCGATCCTGCCAGCCATGCCTACCGCCGGGTCACACCGCGTAATGCGATCATGTTCGGCCCGCCCGGCCGGCTCTACGTTTACTTCACCTACGGGATGCACCACTGCGCCAACGTCGTGTGCGAGGAGCAAGGAATTGCCGGAGCGGTCCTTCTTCGGGCAGTGGAGCCGATCCAGGGGGAGCAGATCATGGCGCACCGGCGCGGCGTGGTCCAACCCCGGCTTCTGGCTCGGGGTCCCGCCCGGTTGTGCCAGGCTTTTGCGCTCACCAGGCAGGACAACGGAGCAGATCTTGCCTCCGGCGACGTCTGGATCGGGCAGGAACGCAGACTGGAGGGGGCGGTGCATGCCTCGTTGCGCGTCGGTGTGCCTACGGAGCCGGCACACGAGTGGCGCTTCTTCGAACAAGGGCCGTGGACCAGTGGTCCGGGGCGGCGCCGCCCGGTCGGATAAGGTCTTGATCGTGGATATCTATGCAGACTTGAACTGGCGGGGGGTCGTACACCAGATCACCGACGACAGGCTCAAGGAAACATTGAATGCCGGTCGGCTGACCTTCTACTGTGGCTTCGACCCTACTGCCGACAGCCTGCATTTGGGGGGACTGATCCAGTTGATCAACATGCGCCGCCTTCAGTTGGCCGGGCACTCCCCGGTGGCGGTGATGGGCGGAGGAACCGGCCTGATCGGGGACCCGAGCGGCAAGGAGTCGGAGCGCAGCCTGCTTCCCGAGACCGTGTTGGAAGCCAACATGGAGTGCATTTCCCAGCAGGTAGGAAAGATTGTGGACCTTGGTCCCGGACCCGCTCGGGCGACGCTGCTCAACAACGCCGATTGGCTCAAACCGCTCAAGTTGACCGAGTTTTTGAGGGACATCGGCAAGCACTTCAGCGTCAACGCGATGATTGGCCGTGACTCGGTCAAGGAGCGGCTGGAGAACCGGGAGCAGGGGATTTCGTTCACTGAGTTCACCTACATGCTCATGCAGTCGTACGACTTTTTGTATTTGTTTGACCGGTTGGGCTGCCGGTTACAGATCGGCGGAAGCGATCAGTGGGGCAACATCACCTACGGTATCGAGCTCATCCGCAAAGCCCGGGAAGGGGAGGCGTTCGGGCTGACTTCGCCGCTGATAAAGGGGCTTTCCGGAGTAAAGATGGGCAAGTCGGTGGGAGGCAGCGTCTGGTTGGATCCGGCCCGGACCAGTCCTTATCGCTTCTATCAACACTGGATCAACGCTGCCGATGAGGACGTGGTCCGGTTCCTAAAGTTCTTCACCTTCCTGGCTCGCGAGCGAATCGAGGAGCTTGAGCACAGCCATCTGGATTCCCCCGGCCGGCGGGAAGCTCACCGGGTCCTGGCACACGAGGTGACCGCACTGGTGCACGGTGAACACGAGGCGCAGCGAGCGGAACGAGCCTCCCGGGCGATGTTCGAAGAACTGATCTCGGAACTGGATGAGGCCACCTTGCTCGAGGTCCTGTCAGAGGTGCCCTCCTCTAACTCACCCCGATCCGCCTTACACCAAGGCAAACCGCTTCTTGATTTACTGGTCGAGGTTGGAATCGCCAGTTCTCGCGGGGCTGGGCGGCGGCTGATCCTAGACGGTGGGGTCTACCTGAACAACCAGCGGGCGGAGGGTGCCGACCGGGCCTTGGCGGCCTCGGATCTGCTGCTCGACCGTTATCTGGTGGTGCGGAAGGGCAAGAAGAGCCACCACTTGGTGATCTTCGGCGACGGTTAGGAAAAGCTGTCGCCCGATGCCTAAGGCCGGCAACGAGCGGACTTAACTGCGAGAGTCAAGGACTTCCTAGAACAGCCCCAGTAGCCCCAAGACAGACTCAACCAGGTTCAACGGGCCGTCCAAGCCCTGGACCAGGTCGTCGCCCGGGGCGGAGCCTCCGGTGAACGGTTCGGTGCCCGGGGCTAGTTGAATGCCGGTCATCCCGCCGAACTGCCGAGCATAGTCGAGCATTTTGCTCAGGTCGCCCACTCCATTGCTGAGCGGTCGGGGAAGCAGGTTAAGTGTGCTCATGACCCCGAACGCCTTGCCCTGGGCATCCACGATCCCTCCCCCCGAGTCACCGGGGAGTCCGGGAAGGATTGAGTAGATCGTGTGCAGCCAGCCATCCCCCGACTGACCCCGGCTGAGTCCCAATAGGGGCTTAAGCTCATTGATTCCCAAGCGCATCGGTGAGTTCACGAAGGCCATGATGGTGTCGCCGCTGGAAGTGGTCGTGGCCAGCCCGGTCGGTCCGCCCCAATGGGGGATCGTCGGGTTCACCGAGCCAACATCGTCGGGATGGACCTGGATCAGGGCAAAGTCGTTGTGCCGGCAGATGTTCGGGTCGGTCTCATTTTTCGCTTGCATCGTTGCCCAGGAGTTGTAGGCCATCGTCCCCGGCCGACCGGCCCCCTGGATGGTCACCGGCGTTCCCAGCGGCATGACCGGGGTGGCGCATCCGTTGGTCTGCGAAGCATCTCCGTGGGATGCGCAGTGGGCAGCCTGGCCCAAAAAGACTCTGCCGGCAGGATCGAAGTACACGAAGTTGGAAGTGCACAGGTTCGGTCCGGTGATGACCGTGTGGCCGGGCTTGACGCTCGCACCCGCAGCCGGCGCCCAGGCAGGGGTGGCGCTTTGAGCGATAGAGGGAACCGGTATCGCCATAAGCGAAATGGTGAGCAGTACCAGGTAAGCCCGACGTTGCCTCATGATTCGCCTCCGAGCATGTTTGGGCGCAACCATTGCTGCGCGATCAGCAACTCTGCCTGGGTGAGCTCATGGCCACCGGGAAACCACTCCAACCGGACCGAGGCACCGCGCTCATCATAGATCTCCGCAAGCCGCGAAGTCTTGTCAATCGGAGCATAGGGATCCTGGCGGCCGGCGGTGATCAGGATGGGCTTGCCAGCCAGGGGAAGACGTTCTTCTGGTTCGAACGGCAGGGTGGGGCGCAGCAGGATCGCACCGGCCAGTACCTCCGGCCGGAGCATCAGCAGGCTTGCGGCAATGTTGGCTCCGTTAGAGTAGCCCACAGCCACAATGCGGGTGGTATCCAGGCCATAAGCGCGCACGGCATCCTCCACAAACCCGGCCAGTTCGAAGGTTCGAACGCGCAGGTCCTCCAAGTCGAAGACACCCACCTCCAGCCTGCGGAAGAAGCGAGGCATACCGTTTTCCAGTACTCGGCCTCTAAGACTGAGAAGGATTGCCTCGGGGTCCAGCATGCGCCCGACCGGCAGCAAGTCATCCTCGTTGCCGCCGGTCCCGTGTAGCAAGAGCAAGGTGTCGACGCGGGACCCCATTAGGAGTCGGTGGACCCAGCCTAGCTCTTGAGTGATCTGCTAATCCACTGGGCTCAGGCTGCGGACAAGCTCGTCTTGCCGGAAAACCAACTCGTTGATCTCCCGTACCTTCGCGTTGTGCTGTTCCACTTTGGCGTTGATGCTCTGCTGAAGGCTGCTGGCCCGCCCGGCAGCAGCGTTTTGCCTGGGCACCAGCGCGTTGGACTCCTCGACCTGACCCTCATCGCGCAGCGATTGGATCTGCCCGCTCAGACTTTCCGCCTCCGCAGATTCGGCTGACTGCTGGGCTACCAAAGAGTCGATCTCCGCCGCCAGAGCTTGGATCTGGCCGACCAGTACGGCATGCCTGGATTCGATCTCGTCGAAAACCTCATCCGATGCCTGGTGTGCTTGCAGGACGCCGATGCGGCTGGTGAAGTACCGGGCGTAATAGGTCTCCAGTTCAGAGCTCAGCTCAACCACCTGGGTGCCCAACAAGGAGTGCAGTTCATTAACCCGCTCTTCCGGCGGATAGTGCTCCACAGTTGTTCGCAGCTTGCCGTCCCGGGAACCCGTCCGCTCGTAGAACGAGGTGGTCCAGCCATCCACCCGCCGCCGCTCGTCCTGATCGAGTTCGTCGTAGGCAGCGTGCAGCATCTCGTGGGCGGCGGTGACATCCATGATCGAAGCCAGCTCCGTTCGATCCACCTGCAAAACGAAGATCCGCCCGCCCACGTAACAGCCAAGGATCTGCCGCCTCTCCCTGGCCGGGCAGCTTGAGGTGAAGTTTTGCCTGGAGTACAGCTCGGGGCGGGTGCGGTAGAAGATGTCCCGGGCCAGGTCGGTCATCATGGTGCGGTCCGCAAAGGCCTGCACTTCTGGAGCGGGCGGGGAGACCTGACCGCCAATTGGCAAGAACCGGTTGGCCCCTCGAACCTGGCCGGGCGGATCGCTCAGCTGAGAGCATCCGGACAAAACGAGCAGAAGCGCAACCAGCCCAGCTCCGAGCGACCTTCTCGGCCCCTTGCGTCCCGGGAGCCCGCAGCCCCGGGCCCCCGGCGCCCCCCGCATAGTGCTGCGCCTGAAGATCGATGTCGCCGAGCGCAGCCCTTGGCTGGTTATCCACGTCATTTGACGCATCAGGCAGGTTGGCGCGGATTGCTGAGGGGAGTGAGAACTTGCTCCAGCTGATGGCGCATATGCTCGTAGCGCTCCGGCAGCATCAAAGACTCTCCCAGGTGCTCTTCCGGCTCGTCGATTTGGAAGCCGGGCCCCAAGGTCGCGATCTCGAACAGGACGCCTGCGGGCTCCCGGAAATAGATCGACTGGAAATAGGTGCGGTCGATAATCGGCGTCGGATGCGCACCGAACTCCTGGAGGAGTGACCGCCACGACTCATGTTCTTCCGGTTCAACTGCCCAGGCGATGTGATGGACCGTGCCGGCCCCCTGTGCTCCCGGGCCGGGGTCGTCGTCGTACGTATATTTGGCCCGGCGGGGCCCTCCGGTCAGGAAGTAGTCGCGGTGATCGCTCTCGAAGCCAAGTACGTCTACCAGCAGCCGCAAACTCTGATCGGATCCGGCGCCGGCGCTCCGGTAAGCTCGCACACCTGCGAATCCTCGCAGAGCATGCTCCTGAGGGATCTCCGGCCACTCGGCCACCAGGGCAAGCTGTCCGTCGGGGTCGACTAACAGTTCGATGCCTAGCCCTTCAGGGTCGGCGAAACGCAGTACCTGCAGTTCGGGTCGGATCGACTGGATGCCCATACCGTTCAGCCGCCGCTCCCAAAAATCGAGGCTGGTTGCTGAACCGACACCCCAACGGATGGTGTGGATCATTCCGGCGCCGTGGCGTCCCGGACGTGCTCCCGGGTATTCGAAGAAGGTCAAGACACTGCCGGGACGGCCGGCCTCGTCGGCGTAGTAAAGATGGTAGATATTCGGGGCGTCAAAGTTGACAGTCTTTTTCACCATGCGCAGGCCCATGACCCGGACGTAAAAATCAACGTTGCCCGGGGAGTCCCCCGTTATTGCGGTGATGTGATGGATGCCCCTTAGCAAAGCAGAATTCCTTTCGCCCCGAAAGTCGTAGGCGGGTCGGCACCGGCATTCTCGACAAATCCAGTGTAGGTTGACCCGCAGATCAGATGGACCCACCTGGCACCACGTTTGACGGTAGGTCGAGCGGGGTGTACATTCGAACTTCGCCCAATAGCGCCTGTTCACAGGTATGGGCGAGTGTTCGAAAGCTTTACAGGGGGTGCCCACTAACCAAGAATCCTAGCTAGAGATTAATTAGGACCCTTGGTGCCGTCGGGCCTGAAATGGCCGGCGGTTTTTTTTGGCATCGTTTCGGTGGCAGGTCGGAGTGGACCGGTTGTCGAAAGTGAAGCTTCCAAGCAGGTGGATGTTCCTTGAGAACTAAACAGCGTGCCCTAAGCAAAGTTAGTGTTGCTTTGAACGACCCCGAGTTCCTTTGAACTCGAGTCATAGATATAGATTCGGCAAATCAATGCGCGATTGTTCTGGTTCTCGTTCGAGACGGTAAGGCTCGGAAGGTAGAACCACAACTAGTGCGTTTGTCGGGTTCAGTTTCAAATCTCTACGGAGAGTTTGATCCTGGCTCAGGACGAACGCTGGCGGCGCGCCTAACACATGCAAGTCGAGCGATAAGCGGGCTTCGGCCCGTGGAAAGCGGCGAACGGGTGAGTAACACGTGAGGAACCTACCCCGAACTCAGGGATAACAGCGGGAAACCACTGCTAATACCAGGTACACCATCACCACCGCATGGCGGAGATGGGAAAGATTTATCGGTTCGGGATGGCCTCGCGGCCTATCAGCTTGTTGGTGGGGTAACGGCCTACCAAGGCAACGACGGGTAGCTGGCGTGAGAGCGTGGCCAGCCACACTGGGACTGAGATACGGCCCAGACTCCTACGGGAGGCAGCAGTGGGGAATCTTGCACAATGGGCGAAAGCCTGATGCAGCGACGCCGCGTGAGGGATGAAGGCCCTAGGGTTGTAAACCTCTTTCAGTAGGGACGAAGCGAAAGTGACGGTACCTGCAGAAGAAGCCCCGGCTAACTACGTGCCAGCAGCCGCGGTAATACGTAGGGGGCGAGCGTTGTCCGGATTTATTGGGCGTAAAGAGCGCGTAGGTGGTCTGTAAAGTCGGATGTGAAAGTCCAGGGCTCAACCCTGGGATGCCATTCGATACTTGCTGACTGGAGCACGGTAGGGGGATCTGGAATTCCTGGTGTAGCGGTGAAATGCGCAGATATCAGGAGGAACACCGGTGGCGAAGGCGGGATCCTGGGCCGTTGCTGACACTGAGGCGCGAAAGCTGGGGGAGCGAACAGGATAAGAAATCTTGTCCTCTTCAGCCGTAAGGCTGATGAAAACTAAACCAGCTATATCGGTGAAAGTCCTGTCATCTCTGGTCATCACAATGACCAGATGGAGAGGATAACGCCGAGGGAAGTTCGAGATCGACTCGATCTCAATGAAAGACAGCAAGCAATCCTTGTAGGGACACCGTTGGGCGACGGGTGCTTGGCGAATGCGCGGTACTACCACCGGCTTCATGTCAAGCACAAGTTGGCACAAGTGAACCTGGCAGAGTTGAAACGGGAGGCATTCAGTGACTCTTCGTCACCGTGCCGCTCCATCGATTCGACCAGCAACTACAGGGCAGGGCGTATCCGTGTGTGCACAGTTCGCCACACGAACCAACCCGATCTTCACGGAGTGGCACCGCAGGTTCTACCTGGGTCGCCGCAAGTTCGTTCCGGAAGACATTGCAAAGTGTCTGAGCCCGCTGTCCTTGGCCGTTTGGTTCGTGGATGACGGAGCTGCAGACTACGCAGGAGTAACAATCCAGACTCACAACTTCCAATCGGCAGAGGTTGAGTTATTGCGAAGTCTGCTCGGCGAGATGTTCGGACTGAAAGTGAGTTCGAGGAGTAACAAAGGAAAGAGATCCTGTATGTGGCGGCCTCGAGTCTGGAACGATTCGGGACCATCGTCGGACCTCACCTTGCTCCCGGATCTCAGCTACAAGCTAGTTCCGAGACGGTGTCGTAACCCCGTAGAGACTACACGCTGGCCCCAGGTCGACAGACCTGGGTGATGACATAGTCCGAGCTCACGGGTAACCGTGAGAGGTCGTCGGAAACGGCGGCCCGCCAGGAGAAATCTTGGTCAGTACTTTCAGCTATGCTGGAAGGAAGTAACAGTACTGTAGATACCCTGGTAGTCCCAGCCGTAAACGATGGGTGCTAGGTGTGGGAGGCTATCGACGCCTTCCGTGCCGCAGCTAACGCATTAAGCACCCCGCCTGGGGAGTACGGCCGCAAGGCTAAAACTCAAAGGAATTGACGGGGGCCCGCACAAGCGGCGGAGCATGTGGCTTAATTCGAGGCAACGCGAAGAACCTTACCTGGACTTGACATCTGGGGAAAAGCCGTAGAGATACGGTGTCCGTAAGGGCCCCTGACAGGTGGTGCATGGCTGTCGTCAGCTCGTGCCGTGAGGTGTTGGGTTAAGTCCCGCAACGAGCGCAACCCCTGTCTTTAGTTGCCAGCACGTGATGGTGGGGACTCTAGAGAGACTGCCGGCGTTGAGCCGGAGGAAGGTGGGGATGACGTCAAGTCATCATGCCCTTTATGTCCAGGGCTGCACACATGCTACAATGCCGTCCACAATGGGCTGCGACCCCGCGAGGGTGAGCGAATCCCAAAAAAGACGGCCAAGTTCGGATTGCAGTCTGCAACTCGACTGCATGAAGTCGGAGTCGCTAGTAATCGCGGATCAGCAACGCCGCGGTGAATACGTTCCCGGGCCTTGTACACACCGCCCGTCACACCACGAAAGTTGGTAACACCCGAAGCCAGTGGCCTAACCGCAAGGAGGGAGCTGTCGAAGGTGGGATCAGCGATTGGGGTGAAGTCGTAACAAGGTAGCCGTACCGGAAGGTGCGGCTGGATCACCTCCTTTCTAAGGAGACCAAGAGGGGGATGCCGATTCTTAGCATCCATTTGGCCTCTTAGTCGATCGCTAACCTCCTCCGGAGAATCTTCGGAGTCGGGCACGCTGTTTAGCTCCCAGGGAACATCCCTGGTTCGAGTCCCTTGAGAATTGCATAGCGAGCGCGAGCATCAATCGATCAAGTTAGTAAGAGCACTCGGTGGATGCCTTGGCGCCAGGAGGCGAAGAAGGACGTTGCAGGCTGCGATAAGCCACGGTGAGCCGCCAAGCAGGCTTTGACCCGTGGATCTCCGAATGGGGGAACCCGGCGGTCGTAATTGGCCGTCATTCATGTCTGAATACATAGGACATGAAAGCGAACCAGCTGAACTGACACATCTAAGTAAGCTGAGGAAGAGAAAACAACCGTGATTCCCTGAGTAGCGGCGAGCGAAACGGGAACAGCCCAAACCTAATCCGTGTCAAGCGGTCAAGCGTTGCGGATTGGGTGTTGTGGGGCGTGTCGGACCCTTTTGACCGAGGGTCGCAGAGTTACAAAATCCTGGGTTAGACGAACCGGTCAGGAAAGCCGGGCCGTAGAAGGTAATAGCCCTGTAGTCGAAAATTCAGGATCTCTGGACAATGTCCCCAAGTATCACCCGACCGGAGAAATCGGGTGTGAATCCGCGGACACCACTCCGTAAGGCTAAATACTCCCTGGCGACCGATAGTGAACTAGTACCGTGAGGGAAAGGTGAAAAGTACCCCGGGAGGGGAGTGAAATAGTACCTGAAACCGTGTGCTTACAAGCCGTTGGAGGGGATCTGGTTTTCCAGACCTGACAGCGTGCCTTTTGAAGAATGAGCCGGCGAGTTAGCGATTTGTGGCGAGGTTAAGGGCATACCCGGAGCCGTAGCGAAAGCGAGTCCGAAATGGGCGCTTTAGTCGCAGGTCCTAGACCCGAATCCGAGTGATCTAGCCATGGCCAGGCTGAAGCGAGGGTAAGACCTCGTGGAGGGCCGAACCCACCTGGGTTGAAAACCGGGGGGATGAGCTGTGGTTAGGGGTGAAAGGCCAATCAAACTCGGTGATATCTGGTTCTCCCCGAAATGCATTTTGGTGCAGCGTCGTGCGTTCAGTTGTGGTGGTAGAGCACTGGATGGGCTAGGGGGCCTACAAGCTTACCGAACTCAACCAAACTCCGAATGCCATAACTCCAGAGCACGGCAGTGAGACTGTGGGGGCTAAGCTCCATGGTCGAGAGGGAAACAGCCCGGACCGCCAGCTAAGGTCCCTAAATTGTGCTAAGTGGGAAAGGATGTCGAGTTGCATAGACAACCAGGAGGTTGGCTTAGAAGCAGCCACCCTTGAAAGAGTGCGTAATAGCTCACTGGTCAAGTGATTCGGCGCCGACAATGTAACGGGGCTAAGCACAATACCGAAGCTGCGGAATTCCTCCTAGGAGGGATTGGTAGGGGAGCGTCGTGCAGCGAGCGAAGCGGCAGGGGAACCTAGCCGTGGACGCTGCACGAGTGAGAATGCCGGCATGAGTAGCGAGAGGCGGGTGAGAAACCCGTCCGCCGAAAGCCCAAGGTTTCCTGGGGAAGGCTAATCCGCCCAGGGTAAGTCGGGACCTAAGGCGAGGTCGAGAGACGTAGTCGATGGACAACGGGTTGATATTCCCGTACTAGCAACTGACCGCCCAGACCGAATCCGGTCGCTAAGGAACGCCTTCGGGCCGACCGAACCACTGGTAGTAGGTCAGCGAAGGGGGGACGCAGGAAGGTAGGCCAACCCGACCGATGGTCGAGTCGGGGTAAGTGCGTAGGGCGGTTCCCAGGCAAATCCGGGAGCCATTAAGCCTGAGACACGATGCCGAGCCGATTAAGGCGAAGTGGCCGATCCTATGCTGCCAAGAAAATCCTCTAGCGAGGGCAGTTGCTACCCGTACCCCAAACCGACACAGGTGGGCAAGTAGAGAATACTAAGGCGATCGAGAGAACTCTGGTTAAGGAACTAGGCAAAATGGCCCCGTAACTTCGGGAGAAGGGGCGCCCTTGGTGGTAAGGACCTTCTCGGTCCACGCTTCCGAGGGCCTCAGAAAACTGGCCCAAGCGACTGTTTACTAAAAACACAGGTCCATGCGAAGTCGTAAGACACTGTATATGGACTGACGCCTGCCCGGTGCTGGAACGTTAAGGGGAAGGGTCAGCCGCAAGGCGAAGCTCAGAACCTAAGCGCCAGTAAACGGCGGCCCTAACTATAAGGGTCAACCTTTTATGGGCCCTTACAAAACACAGCTATATGCTGGAAACTCCGAGAATCCGACGGTACCTCCAAACAGGTGAAAAGAAGAGGTGAAAATCCGAACGGTGCGGACAATCAGCAGGGAAGTCTTCGTGACCCCTCAGAGACTAAACGCTGTGCAGCTGCGCTAGTCGAGCAGCCTGAAGATATAGTCCGAACCCTGCGGCGACGTAGGGAAGACGGCAGAAATGTCCGTCTCGTCATCCCCGTACTTTTGGGGGATGAGGTAACAGCATGCCTAAGGTAAAAGAGGGTTAAGGAGCCCTCGTTGCCCCTCATTCGGGTGACCGGATGAGTGGAGTTGGCTATTTGCTGGAAACTCCGAGAATCCTGCAGTACCGGAAATGTCATGCCCAATAGCTAGATTGAGTGGCATGGACGGTGAGAATCTGTCAGGTGCGGACAATCAGCAGGAAAGGCCAGGATTCGAGCAGTGGATCGTCGGTTTCGTCGACGGTTAAGGCTGCTTTAGTTGCCCTTCCAAAGGAACAGATAGTCCTTTGGTTGGCAACTGCAGCCTAGAATCATTCCGTTCTTCGAAATTAATCCGCTGGTAACGGCTAAGTGGGAGGAATTCCTGAAGTTCAGGCAGATCCTCCGGCTGATGGAGCAGAGAATGCAACTCACGGTCGACGGTCTCCGTCGAATTGCTGACATTCTCCCAAACCATGAACCATAAGAAGCCGTCTCGTTTTCTGGAATCCTCAGAGGCCATACGCCAACCATCTCTTCTCGACGGGAGAGATGAAGATATGGTCCTTCCCTCATGGCGACATGGGGAGTCGAAGAGCGAAATTCCTTGTCGGGTAAGTTCCGACCTGCACGAATGGCGTAACGACTTGGGTACTGTCTCAACCAGAGACTCGGCGAAATTGCAATACGAGTAAAGATGCTCGTTACCCGTGGAAGGACGGAAAGACCCCGTGGACCTTCACTACAACTTGGTATTGGAATGCGGCATGTGCTGCGTAGGATAGGCGGGAGACTTTGAAGCCCCTACTCCGGTAGGGGTGGAGTCAACCTTGAAATACCGCTCTGCATGTGTTGTGTTCCTAACCCACTCCCGTTATCCGGGAGAGGGACAGTGCCAGGCGGGTAGTTTAACTGGGGCGGTTGCCTCCCAAACTGTAACGGAGGCGCTCAAAGGTTCCCTCAAGCTGGTCGGCAATCAGCTGTCGAGTGCAAGGGCACAAGGGAGCTTTACTGCGAGACCTACAAGTCAAGCAGTTGCGAAAGCAGGACCTAGTGATCCGGCGGCCCGATGTGGATCGGCCGTCGCTCAACGGATAAAAGGTACCCCGGGGATAACAGGCTGATTTTGCCCAAGAGTCCATATCGACGGCAAAGTTTGGCACCTCGATGTCGGCTCGTCGCATCCTGGGGGGGTAGCACCTCCCAAGGGTTGGGCTGTTCGCCCATTAAAGCGGTACGCGAGCTGGGTTTAGAACGTAGATAACGCTGCGTCTCCACGAAGTAATTCGTGGATGCTCACTGGCTCATATCGGTGAAACCCTGAACTCGTCATGACCGAACACTAGAGTTACAGGGCAATACCGAGGGAAGGCCACATGAGAGCGCCGGAGGCGTCTTATCTAGCAGGATTTCTCGACGGAGATGGAAGCATCCACTTCCACTTCGTCGAATTTCTTCAGGTAGCACGTTATGTCGATGCTTTTCATCCCTAAACTATTCAAAGAAGAAGCGATGTTTAGCCGCGGATGTTGAGAGCCATCTGCGTAGTAAGGGATTGTGTGCCCCCGTAACGACTTCTTCGTCGCTCAACGAAGAGATGGCGAGTCCGGTTTGATAGCCGGGCAAGGTATTTCGTCATAAAACGCCAGCCCCTCGAAAGAGGGTGAAGGTATAGTCTGTGCCCGCAGTAATGTGGGATCAACATGCGCGAGACAGTTCGGTCCCTATCCTCCATGGGCGTAAGAGTTTTGCGGAGAGCTGTCCCTAGTACGAGAGGACCGGGACGGACGAACCTCTAGTGTGTGAGTTGTCGTGCCAACGGCATTGCTCATTGGCTACGTTCGGACGGGATAAGCGCTGAAAGCATCTAAGTGCGAAGCCCACTCCTAGATAAGAACTCTCACGGTGTTAAACCGGTAAGGACCGCAGCAGACCACTGCGTAGATAGGCGGGATGTGTAAGCACAGCAATGTGTTCAGCTGACCCGTACTAATAGTCCGAGGGCTTGATCGATGCTCGCGCTCGCTATCTGTTCTCAAGGGAGAAGTCTCTTGAAAGCTGAATAACCTTTCCGGTGGCCATAGGGGAGGGGCAACACCCGGTCCCATTCCGAACCCGGCAGTTAAGCCCTCCACCGCCGATGGTACTGCCTGGGCAACTGGGTGGGAGAGTAGGTCGCTGCCGGGATTTTTGTGAGCCGCAGGTCCATTGGGCCTGCGGCTCTTTTCAGTGATGCACCTTTGAGCGTTAGGCTTGAACAATGTCCGACCGACCATCGCCTTCGGCCCGAAAGGGCCTAGGTGGGAAACGCAGGCATAGCTCCGATCCCGCTGGCGCCGGCCAACCCCGGAGCCCGGCAGCAAAGTCGAAGGCACAAACTCTCAAGCGTAAAAAGCTCGCCCCTTTTAATCCACCGCTCAAAGAGTCGGTCGGACCGGTGAAACGCAGAGAGGGGAAGGCAGAATCGGGGAATGAGCCTAACTCGCCGATGATCATACAGATCCAGTTAAAGCCCGGACTCGTTCGCGAAGAAACTTCGGCGCGACCGAACCGGCTATCTGGCCCTAAGCCGCCCACGGAACCAATCGCCCGGGCTAATAATCGACCGGATGATCGACGTCCTCAACAGCGACGATCTGGGGCTTCTGCCTACCGGAGTGGCAATCAAGTCGACGGGCGATCGTTCGAGCCTGGTCAGTCTGGTGGCCCGGCTAATCGCCCCCCCGTGGTTGGTGCCGGACCATCGACAAGGGGGCAGCCTTCACAGCCGGAGGTCGAGCGTGTGCCTGGAGGTCGCGCAACGCGGTCGCCCCAACGTCCAGGAGTCGGTGGCCCAAGAAAGCGGCCCGGCCCGCAACGGCCGGGTGGCGAAAGGCCGGGTGGCGAACGGCCGGGTGGCGAACGACGGCCCCCCTACGCCGGGCGGCCTGGCCAGGACCGGCCGGGTGGCGAACGGCCGGGTGGCGAAAGGCGGCCCCCCTACGCCGGGCAGCCCGGCCCGCAACGGCCGGGTGGCGAAAGGCCGGGTGGCGAAAGGCGGGCTGGGCCTGATGTAAGGGCGGGAAGCGAGCGTCGGCCGGCCAAGGGGCTTCCTTACCGTCGTCCGCCGGAGAGCAATGGGCGACCCCTGCGCGAAAGCGAGAAGTTCGGGCTGCCCAGAGAATGGGTGCGAGAGATCCAGGGTACCGCCCGGGAAGGCGAGGGTCCGAAAGTCGCTGAGCTGATATCTCAGGCTCTGGAGAGCTTTGGCGAACAGAATTTCGAGCGGACCGCAGCACTTGCAGCTCAGGCGAAACTGCTGGCGCCCCGCTCCATTTGCACGATCGAGCTACTCGGGCTGGCGCTTTATTATTTGGGCCGGTGGAAGGACGCCTTGCGGGAATTGCTCACCTATCGCCGCCTTACCGCCTCGCTTGAACAAAACCATCTTATTGCCGACTGTTACCGCGCACTGCAACGACCGGATCGCGCTCTGGAGGTTTGTTCGGAGGTGAGGCGAGAAGCTACAGAGCTACAGGTTTGGACTGAGATTATGCTGGTTGCGGCTGGTGCGCTTTCCGATCAAGGGGATTTGCCGGGGGCGCTGGCGATGCTTCGCCGGGCAGACCAGGGAGCCGCTACAGTCGAGGAACATCACCTGAGGCTGTGGTACTTCACCGCCGATCTTTTGCAGCGTTCCGAGCGTAGGCGGGAGGCAGCAGCCCTGTGGCAGCGGATAGCTGCGGAAGACCCGGATTTCTTCGATGTGCAGGACCGGCTGGTCGACGGTTGAAAATCCAAGCTGCGGCCCTGCTAAACCCGAGGGCGACCTACTGGCCCCGAGTAAAAATCAAGGGCGATTAGAGCGTCCAGCCATCCCCGATTCCTGTGTTGCTCATCACTCTTGGGCTCTACGCCTATCCGCCTTTAGGGAGTGTAAGATCTCTCATCAGCAGGCCACTCAACGGCTTGGGGGTGAACAAGGTGGTCTTGGGTGGCATTCTTACGCCTTGGAGCGCCTTGCGGGCAACCAAATCAACCGGCGTGGCCGGCATCAGGAAGACGGTCTTGTTCGAATCGTTCATTGCTTGAGACAGCATGTGCATGTGGTGTTCGTAAGTCACCGGGCATCCGCTAGGTTCGATGATTGTCTCGGCCAGCCAGACGGTGTCGATCTCCCCGGTAGAACGCACCGTCCACCTCCCGCCGGCAGTGGCCACACCAACCGTTCCAGCCCCCGCAGCGCTCACGTGATTGCTCAGTTCCTCCAGGGTTGAATCGAACTTCTGTGGCGAAGGGATCAATGACCAGGGCAGACCCTCGACGATCCGATGGATCGGTTCCACCGCCGGGGCGTAGACCACTGGATCGGTGATCATGGCGAGAGTGAAGTCCCAGGGACCGGTACCGTCGATTGCCCGGCGCTCGTCCCGGTAGCTAAGCGAGGTCTCGTAGCGGTGATGGCCATCGGCTACAACCAAAGGAGTTTGAGCAACCTGCTCAGTGAGCGCCTCGGCCTCGGGGGCGGGGATCGTCCACACCCGGTGCCGGGTGGCCTGGGGGTCGACCATGTCGGCGAGTGCAGGTGTCGTGCCCAGCAGGTCGACAATGTCCTGGAAGCCCGCCAAGCTTTGGGCTGCGAAAAACCACAGCGGTTCGAAGTTTGCCCGGGTGGATCGCCACAAGTTGAGGCGGTCGATCTTAGGCCCGGATATCGTCTGTTCGTGACCGTAGACCCCTGCACTGCCCAGCGGTTCCAATGCCAAGGCGGCAATCACTCCTGCGATCGATCTAGGCGCCCCTGCCTTGCTGAAGTCCAACCGGTGGAGAAACAGCCGCTCCTCGGGGTCGGTCTGCAGGACGCCCGAGCCCAGCCAGTTCCGAAAGGTTCGGGCGGCGCGGGTGTAGCGATTGTCTTGGTCGGTGTCGGAGGGGTACTGCTCGCCCAGGGTGAGGTGAACCATGTTGTGGGGGTGCTGAGCGGCCAGGCGTTCCCGCTGGTCAGGGGAGATCACGTCGTAAGGCGGGGCGGTAACCAGCGCAAGATCGGTACCGTCGCCGTAGCGTATCGCGCTAAAGCCGGAGATAGCAGGCACATTGCTTTGTACCACGCCTCCGAGCGATAACGGCGCGATAGTGGGCAGATGAAGCGTAAAGACGCGTACGAGTTGCTTATGGGTGGCCGCCAAATGCTCGCCGCTCGACACAATCACCAGGCGGTGGTGATGCTGGAGGGTGCCCGGGACCTGGAGCCGGAAAAGGGCTCGGTTAGAGAGGCGTTGGGCCGGGCGCTCTACAACATCGGGGAAACCGAGCGGGCATGTGAGGAGTTTCAAACTGCAATCGAGTTGAACCCGGCCGACGACTATGCCTACTTCGGGCTTGCTTTGTGCCGGGCACGCCTGGGCGACCGGCGCCGGGCAGCCGGCCTGCTCAAAATCGCTCTGGCGATGCGCCCCAACTCCAAGGATTACCGAAGAGCTTTGGACCGGCTGGCATGCTGAGCGGAGCCGAGACCCTTCACGATGCCTCGCATCTTATTGACCGTTACCACGCATTTGCCATTGATCTGGACGGCGTCGTTTGGCGAGGTGAAAAGCTCATCCAAGGAGCCGTGGAGGGTCTTCGGGCCATCCGGGCCAAGGATAAGCCGATCCTTCTGCTCACCAACAACGGCGGCTACCATCCCGACGACGTGGTGGAGCGTCTGGCCGAAGGCGGCTTTAGGCTGAGGAGCGACGAGGTGCTCACCACTAGCCTGGTGGCCAAGGGGTGGATCCGGGACCACGGTCTGGCTGGGGCGCCGGCGTTCGTTCTGGCCCCGGGGTCGGTTGCTGCTCAATTGGCAGACGTGGTCAAGATTCGCTATGTGGAAGCTGGTCATAAGGCGGACATCGTAGTGGTCGGGCGAGACACCGACCTCACCTACACCAGATTGACGCTTGCCGCCGAGGCCATCCGGGCAGGTGCCTGCTTTCTATCGTTGAACAAGGATCCGGTAATGCCGGTGGAAAACGGCGGGATGCTGCCGGGCACGGGTTCGATAGTGGCTGCGGTTGAGGCGGCCTCTGGGAAGACGGCCACCGTCTTAGGCAAGCCCGAGGCGCCCATGATGGAGGCGGCGGGGGCGATTATCGGAACAGAGTCAGTCCTTATGATCGGCGACCGTCCGGAGTCTGACATTCTGGGCGCCCGGCGGATCGGCTGGGATGCTGCCCTGGTTCTCACCGGCCTATTCCGCGGCGATTCGGACCTGGATCCAGTTCCCGACTACATCGTAAGCGGACTCTCGGCGTTCGCCGGCGCCCGGTAAGCGCCCGTCAGCGGGGGCCGGCAGGTCAATAGCTGTAGGACAGGGCGGACCGATCAGGCTTGCGCCAGCCTCCGAAGACGAAGATCAGCACCATCCCGGCCAAGAACCCGCCAACGTGGGCTATCCACGCCACTCCACCGCCCTCCGGCTGCTGGCCGCTTCCGATGAAGAACTGAGATACGAACCACATCCCCAGTACCACATAGGCCGGAAGGCGGATCCGTCCGATCAGAAAGAACAGGATCGGTATCGGCACCACGGAGTCGACTTTGGCCCGGGGAAAAAGGACGATGTACGCCCCGAGCAGACCGGAAACTGCTCCGCTGGCTCCCACCGTAGGGACCTGGGAGCCGGTGTTGAAGGCGATGTGGGCAAAGGTGGCCGCCAGACCGGTGACCAGGTAGAACAGTAAGAACTTAGGCTTACCGAGCCGGTCCTCGATGTTGTTACCAAACACCCAAAGGAACAGCATGTTGCCGGCAAGGTGGAGAAAGCCGCCATGAATAAAGATCGAGGTGATCAGGGAAAGCAGGATCGATTTCGGCTCCAGGAAGGCGGAAGGGCAATCCGGGCCGAGGCCGCCCCCGAGTTGTTCACCGTCGGCCACTTCGTCGGGGACCACGCCCCATTTGTAAAAGAACTGGGCGAGCGAGCATTGCTGGGCGACGCATTCAGTGTTGCGGCAATTGCGCTCCTGTCCAAACGAAGGTGTTAGCAAAAAGGTCACCAAAACGTTGGCGATTATCAAGCCAATGGTGACGATCGGGAACGAGGCGGTGGGATTCTCGTCGCGAATTGGGATGAGCGAAGTGCCGGTGATCATCTGTGCAGGATATCCAGATTTTCACGCCCCTTGACAACTCGCCGATCCGCCTGAAAGCCTTGTGCCCTATTCAATGGCTGAAAAACTTCCCTTCATGAGGCGATTCTCGATTGTGGTGACCCTTGCGTGCGCGCTGGTCGGGGTATCTGCGGTGCCATCGAGCCTGGCGGGCGAGCCGCCCAAACTGCAAAGGGAACTGGACGCCGCCGCCGCCCAGTACGGTCGCCTGGAAACTCAGCTGGCCGAAACCGAGGCTAGGCGGCGCAAGCTGGAAGCCGATTTGAAGCAGGCGGACACGATCATCAGCCAGCGCTCGGCGCTCATGAAGGTGCGGGCGAGCAATTTCTACAAGCAGGGCGGTGTGAGTACCTACCTGAGCGATTTGTTGATGGCCGAGAATTTCGGAGTCTTTTTCAAGCGTCTCTACTACCTGGAGATCCTGGGTCGCGAGGATTCTGAGTTGATCGACGGGCTCCGGGTGACCCAGTCCCGTGCAGACCAGATTTTCGAGGATCTGGCCACCACCAAGACCCGGCAGACCCAGTTGGTGGAACAGCAAAAGGACAAAAAGCGCCAGCTGGAAGCCAAGCTCAAGGGGGCAAAGAGCGCAGCCAAGGTCAGCAGGATCCGGGCGTTCAACGCCTTCACCCTGCCCATCGGCGGGCCGCAGGGTTTCGCCAACACCTGGGGTGCGCGCCGATCCGGAGGACGCCGGCACAAGGGTACGGACGTTATGGCTAGCTGCGGCGCCCCGGTAGTGGCTGTGACCGACGGCGTGGTGAGCCTGATGCGCTCAGGGGGCCTGGGAGGTATCTCCGCCTACCTGCGGGCGAGCAACGGCGACGTTTTCTACTACGCCCACCTGCGAGGTTACGCCCCGGGGATCCGGGTGGGATCCCGGGTCAGCGCCGGGCAGAAGATTGGTGTCAACGGCAACACCGGCAATGCCCGAGGCGGTCCGTGCCACGTGCACTTCGAGTGGCACAAAGGGGGCGGCGGCCCGGTGAACCCCTACCCCCTTCTTGCCGCAGCCCGGTAGCATCCGGGCGGCCCGTAAGACCAACCCGTGGAGGAAGAGGAGCTCGGGGCTCGTCTTGAATCGTTGGCGGAGGCTTCCTTGACGGAGCGGGCCGCCTTCCTCGAGGAACTGGCGGGCGATTTGGAGATCGAGCTGGACGGCACCTCCGCCCCCGAGCCCAACTCTCCAAGCGGTTGAGCAGGCGCAGGCTGGACAGAGAGCTTGTTGCCCGCGGGCTCGCCGACGACCTCGACCAAGCGCAACGGATCATTGCTTCCCGGGTGGTTCTGGTTGATGGCGCCCCCGGCCTCAAGTCGGCCACGATGGTTGCTCCGGCCAGTGTGGTGAGCCTGGCCCGCCCCCGGCAGTTCGTCTCCCGGGCCGGGCTGAAGCTGCACGCAGCGTTGACTGATTTCGGACTTCAGGTGGCCGGCTTGCGCTGCTTGGACGCCGGGGCCGGGTCGGGCGGTTTCACTGATTGCCTGCTTCAGGCTGGGGCTGCCCGGGTAAGTTCGGTAGATGTTGGCTACGGCCAGTTCGACTGGTCGCTGCGTCGCGACCCTCGGGTGAGCCTGTACGAACGCACCAACCTAAGGTCTTTCCTGCCTGACGATGGTGGCTATGATCTGATCGTCGCCGACCTCAGCTTCGTTTCCCTGGGCTCGATGGCCCCGGTCATCGCCCGGCTGGCGCAACCGAGCGCCCGCTGTCTACTCCTGATCAAGCCGCAGTTTGAAGCACAAGTGGATCAGATCGATCCAGGTGGCCTGGTGAGCGATCCAGCGGTTTGGCAAAGCGCAATTTCCTCTGTGATCGATTCCGCCGATCAGGCCGGTTTGGGTTCGCTGGGGGTCTTCCCGTCTCGTCTGAAAGGCGCCGGCGGCAACCAAGAGTTCTTCCTGCTGGCCCGGCCGGGAGCCCGAACCGTCGCCGATTTGCCCCTTGTCGCCCGGTCGGCGGCCGGTCGGCCATGAGAACCGTCGGACTGGTCCAACATCCGAGCAACCCCAAGGCACAGGAGGTGGCCGACCGGATCCGCCGGGAGGGGGCCCAGCGCGGGCTCGAGGTGGTCAACGCTCTCAAGCCGGACGGTTGGGCGGAACCGCCGAACGCCGTGCTCGCTCTGGGCGGCGACGGAACTCTACTTAGGGCGGCTCAGATCGCCTGGCGGCTCGACGTGCCGGTGGTGGGAGCGAACCTGGGTAATCTGGGATTCTTGTCGACCGTGCCGCCCGACCGGGTGGACGAGATGGTCAAGCACCTGATCACCGACATCTACCGAGTTGAGGAGCGCATGATGCTCCAGGCATGGGCCAGTTGCGCTGGAGTTGAGGTGTTGCGGGTGATGGCGCTAAATGAAGTGGTGGTCGAGCGTGAGCTGGAGTCAAGGGTGATCTCGGTACGTGTCCGGGTGGGCGAGGAGACCGTGGCCGACTACATCGCCGACGGGTTCATAGTGGCCACCCCCACCGGGTCCACCGCCTACTCGCTTTCTGCCGGAGGCCCGGTGGTGGAACCGGAACTCCAGGCGATGGTGCTCACTGCAATCAGCCCGCACTCGCCGCTGTGGCGCTCGATTGTAATCAATCCGGACCGGACGGTGGTGCTGGAGATTCCGAACGATCGCACCGCGGTTACTTCGGACGGGCAGCTGGCGGGCCGGCTGGCCCCGGGCAGCACCGTCACCGTGGTCCGGCATCCCCGGC
Organism: Actinomycetota bacterium; assembly: GCA_052389675.1. Lineage (GTDB taxonomy): Bacteria > Actinomycetota > CADDZG01 > JAHWKV01 > JAHWKV01 > JBBDRH01. Next base: position 135,660 of record JBQTHR010000012.1, read on the forward strand.
CGCTCAAGCTGTTGACCGCCTACAAGTCGCACTTTTATGACAAGTTGCGCCTGCGCTTCCATGTGGAGCCTCCGCAGGGGTAGGTGCGGGGTTCGGTACAATTTCCCGAATGAGATTAAGAACCCGGAAACGTGAACGTAGCGAGCAGTCCGGGGCACTCGAAGGCGTTGTCCGCCTGGACAAGCGCACCAAGGATCTGAACAGCCGGATCCAGCCTGGTGAAATCGTCATCATCGACCACCCCGATCTGGATCGGGTTGCAGCAGAGAGCCTGGCGGAGAAAAAGATCAAAGCTGTGGTGAACGCGTCAGCCTTTTGCACCGGCCGCTACCCGAATCTGGGCGCCTTGGTGCTGGGCGGCGCCGGCGTGGTGCTGGTGGAAAATGTCGGTTCGGATGTCTTTGGTGCGGTCAGGGAAGGTGACTTGCTGACCATCGACGAAGGCTGCCTGCTGGTGGAAGGAGAGATCGTCGGCAAAGGTGACGTGGTCACCCTGCAGATGGCCCAGCAGCGGTTGGACGAGAGCAAGCGCAACGTGTCCAAGGCGTTGGAGAGCTTCGCCGAAAATACCCTCGAGTACATGATCAACGAGAAAGATTTCCTGCTTGAAGCGCTTCATTTGCCCGAGACCTCTACCAACTTTGCCGGCCGGCATGTCCTGGTGGTGGTTAGGGGCTACGGCTACAAGAAGGATCTGGCCACGCTGCGTGGTTACATCAGGGATTTCCGGCCGGTCCTGGTTGCAGTAGATGGCGGAGCTGACGCCCTGCTCGAACTGAAGCTCACTCCCGACATGATCATCGGCGACATGGATTCGGTCACCACCGGGGCGCTCAAAAGTGGCGCCGAGCTGGTGGTTCACGCTTTCGCCGACGGGCAGGCTCCGGGTGCCGAGCGCCTGGCGTCGCTCGGGTTGAACTACGGCACCTTCGAGGCACCGGGAACCAGCGAGGACATTGCCATGCTCCTGGCCCATGAGAAGGGGGCCGAGTTGATAGTGGCGGTTGGCGCCCGGGTCAGCTTGGTTGAGTTCATGGACAAAGGGCGCAAGGGAATGGCATCGACCTTTCTGGTCCGTTTGCGGATCGGCCCCAAACTGGTGGATGCCAAGGGCGTGGGCGAATTGCATCGCAGTGGCCCCCAGCGCTGGGAACTGTTCGGGCTGGTGGGGGCTGCGGTGGTGACGATGTTGATCGTCGTGGGCATCTCCCAGCCGATGCAATTGGTGGTTCAGGCGCTGGGCGACTGGATCACCGACCTGTTCTTCGCCATCCGCCAGACGATCTCCTAACGGCCGGAAGCGAGGCAGCCGATGATCACTTTCCGGTACCACGTCGTGACGCTTGTAGCCGTTTTTATGGCCATCGGGTTGGGGGTGCTGTTCGGAGCGACGTTCATAGACCAAAACATCGTCGAAGGGCTGGAGGCAGCGCAAGCCCGGCTAGGCGCCCGAAACGAGGACCTGCGCAACCGGATAGTGGACCTACAACGCAACAACGACGCCCTAACCGTTTTTGCCGATTCCACCAGGACGTTTAGCGTCAAGGGCTCTTTGGCGGGTCGCGATGTCCTGCTGCTTTCTTTCGACTCGACGCCTCCAGAACTGCTTGAGGGTACTACCGGGACGCTTGCGGCAGCCGGTGCGCGGATCGCAGGTACGGTGACGCTGTCCGACCAGCTGGCGCTGGGCGACGAGGCGGTCCGGCGCACGCTGGGGGAGGCCCTCGACGTGGAATCTCTACAAGCGCAAACTCTGGCGCAGGAATTGGTCGCCCGGCTGGTGGCCGAGTCCAGGGGAGAGCAGGGCGTCTTGCAGCGCCTGATTGACGCCGGCCTGGCCCAGGGACAAGTTTCGTCGGTGCAGGCCGGCTCGGAGCCGAGTCCGGCTGAGACAAAGACGCCGCCCGAGACGCCTGCGCCAGACCAGAGCCCGGCTGCGCCGGCAGCGCCCGGGGTGGTGATCCTTGCGGGGACAACCTCTCGACCAATTACCCAGCAGCTGGTTATGCCCTTGGCTCGGGCGCTTGCGGAGGCGATGGTCCCGGCGGTGGTCGCGGAGAGCGGGGAGGGGCTGCGCATCGTAACGGAGCTTCGCCAGCAGGAAGTGGCGACGGTGACGGTGGACGGTGCTGAGACCAGCGTCGGCCAGACCGCCTTGGCCCACGGGCTGCGAGTTGCCTTCGCCGGCCAGCCCGGCCGGTTTGGAAGCGCCGAGGGAGCCACCACCGCGATTCCTGCCGGCTGAGACAGGTCAGGCCCGCTTTGCGTCAGGCCCCTTGGTCGGCTGCCTTTTCCGGTCCGGACCTGCCGGCCGCCTCGGATTGTTCGGGGCTGCGATATCCCTTGAGGTATTGAGCCAAGCTCAGTGTGGGCTGCTCTGAGCGCCAATGCTCCCAGTAGGCGCTGTTGCCGTTGGAGCTTTGGGGGACCCAACCTCGCCGGCGAAGATCCTTCTCCAGGGTTAGCGCGGTGCGCTTGATGTCCTGGCGCTTTACCGGGGCGATCGGAGCGCGCCAAACGTCGTGGAAATCGCTCTGGTCCCCGGCGTCGGTCCTCATCCCCCGGATGCCGCCCTCGTGCATCAATTCGGGGGCCCAGATTCCGATGACACCGTCATGGCGACGCCACTGGTCCAGCGGAACCTCGATAGTGGAGCCCAGTTCGGTGTCGTAATCCAGGCACCATGAGAGGATCTCATTTTCAATTGCCACGCCGCGCTGGACGCTGACCACGTCCCGATCGACTGGAAAATTGAACAGGTTGGACATCGTCATATCCTGGGCACCGGAAACCGGCTGACCGTCCTGGCCGTAGCGCCAGATTCCCCGACCGTCCCGGACGAAGCGCCCGCCTCCGCAACTTTTTGTCATGGGAGAAAAGCTACCCCAAGTTGAAAACAAAGGTGTTAATGGCTCCGGTCCACCCACAGGGGGAGGATCTTAACTCTTGGGAGCGGGGAGGCGGCCGGCGAGGGCGTTGTTGTAGACCTCGCCTACTCGCTCTACCAACTCAGCCGGCGAGGGCAGCTTGCGCCTGCGTGCCCGGGCCGCCAGTTCCTCGCGCAACTCGGGCGAGGCGATCAGCCGGTGCAACGCCCGGGCGAATCCGGCAGGGTCGTTCGGGTTGACCAGGATGCCAGCATCGGCAACTATCTCCGGGATCGACCCGGTACGGGTGCTTAGCACCGGGAGGCCGGCGGCAACCGCCTCCATTACCGCAAACCCGTAGGATTCTGCTGCCGTCGGCAGAGCGAACAGGTCGGCGGCGCCGAGCAGAGATCCGATGTCGTCTCGATGGCCGAGCAGCCGGACACTCGTACCCTTTGCCAGTTCCTCCAGGTGCTCCCGTTCCGGGCCGTCGCCGGCAATCCATCCGTCGGCCTCCTGTCCGGCCAGCGCATCTAGTAGCACATGCAGAGACTTATCCGGGTGCAGCCGCCCGGTTGCCAGTACCACCAACCTGTCCGGAGCTGTCCTAAGCTCCGACCTCACCTGTAAGCGGGGGACGGGGGCCGCCAGAGCCAGATCTACGGCCGGCGGGACAACCGCGGTTGCCCTTACCTGCCATCCGACCTCCTCCGACACGCCGATCACCGCATCGCAACGGGCCAGCAAAAGGCGGGCGGCGCTCCAAATCGTGCGCTGGACGGCGGGCTGGCCGGATCCGGGCAACCCTGAGCGCAGGGTCTGCTGCATGCTGGTGTGGACGGTGACCACCACCGCCGGACGGTGGGTGCCGATACCGGCCGAACGGATGGCCTGCAGCCCGGCGGTCAGCCCGTGGGCGTGCAGCAGATCGGGTTCGAAGTGGTTCCACGGTCGCCTGGTTCCCCATTGCTCGAAGGGCAACCCAGAGAAGTACTCCCGGCTCTCGGAGCCGCCGATGACCCCGGCTGTAACGTAGCCGGAAGGTGGATGGTTCGCCAGGTAGCGCACGTGCCGGCGTATCCCGCCGAGCGAGCTTCCGAGCAGATGAGCTACGCGCCGCGGCCTGGGTGCGTGAATAGAATGGGCCTCCTGACGGATCTCCACCGGATCGATGAGTCGAGGTTATGACCATTCCCCGAACCCCAGCAGTTGAGCCTAACCGCTCGGCCGCCCGATCCGCACTCAATGTCTCCTTGTTAACTCTTGCCAGTCGGGCGATGGGCTTGGTGCGCACTCTGGTGGTCACCAGCGTGTTGGGAATCACCTTTCTCGGCAATACCTACGGCAGCGCCAACGCCCTGCCGAACTTGCTGTTTGAGATCATCGCCGGTGGCGCGGTGGCTGCTGCTTTGCTTCCTGCCCTGGCCGCAGCGGCCACTTCGGGCGACGTTGAGTCCGTCCGGCAAACCGCCAGCGCGGTGCTCAACCGGGCACTGTTGGTGATGGCCCCGGTGGTTGTGATCGGCCTGCTTGCGCGTGAGCCACTGATGCGGCTGCTAACCGCGGCGGTGCAGGATCCGGTGGTGCGTGCTCAGCAAGTCCGGGTGGGCTCCGTCCTGCTGCTCATGTTCTTACCGCAGCTTTGGTTCTACTCGGTTGGGGTGGTCCTGACCGGGCTTTTGCACGCTTACCGGCGGTTCGCCGCGCCGGCGATTGCCCCGCTGCTCTCCAGCGCGGTGGTCACCGCCGCCTATTTTCTCTACGCCGGCGTGGAGGGAACCCGGGCGGGGGACCTGGAGGCCATCTCTGGTGCCGGAGTTTTAGTGTTGGGGCTGGGAACCACTTTGGGGGTGGTCGTCTTGTCGCTCAGTCTGCTGCCCTCGGCTAGGGCGGTGGGCTTTCGGTGGCGGCCGGTTGTCGCAATTGAGCCGCTGGCCCGCATGCGGCTGAGATCCCTGGTGGGTGCGGCGGCGGTCACGGTTGGAGCCCAGCAGGTCTTTCTTGGAGGCGTCTTGGTGCTTGCCAACCGGGTGGAAGGCGGAGTAGTCGCCTACCAGCTGGCGTTCACCACCTTGCTGGTCTTCTGGGCGGTGTTCCCGTTGCCCCTGGCAACCACGTTGTTCCCGGGGCTGGCCGCCGCCGCCTCCGATCCCACCGAGTTTGCCCGGCGGAGCGCCTCGGCGGGAGTCCGCTTGACCACGATCGTATTCGGTGCGTCAGCCCTGATGGGCGCGTGCGCAGACGCGCTTGCCGAAGTGGTGCTGCGGTTGGGGGCGGGAGGTTCGCCCGAGGACCGCCGGATGATCGCCCTTACAATCGGCTGCCTGGCCCCCGGCCTGGTGGGCTACGGGCTATACGCCCTCTACACCAGGTCGGCCTACGCACTTTCAGATGGGCGATCGCCGGCTTTGGCGGCCATCGCCGGGTTCGGAGCGGGTCTTTCGTTGAGCATTGCTTCCGGGGGCTTTCTGGAGGGACCGGCGCTGGTAGCCGGCCTTGCGGGCAGCTTTTCGGCCGGTATCTTGCTGGCGGCGGGGTTATTGATCGGAATGTTTCGCCGCCGGGCTTTCGTTGGAGCACTTGCCGGTTTGGGCACGGCAGCGGCCAGGGGCCTGATTGCCGGTTCGGCTTCGGCTGCCTCCGGGATGGCTGCAGCAGGCGCTTTGCCAGGCGGCACGCTGGTGGCGGCGATCCTGCGTACCGGTGCCGGTGCGATGGTGGCGGTGAGCGTCTTTTTAATCCTCCTGGTGATCCTAGGTGACCGGCAGGTTAGGGATCTGGTGAGGAGCTTGCGCCGAAGCGCTGTGGGCTTAGCACCTTGATGGCTCCGCAACTCGACGATGTCGCGGCGGGGTGCTTGCGCTTCGGTCGTGTTTCGGTGCCCCCACTCTCGATCCGCTCAGCACGGTTGTGCTGGCTCGTCGCGCTGTTGCTACTTTTGCTCCTGCCGGGTACTGCGGTCCGGGCCGGCGTGCCCGAGCCCATGGAACGGCCGAATAAGGTCGTGATCGTAACCATGCCCCGGGTGAGCTGGGAGCACGTGGTGGCGGGCGATGCTCCTAACCTCAAGAGGCTGGCCGGCGATTGGTCGATAGCTGCGATGTCCTTGCGCACCGTGGGACCACGGACCGATCTGGCGTCGGCACTGATCACCATCGGTGCAGGTAATCGTGCCCGAGCTCACGGTGCGCAGCCGAGTGAGGAGGGCGACGCCGACAGTGCTCCCATCGCACTGGTTGACGACGGCGGGGGCGCCGCGGTACGAGGCTTTGGCTTCATCCAGCTGGACAACGCCGACCTGCACTTCGGCGCAGTCCCCGGGACGCTGGGCGGGGCGCTTGCCGGGGCCGGTCTTCGCACCGGAGTGGCCGGTAACGCCGACGGCGGCTTCTTGCGCTCGACCGACCGGCTTCAGCGAGGCCTCGGGTTGGAGCGCAAGCGTTTCGGGGCGCTGGCTCTGGCAGACCTTTCCGGCAAGGTCGGCCGGGCGGAGATCGGCGACGAGTTGGTCATTAAGGACTCTCGGACGTTAAACGGGTATCGATCCGACCCGGAGGCCCTGCTGGCTGCCGCCATGCGAATTATCGAGGCCAGCGAAGTCAGCCTGATCGAGCTGTCCGACACCTATCGGGAAAGCCAGATCGCCTTTGCCGACCTGCGTTCGAAAAATGCCCTGACGCCGCCGGTACCCGAGGTGCGGGCGGCGGTCCGCCGGGACGATGCGCTGCTTGGCCGGATTGCCGGCTCTATCGACCTGGCAACTAACACCCTGATCGTGCTCAGCACCTCGAGCGCTGCCCCGGCCCAGCGGGAGCAACTTGCGCTAGCGCTGGCGGCGGGCGTGGGTGCCGAGCGCTCCGGCTGGCTTACCAGCGCTACCACGCTACGGGAGGGGATTGTCACGATCTCCGACGTCGGCCCGGGCATCTTGCGCCTGCTGGGGCTTGAGGTGCCCGAACAGATGCTCGGGTTGCCGCTTCGCGCGACGCCGGGCGGCGGCAGCGACCGCCTGGACCGGATCATCCGCCTGCAGGAGCAGGCGAACTTCCATGTGCGCTGGGTGGGGCTGTTCTTCTTGGTGCTGGTCGGGGCGCAGGCGGTAATTTACCTGCTGGCCTACTTGTTGCTGCGGCGCCGGGGCGACGGGGGCAGTCCGTGGGTGCGCCGGCTAGCGCTTGGCTTCATGGCGGTGCCGGTATCGACTTTGCTGCTTGCCGGCTTCGACATCGCCCGGATCGGCTGGGCCGGACCCCTGGCGCTGCTATTGGTCTTCTCCACCGGTTTGGCGGCGCTGGCACTGGTTGGCCCTTGGCGAAGTTTCCCGGCCGGGCCGGCGACGTTCCTCTGCGCGGTAAACGTGCTGGTGATCGTGGTGGACCTGGCATCCGGAGCGAACCTGCAACTGTCGAGCCTGATCGGCTACTCCCCGATAGTTGCCGGCCGGTTCTACGGTCTGGGCAACCTGGCGTTCGCCGTGCTGGCAACCTCGGCACTACTTCTGGCCGGGCAACTGGGGGCGAGTCTCGGTCGCCGGGGGGTCTGGGCAGCTGGGGCGGTAGGTGTGGCGGCTATCGTTGCCGACGGCGGCCCGGGAGCGGACTTCGGCGGGATGCTCTCGCTGATTCCCGCGTTCGGCCTGCTGCTGGCGCTGCTGATGGGCAAGCGAGTGTCCTTTTGGCGGATGGTGTTGCTGCTCGCGCTGGGCGCAATCGTGGCGATTGTTGCCGGTGTCCTCGATTCGCTACGGCCGGCAGAAGCGCAAACCCATGTGGGCCGGTTCGTCCAGCGGTTGATAGGAAGTGGGCCCGAGGGGGTTAAGAACGCGATCTTCCGCAAGCTCACCGCCAACTGGTCGGTTCTCACCCGCAGCTCGCTCACTTGGTCGGTCCCGGTTGCCGCAGGATTCTTGTTGATGATGCTGAAACGTACGGACAGCTCCCTGCGCCTGGCGCTTCAGACTCAGCCGGGTCTGCGTACCGGGGTCATCGCAGCTATCGTGGCCAACCTGCTGGGTTTCGCACTGAACGACTCGGGCATTGCCATCCCGGCCATGGGTGTGGCCATCCTGGCGCCGTTTTGCCTGGCCACCGTGGAGGGCATGAAGGTTAAGGGTCAACGGTGATCGGTTTCCTGGCCGGGCTGGTGAGCGCGCTCGCCCTGCAGCTGCTACTGCTGCGCCGGCGTTGGAGCCGGCTGACCGTCGTCAATTACCGGCAACTGCGGATCCCGGCGATCGGGGGGATCGTTGTGGCCGGCGGACTGGTGGCTGCGGAGATCGTCGCTGGGTTGTCAGGGCGCCCCTCGGTAGCCCTGAACGGCGATCCCGAGCCCGAGCAGCGGGCCGGCCTGCTGGTGGTGGCACTGGGCTTCTACTTGCTCGGGCTGATCGACGATGTCTTCGGCGACAGTTCCAGCAAGGGTCTGGCCGGCCACTTGAGGGCATTGATGCGCAAGAGGGTGACCACCGGAGCGATCAAGGCGATCGGGGGCCTGGTGCTGGCAGCCGTGGTCAGCTTGCTGTGGGAAGGCGATGCCGCGGTTGCCGTGCTGGATGCCTTGGTGATCGCGCTGGCGGCGAACCTGTTGAACCTGCTGGATCTGCGCCCGGGCCGGGCGAGCAAGGTCTACCTGGTGTTCTGGCTGCCTTTGGCCCTGGCTTCCCGTTCAGCCGGCTTCTTCGACCTGTCGATTGCTCTAGCCGGGGCGACGGTTGCCTGGATGTTCGCCGATCTCAAGGAGAAGGGGGTGTTGGGCGATTCGGGAGCGAACATGCTTGGGGCGATGCTCGGTGCCGGAGTGGTTTTGAACCTGGGGATTACCGGCCGGTTGGTGGTCCTGGCCATGCTGGCGGGCGTGACCCTGGCCTCGGAGCGCTGGTCGTTCAGCAGGGCGATCGAATCGACCGCTGCGTTGCGCTGGTTGGACCGGATGGGCCGGATCTAAAGCAGAACGAGAAACATTTGTTCGCGACTTGGAGATCAAGTCACATCGCTGTAACCCTTCCTCTGCTAGGCTGCTTCCCCGTGGCCAAGCATATTTTTGTGACGGGTGGGGTGGTTTCCAGCCTTGGCAAGGGGCTTACCGCAGCCTCCTTGGGCCGGCTCCTGAAGTACCGGGGCCTGCGGGTCACCATGCAAAAGCTCGACCCCTACATCAACGTGGATCCGGGAACGATGAGCCCGTTTCAGCATGGTGAGGTTTTTGTCACCGATGACGGCGCCGAGACCGACCTGGACCTCGGCCACTACGAGCGGTTCATCGATGAGAACCTGCACCGCTCCTCCAACGTAACCACCGGGGCGATCTACCAGTCGGTGATTGCCAAGGAACGCCGGGGCGACTATCTGGGGGACACCGTCCAGGTCATCCCGCACATCACCAACGAGATCAAGGACCGGATTCTGCGGGTGGGCCAGACGTCCGAGGCCGATGTGGTGATAACCGAGGTGGGAGGCACCGTCGGCGACATTGAGAGCCTGCCCTTCTTGGAGGCCATCCGCCAGCTCCGGTTGGAGGTCGGGCGGGATAACGTCTGCTACGTTCACGTGACCCTGGCGCCCTATATCGGCCCGGCCGGAGAGCTCAAGACCAAACCTACGCAGCACTCGGTCCGGGAGTTGCGTAGCATCGGAATCCAGCCCGACGCCTTGGTGCTGCGCTCCGATCGGGATATCTCGCCCAAGCTCAAGCAGAAGATCTCTTTGCTGTGCGACGTGCAGATCAAAGGCATCATCTCCGCTGCCGACGCATCGAACATCTACGCCATCCCGCTGGTCCTGCACGAAGAGGGCCTTGACGACTTTGTCTTGAACCAGCTACAGCTCAACACCGCTGTGCCGGACCTGTCTGAATGGGAGGCGCTGGTCCACCGGATCGAGCACCCGTTGGGCAATGTGCGCATCGGGCTGTTCGGTAAGTACGTCGACCTCCCGGACGCCTATTTGTCGGTGATCGAGGCGATCAAAGCAGGCGGGTACGAGGTGGGGTCCGACGTGGAGATTGTCTGGGTGGCCTCCGATGAGAAGAAGGGCCCGGAGGGCACGGAAATGCCGGCCGGCGCAGAGGCTGCCATGCCCCACCTGACCGCCGGCGGGCTGGAAATTGTCGACACCCTTGACGGCGTGCTGGTTCCCGGCGGTTTCGGCATCCGGGGGATCGAGGGCAAGATTGAAGCTGTCCGAATTGCCAGGGAGAACGCCATCCCGTTCTTGGGGTTGTGCTTGGGGCTGCAATGTGCGGTCATCGAGTTTGCCCGCAATGTCGCCGGGTTGAGCGGTGCCAACTCCTCCGAGTTCGACGAGCTAACCCCCCACCCGGTGATCGACCTGCTGGCCGAGCAGGAAAAGGTCTACGAGAAAGGCGGGTCCATGCGCTTGGGCCTGTGGCCGGCGCGGCTGAAATCCGGCAGCCGGGCGCACCGAGTCTATGGCCAGGAGGTCATCTACGAGCGGCATCGTCATCGTTACGAAGTCAACTCGGCCTACCATTTAGTCCTGCAGGAGCGGGGGCTGGTGTTCAGCGGGACCTCCCCGGACGGCCGGCTGGTTGAGATCGTCGAGCTGCCCGGGCACCCGTTTTTCATGGCCAGCCAGTTCCATCCGGAGTTTCTCTCTCGTCCGAACCGTGCCCATCCGCTGTTCCGGGAGTTCGTGGCGGCGGCAGTTGAGCGGGCCCTGGCGCGGGGAACCTTCCGCTCGGCTCCCGGGGACGCCGTTAGCGATCTGGAGCCGCTTATCCGGAACTAAGCTGGTCCACTGGGAAGCCCGCCAGGGGCTGCTGTCGTACATGTTGTTTTCGGAGCGTCCTAATATGTGCTGGTGGACGGCCATCGCAAGACCATCAGCTCGCAGATCTGTTTCACCAGTGACTTCATCACTTTGCGCTCCGAGAAGGTCGAGTTGCCGGGCGGTCAGGTCCACGACTATTTCACCGTCCAGCATCCCGGAGCGGTCGCGGTGGTGGCCCTCGACAAGGGCGGGCGCATTCTTATGGTCCGCCAGCATCGCCAAGCGGTGGATGATACCTTGCTCGAGCTTCCAGCCGGCAAACTCGAGCATGACGAGGACCCATGGGTGTGCGCCCGCCGGGAGTTGCAAGAGGAGACCGGATACAGCTGCGATGAGCTTGAGCTGCTCACCAGTTTCTACACCAGCCCGGGCTTCACCGACGAACGGATTCACGTCTTCGAAGCTCGCGATCTGAACCAGGTTGCCGAGCCCCCTGGCACGGATGGTGGCGAGCCCATCTGGCTGGAATGGCTCGATGGGCATCACGCCTACGAGGCGATCATCGACGGCCGAATCGTCGACGGCAAGACTATCGTTGGGCTCTCGCTGCTCAGACTCCGGGAGCACGCTCGGACTCACGAGATCGACTGAGGGGGGCCTGCGGTGATAGTCGGTGTCCCGGCGGAGGTGAAGGACCACGAGTACCGGGTGGCGCTCACGCCCGCCGGCGCCCGGGAAATGGTGTCCGCCGGCCATACCGTGTTGGTGCAAAGCGGCGCCGGGACGGGCCTGCGGATCCCCGACGATCAGTACCTCCGTGCCGGGGCCGCTCTGGTCGATTTTGGCACGGTTTGGTCTGACTCGCACATGATCCTCAAAGTCAAAGAGCCGGTACCGGCGGAGTTTGGACGCCTCGTGCGTGGCCAGGTTCTATTCACTTTCCTCCATCTGGCGGCCAGCCTAGAGGTGACCCAGGCGCTTCTGGATGCCGGTACGGCCGCGGTGGCCTATGAAACGGTGGAGGACTCCCAGGGCCGCCTTCCGCTTCTGGCGCCGATGAGTGAAGTTGCCGGGCGGATGGCACCTCAGGTCGGCGCCACATTGCTGGAAAAAGAACACGGTGGCCGGGGGATACTGCTCGGCGGGGTTTCGGGCGTGCATCCGGCTCGGGTGGTGGTTCTGGGTGCCGGGATGGCCGGGGCGAATGCCGCTTGGCTTGCCCAAGGCCTGGAGGCCGAAGTGATCGTACTGGACCGCAATATCGACCGGCTGCGCTACATCGACTCGATCCACAAGGGTCGCATCCTCACCTTGATGTCCAACCAGACCACCATTGAGGAGTCGGTTCTGGCGGCCGATCTGGTGATCGGAGCAGTGCTGGTTGCCGGCGCGCTCGCACCCAAGCTGATCAGCAAAGAACTGGTTTCCCGGATGAAGCCAGGCTCGGTCTTGGTCGATATCTCGGTCGACCAGGGAGGGTGCTTCGAGACCAGTCGTATGACCACCCACTCCAACCCGACCTACCTGGTCGACGAAGTGGTCCACTACTGCGTCGGGAACATGCCCGGAGCAGTTCCCCACACCTCCACCTATGCCTTGACCAACGCCACCTTGCCTTACGCCCTCGCCCTGGCGAATAAGGGACTTGCCGGTGCATTGCGCGAGGACCCCGCGCTGGCCCGCGGCCTGAACACCATCGAAGGCAATCTGGTCAACGAGCCGGTGGCCGCGGCCCACGGCCTACCCCACAGCCCGCTTTCGGTGGCGCTCGCCTGATGGATGGCTGAGCGCTAGCCGGGTAGGTTCGGAGAGCCAAGCGACAATACCCCCGTGCAGATAGCAGCGCCAGTCCGCTGTATACTCCGCAAAACCGAGGGGCAGGGGAACTGGGTGTCAATTTGAGTCGGCGCGCCGCGATCATCGGCATCTTCTTGGTGGTCCTCGGCGGCGGCGCGGTGTTCGCGGGAATGCGCGTCTTCGGTGCGGAGTCGGTTCTGTACCAGGACCCGCTCAGCCCGGGGCCAGACCCGTTTACCGACCCGGCCGTGCTCGTGGCGAACACTTCGACGCCCTCTCCGCCCGCGGAAACCGCGCCCGAAGATCCGGCCTCCCCGACGGTCGTCTCCTCACCGCAGGGGCCGTTCGGCGGGACCGGCAACAACGGCGAATGTGATCCTGAGCTGCTGATCAGGTTCCTGAACGCCAACCCGGACCGCCGGGCCGCGTGGGTAGACCTGCTGGGAGTGCCTGAGCCTGATTTCGAGAAGTATGTGCGCAGTCTCAAACCCACAGTCCTTACTCGAGACACCCGGGTCACCAACCTCGGATTCAAGGACGGTAGGGCCTACGAAATTCAATCGATCCTGGCTGCGGGCACTGCGGTGCTGGTGGACGACAAGGGCGAGGTTGTGGTCAGGTGCCGGTGCGGCAACCCGCTGAAACCACCCCGGCAGATTAAGTACCGCTGCGCTGGGTGCCCTCCGGGCTTCCAGCCGCCGCCTCCCTGCTCGAGTACCTGCTTTCCGCCGCTGGTGACGACCACCACTACTGCTCCCGAGGCCACCACCACCTCGTCCAGCAGCAGCACCACCACGAGACCAGGGCGCGGTGGCAGGGGGTCTACTACCACCACCTCGAGGCCCACGACCACATCCAGGCTTGTCACCACCACCTCGAGGCCCACGACCTCCACCACCCGCCCGCCGACCACTTCATCCAGGCTTGTCACCACCACCACCGCCCGTCCCACTACCACCACTACTGCCCCCCCGACCACGACCACCGGACCGCAGCCAGGTGACAGTTCCGCAACCACCACCAGTACGCAGATCTCGTCATAGGTTCGCAGATCCCGCGCTGGACTCTAAGAAGGAGCAGTCTCAGGGTCTGGGGTGCCTTTTCCTGATCGACAAGCAGTTGACGGCAGCCGTGCGCCGGGCCGCAGCAAAGAACATCGGTTCGTCATCCTTGCACTTGGCAAGGGCCGCTGGTAGCGTTGCTCAGGTGAGCTTTCGACCCGGGCGCGCCTCAGTGTCGCCCTCAAGGTCCTCACTCGCAATCACGCTGCTTGTCGCCATGCTGGTGGTGGTGCCGGCAAAAGCCTCACATGGCGCCAGCGGCGACAATGAACTGGATTCCATCCGCACCCGGCTTGCCGAGGCCAATGCTGCAACCGCTCGGGCGCTGGGCGAGATCAAGTCGCTCGACTCCAGGGTCTTTGCGGTCGGTAGGTCCATCGCCCGGGACCAAGAACAGACCACCAAGCTTGAATCGCAGATCCGCTCGGCGCAAGCACGTATCGGTGAACTCGAAGCCGAGATGGTTCGGGTCCGCAAGTCCTCCAACGCCCGGGCCCGGCAGATGTACAAGGGTGGCCCGGCTTCCGTCCTGGCGGTACTGTTCATGGCTGACACCTTCGGCGACCTACCCCGTTTGGGATTGTTCTTCGAGAGCCTGGCCGAGAAGGATGGGCGTACCTTCCAGGATTCCGCCCGGTTGCGCCAGCAAATCTCCGGCGAACGAACCGCCTTGGCCGCCACAGTAGGACAGGTTGCCGCCAGGGTGGCCCGATCGGACGCCGAACAGGTCGCTCTAAAGTCGACCAGGGACCAGCGGGCCGGATCGCTGCTCAAGCTCAAAGAGGCCGTCCAACAAGCGATGGCGGCCGAGAAGGCGGTCATGGCGGCACGGGCGGCGGCGGTCAAAAAGCCGGTGGCCGGGCCCTGCTCGCCGGGCAAACCGCCGGCCGACCAGAGGCTGGCGGCAGTACTCGACTGGTATGCGCCCGCCTCCGGTGGCGCAGGCTTCCTGCCTGCCAAGTTGGGGGGGACCGGAGTGATCACAACCGGGGAGGCCACCTGGTATGGGCCCGGTTTCGACGGATGCCGTAGCGCAAGCGGGGCGACCTTCCGGGCGGATCAAATGACTGCGGCCAGCCTGAGCCTTCCGATGGGCACCTTTTTGAAGGTTACGTTCGGCGGTAAGGCGGTGGTGGTGGTGATCACCGACCGGGGGCCTTACTCCGCCGGGCGGGTGCTGGACCTTTCTCAGGCCGCCGCCCGGGTGGTGGGCCTGTCCGGCGTTGGGCAGGTGACCATGGAGATCCTTCTGCCCGCCGAGCCGGCTCCTGCATTTCCCTGACGCCGCGCTATCCCTCAACCGCGCGGCCGGCCCCCCTTAGGGCTATGCTTCCAAGATTCGGGTAGAAAGGCAGTTCGTTGGACGACGACCAGATTCAGCTAGCGGCGAAACGGCTCAGGGAAGAGCAAGCCGTGGTGCACGCCGAGTTGGCCGACCTGGGGTTTGCGGTCGGGGAGAAGGTCGACGTTCACTTCGATGACGGCTTCGCCGACGCCGCTCAAACCACCTCGGAGTTGAACCGTGTGATGTCCCTGGCGGACGGCTTGCGCCAGCGGTTGGAGGAGATCGACGGGGCGCTTCACCGGGTGGACTCGGGCACCTATGGCAAGTGCGAGTCCTGCGGCAAAGACATCCCCCCGGAGCGTTTGGAGGCGATACCGGCAGCCAGTATGTGCATCACCTGCAAGCAAAAGGCCTTCCGCTTTAACGCTCATTAGCCGGCGTTTAGCTTCCTGGGCACTCTTTGTTTCGGCGCGCCTGCTGGATTCGACTACGCCAGCTCTAATTCCAGGGTAATTGCAGGAGGGAGCACTAGTATTTGGCCCCGCCGGTCAATTATCGACAAGGAGCCTTGTGGACCTCTCAGAGAAGAACCGCTTCGCCATCCAGCAGGTCCTGGCAGAACTGTTCCCCCCCGACGAACCGGCAGAAGAGCTTGAGTACCCTCCTGCCTGTTTCGTAACCACTCCGGAGCCTGCCGGTGCCGGGAATCTTGCGACCTCGGAAGGCTCCGCCGGCTCTGATGCCGCAGCGTCGGTCGATCTGGAAAACGGCACGGTTTCCGGCGCCGGAAAGCCGGTCGCCCTGGATAACGCCACCCCTGCCGGCCCCCAGCCTTTGGCCTCCCAAGAGCCCATCGGCAGACCAGTGGCTGCGGCTGCTGCCCAAAGGTCAGGTAGCGGGCGCAAGCCCGAAGGACGCATCGTAGCCATCGTTAACCAAAAGGGTGGAGTTGGGAAGACCACCAGCACCATTAATTTGGGCGCTGCTTTGGTGGAGGAAGGCGCCCGGGTTTTGCTGGTCGACTTCGACCCCCAAGGGGCGCTTTCCGTGGGCTTGGGACTCAACCCGAACACGTTGGAGCTAACCGTCTACAACCTTCTCCTCGATCGAACCGTTACTTTGCCGGACGTTATTGTCGCGTCGCCGGTAGCGGGATTGGAGCTGGTGCCCTCGAATATCGACTTGTCGGCGGCCGAGGTGCTCTTGGTGTCCGAGGTGGCGCGAGAGCAACTGTTGAAGAAGGCGCTGGAGCCGGCTCGATCCGGCTATGACTACGTCTTGATCGACTGTCCGCCTTCGCTCGGGCTCCTAACGGTGAACGCCCTCACCGCGGCAGACTCGGTTATCGTCCCGCTTGAATGCGAGTACTTCGCACTGCGAGGCATGGCTCTGCTGATGGACACCGTGGCTAAGGTTCAGGAGCGGCTGAACCCGGAGTTGGCCGTTCTGGGGATCGTCGCAACCATGTTGGAGGCCCGGACGATCCATGGCCGGGAAGTTCTCAGCCGGGTGCGCGAGGCGTTCGGCGAAAAGCTATTCAAGACGGTAATTCACAAGACCATCAAGTTCTCCGAAGCTCCGGTTGCCGGCCTTCCGATTCTGTCCTACGCGCCCGCCTCGAACGGAGCGCAGGAGTATCGCGATCTGGCCCGGGAGGTGCTGCTTCGTGGCGCGTAGAGCGACTCTGCCGGGGGCAGAAGAATTGTTCTTCAACTCCACCCCGGTTCCTGCGGGCATCGCTCAGGTGGGTGATTTGCAAGCGAACCGAGGAGCCGGCGGGGGGCAAGCCGATCCGCGCCCCAAGCACGAACAAAAGGTGACCTTCTACTGCACCGGTGCAGACCTTAATGATTTGGAACGCGTTCGTCTGGCACTACGTGCCGACCACCGGCTTCCGTCCGACCGCAGCCGGATCGTCCGGGCGGCCTTGGCGGAGATGCTAGAGGAGTTCGACTCCTTGGGCGCAGGATCCCGTTTGGTTCTGCGACTGCGCGACGAAGCATAATTACAAGTCGATTTGTCGACAAAGCTTTAACTTCAGCTATATTCAACGTCAATGAGAACTTTAGGTTGAAGGATAAGCTTGGAGCGTCGGGTAGAGATTTGTTGATAAATCGACAAGTGGCTTAAAGCTAGTTAAAGAGAAGGCCGGTCACCTGCACGATCCAGGCGGAGGCGGATTGGATAGCGGGCCCGGCCACGCTCGGAAACAGCAGGAAAACGAAAAGTAACAGGATCAGGAATCCCCATTTGTCCAGGAAGTAGACAATCTGCTGCTTGTCCGGCGGCAGCAGGGCGCTCAATACTCGGGAGCCGTCCAGAGGCGGAACGGGCATCATGTTGAATAAGGCCAGGCCCACGTTGAGTTGGACGGTTATAAACGCGAAGGTGGTCATCACGCCATTGCCGTTCCCGGTCTGGAACAGTGTCAGCAACAGATATGCGCCGGCGAATGCCAGTATCACGTTGACCACCGGACCGGCAATGCCCACCAAAGCGGCACCGAAACGCCTGCTGCGAAGCTTGTTGGGAGCGAATGGAACCGGCTTGCCCCAGCCGAATCCAACTGCAATCAACATGAAGGTGCCCAGCGGGTCAAGGTGAGATCTGGGGTTGATTGTAAGACGGCCCGCCAGGCGGGCAGTAGGGTCGCCCTGCCAGGTGGCCGCAGCGGCGTGGCCGAACTCGTGAAGAGACAAGGCGATGATAAAAGAGACGGCAACCAGGACAAAGCCGATAATGTCGGGAGGGTTTCGGATGAGGTAGCTGAGCACTGCGTCCAGCATAAGGGTACGCGACCAGATCCCGGCCCTGCCCCCCTCGGGGTATTCGAAGAGTGGGACCGCAATTGATGCGGCCGGAAAGCAGAGTTAGATGGCACGAGTATTTTCCGGTGTGAAGCCGACCGCGGAGGTTCCGCATCTTGGCAACTACATCGGGGCCTTCCGCCAATGGGTGGCGCTGCAGTCAGAGCACGAGTCATTGTTCTGTGTCGTCGACCTGCACAGCATGACCGTGCCCTGGGAGGGCAAGCTTCTTGCCGCCCGTTCCCGTCAGACTGCAGCCAGCCTAATCGCTGCCGGAATTGATCCCTCTAAGGCCACCTTGTTCTTACAGTCGGAAGTGCCTGAGCACACCGAACTGGCATGGATCCTGACCTGTGTCTGCCGGATGGGCGAACTCGGCAGGATGACTCAGTTCAAGGATAAGAGCAAGAATCTGGAGGGCGACTCGATAGGTACCGGACTTTACGTTTACCCGGTGCTGATGGCCGCCGATGTCTTGGCCTACCGGGGCGAGCTGGTACCGGTGGGTGAAGATCAGCGCCAGCATCTGGAGCTGATGCGAAACCTGGCCGACCGGTTTAACAAGCAGTTCGGCAAGCTCTTCCCGGTCCCCGAGCCCTACATTGCGGCCGAAGGTGCTCGGATCATGGCCCTCGACGACCCGACCAGCAAGATGGGCAAGAGTTCGGAACGTCCTAACAGCCCGATCTGGATGAACGACCCACCGGAGGTGGTGAAGAGGAAGATCGCCCGGGCGGTAACGGACTCGGGGAGCGAGATCCGCACCGGAGCGGACAAGCCGGCGCTCACCAACCTGTTGACCATTTACTCGGCGGTTTCTGGCACCCCGGTTGACCAGTTGGCGGAGAAGTACTCGGGCCAAGGCTATGCCCGCTTCAAGGAGGGCCTGACCGAGGCGCTGCTGTGCTTTCTCGGCCCGTTTCGCGAGCGTTACCAAGAGGTCCTGGCGGATACGGCCGAACTGGATCGGGTTCTGGACCGGGGCGCCGAAGCGGCCCGGCAGGTCGCGGCCACGACCATGGAGCTGGTACGCGAGCGGGTGGGCTACCGTCGCACGCAGCCTGGCCGGGTCTTGCTAGGGTGATCGCCTCTCCAGGCGCCATTTGGCTTACGGTCCAAGCTAAGGGTGCTTGGAGTAATCCGCCAGTTGCCTGTGGTTGCTCGGTAGGGTGGGGTCGGTGAGCTACGAGGTGAAGTTGGACGTTTATCAGGGGCCGCTTGACCTGTTGCTGCAGTTGATCTCCCGGGAACGGGTCAACGTCGCCGAGATCAATATCTCGGAGTTGACCGACGAGTTCCTGCGGCGGATGGCCGAGCTAGGCGAGGTCGACCTGGAAACCGCTTCGAGCTTTTTGGTGCTAGCGGCCACGCTTCTTGAGCTCAAGTCGCTGAAGCTGCTGCCGAACCGGCATGCGATCGATCCGGAAATCAAGCTCCTGCTGGAAGAACGTGACCGTTTGTTGCACCGGCTCATCGTTTACGCAGCGTTCAAGCAAGCGGCGATCGGGCTGGGCTACTTACTGGGGGAGTGCGCAGACCTTCATCCTCGTACGGCGGAGCTTCCGGAGGAGCTGATCCCCAAGTCCCCGGACATATTCCAGGGCTTAACGCCAGTGTTGGTTGCTGCGGCAGCGGTAAGGGCGCTCACCCCGGTGGAGCAGGAACCGGTCGACACTTCCCACGTTACCTCGGTAACCGTCAGTCTGGTCGAGATGGTCGAGCGGCTACGGTTGCAGATCAGGCTTAACGGCAACAGTTCCTTCCGGGAGTTATGCCGGAGCGCCTCCGGGCGGATGGAGGTAGTGGTGGCGCTGCTGGCAGTTCTCGAGCTGTTCAAGGCGGAGGCGATTGAGCTGATCCAAGCGGAGCCGTTCAGTGAGATCGCGGTTAGCTGGTTGCCGGCCCCATGACCGATCTTGCCACGTTGCGCCGGAACCTGGAGGCGGTTCTGTTCATCGCCGACGAACCTTTGTCGTCCTCGGATCTGGCGGTGCTGTTCGAGGAGCCTGCGCATGTTATTGAAGGGGTGCTGGTGCATCTGAGTGACGATCTGACCGAGCAGGACAGAGGGGTGAAATTGCGGAATGTCGCTGGCGGCTGGCGGCTAGCCTCTCACCCGGCCGCGGCGCCTTACCTGGAGCGGTTTGTCGGAGACCGGCGCGCAGGCCGGCTGAGCCAGGCGGCTCTGGAAACTTTGGCAATTGTTGCCTATCGCCAACCAATTTCCCGCAGCCAGGTTGCCGATATCAGGGGTGTGTCGAGCGACGGGGTGTTGCGTACCCTGGTCAGCCGGGGGGTGGTTGAAGAGGTCGGGCGCGACCCCGGTCTGGGGCAGGCGGCCCTGTTCGGCACAACGACAATGTTCCTGGAACGTGTGGGCTTGAACTCCTTGAGTGAGATGCCGTCGCTGGCCGACCTAATGCCCGACAGCGCTACGGTTGAACGGCTGGAATCCGGACTCGGACCCGGTCTATGACGCCCACCCCGGCGCGCCGGCCGCGCCCACGACAGGGGGGCCGACCGACCTCCGTACGGACCGGAGCTGCCGGTGCGAAGCCGGCCACGCCCGGCGATTCCGCGAAGGTCCAGAAGCGTCCACCGCGGGCCGGCCCGACCAGAGCGGCCGGCCCGGCCAGAGCGGCCGGCCCGACCAGAGCGGCCGGCCCGACCAGAGCGGCCGGCCCGACCCGAGCGGCCGGCCCGACCAGAGCGGCCGGCCCGACCAGAGCGGCCGGCCCGACCAGACGTGAAGGGTCGGTTCGGCGTACTCGAACACCCGATCCGCCCCAGGGAACCAGGGTGCAGAAGGTGCTATCCGAAGCAGGAGTCGCTTCCCGGCGGGGAGCCGAACAGCTGATGACCCAGGGCCGGGTGCTGGTGAACGGCCGGATCGCCGAGTTGGGCCTGCGCATCGATCCTTCGGTTGACCGGGTAACCGTCGACGGGTCTTTGGTGCAGATCGACCCGGACAAAACCTATCTCATGCTTAACAAGCCCGCCGGAGTGGTGACCACCGCCCGCGACCCGCAACGCCGGCCGACTGTGACCGATATCGTCGGTGTCGAGAGCCGGGTCTTTCCGGTGGGCCGTCTCGACATGGCAACCGAGGGGCTGCTTCTACTCACCAATGATGGAGATTTGGCCTTTCGGCTCAGCCATCCATCTTTCGAGGTGCCCAAGGTCTATGTGGCGGAGGTGAACGGTTCAATCGGGCGGGCGATTATGCGCCGGCTGACCGTCACCGGAGTGGACCTTGGCGACAAAGAACCGTTCCAGGCCGACGAAGTAAAGGTTCTTGGATCCCGGAAGGGAGGCGGGACTACCCGGACCGTGGTCGAACTTACCTTGCACGAGGGGCCCAAGCACGTGGTCCGCCGGCTTCTGGAAGAGGTCGGATGCCCGGTGATCCGGCTGGTACGAACCGGCCTGGGTCCCCTCCGCCTCAACCGGCTGTCCAGCGGAACCTACCGCCTGCTCTCACGGGAGGAAGTGGCTTCGCTGTATCGTGAAGTCGGTTTGTAGGGCGGCAAGGAGGAGGGTTTGGCAAGGGTTAGAGGTCTGCGCGGTGCTACGACCGTCGAACAGGACACCTCGGCGGAGGTGATCGAGTCCACGGCTGAGTTGATCCAGGAGATGATGCAGCGCAATGGGCTCGACAAAGCTGACCTGATCACGATCATCTTCACCGCAACCCCCGACATCACCTCCGAGTTCCCCGCGGCCGCCGCCCGCAAGATCGGGATCTCTGACATTCCCTTGTTGTGCGCCACCGAGCTCAACGTCAAGGGGGCGATTCCCAAAGTGATTCGCATCCTGATGCATATTTATACGAACAGGGACTACGAAAGCATCAGACATGTCTACCTTCGGGGCGCCAAGCCCCTGCGCACCGACCTTCCCCAGTAACCGAAAGCCGCGATGAACCATCGACACGATCCCTTGCCGATCATGGCTGTGGTGGGGCTCGGCCTGATGGGCGGCTCGTTAGGGATGGCCGCACGTGCGGCAAAACTGGTTCACCAGGTCATCGGGTTCGACAACGATCCCCAGACGGTGCGCAAGGCACTCTCAATGGGCGCGATAACCCACGGCGCCGGTTCGCTCCCGATGGCGGTGGCGAATGCTTCCCTGGTGGTCATCGCCACCCCGGTGGGTTCAATTCCGGAGGTATTCCGGGAGGCCCGGCCGGCACTGGCATTCGGGGCCGTGGTGACAGACCTAGGTTCTACCAAGATCGGCGTCGTCGAGCAGATTGCTCCGCTGGTGCCCCAGGGAGTTCACTTCATCGGCGGGCACCCCATGGCCGGTTCGGAGAAGGAAGGTATCGAGGCGGCCCGGGCAGACCTGTACCGGGGTTGCCTGTGGGTATTGACTCCGACCGAGTCGACTTCGCCGGACGCTTACGGGCAACTGATGCGGTTCCTGACCGGGTTGCAGGTTCGGGTTCTCGCACTGGATCCCCGCCGGCATGACGAGGCGCTGGCCCTCACAAGCCACCTGCCCCAGCTTCTTTCCAGCGCCCTGATGGGCTTCGCCGCCGAAGTCGCCTCTTCAGGGGAGGGGCTTCCGCTGTTAACCGCCGGGGGTTTTCGGGATATGACCCGTATTGCCGCCAGTTCGCCCGAGATGTGGACCGACATCGTCCGGGAGAACCGGGGCGCGCTTTTGGGGCTGGTACGCAGGTTTCAAGAGGCGTTCGGATCGGCTGCCGATGCCCTTGAGCAGGGTGACTGGGAGGGACTGCGCAACTGGTTTGCGGACGCCCGGACGGCCCGAGCTGCTCTGATCGCCCAGCCCGGGATAGCTGGGGCACAGAGCTTGGAGCTAAGAGTTGCGGTACCTGACCGTCCCGGTGTGATTGCACAAATCGCCACTTCGGTTGGGGAGGTGGGGGTAAACATTGACGATTTCACCATCTTCCACACCTCCGAGGGCGGCGGCTTGATCCACCTGCAAATCGGCGGGAAGCAGGAGGCGGCCGCAGCACGCGAAGCGCTGGAGCGTAAGGGCTATAAAGTCGAGGTAAATCCCGCGGGCTGATCGGCCCGCAACAAAGGAGACCTTTTCGTGAACCGCACGTTTTCTCCGGCGGCTGGCTTGTCGGGAAGCCTGCGGGTCCCTGCCGACAAGTCAATCGCACACCGCAGTTTCCTTTTAGGCGCCATGGCTCGCGGCCGGACGGCAATCAACGGGAACGTTGCCGGTCAAGACGTGCATTCGACTATCGACTGCCTGCGCCGGCTCGGGATCGTGATCGATCGAACCGGTGCGCATGAATACGTCGTTGAGGGCACCGGCTGGGAAGTTGCCCGGGAAGCGAAGCTGGACGCCGGGAACTCGGGCACCACGATGCGCCTGCTCACAGGCGCTCTTGCCGGGCGGCCGGGCAGCTTTGAGCTGGCCGGCGACGAGTCGCTCTCCCGCCGGCCGATGTGCCGGGTAGCCGAGCCGCTGCGCCTGATGGGGGCCGACGTGCTGTTGAGCGATGGCGGCCGCCCCCCGATCCGCCTGACCGGCGGGCGGTTGACCGGCATCACTTACGCCCCCGAGGTGGCCAGTGCCCAGGTAAAGGGGGCGATACTGCTGGCCGGCGCGCAGGTGCAGGGCGTTACAACGGTCGAAGAGCCGCTCCCCACCCGGGATCACACCGAAAGATTTCTTTCCTGGCTGGGTGTCCCGGTGGAGACCTCCGGCGGCCGGGTATCGATAACCGGGGGGGACGCGTTGTTCACCCACCCCGGCTTCGAACTGCAGGTGCCCGGCGACCTGTCATCGGCGGCTTTCCTGCTGACCGCAGCGATCCTTTCTACCGGCTCAGTCGTCGAGGTCACCGGTGTCGGCCTCAACCCCGGGCGTACCGGCATACTCGAGGTGTTTTCACGGATGGGGGCGATAGTGGAGCTGGTCGTCGAAAGTGAACTGCCCGAGCCAGCCGGACGGGTGATCGCCAGAAGCGGACCACTCGAAGGGGTGGAGGTGGGCGGCGCGACCATTCCGCGTACCATCGACGAGCTTCCGCTGGTTGCTCTGGCAGCCACTCAGGCAGAAGGCACGACAATTATTCGAGATGCGGGCGAACTGAGGGCCAAGGAGTCCGATCGCCTTGCTGTGCTGGCATTGAACCTGCGGTCTCTGGGGGGGCAGGTGGAGGAGTTTCCCGATGGCCTGTGTATCGATGGCCCGGTGAAGCTTACCGGCGGAACGGTCGACGCCCTCGGTGACCATCGCATGGCGATGACCTTCGCCCTGGCCGGCCTCATCGCCTCGGGACCGGTGACCGTCGAGGGGTGGGAGTCGGCAGACGTATCCTTCCCGGGCTTCGCCGAAATCCTGCGGAGCCTGACCCGGTGAGGGAAGTGGCCGAGGGGCCGGAGGGTGCCGATCGGGCGGCCGGCGAAGGGCAAGCAGGAAGTGCTCTCAAGGGCGGTAGGGAGGCCAGCGGCGCTCCAGCCAGCGGCGCTCCAGCCAGCGGCCCTGCGGCGGGCGGCGCTACCGAGGGCGGCGCCGGCCGGCCCACCCAGGCAGGTATAGCGCCCCGGCCCCCGGTGGTGGCGCTGGACGGTCCGGCCGGATCGGGGAAGAGCACAGTTGCCCGGAAGCTGGCCGATGCACTGGGCGCGAGCCACCTGGATACCGGAGCGATGTACCGGGCCCTGGCGCTCAAGCTGATCGAGGCCGGAGCCGATGCAAGCCGCGAGGCAGCCCTTCCCGATCTGCTCGAGAACACTGCAATCAGCCTGCCGGGGGGGCGGGTTATCCTGGACGGGCGTGATGTCACCGATCTGATCCGCTCGCCCACGGTGTCGATAACTGCCTCGCAGGTCGCCCAGCACCGGGCGGTTCGCTTGTGGATGGTGGCCCGGCAGCGGGAAATGGCAGCTAGCGCAGGCGGAGCGGTGATGGAGGGCCGGGACATCGGCACCGTTGTCCTTCCCGACGCCGACTTGAAAATTTTCCTCACCGCCGCTCAGAGCGAGCGGGCGCGCCGGCGCTCGGCGCAAGAGGGAGGAACCAACCGGAGGGCTATCAACGAGATTGCCGAACGGGACCGGCGGGATACCACCCGGGCTCACTCACCGCTCATGGCGGCGCCGGACGCAGTGATTGTGGACACCACCGACCTCACGATCGACGAAGTAGTCGAGAAGATCCGGCGATTGATCAAGGAGAGGGTATGACCGAGACGATGCTTCCCCGGGTGGCGGTTGTCGGCCGTCCTAACGTGGGCAAGTCCACCCTGGTGAACCGGCTGTCCGGGCGCCGGGACTCGATCACCGGCCCGGTCCCCGGCCTGACCAGGGACCGCCTGACCGCCGATGCGGAGTGGAACGGCCGCCGCTTCTGTCTCGCCGACACCGGGGGCCTGATTGAGGAGGCACTGGACTCCGGGCATTCGGACACGATCACCGGGAAGGTGGCCGCGGCTGCCCTCGCAGCAATCGACAGTGCCGATCTGGTTCTGCTGGTGGTCGACGGCCAGGCGGGAGCGACCGCCGACGAGATGGCGCTGGTCGGCCGGCTACGCCGGGTGCGGGCGCCGATCATCGTCGTGGCCAACAAGGTGGACGGGCCCCGGGAGGAGTTGGAAATTGGCACCTTGTGGAGCCTGGGTCTTGGCGAGCCCCTCCCGGTTTCTGCCCAGCACGGCCGGGGCACCGGAGATCTGCTCGACCGAATTGTCGAGCTCCTTCCGGAGCGTGACTCGCTCCAGGAGGCGGCGCAGATCCCGTGTATTAGCGTCGTCGGGAGGCCGAACGCGGGCAAGTCCAGCTTGTTTAACCGATTGATCGGGGAGCAGCGCAGCATCGTCCACCATGAGCCGGGGACCACGCGCGACTCGGTGGACAGTCTGGTCGAGATCCACGGCAAGCTGTACCGATTCGTCGACACCGCCGGCATGCGCCGGCGCTCCAAGACCCACGACGTGGAGATCTACAGCGCCAGCCGGACCCGGCAGGCGATCGACCGCTCGGACTTGGCAATCATCGTTGTGGACGCCCACGAAGGGGCAACCGCCCAGGATCAGCGGATTGCCCGACAGGTTGCCGATGCGGGTGTGGGGGTGATTGTGGCTCTGAACAAGTGGGACCTTATCGAGGACCTGGAGGAAGCCAAGCTCACTGAGCGCACTTTGAGCGACCGGCTGGAGTTCGTGCACCACGCCACCCTGGTGCGGACCTCCGCAAAGACCGGGCGGGGAGCCACCAAGCTGTTCCCGGCCATCGATCATGTTCTGGACACCCGGATCCGCCGGGTCCCAACCGCCCGGCTCAACGAGATCGTCCACGCGGCTCAGCAAAAGGCACCTCCGCCGCCGGTGGGCGGGCGGCACTCCAAGGTGCTCTACGCCACGCAGGCCGAAATTGCCCCGCCAACCTTCGTGCTGTTCTCCAGTGGTCCGCTGGCGCCGGGGTGGCTGCGTTTCCTGGAAAGACGGTTGCGGGAGGAGTTCGATTTCAGTGGAAACCCGATCCGGGTGGTGGTTCGGGAACGAGAACGCGACGGGTCACGCCGGCGAGGCTCCGGTTAGCGATAAACTGGCACCTTCGGGACGTAGCGTAGTTTGGTAGCGCATCCGGCTGGGGGCCGGAAGGTCGTCGGTTCAAATCCGGCCGTCCCGACTGATCAGGGCAGCGAAACAAGGCTTGTGGAATATTGCTTGACCCAGCGCGGTTGACTTCTGATGACACTGCCGGGAATTCGTCGGCCGGGTACATCGGATCCGACGGCACTGGCGTCCCGGTGAGAGAATAGTTTGCAGGTTCCCCAACAGGAGGCTATTGCATGGCTGAAGAGCAGCAGGACCAGGAGCAGGACCAGCAAAAATCCATGATCGAGACGATCATGAGCGTTCCGGGCACCAAGGTGCTGGGCCCCCCGTCGGACAAGAAGAAGGCCGCCGAGCGTCTGCTGAACGCCCACGCCGACCGGCCGTCGTACCGTAAGGAATCGATTATGGAAAAGTTCGAGGACAGTATCAACCACGCGCCGAAGTCAATCGGCGAGCGCCTCGAGGGCAGCAACGACAACCGTCTGTACTGATCCGGGATATCGGGACTCATCGAAAAGCTAGCTGGTGAGCCTCTAACTTACGTAGCCATCGGAGCTTCGGATACCGTCGGCATTGGTGCCGACGATCCGGAGACCGAGGCATGGGTTGCGGTCTTGCATGAGTGCCTGCCCGACGGGTCAAGCCTGCACCGGCTTGGCGTGGAAGGATGCACCACCGCACAGGCTTTGGCCGAACAACTTCCCGTCGCCGAAGCGATATGTCCCGATGTTGTGACCATCTGGCTGGTTATCAACGACTTGCGTTGCGACGTCCCGCTCAATTCCTACCGCGCCAGCCTTAACGAGGTGGTGCGCCGGGCGGCGGCTACCGGTGCCCTCGTCCTGGTGGGAAACATGCCCGATCTGGTGGGCATGCCGGAGTTCGAACATTTTTCTCACTTCGAGATCGCCCGGCTGCTCAAGAACTGGAACCGGACCATCAGCGAAGTGGCCGAGGCACACGGAGCGGTGCTGGTGGATCTGATGTCGGTGTCGCAAGGGTTCGGTGAAGACAAGGCGGTCCTGCTCAGCCAGAAGGACCGCTTCCACCCCTCCACGCTCGGCCACCTAGTTCTGGCCGAGATCTTCTTTCATTACCTCGAAATCGCTCACCAGAGCGAGCGAGCTTAAATACAATTGAGCAGAGTCGCCCGCCGTCCCCCGGGGGCTGGCTGGAGGGTGAGGGAGTTGGAACGATCTGCTTCGAGCGCTGATGACGCCGATGGCGAGGTGGTCCTGGATCGGGTGCTGACAATCCCGAACCTGATCAGTGCCACCCGGATCGCACTCATCCCTATCTTTGCCTGGGCGTTCTTGACCGGTAGGGACCTTCCGGCGTTCATCCTGTTGGTGGTCATCGGCAGTAGCGACTGGGTGGATGGTTACGTCGCTCGCAAGACCGGGCAGGTCAGCAAGCTGGGCAAACTTTTGGACCCGGTGGCCGATCGGATGGCGATCATCGTCGTTTTGATCGCCCTCGCCTTCCGGGGAGTGATCGACGCCCCAATCGCTTACGTGCTGTTGATCCGAGACGCCATCGTGTCCATTGCGTTTCCGATCCTGGAGCGCAAGGGTGTGCCGCGCATCCCGGTCAATTGGGTAGGGAAGTGGGCCACTGCGTTGATTTTCGCCGGCATGGGATTCGCGGCCGCCAGCGTATTGGATATTGCCGCCGCCGGGTTCGCCGCCTTCACTTCCCGAATCCTGCTTATCGCCGGCGCGGTGCTCTACTGGTGGGCGGCAGCCCTCTATGTGAAACAGATCCGCCGGTTGTTGAGGTCCGGAGCGGCCCGTTGATTGGTTTTTTCTGGCCGGGAACCGGCAGGTTCTGGCCTCTGGCGGCCGGGCGGCCGGCGGCCCGGCCCGGGGTTGCCAGTTGATCGGGTTTCGCCGGCGCAAGCTTGCGGTGGCGCTGGTCTCGACCATCGTTTTGATGGGCGTTTGGATGGGCTCAAGCGCTGTGGCGAGCGCCGGTGAAGTGCTGGGCGGCGTGGCGGTCGGCGGGGTCAGGGTGTCTGGTCTGCAACCTGCCGAACTGATGGCCCGCCTTGCACCGGCGGCCCGGGCGGTAGAGCGTCGGCCGCTCACGCTCTACGTCGGCGACCGGGCCTGGACCCGCACCCCTGAACAGATGGGCGTCACAGTGGATCTTCGCCGCAGTGCATTCAATGCGATGGGCGCCGGGCGGAGCAGTTCGTTCGCGTGGCTGTGGCACTCGCTGGCCTCCCGGGAACGCAAGCTCCCCTGGGTACCGGCGGTGGATCAGGGCAGGCTGAACGCCGCGGTCCAAGAGTTGGTGGCTCTGGTCAGGATCGAAGCCTCCAATGGCGACTTTGCCGTTGCCGGGTCCGAAGTCAAGATAACCCCGCCCGCCGACGGAATCGACTTGATCTCCAGTTCCGCACGTTCCCTGCTGATCAACTCGTCAGTGGCGCCTACCCGGGGCGACCGGGTGTTGTTACCGGTAAAGAGCACCGCTCCGCAGATCAAGCTAGAACAACTGGAACGGGTAAAGCAGCAGGCGGAGGGGGTCCTGTCCGGACCGGTCGAATTCCTCTTCCAGAACCGGACCCTAAGCGTGCCTGCCGGCAAGATTGCTCCTACCCTTAAGGTGAGCTCCTCAGCCGGCAACGCCGGTTCGCTCTCCTTGAGCGTGGATCCAGCAATCCTTAAGAACCAGATTATCGCCGCCAACCCGGGGACCCAGGCCGAGCCCAAAGATGCCTCGTTCTCGGTTGCGGGGGACAAGGTGTCGATCGTCCCCAGCGTCGACGGCACCACCATCGACACCACGCAGGCCGCAGCGGCGGTCGTCCGCCTGAGCGCCACGGACCGCAGGCCGATCACCCTCCCGGCCACGGTCCAGCCCCCCGCCTTCACAACCGAGATGGCCGGCAAGCTCGGAATCAACCAGAGGATCGCCAGCTTCACCACCTCCTTCGATGCCCGCAACGCTCCTAGGGTGGGCAACATCGACCGGATGGCCCAAGCCATTGACGGCAAGTTCCTCCAACCCGGCGAGACGTTCTCGCTCAACGGAGCGACGGGTGCCCGCACCGTCGCCAACGGCTACCAGGAAGCGGGAATCCTGGTGGACGGAGAATTGGTGCCCGGGATTGGCGGAGGCGTCTGCCAGGTGGCCACCACCTTGTTCAATGCGGTTTACGATGCCGGCCTGCAGGTGGTTGAGCGAAGCAATCACAGTCTGTTCATCTCCAAGTACCCGAAGGGCCGGGACGCCATGGTCAACTTCGGAGTGCAGGACCTGCGTTTCCGTAACGACAGCGAGTTCGGGCTGCTGCTGAAAGCTCGGGTCTCCGGCAGCGGATTGTCTGTGTCTCTCTACTCCTCGCCGCTCGGCCGGACCGTGACCCAGACCGTCTCGGCGGAGACCAACCCCCGGGTACCGCCGGTAAAGTATATCGACGATCCAGGGCTGGCCACGGGTACCGAAACGGTCACCGAGGAGGGCATCCCGGGGTTCGATGTAACCGTTACCCGGGTGGTCAGGCAGGGGGACGCGGTAGTGCACTCGGACAAGTTCGTATCCAAGTACAAGCCCTGGAAGCGGATCATCAAGAAGGGCACCGGTCCGGCCACGGCGCCGGCCGGCACCTCGACTCCTGCCTTGGACGTCCTTGCCGATCCCAGCCCTGCGCCGGGCATCGCCCCTGATTTGAGGCCGGCGGCCTCCCCGGATCCACTGGCCCCCACCGACCTCCCGCCGCCTCCGGAATCGACTGGCTAAGATATGACCGTCGCGGCGAGGCAGGGCTGAGCCGGCGTCCGCCCACCCTCAGGCCAGAGCAAGGAGTCAACAGTGTCCAGCATCCCCCAGGACCTTCGTTATACCCGTGAGCACGAGTGGGCACGTCTTGATTCCGACGGACGAATCACCATTGGGATAACCGACTTCGCCCAAGAGCAACTCGGCGACGTGGTTTTTTTGGATTTGCCTGATGTGGAGGCAACGGTAGAGTCGGGCGAACCTCTGGGTGAGATCGAGTCGACCAAATCGGTGTCGGACCTGTTCGCACCGATCTCCGGCAAGGTTTCCGAAATCAACGTCGAGACCAAGGAAAATCCTGCTGCGGTCAACCAGGATCCCTACGGGGAGGGCTGGCTGCTGATGGTCGACCCCGCCGACCCGGCCGAGTTCGATGGTCTCATGACGCCGGACGAGTACGAAGAGTTCCTTGAGGAGCAAGCCGGCGAAGACCCCGAATAGCTGGACACTGCTCAGCGCCCAGCAACTCGGCGCAGCAGGGAACATGGCCGCCGACCAAGCGATGCTCGCCTTCGGGGCGCGAACCGGTCCTCCCGAACCCTTGGTGCGTTTCTACGCTTGGGGTTCAACTACGGTGAGTATCGGTCGCAACCAGCGCTTGGCGCCCTCAGCGCAACGGGCCTGTGCCGATGAGGGCGTGGAGGTGGTTCGCAGGCCTACCGGTGGCACGGCAGTGGTCCACGGCGGGGATCTCACCTACTGCGTCGCCGGTCCCAGCCACGGTGCCGGCGTCCTGGAAATCTATTGCCGGGTGGCGGAGGGACTGATCGCCGGTTTCGCCCGGCTCGGTTTGCCGGTATCGGTGGCCGAACGATCCGGTCCGCTCAGAGCATCGGCGGCGTGCTTTGCCAGTGCTATCGGAGCCGATCTAGTGGTTGGCGAACGCAAGCTCTGCGGCAGCGCTCAAGTGCGCCGGCAGGGGTGGTACCTCCAGCACGGATCTATCCCGCTTACCGATGTCCGATCGATCACCGGGCGCTTGTTGGACGTGGACATCGAAGGCTCCGTCCATCTGGGGGCGCTGGTCCCCGGCATCACCTTCGACATCTTGCAGGAAGCGCTGACCGGAGGGTTCTGCTCGGTCTGGGGTAAGGCGGTGACGCGGCCGCTTTCTCAGGTGCAGGATCAAGTTCGGGTAGGTTGGGCGCATCCGTGTTGATCGCCTTTTACGACTATGGTCAGGTTGCGCGTACGCACCCGTTCTGCTGCCCGGATGGGCGCGACCTGAAGTTTTTCTTCCTCAGCTGCGGTCGCGACCCGCCTGGCGATGCGGCCGGGTCCTAAGGCTGCGCCGGGTCTCCGGAAGGTGGTTGAGTGCATGGTCCGTTGCCACCGATTCTTACTCGGTCGATCTCCTTGCTCAGGCGAACTACGAGGTTGAATCCTTCCCCTCCGCCGTAGGACTGGACTTCAAGAGCGTTATCATCGGTGCGGTCTACCCTGATACCCTCGCTGCGCCATGCCGTTTCTACGACAGACACGAATTTGTCCATGTCCACCTTCCCCAGGTCGCTTAAGGGGAACCGGTATTCGTAGGACGGCTCAACCTCGCCATCTTTGAAACCCTATCCCGGGCAAGTGCTCTCATCCAACCGAGCCTTGGGGGGCATGGGTCTGCCATCCATGGCAGCCACGAAGGCGGAATCTACCAGCATGATCAACCTATCGGCGTTTTGTTCGAAAGTCCTGGGCTCGGCACAGCCGCCGGTCAAGATCAGCAGCCCGGCGATCACGGCGAAAAGGCGATTGCGGCTAGTTGTCATCGCGTACCCATTCCGGTTCGTCCACCAAGATATGTGCCATGTTCTCCAGCCCGGACGAGTAGAGCTCAAGGCGCTTTCGACCCCGGTCGGGACCCGCCTGGCGATGCGGCCGGGTCCTAAGGCAGTTCCGGGTCGTCGGGAGGTGGTTGAGTGCACGGTCCATTGCCACCGATGATCACCTGGCCTGTGTTCTTACTGACGAATACCTCAAGCTTGAATCCTTCTCCACCGCCGTAGGATTGGACTTCGAGAGCGTTGTCGTCGGTCCGGTCGACATGGATGCCCTCGCTGCGCCAGGCCGTTTCTACGGCAGACACGAATTTGTCCATGTCCACCTCCCCCAGGTCGCTCAACGGGAACCGGTATTCGTACCTGGGCTCAACCTCGCCATCTTTGAAACCCGGTCCCGGGCAAGTTCCCTCATCCAACTGAGCATTGGGGGGCATGGGTCTTCCGTCCATGGCAGTCACAAAGGCGGTATCGACCAGCATGATCAACCTATCGGCGTTTTGTTCGAAAGTCCTGGGCTCGGTACAACCGCCGGTCAAGATCAGCAGCCCGGCGATCACGGCGAAAAGGCGATTGCGGCTAGTTGTCATCGTGTACCCATTCCGGCTTGCCCACCAGGATGTGTGCCATGTTCTCCAGCCCCAGTGACCCACGTTCGAAGTACTCACTATGCCCCCTTTGATTGGAATCCAGCCCGAACTCTTTGGATCCGAAGTTGTTGTTGGTGGGGTCATCTCCCAGTGCTGCGAACAGGGTGGAGAACCGAATCATGTCATCCCAGGCCCGGACCGCCCAGACCTGGTCGGCGCCCACCAGGTCCCCGGCGTTGTTGCCGGCGGCGCCGGGGCTACCCACCAGGACCAGGTTGTCCACCTCCAAGCCGTAAGACATCGTAGCCAGGGCAGCGGTGGAGCTTCCATAGCTGTGGCCAAACACCGATACCTTGAGCTTGCCCTGCTTGTTCCCGTTGGCCAGCGAGTGCCCGTCATTCCAAACCCGAAGATTTCCGACGAACCGGGCCAGGTCATTCGCTCCGGCATGCGCCTCCCCCCGGCCCATGGCATCGAACACCGACTCCGGGGTGTCGTAGCCCAGCCAGGCGATTACCGAAGTCCGTTCGCCAATCCCCGATCCATGTTCCCCATAGGCCTCGTCGTACAATGCGGAAGCGCTTTCAAGGACTCCGTTCACGTTGTCCAGCCGGTTGGTGATCCCGGGCACCACCACCCCGAGATTGTCCGCACTTCCCGGATCGCCAAGGGCGACAACCGCCTTTCCCTCGTCCCCGGCGAAGGTGATATCAAAGTCCAAAAGCAAGACGTCGTCTCTTTCAACCGCGTCATCTGAGCGGGAGTCGGCCACCTCGGTCAGCTGGCGCTTCAAGTGCTCGGCTTGATCGAGCCGCTTCTTGATGGCAGTGTGGTTTTCACCAGCAATCTTGTGCGCCAGGCTGATGTAGCGACCATTGCGGGGACCATTTTTCGCTTTCTCCAGAACCTTGGCAGCTTCAGCCTCCTGCTCGACGAGCCGGGCGATCTCATTGTCCAAAGCCCGCCGGTTGGCGGCATCTCGAGACCGGGCATCTATCCCCTCCATCTTGCCGATCTGCTCGGGCGCTTCCCTATGAGCCGGGCCTTTTGCTGATCGGACAAGCTGTTCCACCAATTCAAGTTGTCGATGATCTGCTGCTCTTCAGCACTCAGATCGCTCCCCGGTAGCCCGAGCATGGGCCGCAACCCCAGTTCAACCTTGGGCGTCCGGAAGCCCAAAGCAGGGGCAGCCGGCGTCAGTGGGGTCTTGATACCTTTGTTCGTAAGATCGGGGAGCAGCTTTTGCGGCCCTATGAACGGCGGGGGGCCAACCTGCAAGGGTCCCAGTTGAGCCTGGTCGAACGAGGCGTCCGATGCTGGGATTGCCGCAGCGTAATAGCCCGACTGGGCCTCCAACTGGATGAGCTTGGAGATGTCGGAGAAGTCCTTGAACAAAAGCTCCGGGTTGATGTAGCTGCCGTGCTTCTTGGCACCAAAGTGCAACTCCGGCCCGTCCCCGTCGTCAGGATGGCCCGCTCCGCTAAGAGCAATCACCTCACCTTGCTTGACCACCCGGCCCTTCTCCACCTTGAGCTCACTCAAAAAGGAGTAGGTGGTGACAATGCCCTCACCGTGGTCGATGGTGACGAACTTTCCGTCCTCAGCCACCTCCCCGGCGAATCTGACGGTTCCGTCCCCGGAGGCACGCACCTGCGTCCCCACCTCAACTGCGTAGTCGATTCCCCGGTGGCTTCCCTTGGAATACTTGTTGGCCAGCATCTTGAACGGCCGGGAGACCTGCCCCTCTACCGGCGGCACAAACCGTGGGCTTGCGGCCAAAGCGCTCGAGCTTGCGAGCACAAACCAGCTGAACAGGCAAACCAGGGTGAAAGCTGCTTTTCCTCGCATCCCGAACCTCCGCGAACGATTTACCGTTACCGGGGGAAGCTGGGGAAATGAACGAGGGAAGATTTGTGGGCCGAACGATAGCAGGCCCCTACGACGAAATGTAAGAGTACTTCCGGCAAAGCGGGAAACTATTTTCAACGGATTATGAAGGTGCGTCCTGCCTATCGATTTGTGGAACTTTGTTCCTGAATCGGGCTTGGTGCCCCGGTCACTTGAGGCTTAGGGTGCTTGCTTAACCTTCTAGTTATGGTTTAGTGTCCTTGAGAACGTCCGACGCGGTCAGGCTACGGAGGCACCAGATGTACTGCCACAACTGCGGCGCCCGCAACCCCCGGGGGGCCAACTTCTGCGGGGCTTGCGGGGCCACCCTTCGGCCGGTTGATGCTGGCGAGACCACCATCAGCTTCATGCCCTCCGATGCCGGAGACGACGCCGAGGATATCCAGCTCCCGCTTGACGAACTGGCTCCCGGCCGCGCAGTGCTGGTCGTGAAAAAGGGACCTGAAGCAGGCACGAATTTTTTCTTAGACAAGGATGTCGTCACCTGTGGCCGGGACGCCGGTAGCGACATTTTCCTGGACGATGTTACGGTTTCCCGCCGCCACGCCGAGATCCGCCGGGAAGGCACCGAGTTTTCCATTGTTGATTCGGACAGCCTCAACGGTACCTTTGTCAACCGGAACCGGGTGGACCGTGCCGCGCTGGCCAACGGCGATGAAATCCAGATCGGCAAGTTCAAGCTCGTGATCTTTACAGAGGGGCAGGGCACGGCGTGAAAAGTCCGAACAGCTACCGCAACTACATGAGCATCGGCGATGTCATCAAAACCCTCTCGGACGAGTTTCCCGACGTAACTCTGTCCAAGGTGCGCTTCTTGGAGTCGGAGGGACTTATTGAGCCGGAGCGGACCGCCTCGGGTTATCGGCGCTTCTACGAGAACGACCTGGCCAAGCTGCGCTACATCCTGCGGCTCCAAAGAGACCACTTCGTCCCATTGAAGGTGATTCGCAAGCGCCTGGAGCACTTCGATCCATCGGACGAAGAGGCACCGGAGGCCGAGCAGGCAGCGGAGACGCCGGAGGCCACTCCGCCCGAACCGGTGGTGCGGATTTCCCGGGAGGACAACGAACTGGAGTTGTTGGAGGGGGGTCTTAGCCTCACGCTGAGCGAGTTCTTAAACGCCTCAGGTTTGAGCGAGGACGAGGTCAAAGAACTCGAGGAGTACGGGCTCATCCGGGCGCAGCCGCTGCCCACCGGCGGTGCGATCTTCGACGAGGACGACCTGATGGTTGCCAAAATAGCTCGGGACTTCGCCAAGTTCGGCATCCATGCCCGGCACCTCAAG
This sequence comes from Actinomycetota bacterium, assembly GCA_052389675.1. GTDB lineage: Bacteria > Actinomycetota > CADDZG01 > JAHWKV01 > JAHWKV01 > JBBDRH01. The sequence continues at coordinate 171,096 of JBQTHR010000012.1, forward strand.
ATGTACAAGAACTTTTGTGAGAAGGAGGCTGGACTGTTCGAGCAGGTGGTGATCCCACTGGCCCGAACCGGAGGCGAAGGACGCAAAAGCGTGACCCAGTCGCTCAACGAGTTGGCCAAACTCTCCCGGCGCCTCAAGCAGGTAATGCTGCGGGCGCGTCTGAGCGATTACCTGCAGTAGCCGTTCGGCGCTGCCGGCGCCGAAGGTATGCAACAGGAGGCCAGTGCCCGCGTGGTAAGGCTGCGATTGAAGCGCGCTTATTCGGCAGGGCCCTCTGGCAGGCGGCCTTCGCCCCCGGAATTCCCCCGAAGGCTGTGTCTGGGGAGCGCTCTTTTGGCAAGCCACCCCAGCGCAGGGCTGGCGCTGCTGCTGTTGCTGCTCCTTCCCCCGGCCGTGGCGTTTTCGCCCGCCCGGCCGGCTTGGGGGCAGGCCAGCGCCCCAGCCCCGGTTGCCGCGCCGCCCTCTCGGCCGGCACCCTCGCTGCAAGCAGCCAGCGCGATCCTGGTTGCCGGGGACGGCACGGTGCTTTGGGAGCAAAACTCCCGATCCCGCCGGGCAATCGCCAGCACCACCAAGATCATGACTGCGCTGGTGGCTATCGAGCGGACCCGGCCCGGCGATACCGTCACTGCCAGCCCGCGGGCTGAGGCGGTTGGAGCCACCGATGCGCTGGTGACCGAGCTGGAACTGGTAGCGGGGGAGCGGCTGACTGTGGAACAGCTGCTGTACGGGCTGCTGCTCCCCTCCGGAAGCGACGCCGCGGTAGCACTGGCCGAGCATGTCGGCGGCTCGGTGGAGGCATTTGCCTCGCTGATGAACGGCAAGGCGCAACAGATCGGCGCGATGGACAGCAACTTCACCAATGCGGACGGTCTGGACGATCCCGGCGCTTACTCAACCGCCGCCGACCTGGCGATTATGACCCGGGCGGCCATGGAGAAAGATCTGTTCCGGACCATTGTTGCCACCTTGACACTCGATATCCCCCGGGCCGGGAGCAGCGAACCCCGCCGCCTCGTCAACCGGAATCTGCTGCTCGGCTCCTTTGAAGGGGCCGACGGCGTCAAGACCGGCAACACCCGCAATGCAGGGCGCTCCTTGGTAGCATCGGCCACCCGGGGCAGCGAGGAGCGCATTGCGGTCGTACTGGGCAGCCCGGACCCGATCGCCGAGTCCGCCCTGATCCTGCAGTACGGTTTCGACGCGTTCCACAAGGTTGAGATCACCCGGGCCGGCCAGCGCTGGGGGCAGGTAACCTACGGCGACGGAACAACGCTCGACCTGGTTGCCGGGCGGGACGCGTCGGTGGTGTTAGGTGTGGGCAGCCCACTACCGTCGGCCCGGTTCCGGCCGGCCGGCAATGTCCTGGTGGTGGATGGCCCCGGGGGCCTGACCGTGCCGCTGGATCTGCGGTGCGGCCAGGCTGAGTGCTCGCCGCCTACCAAGGAGCGGGGGAGCGCTTTGGCCCGCTTCGTTTCGCTGTTGGGTCCACTCCTCAGGCTGCTCCGATGACTCCGTTCCAGCAAATGGGCGACCGGAAAGGCCGGCCCGGCAGGCCCGGCAGGCCCGGCAGGCCCGGCAGGGGACCGGGCAACCGCGAGGCGGCCCGTCTGGTTCCGCCGGGGCCCGGCGGCTTGGGCCGGGCTCACGTCCCGACCGAACTGTCATGAAAACGGCCGGGTTTCGATGAGCCAGCTGGCATTCGTGCGCTTCACCGCCGGAGAGGTGAGCCGGCGGGTAGCCGAGTTGGCGGAGCAGCTTAAGCAGGACCTTCACGGCGAGCGGCCGGTGCTTCTATCGGTGATCAAGGGCTCGGTAATCTTCATGGCCGACCTGTCCCGGGCGCTCGGCACCGACGCCGATATCGAATTCCTCTCGGTCTCCGAGTTCGCCGGCGGTGCTCCTAAGACCGGCGTTGTGCGGATCATCAAAGATCTGGAGATCCCGATCCACGACCGGCAGGTGGTGGTGGTGGAGACGATCGTGGACACCGGTCTTACGTTGTCTTTCTTGCTGCGCAATCTCCAAAATCGCGGCCCCCGCTCCCTCAGGGTGTGCACCCTGCTGGATAAGCCGGTGCGCCGCATCGCACCGCTGCCGCTCGACTATGTCGGATTCGAGGTGAGCGAGTTCATGGTGGGATACGGACTGGGCATCAAGGGTAAGTACCGCAACCTGCCCTACCTCGTTGGGGTGCGTGACGTGGCCGCGCTGGCTGCCGACCCGACTGCTTTGCGTTCCATGCTGGGGGATGACCTCGATTAGCACGCCCAAGCCGCACGAGCGCGGCCAAACGGACCGTCGTAGTCGGGGATTTTTGGCCTGTGCTACGCTGACCTTTCGAGCGGCCTGGGAGGCACCTGTTGATCGAGCTTAGCCTTGTCGGTGTCCGGGTGGAGTTGCCTACCAACCAGCCCATAGTGCTGCTCAAAGAGCGCGACGGCGAGCGCTATCTGCCGATCTGGATCGGTGCGGTGGAGGCCACCGCGATTGCCTTTGCCCTGCAGGGTGTGGTCACTCAGCGGCCCATGACTCACGACCTCATGAAAGCCATTTTGGAGGAGGTCGGGGTGACGGTGAACATGATCTCGATAGTGGAGTTGCGTGAAGGCACGTTCTATTCGTCGATTCGCCTCAGCCGCAACGGGAGCACCTATGAGATCTCCAGCCGTCCCTCGGACGCCATTGCCCTCGCGGTGCGCACCGGTGTGCCGATTTACGCCGCTGAGGAGGTTGTGGAGGAAGCGAGTATCACCATCCGGGACGACGAAGAGGAGAGCGAGGTTGAGAAGTTCCGGGCTTTCCTCGAAGAGGTCTCACCGGAAGATTTTCAGGGTTAGCTCGCTCCTCACCGTCAATCACGCTCAAGGTTCAAGATAAAGCTGAGCGTTATCGCTTACGGATATCCTTGACCCCCCCCATCCCGACCTATAGCGTGACCCTTACGTAATTACATCGAAGGGAGTACCTGAGTTGGGGGCGGAAGTAAGGGCACGGCAGGAGCAGCTTCCGGGCATGGCCCGGGCGGTTGCCGAAGAGGGCTTCAGAGGCCCGCAAGTCTGCAAGATCGTGGGCATCAGCTACCGGCAGCTCGACTATTGGGCGCGCACCAAGCTCGTACCTCCCAGCATCCGTCCGGCCAAGGGGTCCGGGTCGCAACGGCTCTACGCGTTTGCCGACCTTGTGGACCTCAAGCTGATCAAGAAACTCCTGGAAACCGGAGTGAGTCTGCAGCGGGTTCGTGAGGCCATCGACTATCTGCACGAGATGGGAGGCGAGACCGCCGGGCTCACCATTGCCAGCGACGGTAAATCAGTCTACGGATGCAAGTCTCCCGAAGAGGTTTACGATTTGTTGTCGGGAGGTCAAGGAGTCTTCGGGATTGCCATTGATCCGGTGATGGAAGAGCTCAAGGGGTCGGTCTTGGAGCTCAGATCCAAAGGGGCGCTCGAGGAGGCGGAGAAGGCTGACAGGGACTCGGGGCCAATCGAACTCAAGCGAACGGCGCAGGGCGAGGATTAGCCGGACCAACTATGCCCACCAAGGCGGATGGTGAGATGGAGCAACTACCGCCCAGCGAAACCACCGATTTTGCCCATAATTCGGAACGCCAGTTCGCCAAACTGCTCGATTTCTATCAGATTGAATGGGAGTACGAACCAAGGTCGTTCGACATCGGCTGGGACCGAAACGGTGAACCCAACCAGCGATTCCGGCCCGATTTCTACCTGCCCGCCTACGACACATACATCGAGATCACAACTTTGAATCAGAAGCTGGTGACCAAGAAGAACCGGAAGGTACGCTTGTTGCGGGAGCACTACCCTGAAATCAAGTGCAAGATCTTCTACCAGCGTGACTACGTGGACCTGTTGATAAAGTACGGCCTGGAGCGGCCCAGCCAGGATGTGCTGGCCACTATTAACGACTCCACGGGTGGCTCTTTAGAGCAGCTGTCCGGACCCCCCGAGGCGGGCTCCGGACCTAAGGCCCAGGCAGGTTGAACTACACCACACCGCTTTTGCAGGAGCATCTGCGCGCCGGGGCCAAGCTGACCGACTTTGCCGGCTGGATGATGCCGCTGGTGTACCCCCAGGGCACGCTTGCCGAGCACAACGCGGTGCGCTCTTCAGTGGGCCTGTTCGACGTCACCCACCTGGGCAAGATAGTGGTCACCGGGCTGGGTGCCCCCGCCGCCCTGGACGTGTTGCTGCCGGGTAAGATCGCCAAGCTGGCTGCCGGTCGAGCCGCCTACAATCTGGTGCTGACCGAAGGCGGGACCGTGGTGGACGACATCTTTGTCTACCGCATGCCCGAAGGCTTTCTCATAGTTCCTAACGCCTCCAACATGGATGCAGTCCTGGACATCGTCCGAGCCGGCTGTGGCCCCGGTGTGGCCGTTGAGGACGCCCGTGAGCGCTGGGCGATCATCGCGCTGACCGGCCCCCGGGCAAGACAGGTGCTGCTGCCCGAACTCCCCGGTGTGGAGGAATTGAAGATGCACAACTTCGCCCACTTGCAGCTGGGGGAATTCGATGTGATGGTTGCCCGCACCGGCTACACCGGGGAGTTGACCTACGAGTTGTTCGCCGAGTGGGAGCAGGCGCCTGCCGTGTGGAGCTTGTTGCTCGAACTGGGGGCGGCGGCGGCTATCGCGCCGGCGGGTTTGGGGGCGAGAGACACACTGCGGCTGGAGATGGGCTACCCTCTGCACGGCCACGAGCTTTCGGTGCAGATTAACCCGCTGGAGGCCGGGCTGGGTTGGGTGATCGACTGGGACAAGCAGTTCATTGGAAAGGATGCCTTGGTGCAGGTTAAGCGTCAGGGCGTGGCCCGCAAACTGGTGGGCCTGCGGGGAACCGAAGGGCGCATCCCCCGGATGGGCCACCCGGTGCTGCTCGACGGTTTGGTTGTCGGCTCGGTGACCAGCGGGAACTTCTCGCCCACGCTCGGTGTGCCTATCGCTTTGGCCTTCGTGTCGCCCGAAGCAGCCCAGCCCGGTTGCGCCCTGACCATCGACGTGCGGGGCAAGCAGCTCCCGGTGACGGTGGTAAAGCCTCCGTTCATCCGGACTTAAGGGAGCGTCTTGGACTACACCCCGCACACCGAGCAGGACGTGGCAGCCATGCTGGAGACCATCGGAGTATCGTCGGTAGAAGATCTGTTCGCCCCGATCCCCGAACACCTCCGGCTGGGTCGCCGGCTGGGCCTCGCCGGTCCGCTGAGCGAGAGCGAGGTCTACGACCACCTCCGGGATATCGCTGCGTTCAACCTGGCCACGGACAGGCTCACGTGCTTCGCCGGGGGAGGCGCTTACGACCACTACATCCCGGCAGCGGTGCGTTCGCTGGCCGGTAGGTCCGAGTTCATGACCTCCTACACCCCTTACCAGCCGGAGCTTTCTCAGGGCGTGCTGGGGGCAATGTTCGACTACCAGTCCATGATCTGCGAGCTGACCGGGATGGATGCCGCCGGCCACGGCACCTATGACGGCGCCAATGCGCTCATGGAGGCGATAAACCTGAGCGTAGGGGCCACCGGGCGCACCCGGGTGATCCTTAGCCAAGCGATCAACCCCAACTACCGCCGGCTGATCGAGACCTACGGCGCCAGCCGGGGCTACACCTTTGAGACCGCTGCGGCCCCCACAGGTGCAACCGAGTTCTCCGACGCCTCCGGCGCGGCTTGCGTGGTGGTCGGCCAGCCGAACTTCTTCGGGTGCATCGAGGACCTTGCTGCAGCGGCGGAGTTGGCCCACGCGGCAGGCGCACTGCTGGTGGTTCACCTGGACCCGCTTGCCACCGGCCTGCTGGCCTCGCCCGGAGACCTGGGGGCGGACGTGGTCACCGGAGAAGGGCAATGCCTGGGCAACGACTTGAACTTCGGCGGACCCTATCTTGGGATCTTCGCCACCCGCACCGAGCACTTGCGCCGGTTACCCGGCAGGATCACCGGCGCCACCGTCGACGTGCATGGCCGGCCCGGCTTCGTGTTAACCCTTCAGACGCGGGAGCAGCACATCCGGCGGGAGAAGGCCACCTCCAACGTGTGCACCGACCAGACGCTCATGGCGGTTACCGCATCGATCTACCTCAGCTGGCTCGGACCCCGAGGGATCCAGGAACTCGGGCGGACCTGTTGGTCGCTCAGCCACCATGCTGCCCAACTGGTAGCCGACCTGCCCGGCTGCCGGCTGCGCTTCGATGCGCCCTTTTTCAAGGAGTTCGTCGTGGAGCTGCCCGGTAACGCCCGCCGGGCCATTTCGGCGCTGGCAGGCAGCGGCTTTTTGGCCGGTCCGCCCCTTGACGCATTTCCGGGGATGGACAATTGCCTGCTCATCGCGCTGACCGAGCGGCGTACTGTCCAGCAGGTGGAACAGATGGTCAAGGCGCTGGGGCAGGCAATCGCATGAGTGCTCACGCCACCTCGATCTACGACCGCTCAGTACCGGGGCGCCGGGCCTCTACCATCCCGCAGCCCCAGTTGGACCAGTCGCGGATCGCCGGGGTCCCCGTCCACCTGCTGCGCGCTGAGCCCCCACACCTGCCCGAGGTGTCCGAACTGGACTTCGTCCGCCACTTCACCAACCTCTCCCGCAAGAACTGGTCGATCGAGGTGGGGGCCTACCCACTTGGATCGTGCACTATGAAGTACAACCCCAAGATCCACGAACAGGTGGCGGCGATGCCCGGTTTCAGCCGGCTGCACCCTTGGCAACCGGAGGAGCACACCCAAGGAGCGCTGGCTCTTTTGTGGGAGATGGAGCAGCACCTGCTGGAGATAACCGGCATGGCCCGGGCCACCTTCGAGCCGGCCGCGGGTGCCGCAGGAGAGCTCACCGGCCTGCTGATCATCCGGGCGTTCCATCAGTCCAACGGCAACCCTCGCAAGATCGTGCTCATTCCGGACTCGGCTCACGGCACCAACCCGGCAACGGTGCGCATCGCCGGCTACCAGGTTAAGCAAATCCCCTCGGATACCCGGGGCTTGGTGGATCTGGCGGAAGTCAACAAGGCGCTCAGCGAGGATGTCGCCGGGCTAATGCTCACCAACCCCAACACGCTGGGGCTGTTCGAAGAGCAGATCGAACAGATTGCCGCGGCGATCCACTCCGTGGGCGGCGTCTTGTATTACGACGGGGCCAACTTGAACGCGATCGTCGGGATGGTCCGCCCGGGCGACATGGGCTTTGACATCGTCCACTCCAACCTGCACAAGACCTTCACAACTCCCCACGGCGGGGGAGGGCCGGGCTCGGGTCCAGTGGCGGTAAGCTCCCGCTTGGAACGATTCCTGCCGGCACCCCTACCCGGGTTCGACCAGGCTACCGGCAAGTACTTCTGGGACCATGACCGGCCGGACTCCATCGGCCGGGTCCACGGCTTCTACGGGAACTTCGGGATGGTGGTGCGGGCCTACACCTACATCACCTCGCTGGGGGCCGAGGGGCTGCACCGGTTATCTGAGCGCTCGGTGCTGAACGCCAACTACCTGCGCAAGCTGGTGGAGCCGGCCTACCCCGCCGCCCATCCCGGGCTGTGCATGCACGAGTTTGTGGTCTCCGCCAAGCGGTTTCGCAAACTGGGGGTGCGGGCGATGGACATCGCCAAGCGCTTGATCGACCTCGGCTTCCACCCGCCCACGGTGTACTTCCCGCTGGTGGTTGAGGAGGCGATGATGATCGAGCCAACCGAAACCGAGTCCAAGCAGACCTTGGACCAGCTTGCGGCAGCGCTTCTACAGATTGCCGAAGAGGCGGCCGTTAACCCGCAATTGCTTCACAAGGCTCCGGTTACCAGTCCGGTCGGCCGCCTGGACGACGCCCGGGCGGTGCGCCAGCTTCAGGTGCGCTGGAAGCCGGAAGTTCCCCGGGCTTAACTGCTGATACCACCGCCGCTGCCTGCGGCCAGATCGCGAACGTTCTTTTGCACCACGACAGATCCGAACAGGGCCAGCGCAAATGCCATGGAGTAGAAGCCGCGCTCGCTTCCCGACATCGACGAATTCAGCAGAGCGCTTGACAACATGACGAGTGTGAACCCGAGAGAGAACCAGCACAGGCCGTAGTAGATGCCGGTGACCGGCAGGCCGTCGTGCCGATCCCGCACCACCTTTTGCAGCGAAACCGCCGAGAACAGCCCGTACATGAGCAGGGTGAAATAGAAGAATTTCTCGAGGCGCACCAGCGGTGCGTTCATCAGGCCTCCGAGGAAGCCGACTACGCCCACTGCCAGGGCGGCCCAGGAAGCGGCTACAAACGGGGCAGACGGTGCCTTGGTCTGCTGCTCCATCGATACTCCTTATCCGAAGATGGACTTTCTCCCAGGATGTTACGCCTCAAAGTATGCGATTGCGATAGGTAGAATCGAAGAGCTCCTCGGTGCGTTCCACTGATCGTTATGCTCATTGCGGGGTCCAGCGATCGAAAGGTGCCCGAGTGAGTCCGAGAAAGTTCATGTTCTTGCTGCGCGCAGGGGTACTGGTGCACACGGTGGTGGTGCTTGCCCAAGCGGCTACCGCCGGGCAGTTCCTGGGCGGCCAGATCCGGGCGCTGCGCTGGCATGAGTTCACGGGCACTGCGGTGATCATGTCGGTGGCGCTGGGCCACTGCATCCTGGCCGCGATTTGCTGGCGCAAGAAGCTGGTTTCGATACGCTTTGTCGCCGGCAGCGTGCTGCTCTACCTGGCTGAAGGAGCCCAGATCGGATTCGGATTCACCGGCCGGCTTTCCGTTCACGTGCCGCTCGGCTCAGCGATCTTCGGGGCCGCCTTGCTACTGCTCATGGCATCGTTTCGGCGCGGGCGGGCGCGACCGCTCGAGGAGCTCGCATGAGCCGGCCGGCGATCGTCATGCAGGGTCTGTCCAAGACCTTCGGTTCCATCCGGGCACTCGACGAGATCGACCTGGAGATTCCCGAAGGCATGGTCTTGGGTCTGTTGGGGCCGAATGGGGCCGGCAAGAGTACGGCGATCCGGGTCCTAGCCACCCTGCTCAAGCCGGACGCCGGCCGAGCTCTGGTGGGCGGCTTCGACGTGGTCACGCAAGCTGGGAAGGTGCGCAAGATCATCGGGCTTACCGGGCAGTACGCCGCAGTTGACGAACTGCTCTCCGGGCACGAGAACCTTTACATGCTCGGCCGGCTGATCGGTCTCGGCCCGGGCCGGGCTCGGGAGCGGGCCGATGAGCTGTTGGAGACCTTCGACCTCACCGGCGCTGGCGGCAAGATTGCCCGGGAGTACTCGGGAGGCATGCGTCGCCGGCTGGATCTGGCGGCCAGCCTGGTCGGCCTGCCCGGAATTTTGTTTCTGGATGAGCCCACCACCGGATTGGACCCCCGGAGCCGGCGGCGGCTCTGGGACTTTATCGGCCAGCTGGTGGGCGGAGGTACTACCGTTTTGCTCACCACTCAGTACCTGGAGGAGGCCGAGCAACTGGCCGATAGCATCGTTGTTATCGACCACGGCCGGATCATAGCCGCGGGAACCTCGGCAGAGCTGAAGAGCACCCTGGGTGGTCAGGTCATCGACGTGACCCCGGGCGATCCGCAGGATAACGTAGCAGTGCGCCGGATCCTCGAACAGGTGGCGCTGAAGGGCACCGCCGTCCACATGGACGGCCAGACCTTGGCGGTTGCGGTATCCGGCCCGGAGGCGCTTTGGTTGGTCACCCAGAAGCTGGAGCGCTCCAGGATTCCGGTAGCTCAACTGGCGCTACGCCAGCCCAGCCTGGACGAGGTGTTCCTGGCGCTCACCGGCCACATCGCAGACGAGGCTGCACACGAGCAGGCGGCCGGAGCGGGAGTTCGATGAGCGCTGATCTGCAGCGTCAACGGGGAATCGGCCCGCTTCAGGCGCTCAGCCACACCCTTATACTGATGCGCCGGAATCTGCTCCATATTCGCTCAGATCCGGAGCAGATCACCGGAATGACCGTCCAGCCGATCATGTTCCTGGTGCTGTTTGTCTATGTGCTGGGCGGGGCGATTGCCGGCTCCAGCCGGGAGTACCTGCAGTTCGCGCTGCCCGGCCAGATGATCATGATGACCTCGTTCACTGCATTCCAGACCGGCCTGGGGCTGAGCGCCGACTTCAAAGGCGGCCTTATCGACCGGTTCCGCTCGTTACCGATCGCCCGCTCTGCGGTCATCGCTGGCCGGGTGCTGGCCGACGGTGTCAGGGTGGCCTGGGGCATCCTAGTTCTCTATATCTTCGGGTTCCTGCTGGGCTTTCGCTTCCAGGGTGGCGCCGCCGGTGCGGTGGGGGCAGTTGTGCTCGGAACCGCCTTCGGTATCACACTGTGCTGGCCAATGGCGTATATCGGAGTCACCTCCCGAACACCCGAATCGGTCAACACCTGGGGGTTCTTGTTTATTTTTCCGCTCACCTTCGCAAGCTCTGTCTTCGCAGTGCCCGAGTCAATGCCCGGATGGCTGCAACTGTTCGTCCGGGTCAACCCAGTCACCCACGTCGTCGATGCTACTCGGGGTCTCATGCTCGGTGGGCCGGTAGCTGAGGCGCTGTTAAAGTCGATTTTGTGGATGATCGGCATCACGGTGGTCTTCGGGGTGCTCGCGGTACGCCGCTACCGCGGCCGGATCTGAACGCTTGCCCAGCCGGTGCCCAAAGAGTCGACTCACTACCCTTTCCGCACCCGCAGTCGTCCGTCCCAGGCGGTGGCCAGGCAGCTATCCGTGGAAATCATCGACTACTTCCGGCCAACTATCCAGGCCCGCCGCCCGAAGCTGCCGGCTTTAGATCAATACTGCGGTGCTTCCGGCCAGTCCAGATCGTTCTCGGCCATTATCCGGGCTACCGTATCCGGGATCAGGGCCTCCAGTTCATCAATGCTGTCACCCAATATCCATTTGCCGGTGAACTCGAGCGGGGCAGTGAGCTCTCCGCTGGTATAGAACAGCGCGCCGTTGGTCAGCATGAGGACGTGAAAAACTTCCTCTCCGAAGCCCTCCACACGGCCTGAGGCGATTACCCACCCCGCCCGCAGGGCGTCCTGGGCGGCCAGCGTTCCCGGATTGCCGTTTGCTCCCGCAACCTTACGGAACTTCTTCAGGATCTCCCGTAGCTCCTCCGGACCCTTCTGAACCGGCGATTGCTCGCCTACCGGCACCGTTGCGGCCCCCAAGGCAGCTTTGGCTGCCGCCAGCTTCTGGCGCATCTGCGAATCGATCTGCTCACTCACGGGCCAAGCATATCGAGCTATCGCAGCTATGCCATCAACGGAGTTCCGATGCGCAGTCCCGGTCAGTAAGTTGCGGTGAGGGTGTAGTTCGTCGACGAGGATCCGGACGATACCCGGACCGCTACGTACCACCAGCCGGAAGCCGGATTGTTATGGGTGCAGGTTTCGTTGGAAAAGTTGGACGAGGCGCGGCAAGTGAAGGAGCCCGTGGTCGGCTTGCTGTTGAGCCTGGTGTATAGATCCAGGTTCGGGCTGCAAAAAAACTTGCACGATTGAGCAGTCGACAGCTGGACCTTGAGCGCCGACTTGCCTGCCGGTACGTAAATCTTGAAGTAGCGCAGGGACTTGACCGCACCGCTGGCTGCGGTTGTAGGCAAGCCGTTGGTGAGGTTGGGCGTGGAGGGATCGGGGTCTGAGACGGCGGTGGGGGACACCTGCTGCTCCTTTAATGCCGAAGCTCCGATGTTGTCGGTCACGCTGAGACGCACGGTGTAGGTGCCGGCCGCGGAGTAGGTCTTGGTGGGATTGGTAGAGCTGGAGGTGGAGCCGTCGCCGAAGTTCCAAGCCCGCTCGGAGATCGATCCGTCCGAGTCGGAACTGGCATCCGTGAAGGTACAGGTCAGTCCGCTGCACGATGAGGTGAATGCCGCGGTAGGAGCCACGTTCGCTGCGGGTTGTGCGGGTTGTTCGGGTTGTGCGGGTTGTTCGGGTTGTGCGGCAGCTCCGATGAATCCTGAGTAGAGCAGCCGGTTGGGTGACCCGCTGCCCGGGTTAAGCACCATGCCTGCCGTGGAGTTGTTGATCAGTGCGGAACCCACCGCTGACGGGGTAGCCCCCGGCTGGCCCTGCAGATAAAGCGCCGCGGCACCGGCAACGTGCGGGCTGGCCATGGAGGTCCCGCTCATCTGGGCAGTTGCTGTGTCGCTGGTGTGGTGGGCCGATACGGCTATTCCCGGTGCGAAAATATCCAGGCAGGTACCGAAGTTGGACCACGAAGGCTTGGAGTCGTTGATGTCGGTGGCCCCAACGGTGAGCGCCTCAGCAGTACGGCCGGGGGAGTCCGTGCAAGCGTCCTTAGAAGAGTTCCCCGCAGCCGCAACATAGGTGATCCCGGCTGCAACCGAGTTGCGCACCGCGCTGTCCAGAGCGGAGTTGGCACTGCCGCCCAGGCTCATGTTGGCCACCGCCGGCAGCACCTTGTTGGCGGTTACCCAGTCCACTCCGGCGATGACTCCCGACATGGTGCCCTCGCCTTTGCACCCGAGCACCCGGACGCCGACTATGGTCACGCCCTTGGCCATCCCGTAGGTTGAACCACCGGCACTGCCCGCAACGTGGGTTCCGTGGCCGTGGCAGTCGACACCGTTCTGGCCATCTTTTATGGCATCAAACCCGTAGGACGCCCGCCCGCCAAAGTCCTGATGGGTGGCGCGCACCCCGGTATCTATCACGTACATCCGGACACCCGCTCCGGTGGCTTCGTAGTTATACGAGCCCGATAGAGGAAGCGCCGTTTGGTCCGTGCGGTCCAAACCCCATGGTGGGGAACTCTGGGTGGCTTCGACCCTCACCACGGCGTCTTGTTCCACCGACGCCACCCGGGGGTGCAGCGCCAGACGGCGTGCCGCCTCCTCAGGAAGCCGGATGGCGAAGCCCTTCAGGGCAGCTGAGTAGACGTAGGAGAGACTTCCCCCGAAGGAGTTGGCCAGGCTGAGCGCGGTCTGAGGTACCTTGGACTCATTGGGCTTCAATGTGACGATGTAGGAGTCCAAGATGGGTTGCTCCACTCTGCGGATCGGATCCGGCAAGCCCGGATAAGCGGCCGCCGGGAAGGCGGTCATGCTTATTGCCAGCAGGGCCAGGGTAAGAATAGATACCGGGCGATTGCTCATGTGGGGACACAATACCGTCCTCGGTGACTAAAGCACCCCCCCAGAAGGACCATTTCCACCGGTGTTAAGTTGTTGTTAAGCTATCTCTCAGGTAGCGCCGGACCTCGGTAGCCTGCATCGCGTCGGCTAGTTCGCCTCCGGTCATCCGTAGGTAGATCTGGGTGGTGTTGAGACTGGCGTGGCCGAGCAGCGCCTGGACCGATGACAGCGGCACCCCGTTGCTAACCAGGCCTTTGGCGAAAGTGTGCCGAAAGGCATGCGCAGCCTCCCCTTCCGGTTTGTGGACACCCGCCCGCAAAAGCCACTTGTAAACGTGGTAGTTGAGCGCCTCCCGGCTGAACGGCAATCCGTTGTGGCGAACGAACAGCGTTTCGAGCGGTCCAGCCGGCGCCAGTCGTTCAGACCGCTGGGCCAGGTAGCCGTCGATGGCCTGGAGGACCTCCGAGGGAACCGGGATCCGGCGCTGCTTGTTTGCCTTCCCGGTGATCTTTAGCAGTGGTGGGTCGTCTCGGATCAAATCGGCAACCTTCAATCCGACGCATTCCGAAGCCCGCAGGCCCACTCCCGCCAGCACGGCCACCAGCGCCCGATCCCGCGCCGGCCAGGGATGCCTTCCGGTGGGGTCAGGTTGGGAAACCGTTTCCACGATTGCCTCCAGTTCAACCGGGAGAAACGCCGCCGGCAGCCGGTCGGGGATCGACGGGTTGCTCAGATGTACTGTGGGGTCCGTTACGAGATGTTCATTGACCACTAGCCAGCGGCAAAAACCTCTGAGCGCGGCGAGCAACCGGGCGCGAGTAGCAGGCGCGTACTCCGCCCGGGCGAAGCTCGCCAGTGCGCGCTTAACATTCCTCGGATCTAGATCGCCGGTGTTCAGGCAGCCGAGCGCTGCATCGAAGGGGGAGATCTGTTCAGTGCCCGAAGGCGCAGCCTTGCCCGCCGCGGCGGCGATGGCGCGGGCCCAGGCAGTCAGGTCCCGGCGATAGGCGAGTTCGGTCTGAGCCGATATCCCCCGGCCAATAGTCCGCTTCTCGTCCAGCCACTCCCGGCCTAGACCAGCAAGGCTTTCGCCGGGCACCATGGCATCCATACCTGAATTCAACCTTCACCTTAGCCGTTTCACACGGATTACAACTGTCTGGCGTCCGAACTGAATTACATGATGCCAAAGACAATACTAGACATTAGGGACGTACGTCTGGTACTCTCCAGGCAGCAAATGACTGACGATAGACACTTGGAAGCTGTGCCGCTGCCCGCCAGGCGGACGCGCACCCGGTCGACAGTGCCCTTTCCTTATTGCGATCTCGCGCTTGCTGAGACGGTGGCCAGACACGTTTTGGACAGCGGGGGACAGAGCCGCCCCGAACAACTGGGGGCATGGTTGGGGCACAGCACCCTCAACAGCGGAGCTTTCCGCAACAAGCTGGCAGCGGCTGGGCAGTTCGGCCTGATCGAGGCAACTCGCAACCGGGTGGCCATAACGTCGCTCGGAAGTCGGATCCTGGAGGATACGCAACGCCGTCAAGCCCGAGTCGACTCATTCTTAAATGTGGAGTTGTACAGCCGGATATTCGACAAGCACCGGGGGAGCAGGTTGCCGTCACCGATCGGGCTCGAGCAAGAGATGATCCAGGCCGGTGTGACTCGCACCCAGGCCCGGTTTGCCCGGCAGGTGTTCGCCCGCTCAGCCGGGCAAGCCGGCTTCTTCGAGGTGAGCGATTCCCGGATGGTGCTGCCCAAGGGGAGCCATCTTCCGCTGGCGGGTGAAGACCCGGAACGGGCAACCGTCATCGCCCCCAAACACGACACTGCCTACCCCAAACTTATCGAGGCGATCCTCCAGGAAGCGCCCTGGGAGCGAAGCTGGAGCAAACCGGAGTTCGAGGAGTGGGCCGAGCTGTTCGTACGGGCCTCGCGGCTGCATTTCGGCCTGCGGGACGAGGCTTAGTTCAAGCACCGTGAGTCTTCCATAAGGTTGATTATTGCAGTTTCATGGGTGGCGAGA
This sequence comes from Actinomycetota bacterium, assembly GCA_052389675.1. Classification (GTDB taxonomy): domain Bacteria; phylum Actinomycetota; class CADDZG01; order JAHWKV01; family JAHWKV01; genus JBBDRH01. The sequence goes on from JBQTHR010000012.1 coordinate 186,193, forward strand.
ACAATCCGATGTAGGCCACAAAGCCGCTGGGGCGGTAGCCTTGAGGAATGGCCGACATCGGATTGTTTCCTTTGGGCATCGTCGTGCTTCCCGGCGAGCGGGCGGCTCTTCACATCTTCGAGACCCGTTATAAAGACCTGATCAATCGCTGCCTGGATGAACAGGTTGAATTCGGCATTGTGCTCGCCGACGGGGCCGGGATGCGCAAGACTGGGACTACCGTGGCTATCGTTGAAGTGATCGAACGATTCGAGGATGGGCGCTTGAACATCATCATCGAGGGCAGCGACCGCTTTGACCTGCTGGAGGTCAAAGATGAACGCACCTACCTGACCGCGGCCACCGCTCCCTATCCGGATACAGTTGAGCTGCCTCCGGATACCGCCTACGAGCCGTGCCTGGAGGAGTACAGGCGGGTGGTGGCCGCCGCCGGACTTGATCTGACGGAGCCGATCCCCGACCACCGGGGCCTAGCCTTTCATCTTGCTGCCCAGATTGACTTGCCCCTGCCGCTCAAGCAAGCGCTTCTGGAGACCCGCTCGGAGACGGAGCGTTTGCAGCGGGTACAGGAGGTTCTGGAGGACGCTGCCCGGGGGGCCCGTAGGCGCCAGGTGGAGCGCCGGGCATCGACCAACGGGCACGTCCAACTGCCTGGTCAGTAACCTCTTAGACCGAAAGCGAACCTATACAATCCCAACCGCGAGACCGATCCGTTGTCGGATCCTTGCTAGCTGCTCGGCTGTTATGCGTGACGGCGTAGCGCTGATTCGCCTCATCGGCACGCTCGTTACGTGGTGGGAAAGCGCCCAGCAGGTGGTTTCCACACCGTTGCCGGAGTCGGGATCAATGCGCTCGGCAAACGAGCCGTGGGCCAAGCCCTCGTCTCGGGTCATCGGAACCACCAGCGTGGTCGGATACTGTTCCGGGAATAACTCGTGATCCTCGACCACCACTGCCGGTCGAAGTTTACTCGGCTCTTGCGGTAGGGAACCTCCCCGCCAGTCAACGACTACTATTGCTCCCGCTGCAGGCCGATTCACGACTGACCGAGCGGGGTACCGTAGTCCTCAAGCTCGCCACGGGCCTCAAAGTTGCTGCGCAGATGAGAAACCACTCGCTCCCCTTCGGCCAGGGCTGCCTCTCGGCGTAGCCGGCGAGCTTCAGCCTCTGCCAATCCCCGGACAAAGGCACTCAGCCCCCTCCCCTGCCGGCGGGCGGCCTCCTCCAAAGCAGCACGATCGTCGGGACCGAGCCGAATAGTTAACGTTTCACCCATGATCCAGCTAACCGTACCACATCACCGTGTTACGCAAACGCGTTAGGCTGCAGGCTATCAACGGGCAAACCAGTCTCGCATCGCCCGGCGAGCTACCCAGAACAATCCCTCGGCGGCGATCTGCCGCGACATCTTCGAGCTTCCCAGTTCGCGTTCTTTGAACACTATCGGCAACTCGGTTATGCGGAAGCCCCCCCGAGCTGCGCGATAGCTCATCTCTACCTGGAAGGCGTAGCCGTTGGTTGTAATCGATTCCAGGTCTATCGCTTCGAGCAACTCCCGGCGATAGCAGCGAAACCCGGCGGTGACATCCCGGATGGCCAGCCCGAGCAGGTTCCGGGCATAAAAGTTGGCGCAGCGCGAGAGCATTTTCCTGCCTGCGGACCAACCGGAGACGTCTCCCCCGGGGACGTAGCGCGAGCCGATCACAAGGTCGGCATGCTTGGTAGCCTCAATCAACCGGGGCAGGTCGGCCGGGTTATGGGACAAGTCGGCGTCTATCTCAACCAGAAGGTCGTAGCCGGACCCCAGGCCCCGGCAGAACCCCGCGACGTAGGCCCGCCCGAGTCCCTGTTTTCCTCCCCTGGTCATCAGCTCCACCCGGCCGGCCTCTCCGAACTCATCGACCAGCTTGCCGGTTCCGTCGGGCGAACTGTCGTCCACCACCAGTATGTGTAGGTCCGGATGGCAGGCCAGGACCCTGGTGAGAAGGCTTTGGATGGTCCCCGCTTCGTTGTAGGTAGGAACCACGACCAGAACTTTCATCCGCCGCCGGTGTGCACGGCACTTGGCCGGCGGCGCATGCCGGCAACCAGCACAGCGACGATGAAAACCAACGCTGAGTAGGGCACCCAGTCCCCCAGCCGGGCATACGGGGTGATTTCGGTGGCGAAGCGCACCTGCGGCGTCAGCACCGCCTCCTCGAACAGCCCGGTGCGCTCCAGGACCCTTCCGTCTGGGGCTACCACCGCGGACTTGCCGCTTATGGAAATGTGCGCTACCCACATCCGATGCTCGGCCGCCCGCAGCTGGCTGAACGCGATGTGCTGGTCGGAGGCGGCGGAACGGTCGAACGAGGAAAAGTTGTTGGACACTACCAGCATCCGGGCACCCTCCCGCACCATTGAGCGCACCAGGTCCGGGTATACGGACTCATAGCAGATCACTGAGGCGAAACGGCCCTCGGCGATAGCGAAGACCGTGGAGCGGCGGCCGGCTACCAGATCCACCGGTATCCGATCCAACGCCCTGATCCACGGCTGCAATACGGGGCGCAGCGGGACAAACTCGCCGTAGGGCACCAGCCGCTGCTTGGTGTAGATCCCCGCCAGCTCTCCCCCGGCGTCGAACAGCAAGCTGGTGTTGCGCACCCCCCCTTCCCGGGTACCCAGCAGCGCGCCGATCATGAACGGAGCTTCTACCCGGGCTACCGACTCTTCGATAGCCTCCAGAAAATCTGGATCACGAAACGGATCCCGGTCGAAAGAACCCTCCGGCCACACCACCAAGGAGAGGCCCTCCGGGTCAAGCCCGTTGGTTAACCGGACCAGGTTGCCCACTACCTCTTCGTCATCTTCGTTGGGATCGAAGCTGCCCTCCGGAACGTTGGCCTGAATCATCGCGATCCTCGCGCTCTGGCCGTCCGGCGCTCCCCCGGGCAGGATCGCCGGCCCGATAACCAGCACCAACGCAATTGTCAGCGGCTTTAAGGCGCCGGCCGACCAGGCCGTGCGCCGCAGGATCGTCCCGGCAATCACGACGTTAACCAGCAGCACGGTGAGCGATATCCCCCACACCCCGGTGTAGGGCGCTAGCTTCAACGCGATCCAGTTGTTGTGCTGCGAGTAGCCCAGCGCGCCCCAGCCGAAGCCGCCCCAGGGAAGGTAGGATCGGGCAAACTCTCCTACAAGGTAGGCCGTCGGGAAGGCCAGCCACGCCCAAGATGCGCTTACCCGGTCTCGGACCAGCCGGCCCACCTGCAGGCAAGCTACTACCCAGAGCGTTTGAACGACCACCAAACCGATGTAAGCGTGATCGCCGAAGAGCCGGATCCAGTAGATCAGGAATCCGAAGAAGCTAAGCCCGAATGCCGCTGAGGCAAGAGCCAGCTGCCGCCGCCCGGCTCCCGGGAAGTACATCGCCAGCGGCACCAGGGCAACATAGGCGAGCGCCCCGAGATCGATCGGAGGAAAGGCCAGGAAGCACAGCAGCCCGGAAGCCCCGCCCGCCGCCAGGCCGGCGAGGGTCTGCTTACTGGGGGATCGTGTTAGACGCAGTCTCGACAGAGCTCGCGGGTGCGGTCGGCAAGCTGGCTCTCATGCTTGACCAGCCGGCACGAGGTGCACACGAACTCGTTGGGTTGCTTGGGGGCTGCGCGTATCGAAAGGGATTCCAGGCGCTCCTCACGGGTGAGGTCAAGAAGGGAGTCCTCCTCCTCATCGGCATCGGTTGTTTCTTTGGCCTTGGAAAGGAACTCGTCAAAACTGGTCTCGTCGTCCGCGGTAGCCGGGACACCGTCCTCCTCTTCGTCTTCGTCGTCTTCCCCGGGCTCTTCGATTTCGTCTACGCTCATCATCCGCCTCACTCTCGCCAATCGAGAGGGATTATGGGCTATCGGCGGGAATGTGCAAACGGCGTTGGTGTGGAGATATTCCAGGAAAATGGCGCAACGTGAAGAATCCCCCGCTTCGACCAAGCACCGGATAGTCGAAGCCGCCTTCCAAACGCTCAAGGAAGAGGGGTTTGCTGGGACAAGCGCCCGGGCGATTGCCCGCCGTGGCTCGTTCAACCAAGCGCTGATCTTCTACCACTTCGGGACCCTCAACGATCTTCTTCTGGCAACGCTGGACAAGACCAGCTTGGAGCGTATGTCCCGATACAAGGACTCGATGAGCAGCGCTCTGGACGTCGACAGCAAGATCCGCACCGCCACCCGCCTGTACCGGGAGGACCTGGCCTCGGGGCATATCACGGTGATCTCGGAGATGATCGCAGGCAGCTTGGCCCGTCCCGACCTGGGTCCGGAGGTGGTAGCCCGGATGGAGCCGTGGATTCGCTTCGCCGAGGGAGTGATCACCGAAATGCTGGCCGGATCGATGTTCGAGGACACGGTTAACCCCCGGACCCTCGCCTTCGCCGTGGTTGCTCTTTATCTCGGTGTCGACCTGCTGTCGCACCTGGACCAAGACAACAGCCGGGCGGAGGCGCTGTTCCAGATGGCCGGAACGATCAGCCCCTTCCTGGCCCCCGCCTTCGGCACCGACTGATGGAGTTAACCGACGGACGGGGCCGGCCGATGGACGAGGTGACCATCCGGCTGAACGCCGACGAGGTGACCGACCTGCTGGTTGCCACTTCCCGGCTGGACGGCGGCGGAGCCGATCACGCGGTGGTCCACGACTCAGCCGGCTCTGCTGTAGCGCTCTACCGGCAGACCGGCGCGCCCACTGCTCTGGAGCGAAGCACGGACTGGTGGGTAGGCCCGCTGATCCTTGTGGCAGCGCTGTTCATGATCGTGGGCGCCTACACCATCGCCCGGGGCCTATTGGGTTTGTTGTTTTGATGTTCCATTCGGACAGCCGCAGTCTCCAGCAGCGTTTCGGCACTGATCGGATCGCCCGACGGATAGAAGAGAAGTTTCGCTCCGAAGTGCTGGACGAAGGCAACCGGGCGTTCATCGAGCGGGCGGACATGTTCTTCCTGGCCACCGCCGACGCCGAAGGCCGGCCCACCTGCTCCTACAAGGGCGGGGATCCGGGATTCGTGCGGGTGGTAGACGAAACAACGCTGGCCTTCCCCAACTACGACGGCAACGGGATGTACCTTTCCACCGGCAACACATTGGCCAATCCGGCGGTGGGATTGCTGTTCATCGACTTCGAAAAGGGCCATCGCCTAAGGTTGCACGGCGACGCCGAACTGCATTTTGAAGACCTGCTCCTCCCCCACTATCCCGAGGCGCAGTTCATGGTCCGGGTAAAGGTGCGAGAGGTCTTCCCGAACTGTCCCCGCTACATCCACCGCTACCAACTGGTCGAGCGATCGGGTTACGTGCCTCACGAAGACCGGTCTACCCCGGTCCCGGCTTGGAAAAAGGACGACTGGGCTAAGGGCTACCTTCCCGAGGAGGGCCCCGCGGAGGGCCCCGCGGAGGGCTGATCTGTTGCGCCGCTGGCTAACTCACCTGCCGACAGGAGGGCCCTGCGGCCGGCTGATCTCGCCGGATCCTCCGGTCGGCTGCGAAGGCCAGCAGGGCTCCTCCGGAGTTGATCGCAGCGTGGAACCCTACCGGCACCCCGAGGTTGCCCGACTCCATCCGCAGCAAGGCGAAACTGACGCCGGCGGCCGTACTCAGCAGGACCGCCGCAGCGACAACGCGAACGCAGTTGGCGGCGCTCGCCCGCGGGTTGCCGGCCCGCACCCGGTTGATCGTCGGCATAACGTGCCACAGCCCGAACACCGCACTGGAAAAGGCGACCGCCTGGGTCGTTCCGCGGGGCGCCAGCAGTCCCAGAAGGACTCCGCGAAACAACACCTCCTCGACCACAGCTGTGCCTAAGGGGATCTTCACCAGCACCGCGAACAGTGCATCCCGGCGGCTGAGCCCGGCGAAGCGGGGATCGGCAAGCAACCGGCGGCCCCGGTCAGAAACCATCAGCAGCGCCATTGCGCCAACCGGGATCAGCCCGAGCGCAAGGCCCGACGGCAAGGATCCCAGGGTTTGCTCGGTCAGGCCGGCCTCGGACAAAGTCAACTTCCCCGGGCCTGCTACCGCCCCCAGCAACGCTGCGGTGAAGGCCAGATTGCAAGGAACGTAGATCCATCCGGCAAAGCGTCGCCAACGATTCATTGGTAGTCAGCGGCGCGGTGCTCTTGCGAGCCCGTTTCCGCATTCCCCTTTCAAACCGTGCATGCGGTTTTCCCGCACACGGCTTACCGATGGTCTTTCGAACATAGTTACGCAGCTCCTG